>CAVGAA010000005.1:0-80447 GCA_963627065.1 bacterium | reverse complement strand
TTTCTTTTCGGCACTTAACCCGACTTCTTAAAAATCCCTATCTGAAGCCGTTGTTTATCGTTCTTTTTCCATTACCACTGTGGAAACGGTGTTCGGTAGCAGTTCCACATACCAATCGGTATCGCCTTCCCTGAGCTGAAGCTGTTTTTTGGTGCTTTGATTCGGATTGACCAGAACAAAAACCTTTTTTCCGTCCGGTGTCCGGAACGCCGTTGCCACAATTCCTCTCTCCTGCGAAGGAAACTTGAACATTCCTGTTTGATGATTTGTCAAATTTACTTTTAAGACCTCGGAACCGGCTTGAAAAAGTGCGAAAGATGACGGAACGCATGATATTGACCGCTGTAGGAAAGCTCGCCACTGATGCTGTTCAACGTCACCAATCCACCGCAGAAATACGGACCGATATTGGGACCGCCTGTTTCATCCAGCAACAGATTCCACCCCGTAAAGGACTGAAATCTCTGATTGAGAACCTTTGCCATCATGATGCTCCATTTGCACCAATCGGTGGCATAATTGTCCAACAGACGGGGACCGCCCTCGGTAAAATGCAGTTCCATATCGGGGTAGGCTTTTTGAACCGTTTCGGTATCCTCCACCGCACCGCGGTAATAATGGAACGCCACACCGTTGCAATGCTCCGCAAGTTGTTTATGATGCCCGAGCATCCACATCACCCGCGGAACGCCGTCAAAATTATAGTCATACATCTAGATCTTCACGTCCATATGCTCATCCTGCAGTTTTTTGTGCAGAACCGAAATGAACTCGGCTTCAATATCCGGATGCCAATCGCAGGCGGGCATCAACCCGTGCTGTTTCTGCTCAATCTCATTCTGCGGTGTCAAAGCCCTGATATGAATGCCACATTTTTCGTATTCCCTGAGATACCGAATCAGATAATCCGCATAGCAGTCGATGTATTCCCGTCGCATATATCCGCCACACAGGCTCCCGCCCGTCTTCATCCATGCCGGAGGACTCCATGGGGAGGCGTACAGGTACAGGTCGGGACGAATCTTCAGAATTTCCTGTATCATCGGAATGATATAGGCACGGTCGCGGTCGATTGAAAAGTGCTCCAAGGAGACATCGCCATCCACATCATCGTAAGAATACAGCTCCGCCGAATAGTCGCTGGCACCCACTGTCAGGCGTGCAACCGACAGATTCAACCCCTCCTCCGTGTAAATTTGCCGTAGGAGTTTTTCCCGTGCATCCGGCTCCATGGTGCTCAACTCATAGCAGGAACTCCCCGTAACGGCGACTCCGAAGCCGATAAAGTTGTCGGAGATCACCTCCTCATCGGTCGTAACAGTGATCGCACCGCTCATCCCTGCGGATGGGTAAAGCTGTCTTTTTACAAACGGCAGTTGTTGTCCGGTGATATATTGTGTTGCTTTCATTCTGTTTTCTCCTCGCTGCATTCAAAAATCACCGGACCTCAAACGCAAAAATATGTGCCTGTGCACTGCCGTAGGTCGCTTTGCCGAGTGCCTCGGAGAAATACGTGTTCAGCGGAATTAGGCGAATCGACGTTGTGTCCACATCAAGCGGCATCCGAATCATTCTCTGATGATTGTTTTGTGTTTCGTAAACCGTCTGCCACTCACCGGCATCATCCAACGCCTCTATCCGGAAAGCCTTAAGCATACACTTGGGGAATCCGAATGTGGTATACTGATAATCCAGCCGACGGAACAGCGTGGTGGAAATGTTCAGCACTGCGGGATTTCCCTCGGTGTACTCTCTGTCCAGATCGCTGTCAACGATCAGACGGAACTCCGAAAGATGCGTTTTTTGCGGGAACGTGTAGGTCACGGCACGGTTGACCATACCCCAGTAGCCGTTGTCGTTGCCCCATATCTTGCGTTCGGTTCCGTTGAGCAGAGCCGAAGCGTCACCCCAAGCCGCTGAGAGCGTTTCCGACGTGCAAAGCGGAGAAATTTTCCGCTTCTGCCCCGGCAGAAAACAATCATCCTCCATCAGTACATCCTGAAGCTCCGTAATCTTTTCGGCACAGAGCTGACGGGCTGTCATGTGATATTTTGTCATCAGAGCCGCCGCAGTTCCCACCGCCTGCCCCATCACGCCGCAGGTCCCCATCACGCGAACTGTGGCAAACGCAATGTGCGAAGCACTGATATTCCGTCCAGCGAACATCAGGTTTTCAATATTTTTAGAATAGAGCGAACGAAGCGGAATGCCGTAAGGCTCGGTCAGACGCTTTTTTTGAAGATGTGCACCATCCGCACCACTCAAGGCAAAGCCACCGGGCAGATGGTTGTCAATCTGCCAGCCTCCGTATGCGACCTCATCAGGGAACTGCCGACCGCTTTCCACATCCTGCTGTGTCAGAATGTAATCGCCCACATACCGCCGGCTCTCACGCTTTCCGGGAAGAAAGCCGATGAAATCCAGCTCCCAGTTGTCGGCACCGTGGTCGCCGTGATTCTTCATATGATCCCAAACACCGTAGGCAATTTTAATCAGTTCATCCCGCACCTCCTCGGTATCGTGAATGGAATCGACCTCGCCACCCAATTCAATCCAGTAAAAATTGGTTTCGATCCGATCGAGACACTCGTGCGGTTTGAACTTCATTTCCTCATCGGTGGTGAATTTATACGCCCACTCGGGCGGGATGAACTCGCACTTGTGGTCGGTCTGGTGTGCCTGAATCATCAGGCTCATGCCCATGGTCTTTTTGTCCGCCTGTGCCAGCCCCCATTCCTCGCCGAAGGTCTCTCGGCTCTCTCGCCCAACCATATAGTTTGCATCGACCAGTTCAGCCAGAATGCTGTCTCCGGAGCAATCGATAAAGGTTTCGGCCTCTACATCGAACCATGTATAAGTCGTCAACTGAAACCCTGTCACATTGCGGATCACATTTCCCTCGCATTCCGCAAAACAGCAGGCACAATTGAGAAGAAGATCGATATTCTTTTCGTTCTTTACCTTTTCATATATTCGATCAGATGTGATATAATAATATTACACAACACATAAAAGAAAAGCAGCATTTTTCAAAATGTAATTGAGAGGATTTAACATGAAGACGATCAAATTATTGGCTCTGAACAGAACAGACGTACAATTCTTTTCTATCATCGGATCACGGCAGAATTGGAAAAATCATTCAAAATTTGTCTATATAGACACCCCAAGACCGGACAATGGGCTGACGCTGATTCTGTGCCGTGAGGCACGCTTCACGCTGGAAAACGGAAAAATTTTGATCGCAGAACGAAATTCGATCGTCTTCATTCCCGAAGGATGCCGCTACAGTGTTGAATTTTTTCTGGACGAGACCGATGTTCCGCCGGCCTCCCTGCTGTTGAACTTTTCGCTCTGCGACCTGTCCGGCACCCGCCTGACCGTGGGAGAAGAACCGGAGATTCTCTACACCGATTCCAACGGATATTATAAACAGAAATTTGACGTGGCAGTGACCGATTACAAAGCACAAAAAATGCTATCCTGCAAAAGTCGGCTGTTGAATCTGCTTCATCACCTGATACTGAATCTCCAAACACAATCCGATGCCGACGATTCCATTCAACCGATTTTGGATTATATCGACTCCAATTTGGAAAAGAACCTCGCCATAGCCGACATTTCCAAACATTTTGCGATCAGCGAATCCTCCCTGCGAAGAAAATTCCGGAATCATCTTAAAATCTCCCCCATCGAATACATCAATCAAAGCAAGGTGGAAAAGGTCAAAGAGCTGTTGAACACCTCCGAAATTACACTCGAGGACATTTGCGAACAGCTCGGGCTTTACGACACATCGCACCTGTATAAGCTCTTTCGCCGGTACACAGGAACCACCCCGCTCCAATGGAAAAAAAGAAACGACTGCAAGATTCCCACAGCGGAACCTGATGCGTCAGCTACACCGAATCAAACATCATAACACAACCTACGGGCAATTTACGGAAACCTCAAAAATCAGTTTCCGATACTCTGTCCGGTCATCCGAAAGGTTGAACAACCTTTGCAGAACCAATACCTTGAACAGTTTCCCGTTAAAGGAGAAAATCTTTCTGAATCCGATTGAAAAACTTACTTTTTGCAGATGGGTGTGTTTTTTCAATCCGGTAGAGTAGCCTAACAGAAATAAAATAGGGAACATTCCGCCTTTGCATCGGCGGAATGTTCCCTATATTCGTTTCGTTTGTTCTTGCAAAGTTTTATTGCATAATTATTTTTCTTTCAGCGGTGGGAAGAGCATGCAGCCGTTCTGTCTGAATTTGAGAATCCAAGCATCGAGCGTTTCTCTTGACCAACCGAGGTGCTTTGCGATACAGTCACGGCACAGATAGTCGCTATCGCATTTGCCGATGAACTTTCGGTGAGCTCCGATGTCCATCGTGCCAATCGTTTTTCCGCAGGCTCGGCAGTTCATTTCTCTTCCAGACTGCAACGGTACAGCCGACAGCCGTGCCCCTCAACGGTAACGTTCAGGGTGCGGTTGGTCAGTTTTGCGACTTCGCCCGTGAAGACTTCACGCAGAACCGGTGTTTTTCCGCAATGCGTTGTAATGCCCATTTCGTCAAAACCGACGATAAAACGGTAGTCGCTGTCAAACAGATTGAACACGCCGATTGCAAAATCACCGTTTTCCAGCAGTCGAGCAACGACCGGTGCATCTTCCGGACCACGGTCAAGCGTCAAATGGTATACCTGATTGTAAGCACGGTCCTGATTGATTGCCAATGCCTCTTTGTTGGTCAAAATAGCTTTTGCCTCATCCGACAGTGTGCGAATGTCACAACCAATCATTAAAGGAGAACCGTACATACACCAAATGGCAAAATGCGTGCGATATTCTTCGAGCGTGCAACCGTGCGTTCCGCATTCACCGTCGATGAAACTGTTCGAATTCATGCCGACGACAAGCATATCCATATCGTTGAAGCATCCGTGTCCGTTATACGGGAGCAGTCTTGTCTGCTGTTTTGTAATTTTTTTGATAGACTCCCAACTGTTTTGAATGTCCTGTGTTGAGCGGAACAGATGTGCTCCGGTGGTTTTAATCCACTCCTGCGTTTCCTCCATACCCCACGAGCAGGCACTGAAAACGATGTCCCGACCGCAATTTGCGAGAGCCGTTCCCATACGGCGATAGAAAATTTTCCCTTCGAGCGTTCCCGTGTGATAGCAGAAATCGTATTTCAGGTAGTCAATGCCCCATTCGGCGAATGTTTCGGCATCGATGTACTCGTGGTCATAACTCCCCGGGTAGCCCCCGCAGGTCAGCGTTCCGCAACAGGAGTAAATTCCCATTTTCAAGCCTTTGGAATGAATATAATCGGCGACGTAGCGAATTCCGTGCGGAAATTTCTCTTTATTCGGGATAAGTCTGCCGTTTTCGTCCCTTTCCTGCTCCGTCCAACCATCATCGATAACGATATACTCATACCCTGCCTTTTTCAAGTCGGAATTTGCCAGATAATCGGCGGTTTCCAAAAGCAGTTTTTCGTTGATGTGCGTGCCGAAGGTGTTCCATGTGTTCCAGCCAAGCGGTGGTCTTGTTACAATCATTTCTTTTTTCCTTTACCTTTCAATTTTTTCAATTGTTTTTGTTTCAGAATATTTTCCGGATAGGTGCAGAGTCCGAAATAGCGTTTTCCATAGTAAGATGCCGTGGTGCGAATCTCGTTAACGCCGTCATAATCTGCGATCCGTTTCATCAGTGCCTCATCGGCAGGATCGTGAAACCGTGCAAGCAGGCATGCCGATTTGATGAAATTGCACAGATCGGTCGAGGAGTGCCAACCGTAACGGAATTCGTCCCAATAGTGCATATACCGCTCGGTGTCGCCCGAGAGAATTTCACGCAGGACCGGCAGTGCCCGTTTGTCGCCGAGCATTCCGAGTGCAACAGCAGTATTTTCACGCAAAAGCCGATTTTCCGCAGTCAGCCAAGACAGAACGGTTTCGTTTATTTTGATTTTTCCGAGGCGAATCGCCAGCAGTCCGAGCGAGGGCGTAATGCCGGAAAGACTTTCTTTCAATTCGTCGGTGTTTTGCGGAAGCTTGCAACTTTTCCACATCCCACGGTCGGGGATGTTGAGGTCGCAAACGCCCCTATCGTTGCTCTCATCGTAGCAACCGCTCTCGGCGAGAATTTTGCGATATTCGGAAAAATACAGGTCTGCCACGGTCTTGGCGGAGCAATGTTTTGCAACAGAGAGGGATGCCAACACGCCAACCGCTTCGCCCAATTTTTCCATATCGGACCGCATCCGCACGCCGGAGGTCATAATATGCCCCGTTCCGATGTGCTTGCCTGCCAGCAAAAGATTGTCCACTCCTTTTGCCATGAACAGATACGGCGAAATACCGACCGAGAAAGCGTACGGGTTCATATTGCAAAGCACATTCCAGTCTACAAAATCGTCATCTTCGTTCCAAACGTCGTCGCAGGAATTGTCCAACTGCGACAGTGCATAGAATGCCACTTTTTGGGGGCGTTTTCGATCTAACCAATCGCAAAACGTATAGGTTTCTTCGGTTTCGTAGCAAGTCACTTCCCGAATGCCGGTGATGCAACCCAAACCGTAAAGGCGATTACCTGCATTAAAATGTTCTGCATAGCAGGGTGGCTGTGCGGACCAATGCAGATAGTGTGCAGACATTTCCGCCGTTCCCATACCTTGCGTGAGTGCATCGCCCTGATGCCATGCACCGCAAAATTGACCGTCCCCATCACGCATTGCGACCGTACGGGCAAAACGAGCCGTGCGGTTATCGCTCTTTCTTGCAGGCAGATGCGGAAGTCCCAAAAGGTGACATACCGCACCGTTTGCACCGTCAATCACAACCGATGCACGAATGCGGACAATTTTTTGATTTCCGAACAGTTCCGCACCGCAGAGCCGTCCGTTCTCTGAATAAATTGCCGTGACGGATGTTTCGTAATAACGGGTAACGCCGAGCGTGTCCAAGGTGTCTTCCAATGCCAAAGACTTGACCGAGGTCGGATAAGTTTCGGAATGTTCGTCACGGGCGGTAGAAAGATAAATACCGCTTTCGAGAATTTTATCGGCTTTGCGGTTGATCTCCACGTAGAGTCCGCCTCTCGCACCGTAGTAGTAATCCCAGACGCACGCCGATGTTCCGACACCGCCTGCGAGAGGTGCTGTATCGACTCCCGTCACCCGACACCCCTCTTTTGCAGATGCAATTGCGGAGATAACGCCGGCAGTGCCGAGACCTATCACCAAAATATCGCAGTCCGCATCAAAAATATCGTCTGTAACCGTTGCGATCGGTACGCCGTCTGTCAGGGTATGTTTTTTCATAGGCATAACAGTTCCCCTCCTTCGAATGCAGATACCGCATCGGGATAGGATGCCGACGGCACATAGCGGATGCCGTCCCGTTCCGTGTCCATAGGCGACTCGAACCGATACCCGAATACGAGGGCAGGTCCTGCCACAACCGCACTTCCGAGTTTGTCACGGTTTTCCGTCAACCATTCGTTTGCAAGTTTTTCCGCCTCCGGCAGTGTGCAATTCTGCGGAACATCAAACGTTAAAATGCACTCGTCCGCAAATCGTCCGTGCCTCAGGCAGGGGGATCCATCAGCAGAGATGTTCGGATTTCCGTCCGCCAACATCAGCGAAAAGTTTTTCCGATATTTCATAAAACTCCGAGGCAATGTGTCAAGCACTCGTTCGGCGAGAATCTCCGTGTATCCCTCTTGGGGTTGAAACAATGTAACGAGGAAACCGTCCACCTGCCGTTTGATTCCGAGTACAGACGTGCCGAGCAGAACCCGACAGTGGGAATTTTCGAACCTTTTTGCGAATGCTCCGGCAAGAGCAATGCAATGCACCGCTCCCGTTCGAGATACGATGTTCCGTTCGCACAATTCGTCCACCAGTTTTTCGGACTGCGGTGGGCGTTTTTTCGTAAGATCAATCGGTTCTGCGACCATTGCATCGGCGAATTCCGCTCCGCAACTCCAACCGCCGTCGACGACGGTACAATTGCAGTCGGAATCTGATTTTGATACGAATCCGCAGGCAAGTGCCGTTGTTCCGATGATCAATACTTTCGTTTTTGTCATAAAATCTTTTTTCCTCTTATTTTGCTGCACTTGGCTTGTTTTGTCAAGTATTTTTTATATTTAGCCGTCATCGGTTAGCAGATAGCAGACGGCAAAATCAAAAGCAATCTCAATTCAAACTGTAAGAATAAGAATCTTTCGGATACCGCCCGTGCGTGCCGTTCTGCGTGAGTGTGAGCGATTTCTGCGACGATGCGGAGAAATTTTTATACAGCACAATCAATGTGGAGGGTGGGCAGGTATAGTCGCCGAGATAACCGCTGATGCGTACGGGGCAGGTCACACGCTTTGCAAGGTTTGCAGTATCGAAATAGAGAATACCGGTAACATCGGAATTTGCCTCGGGTACCCAACCTTTGATACGCCCTGCCTCTTTTCCGCCAAGATCCGCCATCCAAGGAATAAACAGTTCGAGGTCGACCGTTTCTTTTACGAATGCGGAAACCGCCACGCATTGCATCGCTCCCTGCGATCCGCCACGCAGATACAGTCCTTTCCCGTCATACTCGGGGCGTGTCAAGAGCCACCTTGCTCCCTGAATGTTCCGTAAATCCATGTAGAGAAAATAGCAGGTTTCGGGGGATTTGTTTTCTTCCTCGTCCCAACCGTACTTGTAGTGCGACTGCTCGAATTCTTTATAATATTCATCATCCTGCAAATTGTCAATGCCGTGTGCGTTGACGTTGAAATAGAGCGTATTCGGGGCACATACGGGTGTCACACCGGTATAGCCGTAACCGTTGAAGGTCATCTGTGCTTTCAGACTGCCGGCTTTTGCCCCTTTCGGCATGGTCAGAATTCCGGAAACCGGTGTCGGTCCGACACATTTGATTTTCACATCGTACGCAACATACCCTGCCGTTCCCGAATCCACTTCCACCATGGAAATAATTTCCGGTTCAACTTCGTCCAAAAGTGCGATTTGCGTTTTCCAAAAACTGTCGAAATCTTCCGGCTCCGGCAGTCCCTGCTCCAATTGCAGGACATCTGCACCCGCTCCGCCGTCAAACGTTTCCATGCCGTCAATCGCTTTGCCGTTTTCATCGCACGGTGTCACGATCAATCGAACAAACCCCGGGGTTGAAATCGATGCCGACAGTGCCAGTGTCCCGTTTCTGCCCGAAACCGTTCCGCTCCGAATCTGTTGACCGTCATCGGCGGTAATCTCCCAACGAAACTGCGGGCAACTGATAACCCGCCCCTCGCAGAGCAGGGAAATATTGAATTTCATATCCTCTCCGCAGGTATAGGAAAGGGCATCTTTTTCGCTTGTCCCCTTGAAATAGGTTTTGAGTGTTGTTTCCTCGGTGAGCGTATAATCTGCACCGAATTCGGCAGAACCGTCAAGTTCTTCCGCAAAGGAGCATAGCACCGTTTCGCAGGAGAGCGGATGCCCGCCGGCGATGACAAGATCTGCACCGTCAAAATACACTTTTCCGATCTGTCCGTAGAGTTCCGTTCCGTATTTTACGACAATATCGCATCCGGTCGGTTCTTTCACAATGGGAGGCTTGTAACCCGTAATGCCGTTGATTTTCACACGCAGATTCTCCACGGACTCCGTCAATGTGTCGGGGGCATCCTCCGGCATGACAATCGAATAGTTTTCAATATTCTTTCCGTTCAACATCACAACCGCAACGTCCTTTCTGAAATGGTAGTTATAATCGACTGCAAGGCTTGCCAAAGAGCCACCCGTCAGATATTCCACTGCCGAGAGCGTTGCCTCCTCCGAACCTCCGAGTATTACCACCTTGTTTTCGGTCACACGGATGATATAATCCATACTGTGACATTTGCGGTCATTCTGCAATTCCGCCAAAACATCGGCAGAGGCTTGGCGATTCGTTTCGCCGATCAAGATCTCAAAGCGATCGTTCGGGACTTCTTCGCCTCTGCGTACCCAGTCGGTGTCGGTTTGCAGTTTGATACCGAACTGCTCCTGAATCTTTTTCTGCAAGGTCACGGTGGATTTTCGAATCGCATCGCTTGCAAATTCGTTGCAGAGAATGGTATAATTTTTCAGATCGAATGTCGCTTTTTCCTGCGTGGCCGTTTCGCCTCCGTCGGTTTCGGCGGTCGGTGTTTTGCTATTTCCGCACGCCACGAGCGTTACGGCAAGCAATAGGCAGAAGAAAAGCAGAAATATCTTTTTTATCATTATTCTTTTATCCTTTTTCTTTGATTGCGATGCAAAGCACACAGGAGGGCAAACCGATTGTTTATTTTTCGGTCATACCCTCCTGCTTTTTACTTGGTTGTCAAGTTATACGGTGTCTTAATTTCCGTCAGCCCTCGACCGTAACGCCGAAGAGTGCATAGAACGTTTTCACTTTCTCCTTGATAACCGATTCCTGCGTTCTATACCAAGCACTGAAGTTTGTGCTTCCCTGATTCATCATCGTCTGGTACTGGTTACCGGAAACGACACACTGCGTAGAGTAAACCCAACCGAAATCGTAGGTCAGCGAACTTCTGATAAGTTCAATCATCTCTGCAGAATTCGGATCGGGTGCATATCTCGATTTCAAAGCCTTTTCGTAGAAGGTTGTGGCAACCGTATCGGTGGATTCGCGGCAGATTGCCTCAACCACAAAACCGATGTCGTCGAGATTCTTGCTTGTTTTCGGAACGCAGACCATAGATGCATTGTTAGATGTCGTATAGTACTCACCCTGATCTTCGTTGAACATCGGGCAAGGAATGATGCCGAAATCCTGCTCCATATTACGCAGGACCGATGCGGAGTCAAGTGTTCCCCAGAGAAGCATTGCACGACCGTTGAAGAAAATGTCCTGTGCTTCGTTCTCCAGTTCGGTGTAATAAATTCCTTCCTGACCTCCGCCGAAGTCATTTACAATTGCCTCGACCACACTCTGCGTATGAGCGGTATTCCAAATGACCTCTCCCTCTTTGGTCAGTGTGGGCGTATTGTAAACAACGATTGTGGCACGAACGTTCGTCTGGAAAAGCGTCAGACCAAAATTGTCGGATATATCATAACCGGCGTCGCCGTTGTCGGTGTAAATGTCCTTCGAAATTTCGACCATTTTCTCATGCGTCCACTCCTTGTTACGCACCGTTTCGTAAAGATCTTCGACTGCATACTGCTCGGCAATGGATTTGTTGAAATACATACAGTTCATGGATTCCAGCATGGACACGGCAAAATCGCCCGTTGCCTGATAGCAAACATCGTTGATAGTCAATGCTTCCACTGCCTGCTGTCCCCACCATTCGCCCTCAAACGTCAGATTCGGAACGTCATAAAGGTTGTTGCAATCGCCCAATGCAATATTGAAAGCAATGTAGGACTGACAACCCATTACGAAATCGTAAGAGGTACCGTCATCGACCAGCACGGAGTTGTGAACCGTATTCGTAAATACATCACGGTTGTTCCAATCACCTGTTACATCGGTAAAATTGAAGGCCACGCTGTATTTTTCTTCTACAATTCTGTTACGGTTGAAAACCGCATCCGGAACGGGGGTGTTGGTTTCTTCCGTAATGTTGAACTCGTCTTTGTAGTCGGTTCTGAGAAGGACGTTGAAAGTTTTGCCGTCAAAATCACGGTCGGCGAGCGGTGCTATCGCATCATCCGACATTGTGGATACATCCGTTTTGCCGTCGGCATCGGATTCGGTGGAGTTCTGCTTGTCGGTCTTGCAGGCAACCAATGTTGAGAGGAGCATTGCCAAAACCAACAGAAGCATCGTCATACCGAGGGAAATTCGTTTCATAACTTTTCCTCCTAATAAAATTCATTTTGTTTTGACCAGTGTCAGATTTGCAACTTCAAACCATACCACCGATTTATCCAGTGTATTGATATCGAACGAGATCAGCGAATCGTTGACCTGCATTTCCGACAGCGTAACGGTATATTCACACAATGTCCAATTCTTGGTAAGAGAATAATTTTTGTATGTGAAGGTATCGTTATTTTTCAAGGTAAATTTTGCACGAATCGCATCGCTTCTTGCGGAATCTGCACGCACCATAAAGGTGAGTTTGTAAGTTCCTGCACCGTACATAGCGGTTTCATCGCCGATATACCGTCTTACGCCTGCCCATTGCTTGTAAACAACATTGTCGGTGCGATAAATAACGGTTCCGTTTTCAACCTTTGATAAGAGTTGCTGACCACCGGTTGCTCTTGCATAGTGTGAAATTTCGCCACTGTCCGGAAGAAGCAGATTTTCACCGTTATACTGCGGTGTCAGGTAGAGATTGCCGTTTTTCGTTTCGGCGGTTTTGCAGAGACCGGCAGATACTAAGACCGATCCCTTGACATACGCAACACCGTTTACATCGACCGTTTCGGCAGTCTTTTCGGTGCGGAGCCAAGTGCGAATTTCCTCGTAAGGAAGGAGAAATTCTCCGTTCTGCGTAACGGCAGGGTTCTCGAATTCCAGTTGCAATGAGCCGATGTAAACTTTGGATGGCATCGTATAGTACGCATAATAATCGGTTCGTGTCACAGGAGTAAAGCCGGATTCGGTTGCATAGTTGTAGGTATTGCTATCGGTATCGAGTTGCAGTCCGATGTCCTCTGCATCGTCAATCGTCTTGCCGTCAATGGCATAGTTCACGATATTGAACGTATAGTTGTAGGTATCGAGATATCCGCTCCCGTTTTCTACCAAAATACCGCTCTGCGTCTGCATCAAGCCATACGCACCGACCGAAAAATTTCGAATGGTGATATTTTTCAAAGCATTTCCGATATCGCGACAGCGAATGATCCGAGGCGTATAGGTGCAGTCCACCGTGTCGATGTTGTTGACCGTCATATCAATCGATTCGGATTTTTTAGAACCGTTATAGATGTTATCGAACACGGCATCGTCCGCACGGAAAACATGAATGTCTTCCAAAAGTACATCGGTCACCTTGCCCTGCGGATAAATTGCCGCACAGGTCGTGCCGACCAACATATCACGGTAAGTCATACCGTTGGAGAAGACCATAGTATTGTCGCCACAGTAGATGAAGCAATGCTCCACAAGCGTATCGGAAACAACTTGCTTGCCGCCCGAACCGACAAATCCCGTGATGCCGTCGGTACTGATCATTGTCGATAGAATCTTGGTATTGCGAATATCCGACTTGGCTCCCCTCGTTCCGATATTGAAGCCCTGTGCATCCAACAGAAATACGCCGTCAATCTGCGTTTCGTTTACGCCGGTCCAGATATTAATCATCAAACTGCCTTTTGTGTCATTGATGATGTCACGGGTATATTCCGCAAAATTTTCGAACGGATCAACAATGGCTCCGTGTCCTATCACACGGGTGTAATCCGCTTTGACATCGATACGGGCATTCAGAACCGCACCGGGGGCGATGTAAACGGTTGTCCCGGGTTCGGTCAGTTCCAACACACCACCCTCAATCTCACGCCAACCGGTCACGTAAATTGTGTTCGAATCGTTGATATCCACATCGTCCGGAAGTTCCGGATAATCCGCAAAGACCGATAGAATGGTGTCATCCTCATCATCCAAACGAATGATGAAATAATCGGGTTTGTCCAGCCAAACCGAAATGACACCGTCTTTGTACTCACTGCGGAAATTCTTTGCAGAGGGTATCAGCGAATAGAACTGAAAATCGCGGTTGACTTTGATATCTACTCTTACCGACTCTCCGCTGAATGCAAATGTTGAGAAACGGCGATTACCGTCAATTCCGCAGTTGGGGTTACGGCTGACACTGCTGTCCATTGCATGGTTGTAAACCGGTATTTTTGCCGATTTGTCGCCTTGCGTAACCGTCACGGTATAGGTATAATCCCTTCCGATCTCATCAGGAAATTCGGGATAAATTTCCAGTCGGTTTTGCTTGTAGTATTCCTCTTTTGAAGTGAGATTCATTGAATAGACTCCTTTTTCGAATGTGCAAGTTCCGCTCGACAGCAAAATTTTCTCACGGAAATATGCAATGACCTTGCGACTTTGTGCGGTACTTCCGCCGACCAGTATCAGTTTGCCGTCCTCGCAGGTCGTACCCCAGTCCTTGCCGTCAAGGGCTGTGCGGTCGCTCTCCTCAAAAATGAGGTTCGCTTCGTCGGCACTCCTCACAACCTGCACGGTTTTTCCGGTTGCGTTATATAAACTGTTTTCCAAACCTTGCCAAAGTGTCAGATGTTCAGCGTTTGCCATGGAATAGAAAACTTTTACGGTTTCAATCTCCGTTGCACCGAATTTCAACTTTTCGGCAGAGTATGTCGCCTCACGCAGGCAAACGGTCGGATCTGCTATGGCAACATAGCCCCGAATGATGTAATTTTCGAGGAAATAGGTCACTGCCTGCTCAACTGCAGATTCGCAACCGCCTAGAATGTAGATGCGGTCGCCCTCCCGAATGATCTGAAAGTCCATTTTTTTAAGATCTTCCGATGCGGTCCGGCGATTGGTGTTGCCGATGACGATTTCTTTTGTATCGGTGGGAGCATCTCCGCCCCATTTGACAAAATCGGTATCGGTTTCCAGTTTAATACCGCACATATTCTCCAAACCGTTACGCAGGCGAATAGTCAAATTTCTTATTGTATTGTCGGCATCCTCGGCACAGACAATCTTGAAGTCGGTTAAATCCATTGCATCCGCCGGAGGAGCGATGTCTTCCTGCGTTTCCGTTTCCGTTTCGCCCGTTTCAACCGTGTTGTTCCCTTTTCCAGTACAGGAGAGGCAGAACATTAAAATTGCCATAAGCAAAGCGACCGTCGAAATGAATGTTTTTTTCCTCATTTTCGCAGATTTTGTTCCTTTCTGTTTTTGCGTTTTTTGTTTTGCGATTTTTCGGTCAGCTTCGAATAGAATCGACCTACGATTTGCCGAACGGCTGTCACCCCGTCCGATCAGCGATTTCGCTCCGTATCTGCCACTATTATACCACACTATAAGTGTGCAGTCAAGTAAAGAATCGACTTAATTCTATCACAATCCGACGATATCCTATCACGAAATTGGCTGTTTTGCACAATTTCGAACATCCGTTTTTGTATACAATGCACAAAAGTTGATTTGAAATACCGCTCACAATAATGTCTCCGCACGGTGATTTTGACATTTTATACCTTTTATAAAATATCATAATGCGATTGAATTATATCGCAATCCGACGGCTATGTACCGCAGTGGTTGAAACCGCACCGAAAAAATGTTAAAATATAACGGATTTTCACAAAAAATCAAATGCAAAACAGGTTATAAATGTCAGAAAACAATGTCGACGGCAGGATGAGAAAGAGGGTGAGCATACGGAATATCCGAACATACAGATCGGGAGTTGCGGACTGTGGAAAAGTCCCTCCGAGTATCTTTCCAAACCGGAGTATCGAATTGTCGATAAATATGAGTTGGAATGTTACGCCTCCGATACGGGAAAAATATATGTCGAGAATGACGTGTTCGAGCCGAAAAAAGACTGTTTTCTCTTTTTACGTCCGGGGCAACGAAGACGGGCGGAATTTCCCTATGAAACAAGGTTTCTCTATTTTTATCTTCCGAAGAACGATTGCGTGGAGCTGAACGAACTGCTGTGTTCCATCCCCATATACCTCCCCCCGAATGCGGAACTTGCCGAACTGTTCGATCACCTGCTGAAAAACAAAAATTCGGAATTGCGTACGGTCGCCCTTCTCATAGAATTACTTTATCGCATCAAAGAACAAGCCCCTGCACACGCACCGTCACCCGTCGGCATGCAGGAAGGACGGCGTGAGATCGTTGATGCAGTCCTCTATATGAAAGACCACCTCACCGAGAAAATTACCATTGCCCAACTGGCGGGGCAAGCAAATTACAGTATGTCGCACTTTACCTATCTGTTCCGCAAATATATGAATTCCTCGCCCTATGACTACTTTATCGAATTGCGTTTGAATGCGGCGACCACACAGTTGATTGCAGGGGCAAATCTCGACGATGTGTCCGAGCGGTACGGTTTTTGCAGTGCAAGCCATTTTTGTGCCATTTTTCGGGAAAGGCGAAAAGTGACACCGCACCAGTTCATCAAGGAACAAAAAGACAGAAATTCCGACGGTTCGCAGGATTCCGTACCGTAAACATCCCCAAAGTTTGTATTTCATAATGACCGAGAAATCACTCCGTGCGACGAGTGATTTCTGTTTTTTTGCACAAAGTAAGCCGAAATTTACCGCAAAGTGTGCCAAATCACAGGATTGTGACATTTCTCCGTTGCTTTTTGACTTGACAGAAAACCGGAAATGTGCGATAATGAAGGCAACAAGGGACAAGTCCCGTGTTTGTGTTGCGATGGCGGACTACTTTCCCCGACATACTCCGTCCACCAAAAACGCATTCCAAGCGATTCGATTCCGTTCTGTCACAAAATCGGAAAATGAAAACAAAACTAAAACAAAATTTTGAAGAAAGGTGTAATATAACACCGTGCCTGCGGGGAAGTGCCGTGTTATATAAGAAATGTCATGAAAAGAATCCTCACTCTCGCTCTCTCCGTCTGTATGCTCCTTTCGGTCCTCACCGTAGCAATCTTTGCCGATGACGCCGTGACTTTTGAGGCAGATACTTTCTATGCGGCTAAAGGAACAGCCGTCATTGACGGTGTTATGGACGACGCTTACCTCAAAGCCCCTGAATTCGGCATTGAAGGCGGAATTCCCCGTGATTCCCAAAGAAAAACCCGTGAAGTCGTAAAAGCACGTGTGCTGTGGGACGAAAACAACCTCTATATATTCTTCAACATCACCGATTCGTACATCACCCCTGCCGAGCATGAAGCAGCGTGGACAAACAATTACACCGAGCTGTGGAACTTCTACCTCGGCGATGCAATTGCGGTTTCCATCAACACAACCGGTCAGCAACATTCCGACTTCAGATCCGAGCCCGGTGTTGTCGGTGTAGCAATGTATCAAGGCGGAGTCAACTACGGTATGTTGACAAATGAAGCACAACAACTTTACGCTGCGGCAGGTCATGCACCCTTGTGGGCAGGAAAAGTTGCAGCCGATACGGATTCCGATGAAAAGAAAAACGAGATCAAAGCCGCAAAAACGGTTGTTGAAAATTGTATCTACAAAACCGCTCTCGTGAAAGATGCAGACGGAAAGGTCACCGGTTGGACCTGCGAAATGCAGATTCGTTTTGAAAACTTCACCGCTACTGCCGATACCGAAATCGGTTTTGTCGTTCAGGTCGACTGCGATGATAAAGCAGCACAGAAAGACAACGGCAGTTGGGGTACTCGTGAGTACTCTTTGGACAGTAACTCCAGAGCAAACGAGCAGGGACAGAAGAACTGCTACCAGAACACCAATTATTTCGACAAACTCGTTCTGCAAGTTGAACCGAAGTTGACTCCTACACCGGCTGACACCGAAGGACAGACGACTGCCGAAAAACCGACTGATGAAAAGCCGACCGAAGAGCAACCGACCAAAGAACAGCAGACCGAAGCCAAGACCGAAGCAAAAAACGAGACTAAGACAGAGGCTAAAGCAGAGGCTGAAACCATAACAAACGAAAAAGAAAAAGGCGGATGCTCCTCTTCCGTTGCGGAACTGGCATTCCTGCCTATCGTTCTTGCAGGCTTCGTGCTTGTGAAAAAGAAGAAATCCAAATAATTCAGCTGTTGCAAATTGACACATAACAAAGTCTTTTTTGCGGAACGTTTAACACTTGCAAAAAGCGATGATTAGAGTCTTGCTCCGATTGTCGCTTTTTGCCCACTTAACAAAATAAAACAATCAGGAGAAATATTATGAAACTGAGAACCCCGATAGCAAGGTTTCTGTGCCTTGCTTTGATTTTGTCAATGCTCCTCACCTGCTTGGCAACGCTTGTCAGTGCAGAGGGGGAAACTGTCATTAACACAGATCCGTCAATTGTGAAAGGCATCTACACGCTTAATGCCGGATTGAGCGGAACAAACCTTCGGATCACCGGCGGAACATTTGACGGCGTTTTTCTCGGTGCTCCTTCCGGTACCTATAACATAACGGATAATGTCGCCTATACGTTTGAAGGCGGAACTTTCCAGAATGTCTATCTGTGTTCCAAATCAGCCGGCACTATATCGGGTAATATCACCTACAATGTAAAAGGCGGTACTTTTGAGAACGGTATCAAGTTAGGAAACATGAGAGACTATAACTTGAATGCCGGAACTGTGAAATTCGGCAATATATCGGTCATCATTGACGGTGCAAGTGAAACATTGAGCCTTGAAAAAGTTTTTGCAGACGGCAGAACTCCGCAACGCATTGACGGTGCAGACGGTAAAACAACCGGTGTCTGGACAGTCATTGTCAACAATTGTGATGATACCACGATCCCTACCCTTTCCGGAAATGTAGGAAATCAAACGACCGTAACCGCCGGAACGGGTGAAAACTATATTGACATCACGCAATTCATCAACGGTGACTACAGAATATATGTCAAGGGCGGTGAGGCACAGCCCGTATTTGACGGGACGACTTTCAAAGGATTTACACTGAAATCCAATGTCGACGGGCTTGTACCGAAAGTTACCTATAACTATAAGCGGACATCCGACAACTCGGACAGAAAAGGTGTCGCATATCCCGTTGCAAACGAGAACGGCATTTACGATCTTTCCTCCTGCAATTCGGGTTTGTCCACATCCGACAACAGAAGTAACTATGTTACCATTATTGAATTCGTCCCCGTTGTTGAGGCACTCGGTGCATCCCTGCGTTATGTCAATGACGATGCAAACTACAACGGCATTCGGTTCGGAATGAAATTCTCGGACGGTCATGTAACCGGAGCCGGCACGGCAGATGCAAACTTCGGCGTTATCTTAATGGCAAAAAGCAATTATGACAGCAAATCGGCGTGGACGCTTGAAGAGATGAAAACATCCGCCAAAGCACGTGTGGCGAGCGGTTCGACCTGCATCGGCAAGTACGATGCATCCGGAGCAGATACGGGATTCTGGACCGTAAACGTCATTCTCTACAACATTCCCGAATCCAACTATGACAGCGATATTGTTGCCGTCCCCTATATTGGCGATACACTGTATACCGATTGTGCGTGTGTCCGTTCCATGTACGACGTTGCAAGTGCCTGCGTGGCGGATGAGAATGCCACGGCAGAGGCAAAGACTTACTGCCAAACGATCATCGATGCCGTAACGAATGCAAGCAAAGGTACAAACTGATAAGGGAGGAAAAAACCATGAAAAAAGTATATATTCCGATTTCCGCATCAATCGAGTTATTAGATACCACCGACGTTTTGCGGACAAGTAGTAGCACGTATGTTTCGAACAACGAGCAGTATGTCAAAGCAGGCTCGGATTTCTTCACAGCACTCGAAGAACTTAACCATTCATAAAATTCAGGAAACTTAAACATTTCGAAAATTCAAGGGACTTAAACATTCCTGAAAACGGACAAAAGATTTGGGCAGTCACATCATGCGACTGCCCTTTTCGATTGTAAATATGATTTTGTGAGTGCTATAACCCGTAAAAATTAGATTTTACTCTGCTGTTGTATCCGGCATTGTCTGATTTGTTGTAGAATAGGTCAATCCTGCCGTTGCAATCATGGATTCGGTTGTGTGCGTTCTCGTATCGTCATCAGGATAACCGGCGACAACTTTGGTATCGGTATCGTTAATCCACCAATGCCCGTTCGTTCCTATATAAGGGGTAGCACCGTTTGAAACAACAAAATTCCACGCCGTATTGTTGGAATAACTGATTCTATAGGTGTCGTATAAGCCTTCGGAACTAACCTTTTCAATGCTTATAATGGAAATATCTTTTCCATTTTTACCGTTGGTAACGGTAAATGTGTGACAAAATTCGAATTGTTTTTTTATTCTCTTTTCCTCTCGTTAAAAATTAAAATATAAAACGGCAGTCACGGTTCACACCGTAACTGTCGCAAATAAATTATGAAAACAACAAAAACACCTTTTGACTGTTAAAAGGCACAAAGCGGTTCTGTCTGTCAGTCAAGGCATTTTATACTTCTGTACCCCCATTGTCAAGAGATTTTCCGTAAATTTTTCCGAAAAATCGAATTATTGATTCTTTGTTAGATTATATCACATTTTCCATTTTTTGTCAATCGGTATTTTGCACAAAGATTGCGGTTGTTTTTTAGTGATAATGACGAATGGATTGAACTTACGGTTTACAATTCAAATTTTCTTCCGACGCCGGCGTATTTGGCGGGGGCTAACGGGTTATAGGGCAGTTTTTCCCAACTGTCGCCGTTGAGGAAGGTTTCTATCGCTCCGAGATTTTCTTTTGTATCGGTGATGTTCGGGATGAGCGGTGTGCGGAAAATGTGCGGAATTCCGCTTGCTTTCAAAATCTCCGCATTGTGCAAAATCTTGCGATTATCGACACCTGTATAACGTTTATGCATCTCGGCGTCCATCAGTTTGATATCCATATAGACGAAGTCGCAACGCTCCGTGACCGCACGGAATGCGTCTTCCTCCGCATAACCGGACGTCTCTATGGCTGTCGGAATTTTCCCCTTCAATCGGTCGAGCAGATCGACGGCAAACTCCCATTGCAGGAGCGGTTCACCGCCCGACAGCGTCACGCCTCCGCCCGTTTCACGGTAGATATCGGTTTTTGCGAGCAGTTTTTCGGCAATTTCTTCCGCCGACCGTTCGACTCCGGCAACACTCACGAGATTTTTCGGGCAGATATGCAGACACCGCCCCAGCCCCTGACAGTCGGGGTGATTGCAAGGCTTTTGGCAAAGTCCGCAATGCAGGCATCCGTTCTGCCTGACGAACAGTTCCCGTTTCAGCGACAGTCCTTCGGGGTTGTGACACCACTTGCAACGCAAGGGACATCCCTTGAAAAATACGGTGGTGCGGATGCCTTCGCCATCGTTGAGGGCAAACTCCTTGATGTCGAAAATCAGTCCCATTTTATTTGAGAAAGCCGTTGATGATCTGCTCTTCGGCTTCTTTTTCGGTGAGTCCCAAAGTCATCAGTTTGACAATCTGTTCGCCTGCAATTTTGCCGATTGCCGCCTCGTGGATGAGCGATGCATCGGTGTGCCTTGCCTCGATTTCCGGCATGGCGACAACTGTAGCACGGTCCATAATGATTGCATCGCACTCGGTATGTCCCGAACAGCGGTTATTGCCCCTGACGTTCGAGAAAAATTTCTGGTGGCTGTCATCTCTTGCGACCGATCTCGACACCACGTGCGTTCCGCAGTCGACACCGTCCAAGTCGACGTCAAAATGCGTTTCCGCCAGTTGTTTGCCGTGCGTCATGATTTTTTCGTGAATGACAAGCGTTGCACCGTCGCCGAGTTTGGCTTTTGTCGAGCGAATTGTCGAGTCAATGCCCCTGATCTGAGCCGTTTCCATTTCCATGCGACTGTCTTCTTCGGCATAGACAACGGTCTGCGGATTCATCACGTTCGTGCCGTTGCCGTCCCCCTCGCCGTAGTGCTTTTCGATATATTTGACTTTCGCACGGGGAGAAAGGTAAAATGTGTGAATGCCGTCATGCCGGCTTTCCTGCGTACCGCAGTTGTGAATTCCGCAACCTGCGACAATGGTCACGTCGCAATCCGCACCGATGTAAAAATCGTTGTAGACCATATCGTTCAGTCCCGTTTCGGAGATGAGGACCGGTATATGCACGCTTTCGTTTTTCGTCCCGGGTTTGATGTAAATTTCAATTCCCTGTTTGTCGGTCTTTTTCACGATTGAGATATGTTCCGAATCGCTTTTGCCGTACAATGCCCCGTTGATACGGAGCGAATATGCCCCCATAGGCACTTCATGAATGCCTGCGATTTCCTGCAAAAGATTCTTTTCGACTTCGCTGATCATTTCCGTGTACTCTCCTTTTCCGTCATGCGACAGCCTGCCGTTGCTCCCAGAAGATTCGGCAGAATTTCGTCTTTCGGTCCGTAAGCGGAGATCTCCCCGCCGACCACCACGACAACCTTGTCGGCTATGTCGAGAATTCGCTCTTGGTGCGAGATAATGAGAATCGTGCCTTTCGTCCGCTCATACATCGAGCGGAAAACCTGAATGAGATTATTGAAACTCCACAAGTCGATTCCCGCTTCGGGTTCATCGAAAATGGAAAGTTTGGTGCTTCTGGCATTGATCATGGCAATTTCGATGCGTTTGAGTTCTCCGCCCGAGAGCGATGCGTCCAGTTCACGGTTGATATAATTTTTGGCACAAAGACCGACCTCCGAGAGATACTCGCAAGCCTCCGTGACGGTGATTTTCTGCCCTGCCGACAAGGAAATTAAATCTTTGACCGTAAGTCCTTTGAAACGCACCGGTTGCTGAAAAGCAAAACTAATCCCCTTCTTCGCACGTTCGGTAATGGAAAGATTCGTAATGTCCTCGCCGTCCAAGATAATTTGTCCCGATGTCGGCATATAAATTCCGGCTATCAACTTTGCCAATGTCGATTTTCCGCTCCCGTTCGGACCTGTGACGGCAACGAAGCGGTCATCGATTTTCAGATTCACGTTCCGGATGATTTCTTTGCCGTCCGGCACGGAGAAACACAGATTTTTCAGTTCAAGCATTTTTAACCAACCTCTTTGAAAAGTCTTTTCTTACTTCTAATTTTACTTTAACACTATATTTTACCCCTTTTTTCGGTGAATTGCAAGATGTTCTCGGTAAATAGATGTTAAATATTTGTGAACAGACGAATTTTCGGGACAATATCGGAACATTTTGTGCTATAATATTGTCAAATCTATTTTTTCGGGAGTTTATTATGAGAGATTTTCCCTGCCTGACAATCACGCCGAAAGGCGAAGACTTTATTACCGGCGGTCACGTCTGGGTGTTTGCGGACGAAGTCGTGAAAAGTGACGACAATATTTCGGACGGTGCTTTGTGCGATGTTCTGTCGCAGAAAGGAAAATATCTCGGCACGGGATTTTACAATTCGCACTCGAAAATCCGTGTCCGCATCGTATCGAAAAATGCAAACGACAAATTCGATACTGCTTTTTGGGAGAGGAAACTCCGTTGGGCAATCGACTACCGTCTGTCGGTTATGGGGGCGACCGATTTTCACTGTTGCCGTCTGATTTTCGGTGAGGCGGATGCGTTCCCGGGATTCACGGTCGACCGTTTCGGAGACGTTCTCGTCACGGAGGTTCTGTCGCTCGGAATCGAACGCATCAAAAATGAACTTTATACGATTCTCGTCCGCCTGCTCCGCGAGGAATTCGGGCAGGAAATCCGTGTGCTTTATGAGCGGAACGAAGCCCCCATTCGCAAACTTGAAGGTATGGAAACCTGCAAAGGCTTTTGGACAGACGGCACAATGGCTGTCGATACGGACGGTCTGACAACAATCACGGAGAACGGAATTCTCTACACGGTCGACTATATCAACGGGCAGAAAACCGGCTTCTTCCTCGACCAAAAATACAACCGTTCCGCAATCCGCACGCTTGCAAAGGGCAAAAACGTTCTCGACTGCTTCACACACACCGGTTCGTTTGCACTCAATGCGGGGGCAGGCGGTGCGGAACACGTGACCGCCGTCGATATTTCCCAAGATGCCCTCGATATGGCAAAGAAAAATGCGGAACTGAATCACTTAACGGACAAAATCGACTTCGTTTGTGCGGACGTCTTTGACTATCTCACGGCACTGCCGAAAAATCACGGGTACGATTTCATCATTCTCGATCCCCCTGCGTTCACGAAAAGCCGTGATACTCTGAAAAATGCAATCAAGGGCTATCGGGAAATCAACAGGCGTGCCATGCAACTTCTCCGGCGTGGTTCGTATCTTGCGACCTGCTCCTGCTCGCATTTTATGACGGATACCTATTTTTGTCAGATGCTCCACAACGCCGCCTGCGATGCGGGTGTGTCGCTCCGCCAGATTGAAGGACGGCAACAGTCCCCCGACCACCCGATTCTCTGGAACGTTCCCGAAACCGACTACCTCAAGTTCTATATTTTCCAGATTATTTAACCACAAACCGTTCAATTGATAACAATATCCCCCCGACATTCCGCAAGACTGCAATCAAAATCGGTATTTTTTACGAAAAGAATTGACAAGCCGTCCTTTTCGTGATATAATAAAATATTCAGTCCGATGATTGCAAATTTTCGAGTGAGGGGGGGATTTTTATGTCCGACAATGAAAAAGACGATTTTTGGAACATCGATGCCTTAATTCCGCACCGTAAGATTCAAAAAGCAAGTGCCAATACCGATGCCGTCGACGTGACGGACAAGAACCCGATGCCGAAGCCGGCAGACTCAACCCCTGCTGCGAAAATCGAACCGATTCCCCCACGAAAAGCGAATGAAACCGTTCATCCGCACGAAGCGTCATTGGCACAAGGTCCGATGAAACGCTCGGTCTATCCGACAAAACCGACCGTCCCTCCCTGCCGGACTTATCGACCGGACAGTCTGCTTCTGCATGAGGTATCACTTTGGAATGTTCCGGCAAAATCCTTCGAAACCGGCAGTTTTCTCCGAGATGCCGAGCGGTTCGCAAACATTCACGGCATCAAAGCCACGCACGTTCCGTTCTTTTCCTATGTGCCGAGATATGACCAGATGACGAAATCGCAACTCGCTTGGTATCTCTGCCTGCGTGACTGCATCGAGTCGGGCAATTTTCCCGAAACCGATTACACTTATCTTCTGCTTTTGGTGTATGAGGTCATCGGTTACGGCTACCGCAAAGACGTCAAAAAAGGACTTTTGACCTTGACGAACATCTGGAAAAATTACCGTGCCGAATACCCGAGATTGCACATTTTTCTGTCGGAGTGGATTTGCGATTACTGTCTCATTCACCGTCTGCCACCGCCCGATGTCACCGAGACGGAACGGCTCGAATTGATGGAACAGTGCCGACTCAAAGAGTTTTATTTCTCCGGCAGTACCGATTATTTGCAGGCACTGTTGAACTTTGCATCAGATTACGATTATCGGAAAAGCCGATACTGCACGGTGGAAAACCGCTCGCTTTACGATGCCGTCATAACACCGGTTCTGTCGGTTGTCATCAACCGTTTCAGTACCTCGGGCGGACTGTTTTCGGCTCTATCGATGACCGATTGCACGGTACAGAGATTCGCATATATGGGAGCAATCTGCCCCGACAGCGAACGCTATAAAATTGAGGTGTCCTACGCATCCTTTTCCCGTTCGCACGAACTGCGTTTTCTCGTCACGGACGTGATAAAATATACCGAAAACCGCATCCGTGCCTATCTCGGCATCCGTTCCCGCATGACGATTTACGATCTGCCGAATGAGGTCAAAAGTGTCATTGACGGGGAACTGGCAACCTTGCTACCGAAAAAAGCAGCCGTCAAAAAAGCGAAACCGGTTGAGATTCCCGAGTATGAAAAGCTCTACGATCTGCCGAAAACCGAATTGAATCCGCTCCACGCACGGGAAATTGAGGAAGCATCGTGGGAGACGACAAAATCGCTCGTGGAGGCATTCGAAGATGCGGATTCCGCACCGATACCCGAAGAACCGTCCCCGAAAATCGAAGAAACAAAACCGCCCGAAACGGTAGCGGAAAACGCCGTAAGTGTCGACACGTCATCGGTTTTCGCCCCCTATCTGCCCTTTTTACAGGCAGTTCGGGACGGCAATTCCGGGAAACTTTCGGAACTTTCCAAACAAGCAAAAAAGCCCGTTGAAGTTCTGACGGACGAGGTCAACGATTTGTTTTTCGATGCGTACGGCGATATTCTCCTCGAATGTGACGGCGACAGTCCGTCTATTATTGCGGATTATACCGACAAACTGGATGATATTTTGGAAGGAGTTGTTTGATATGGAACAAAATACAAACGTACAAGTGCCACGCAGAATTCTTTCATCTCTCTTGGCATCGGTTTCCGCCGGTGTCGTGCCACGTTCGGGGGCTCCCTATCTCGCAATCGGCAGGAAAGACGAAATTTCGGCACTGCTCTCGGACCTTGAAACCGTCAATGACGGCGGAGGAGCTATGCGTTTTCTCATCGGTCGGTACGGTAGCGGTAAAAGTTTTCTCATGCAACTCATCAGAGGTTACGCATTGGAGCGGAATTTTCTCACGGCGGATGCCGATCTCTCACCTGAACGCCGTCTTTACGGAACATCCGGCACGGGAGTTGCGACCTATCGGGAACTCATTAAAAATCTTGCCTCGAAAGCATCTCCTGACGGTGGGGCTTTGCCTCGCATTCTGGCACGCTGGATTACCGGTCTGCAAACGGATCTGACTGCCGAGGGACTCTCTCCCGACAGCGCCGATTTTTCGCAGGCTCTCCGCAAAAAAATTCTCGATGCGATGCAGGAAATTGAATTTTTGGTCGGCGGATTCGATTTTGCACACGTGATGACTGCTTATTACCGTGCCTACACGGACGGCGACGATGAGAAAAAATCCGCTTGCCTGCGTTGGTTACGTGGGGAATATTCCACCAAAACCGAGGCAAGATCGGCTCTCGGCTTCTCGGTATCGGTCATTATCGACGATGACAACTGGTACGATTTTCTCAAACTTTGGGCATCTCTCGCCCGTGTCATGGGCTATCGCGGCTTGGTCGTTTTCATTGACGAATGCGTCAACCTTTACAAAATTCCGAACCGCATCAGCCGTGAAAACAACTATGAAAAAATACTTTCGATGTTCAACGATACCCTGCAGGGGCGTGCCTGCGGTCTGGAATTGATTTTGGGCGGAACACCGCAATTTCTCGAAGATACCCGCAGAGGTCTGTTCAGTTACGAGGCTTTGCGGAGCAGGCTTTGCGACAGCCGTTTTGCCCTCGAAGGATTCAAAAATCTCATCGGTCCGGTCATTCGTTTGCGGAGACTGTCCGATGACGAGCTTTACGCTTTGATCGTCCGTGTGACGGCCCTTTATGCCCAATATTACGGTTCTCAACCACGCATTTCGACCGAGCAGATGACCGAATTTTTGCGGATTTGTCTTTCCCGTGCAGGTGCGGACAGCCTGATAACGCCCCGTGAAATGCTCCGTGATTATATGACGGTCCTCAACATTCTCATGCAGAATCCCGAGGCGACTTTCGAGGACGTCATCAAGAGTGCCGTCACGCTCAAGCACGGCGAAAATGACGACGATAAGCCCATAGCAACACCGGACGAGCCGAAAAAAGCATATACGATTGACGAAATCGATCTGTAACTTGGAACATCGCATTCGGCACAGGCAAAAAAGCACAACGCAAAAGCAAGTGTAAGATATTTTGCAAAAAGCCCTTGACAAGTTATATTTTTTGTAGTATAATATATCATTGTAAACGCTGTGACGGAAAGAAACGTCGGGCGGTTCGCAAGAGAAGAGGCGGTCGGTGCAAGCCTTTCGAACGGTCAACGCAGGTCACTCCCGAGCGGTGCGGATGAAGCGGTTTCGTGTGTAGTTCGCAACGGCAACCGCCGTTATCGGTTTTGAGTGTATATGCATTTTGGCATCAAATGCATATAAAATCAGGTGGTACCACGGCTCCGCGTCCTGATATTCGGGACGGGGGCTTTTTGCTTTTTTAGTCTTTTGATTACTATTCGGAGGAACAGAAAGTTTTATGGATCAACAGAAAGAACTGCCGAAAACATACCAACCGGCAGAATTTGAAGACCGCATTTACAAAATGTGGTGCGAAAAAGGCTATTTTACGCCGGATGTGAACAACCCCGCCGAGCATTTCTCGGTGGTTATTCCGCCTCCAAACGTCACGGGGCAACTCCACATGGGACACGCACTTGACGAAACCTTGCAGGACATTTTAATCCGTTACAAGCGGATGCAGGGGTACAATACGCTCTGGATTCCCGGGACGGATCACGCAGGTATTGCAACGCAAATCAAGGTTGAGGAGCGTTTGCGTGTGGAGGAAGGCTTAACCCGTTACGATCTGGGGCGGGAAAAATTCCTTGAACGAGTCTGGCAGTGGAAGGACAAATACGAGGCTCGCATTACGGGACAACTCAAAAAATTGGGTGCATCCTGCGACTGGACACGGCAACGCTTTACCTTTGACGAGGGTTGCTCCCGTGCCGTGCGTGAAGTCTTTGTCAACCTTTACGAAAAAGGCTTGATTTACAGAGGCAACCGCATTATCAACTGGTGTCCGCACTGCATTACCGCTCTGTCGGATGCCGAGGTCGAATATTCCGAACAGCAGGGCAATTTCTGGCATATCCGCTACCCTATCAAAGGGGAAGAAGGACAGTATGTCGAGGTGGCGACCACAAGACCGGAAACTATGTTCGGCGATACGGCGGTTGCGGTTAACCCCAATGACGAAAAGAACAAACACCTCATCGGAAAAACGCTGATTCTGCCAATCGTCGGTCGGGAAATTCCCGTCATTGCAGACGAATATGTCGAGATCGGATTCGGTACGGGTTGCGTGAAAATCACTCCTGCACACGATCCCAACGATTTCCTTGTCGGTCAACGCCACAATCTGCCGATTATCAAGGTGATGAACGACGATGCAACCATCAATTCTTATGGCGGAAAATATGCAGGTCTTGACAGATACGAGGCGAGAAAAGAACTTGTCGCCGACCTCGAAACGCACGGCTATCTCGTGTCGGTCGAACCGCACGTGCATAACGTCGGCACTTGCTACCGTTGCCATACAACAGTAGAACCTATCACGTCCGACCAATGGTTCGTCAAAATGGAACCGCTGGCAAAACCGGCTCTCGAAGTCGTCAAGAACGGTCGTGTCAAATTCGAACCGGAACGTTTCTCAAAAATTTACATCAACTGGATGGAAAATGTGCATGACTGGTGCATTTCCCGTCAACTATGGTGGGGGCATCGCATTCCGGCATTCTATTGCCGTGACTGCAGGGAAATGACTGTTTCGAGAGAAGATATTACGGTCTGCCCGAAATGCGGAAGTCACAAAATCGAGCAGGACAGCGACGTCCTCGACACTTGGTTTTCCTCTGCCCTCTGGCCGTTCTCAACGCTCGGTTGGCCCGAAAAGACCGCAGAACTTGCAAAGTATTACCCCACGAGCGTGCTTGTCACCGGTTATGACATCATCTTCTTCTGGGTGGCACGTATGATATTCTCGGGGCTTGAACAAATGGGCGACATTCCCTTCCATACCGTTTTCATTCACGGTCTTGTGCGTGACGCTCAGGGACGGAAAATGTCAAAATCGCTCGGAAACGGTATCGATCCGTTGGAAATCATCGACCGTTACGGTGCGGATGCCCTGCGGTTTGCACTCTCGACCGGTAACTCACCCGGGAACGATATGCGTTTCTCGGAAGAAAAAATGGAAGCATCCCGCAACTTTGCAAACAAACTCTGGAACGCATCCCGTTTCGTGCGGATGAATCTTTCAATCGATTCGTACAGTCTGCCGAGTGCCGACAATCTGGCGGTTGAAGACAAATGGATTCTCTCCGAATATAACAAGACGGTTGCAACCGTCACCGATGCACTCGATCATTACGAGGTCGGTGTTGCCCTCTCGGCAATTTACGATTTCGTCTGGGACATTTTCTGCGACTGGTACATCGAACTGACCAAGAGCAGACTGGCAGAGAAGGACACACCCGAAAACGCAGTGGCTCAAAACGTACTTTGCTATGTTCTCACGGGCATTCTCAAACTGCTCCATCCCTTTATGCCTTTCATTACGGAGGAGATTTATCAGTCCCTGCCCCACGGCGAAAACGCTCCCGAGAGCATTGTGATTGCATCCTACCCCGCTTATGACGAAATTTTGAATTTCCCTGCCGAATCGCTGTCGCTGTCGAGAGTCATCGGCGTTATCAAAGCCATTCGCCTGCGTCGGAACGAAATGAACGTCGCTCCGTCCAAGAAGGCGAAAATTTACCTCGAAACCAAGTATGCAGAGTCTTTCGGTCCTGCGACATACCCCTTCTTTGCCCGTCTTGCATCGGCATCGGCGGTCGAGGTTGCGGAAAAATTCTCCCCCGATGTCATCTCGGGTGACAATGCGGTCCAAATCGTGACCGAATCGGCGGTGGTTTATCTGCCCCTTTCCGAGTTGATTGACCTCGAAAAAGAAAAAGCAAGATTGCAGGCGGAAAAAGAGAAAGCCGAGAGCGAAATTCAGCGTGTGGAAAAGAAACTTTCCAACGAGGCATTCGTTTCGAGGGCCCCTGCCAATGTAGTCGATGCGGAACGTGCAAAACTTGCATCCTATCGGGAAAAACTCGAGGGCGTTCTCTCGGCTTTGGCAAAACTGCACTGAAATGAAGCGGTTTACAAAAAACGACAACGGTTTCGTCTGTCTCCATTGCGGACGGACCGTTGAACCGCTCGGATTTACCTCCCGCAATCACTGCCCGTTCTGTCTGTGGTCGCTCCATGTGGACGTGAATCCCGGGGACAGAGCAAACGAGTGCGGTGGACTTATGGAACCCGTGCGTGTCGAACCGGATGCCAAGCGTGGGTTTGTCATCATTCACAAATGCACGAAATGCGGAGAAATTCACCGAAATCGTTCGGCACACGAGGCAAAAGTTCAGCCGGACGACATCGGGCTTTTGATAAAACTCACAGCGGGAAAGCAGTAAAAATCGATAATAAGAACTGTTCTTATTATTAAATTCATTCGTTTTACCGTAATTTTGAATGATTTTACCTTGTTTTTCGTATTTTCACAGATTTTTTTCACCTTTGACGGCTTTTGAAGTGTATTGACCGATTTTCCGATATTTTCAGTTTTTTGGAGGTACAAAATGGTTTATTTGTTTCTCGCAAACGGATTTGAAGAAATTGAAGCACTCACCCCCCTCGATCTCTTACGCCGTGCCGGTGTCAAGGTCATGACGGTCGGTGTCGGCGGTGGGGAACTCATCACGGGAGCTCACGGAATTGCCGTCCGTCCCGATATGATAGACACCGATTTTGACGATGCAACCCCTGAAATGATTATTCTCCCCGGGGGAATGCCGGGGGCAAAAAATCTTGATGTCTCTCCGGTCGTAAAAACTGCCCTGCAAAATGCGAATGCCTGCGGTGGAATTCTTTCCGCCATTTGTGCCGCTCCCATGGTATTGGGACATTTGGGTTACCTGCGTGGCAAGCGTGCGGTTTGTTTCCCCGGGTTTGAGGGCGAACTGCTCGGTGCGATCGTCACAAAAAGCCGTATTGAGCATGACGGCAATGTCGTCACATCAATCGGAATGGGTTCGGCTCTCGAATTCGGTCTGGAACTGGTTTCCTGCCTCTGCGGTGAGAAAAAGTCCGTCGAAATTGCGAAAAGCATCCTTGCAAAAATCTGATTTATGCCTGACGTAACGAAAGCACAATTGCGTTCGGACTGCCGTGCGAAACGGTCGGCGTTGCCTCCGGATGAGAAGAAAGTGATTGACTCAGAGATTTGCCGTCGCATATCCGCTCTGCCCGAATTTCGCCGTGCGAAAAAAGTGTTTCTTTATGTGCCTCTGAAAAGTGAGGTCGATGTCATACCGCTTGCAAAAATCTGTCGGCGTGAGGGCAAAATCTTGGCATTTCCCGTGACCGATCCCGTGTCAAATTCCCTCACCTTCCGCGAATTTCGGCGTGGCGATAAATTGATTTCGGGTGCATACGGTATCAAAGAACCGCCGATCGACTCCCCTCTCTGCACACCCGACAAATCTACGCTCTGCGTTTTGCCGGCTCTCGCTTATGACCGCACGGGCAACCGTTTGGGACAAGGCAAGGGCTGTTACGATCGCTTTCTGTCGTCCTTTGACGGTGTGTCGCTCGGCATTATACCGAGCGAATTGCTCTTGGAATCGCTTCCGCACGAGGAACATGACAAGCCGGTATCACTCCTTGTCACCGAAAAAGGAATTTTGCGGTTCGGGGAACAAAAAAATCCGTTCGGTTCGGCACTGCAAATGTTCGGAGAAAAAGCAAAAGATGCCTTTGACACGGTCAAAAATACCGCATTCGTCACGCAAATCCGTTTGAAAACCGTCGACCTTTGGCACAAGTTTTTCAGGAAAACCGACAAGCCCGAAAGTGACGGAACTGCGACCGAAAAAGTCGGTTTCCGTGCATACGTCAAGCATAATCCGCCGATTCTCGTTGCCGTAACATTTCTCTTGGTCCTGCTGTCGAGGCTGGCTCAGGACAATTTTACACGGCGTGGGAGCGATTATATCGGCGTGATTCTCCTGCAAGTCCTGATTTTTTTAATTCCGTCCGTCATTTATATTCGCCTGCGTGACGAAAAACTGCCCGAACGCATCAAATTCCGAAATTTGAAACCGAAAGACATCCGGTATCTCGGTTGCCTGCTCGTAATGATGATCAGCGGTAGTTTGCTCCTCAGTATCTTAACCGGCGGAATTTCGTCCCTGACCGGTAATTTTACCCTTTACAACACCTTTTTGGCACGCACAGGCGGTCGGGCGTGGGAAACGGTTTACCTCGTTCTGGCGTTCGGCATTCTGCCTGCATTCTGTGAAGAACTTGTTTTTCGCTCGCTCCTCTGTGCCGAGTACGAATCGGTCGGCAACCGAACCGCCATTATCGTCAGTACGCTGTTTTTCGCAATGCTCCATTTTTCGTGGGGACTGTTCCCCGTCTATCTGTGGCTGGGATTTCTGCTTTGCTGTTCAATGTATGCGACACGGACGATTTTAGCCCCGATGCTCCTGCATCTCGTGTACAATCTTTTCTGCCTTTTCGGGCAACCGTACCTTTCGGCGTTTTACGTCAATGCCGGAAGCAGTGAGCTTTTCATTTTCTGTCTGGTTGTCCTGCTGCTGCTCTTTTCCGCATTCACAATGGGAGAAAGTCGGAAACTGTTCCACCTGTATGCAAGAAAAGAAAACTCCGGTATTGACAAAATTCCGCCGATTTCCGAAACCGCAAAATTAACCGTATTTTCCTGTGCCTCGCCTGCCGTGGCGGTCTGCTTTGTCCTTTGGATTATCGGACTTGTCACAGCCTGATCAAACACAATCTACTATTTTTATTTTTATTCCGTCATTTTTCCATGCCACAGACTGTTTTTCTGCGAGCAAGAAAGGATTTTATTATGCCAACCAAAGAATTTGAACTCTTCAAAAAAGAAGGAAGAGCCAGACGGGGTGTCCTCCACACGGTTCACGGGGACATTCAGACACCCGTTTTCATGAATGTCGGGACTTGTGCCGCTATCAAAGGCGGTGTCGACACAATGGAATTGCGGAAAATCGGCTGTCAGGTCGAGCTTTCCAACACCTACCACCTGCACGTCCGCCCGGGAGACGATCTCATTTACGATATGGGCGGTCTGCACCGCTTTATGAACTGGGACAAACCGATTCTCACGGACAGCGGAGGATTTCAGGTCTTCTCGCTCGCTCGTCTGCGGAAAATCAAGGAAGAAGGCGTTTATTTTCAGTCACATATTGACGGCAAACGCATTTTTATGGGGCCTGAGGAAAGTATGCAGATTCAATCGCACTTGGCATCGACCATTGCAATGGCATTTGACGAATGCATTGAAAACCCGTCCCCTTACAAGTATGTCGAGGACAGTATCGCAAGGACCTACCGTTGGCTTGTTCGTTGCAAAGCCGAACTTGCACGTCTGAATTCAATGGATTCGACAATCAACAAGAATCAGATGCTTTTCGGTATCAATCAGGGCGGAACTTATGCCGATTTGCGAATTCGCCATATGCAACAGATAGCGGAACTCGATTGCAACGGCTATGCAATCGGCGGTCTTGCTGTCGGTGAGGAAACCGAGGAAATGTACCGCATTATCGATGCGGTTGAGCCTTATATGCCGATCGACAAGCCCCGTTATCTCATGGGAGTCGGAACCCCATGCAACATTCTCGAAGCGGTGCATCTCGGTGTCGATTTCTTCGACTGCGTCATGCCGGGGCGGAATGCACGGCACGGAAACCTTTTCACGTGGCACGGAAAAATCAACCTCTTCAACGAAAAATATGCCCGTGACGGTCGCCCGATTGACTCTACCTGCGGTTGCCCCGCCTGCCAAAATTACACCCGTTCCTACATCCGTCACCTGCTCCGTGCGAAAGAATCGGTCGGTATGCATCTGGCGGTCCTGCACAATCTCTACTTTTACAACGAACTCACGGCAAAAATCCGTGAGGCTCTGGACGGCGGATATTTCGAGTCCTTCTATCAAAAATACCGCAATATTCTCGGCGAACGAGTCGAAGACTGACACCTCTCAGAAAGTTAGCCATAACCGAATAACAGCCCCCGAAAGCCTTCAAACTTTCGGGGGCTGTTGCCATATCAAGATTCTTTTTTCGTTCCGTATTTTTTTCGGTACGCCCTCGGAGAACAGCCGTATTTTGCCGAAAATGCATTGCTGAATGCGTACGGTGTCGAATAGTTCAGTTTTTCGGAAATTTCGAGAATTTTGTATTCGCCTTCCAGAACAAGTATTTTTGCCACATCGAGTTTCTTGTCCTGAAAATACCGCAACATAGTCATTGTGGTCGTCTTTTTGAAAAGTGAGGAAAGATAACTGTAACAATACCCCATTGCCGGAGCAATTTCTTCCAAATTTTTCATTGTAAAAATGTGGTTATCAATGTATGTCATAATCTGCATACAGAGCGTATCGGCGTTGCGGATTTGTTTTGTCGTATTTTCCGGAGTGATATTCTGAAAATCCCGAACGAGATAAACCAACAATTCGTAAAAAAGGGCGGAGAGCAGTTCTTGAGAATATATTTTTTCGGTGCTGAATTCGTCGATTGCGTAGCCGATAAGCGTCGGAATCCGCTCGTCGTGTATGATGCGTTTGCCCGCCGGTCGATAGTCCCGCTCGATATTCAACAGTTCCTTTCTGAATGTCGGATTGTCGGTGTGAAAGGCTATAAAATCAAATTTGAGCGGATCATTCTTGTCGGATTCGATTTTGTGTGCATCATGCGGGAGGGCAAGATGAATATCGTTTTTCTCAACCGGAACGGGTGTACCGTTGATTGTAACGATTCCCCTACCGCCCGTTACAATGGTAAGTTCAAACAAACCTCCCTGAATATGCGTGTTGACAACCGATGTGCGGTGGCAGAACGCACGACCTATCTGGAATATGCGAACCTCGCCGAATTCGTACGGATGCAGAAAATTCTGACGGTTAAAATGGTATACCGGTTCCATGACGTTTTTTCCTCCTGCGATTTCTTCGGTATAATTATAGCATACTCTTTGCGAAAAATCAAGAAAAATTCGTATCTTTTCGCCGTTTTTTATTGTTTTATGCAAAAAAAAAAAAAAATAGTATCTTTTATCACAAAAATATGGGTTTTATTTATACTGTGAATGATGTATAATTGATGTAGAATTTCAAGAAAGTAATTTTGGATGTTTTGACAAAACATTGTCAAAGTTCAAAAAAGCAAAAGAAACGAGTGACGTTTGCCGAATTTACGTGGCAAAATTGAGAGGAGGACGCCAAGCGGTGACGGTCAACTCGCATCAATAATGTACTAATAAAAATATTTAAAAAAGGAGTTAAGTTTACCATGAAAAGAAAATGTTTTGCATTAGCACTGACTCTCGTCCTTCTGTCCGTTCTGACATCGCTCACCTTTGTCACGGTTTCGGCAGAGGACACACCCTACACATTCAAAAAATCCACGGCGGATTTCACGCTTGACGGTGCGGTAACGACCGGCGAAGAGTGGGATACGGTTGAATGGACGGCACTGCAATCTTCACTCAATACACCGAATGAGGGTTATTCGGCACGTTTCAAAGGAATGTGGAAAGAAGTCGAGGGTGTGAAACGCATCTATTACTTCATTGAAATCAACGATACAACGATTTCTACTTTCACGAACTGGTGTGGCGATGCATTTTTCATTATACTCAATGATGAAGGGACACTCAAAAATACCGCAACGCTAAACCTGAAAACGGTTGAAAACGCAACCGTCGCCCTCGGAACGACGACAACGACCTACACTTCGTCCGACACAAGAGCAACCGACGGTACTTATAGAGTAGAAGGTTATTTCCCGATTGCAGATGTCGAAACATTCCTTTTCGACGTTCTCGTTCAGGATGCTTACGACGACAGTGCATCGGAGTACGGTAAGTATGCAAGATATGCTTGGCACGGAGCAAAACAAAACAGCTTTGCTCCGACCGGTACCGGTATTCTTGACAGTGCAAACGTTGTAAGCAACGGCAAAGTGCTTACGGGAGAGGATATTTTAGGTCGTTATTACATTTATCGGACACTCAGTCCCATAACGCTCGACGGTGTCGCATCCGACAATGAAGCGTGGAACGCCGTTGAATGGTCTTCTCTCTTTAACAAAACTGTGACCGGCAAATACGCAGGACAAGCCGATTTTCAGGCAAAGATGAAAGTGCTTTGGCAGAATGACGGAGCAAATGCCTACCTCTATTTCTTAATTGAAACGAACGATAAAACGAATTCTTTCGGACAATCCGGTTGGCCTTACGATTATTTTAAGGTTGCTGTCGATGAAGATATAAACGGCAAGAATGAAACAGCAACACAGGCAAGATATCTCGGTCAGGACAAATCCGATGATCGGATTCAATATGCGGTAGATGATCACCGTGCCGACGGAGCCGGCTATACAGTTGAGGTAAAGTACACATTCAAAGACGCATCCAACTGCTCCGAAACTGTTTTTATGGAGGCATTTGTACATGACTTTACGGGTACTTCCGCAAGTGACACATCCGGCACGTGCTGGAACCGATACGCATGGAAAAACACAACAAGCGGTGACGATTCAGCAAACGGAATTGGACTTATTTCCGACATCCCCGTGTTCTCCGTAAAGACCGAAGAAGGTGCATCTGTCAGAATTGACACCGATACGCCGAACAAATCCGGAATCCGTTTCCGTACAACCGTTGACGCAGACGCAATCAATACGCTGACGAAATCGGGGGCTACCGTTACAACCGGAACAATTCTGCTCCCGACCGAAAGCCTCACGAACAAGGGTATCACGGAACTGACCAAAGAAAACCTTGCATCCGCCGGTCTTGTTGCCGGAACGCACTACTACGACATTGTCAATATAGATAACGAATGGATTGACGGTTCGGATGGTCTCTTTATCGGAACGCTCTTCAATATCAAAAACTTCACACGGCAATATTCCGCAGTCGGCTACGCAACCGTTAAATTGGCGGACGGCACGGAATATACCCTCTACGGCGGTTACAGTGCCGACTGTGCAAGATCGGTCGCCTACGTCGCTCAAAAGGCTTTGGATGATACATCTGTCACTTACACCGAAGCACAGAAAGCAATTCTGCAAAATTTTATCTCGGGGGGAACGGAATCTTGAGCACACCCGTTTCCTATCGCGTCATGCAGTATAATATTCTGCATCAAAAATCCGGTTGGGGTGCGGAAAAATACCTGAATCTCGGCATTTCGGTTCGCTCACAGAATGTCGTAAAAGCCGTCAATGCCGTCTCCCCCGATGTTTTGGTCCTTTGCGAACGCCACGATGAATGGGCAGGCGTGACCGTTTCTTACAGTGATACGGTAAACCTTTCCGACCTGCTCGGAAACCGTTATGCGTTTGTGGAAGACCGCATCGAAAATGGCAAAACGGTAAACCGCACGCCGATCGTGTACAATACCGAAAAATTCCGCTGTGTCGACTCGGGTTCGGAGAAACTCGGCGAGGAAATCGCCTTTGAAACATCCCAAAACAAACGTGTCGTTTCGTGGGCGGTCCTTGAAGACATTTCAAAAGGCATCCGGATTGTTGTGTTTGCAACGCATTGGAGTTCCGGACAACCGCAGACACTCATCAACACGCAATCGGCAAATATGGCAACAATCATTCAGAATGTGTTGGCAAAAAAAGACTATGCAAGGCTTCCCGTCATTGTCGGCGGAGATTTCAACACGACATACGACAACGAGGCTTATCAAAGTCTGCTGTCAAGCAACGGGCTGTCAGATGCGGACGAATCCGCAAACGGAAAAAGCGGTATGCTCACATGGATGATCGACCACATTGCAACAAGCGGTTGCAATACAGAAACTTTTGTCCGCTATCTTACAGATTACACCGAGCAGGCATCGGATCATACGCCGATTTACTGTGATATTAAAATTGGAGGTTAAAGCAATGAAAAAAGAATATTTTGCTCCGAAAATCGAACAAATCACATTATCAACAGATGACATCATCCGCACATCCCAAGAAAAGCTTTCAAACGGCGAGCAGGGTATGGAAGACAACCTGACTATCGCCGGACTTTAATACGAACAGGAGATACAAATATGAAAAGAAAATTATTTTCAGCCGTTATCTGTATGCTGGCACTTTTCGTTCTGTTGACATCGTCGGGCATGATAAATGTTTTGGCGGACGAAGCAGAACCTGCAACCTACACTTTCAAGTACTCCAAGAGCGATATTACGCTCGATGCCTCCGTGACAACCGGCGAAGAGTGGGATACGGTTGAATGGACGGCACTGCAATCTTCACTCAATACACCGAATGAGGGTTATTCGGCACGTTTCAAAGGAATGTGGAAAGAAGTCGAGGGTGTGAAACGCATCTATTACTTCATTGAAATCAACGATACAACGATTTCTACTTTCACGAACTGGTGTGGCGATGCATTTTTCATTATACTCAATGATGAAGGGACACTCAAAAATACCGCAACGCTAAACCTGAAAACGGTTGAAAACGCAACCGTCGCCCTCGGAACGACGACAACGACCTACACTTCGTCCGACACAAGAGCAACCGACGGTACTTATAGAGTAGAAGGTTATTTCCCGATTGCAGATGTCGAAACATTCCTTTTCGACGTTCTCGTTCAGGATGCTTACGATGACAGTGCATCGTCGACCGGTAAGTATGCAAGATTCGCATGGAACAAATCGAAGCAGAACGACGTTCCTCCCACGGGCACGGGTGTTCTCGGTTCGAAATTTGCCGAGGGCGATATTGACGAAACCGCCGACACCGTCTTTTACATCGGCGAAACCGCTGTCGCAAGTTTTGACAAAAATGCCGAAGGAAAGGTGACTGTTCCCGCTACCATTGCAGAAGCGTCTTTCTGTGCTTGGAAAAATCGTTCGGACAACAAACTTTATGCTCCCGGGACTGTCTATACCGTAACCGGAACGGAAACCGTGAAGTTCGATGCCGTCAGCCCGAAAGTCAAAATGCGTGACGGTGCAAGTGTCCGTCTCTCGGGTACAACCGCCATGAAATTCCAAGCATCGATCACAGATTACGAAACTTACTCGTCAATCATTTCAAAAGTCGGAATCGTTATCGTGGAGACCTCACTCTTAACGGACGATCTGCTGTCGGCAGGCGTTACCCCCAAAACACTGACCACCGCAAACATCCCCTTTACAAAATGCGAATCGGACAAGGCAGAAACATTTGAGGGCATTTTGGAAGGCATTGAGGATTGCGAAAAGGTCTATTCCGCACTCCCCTATCTCGTTGTAACCATGTCGGACGGTTCAACAGTTGAATATGCAGGTATTTACTCGGCAGAAAACAACAGTCGTTCCGTAAAAAATGTTGTCGAAATCGCTTATGCCGACCGAGTACTGATCAAATCCCAAACCTATTGTTTCAGAATCGGAAAAGAATTAGGCACAACCGGTTTCGAGAGAAATTCCTATTCCCTTTACACCCGTGAACAGTTGGCTTACCTGAAAAAACTTGCCGATACATGGACAAAATAAGATTGAGAGGAACATAAAATGCGTAAATTTGTTTTATTCGTTCTGGTTTTCGCACTTTGCGTTTGTATGCTTGCTTCCTGCGGTGATAAAACCAATGATGAAAAAAATACCAAAGAATCAACCCGTGTAACCGATACCGCCGAACAGAAGACGGACGCCGAAACCACCGTCGCGGAAGTTGTTACGGAAGCACCGCAGACACCCAATCAGGATTGGACGAACTTTTATTGATACCCTCTGAAAATTGATTCCCCGATCGCACTTTCGGTCGGGGAGAAAGGAAAAATCTATGAAAAAAATACTTTGCTTGTTTTTGGCTTGTCTGATGCTCGCTTTCTGCGTAGTTGCAACGTCTTGCGGAAAGAAAGGCAACACGCCGGACAATGAAACGGAATCGACCACAAGGAAAACAGACACCGTGGCTGAAACCGATACGGACGATTCATCGGATGATTTTACCGTTCCGGAAAAGTTGAACTACGACAAGGATTACACAATTCTGACTTTCAATGCCACCACCGATGAATTCGGCAATGCCGACGGTGAGCAAGGCGACAGTGTCAACTCCGCACTTCTGAGCCGTGATCTTTTTACGGAAGAATATCTCGGCGTTACGCTGAAAATCGAAACGAGAGCCGGACAATACAGTAACCGTCTTGATTATGTCGACTACGTCGCACAATCGGTCAATGCAAATCTGCATGCATTCGATCTCATCGGCTCTTACAGTATGATTCCCGTTCCGCTTATGATCAGAGGACTTCTCTATGACCTCAACACCCTGAATTATCTCGATTTTGACAAAACGTGGTGGGCAAGCTTTATTTACGATTCGGTTGCAATCAATGACAAAGCCTACTTTATGTCGGGAGATATTTCCGTCAACCTGCTTTACAATATGCAGATTATGACCTTCCACGGCGACTTGCTTTCGGCTTACAACATCAGTGAAGAACAGTTGTATGCACTGGTCGATAACGATGAATGGACACTCGACAGACTCCTTGAAGTCTGTGCGGACATCTCTTCACCCGATTCGAACGGCAACTGGTCGGAGCAGGCAACCTACGGTGTCAGTTGCGTCAACGGAAACATGATCGACAGTTTCTACATTTGTTCGGGACAAAAGGAATTTGAAATCGAAGACGGACATCTTACGGCATCTTCCGATATCAAATCTCAAAAGACACTGGAACTCTATGAAAAGGTTTACCGTGCCGTTCACGACGATCACCTGATTACCTATGGTGACAATGCAGGTGCCAACAACAATATTTTCAAGGAAAATCGCAGTGTCTTCGGTGTATTGAGTGTCAACCAACTGCCAAGCATCATTGAAGATACGCAGGATGTCGGCATTCTCCCCTTCCCGAAATATGACGAGGACGATCCTTACCGCACGCTCCTCGGAACGCCCTACGCACAGTATTATATTCCGGTCGACGTTGAGAATTCCACCGTGTCTGCGGCAGGCATGGAAACGCTTGCCTATGCCGGAAATCTTTACGTAACGCCCGAAGTGTTCCAAAAGGTTATGAAGTACCGCTTTGCAAAAGATCCGAATTCTTCGAGAATGTTTGACATCATTCGTGCCGGTGCTTGTACCGAATTCGGTATTCTTTCTTATATGCTATTCAATAACGGCGGAGAGCCTGCCTCGATGTTCCGCAATGCTCTCTTCAAGAAGAACCAAAACTGGATATCCTATGTAGAAAGCAATTTTGAAACCCAAATGGCATCGGTTGCGGGATCTCTTGACGATTTCTTCTTCTACGACTGACCTCGGAGGCACGAAATTTATGAAAAAGAGAACAATCCGACGGTTGATTGCAATATTACTCCTCCTTTTGACCGTCGGATTTGCCTCTGTCGCCTGCAAAAGCAAAAATTCCGGTGACAGAGGAAGCAATTCAACGGAAACAAATACCGACTCCGGCATTGAAACCGTTGACTCTCAGGGTGATACCCGTCTGCTTTTGTCGGACGGGTATCGGGCTAATTATACGGTCGTTTTACCTAAAAATTCGGCAGATGAATTATACACGGCAGTCAACAGCCTTCTTGATGCTTTGAACAATGCGACCGGTGTCGTATTCCGTATGACCGCAGACTACGGCGAGGGCGATCCTGCGGACGGCGGACTTGAAATACTGATTGGGAAATGCAGTCGCTCAGCATCGAAAACGGTTTTGGAAGACCTGCGATACAAAGATTACAACATTTGTGTGCAGAATGAAAATATCGTTGTTGCCGCACATGACGACGAAACCGCCGTCAAAGGTGTGAAAAAACTCATTCGGATGCTGGACGGCAATATTGAAAAGATAGGTCGACGTGCGGAACTCAACTGGGAGAGCAATTATCTGTATCAATCCCTTTCCTATAAATTGCCCGATATTACGCTAAACGGCATTTCCGTAAAAGATTACAAAATTGTCTACTCCGCAGATGATTCCGTCGGTGAAGAAAACGCCGAGTTGTTGCAGAATTCAATCGGTTCGCTGACGGGGTATGTATTGGAAACCGGTTCGGACAAGACGGCTGAACAGTCCTGCGAAATATTGGTCGGGCAAACCAACCGTTGCAAAGCTGTTTACGATTCGCTTGCATTGAACCTTTTGGAATATGCACTTACGACGGATGAAAGCAAAATCATTATAGCCGGTGCTTATCCCTACTCAACGCAAAAGGCGATTGAGGCATTTGCATCTTATGCACTAAACACAAAAAACGGTATCATTGACGAAATGTATCAAAAAGTGTCACTTTTGTCGGAAAGCGATTTTTCAGAATGTGACGGTGATATTCGCCTCATGGAATATAATATTCTGGTCGAATTTTCCGGTTGGGGTTCGGGTGGAACAATTCCCTCGCAGGTGGAAATCCGAAAAGAAATCGTTGCCGGAATCGTGAACGGTTACAAGCCGGATGTGATTTGCCTTTGCGAATTTTTCGACAACTGGCGAAAACAGTTGCCGTCACTTTTGGATGACTGTTACGAGTATGTCGCAATCGACAGAACGGACGGCGTTTCCAACCGTACGACACTGGTTTACAATTCCGACAGGTTACGCCTGATAGACGGCGGATATACCGATATTGCATCAAAAGACGAGGACACCACAAACAGACGGATCGTCATGTGGGGTGTGTTTGAGGTAAAGGAAACCGGCAAACGCTTTACGGTTCTCGGTACGCATTATGCCTCCGAAACGGATGAGCAGGGCGACACTTGGCGGTTGAATCAAGTTAACAAAACACTTGAATTGCTGGAAACACTCAAACAGAAATACGATGTTCCGACAATTCTTATGGGAGACCTGAATTGCAAATCCGGCAGTACGCCTTATGACACACTGCTCGAAAAAAGCGGTTTTTCGGATGTTTTGGATGCATCCGCCGGAAGTTACGTCGACCACATTCTTTACGATACGGAAGAACTCGCCGTCAAAAAGGTTATCCGTGAAACCGAAAAAATGACATCGGTCGCAAGCGACCACAAACCGATTGTTGCCGATTTCTCTTTTCGAAATATTTCCTGAATATTCATCGGAAAAAATTGTAATTTCCTGTTGCATTTTCGGATATTTGGTGGTATAATAACTGTATCACTTATATTACTGTTAAAATCTATTTTTCAAAGAGGTTAATTTTTATGAAACACTGTATTGCCGTTGTCGGTTGCGGTCGGATTGCTAACAATGCACATTTCCCCGCATTTTCCAAAATGGACAATGTCCGCATCAAGTATGCCTGCGACCTGATCAAAGAAAAAGCAGACAAAGCCGTCCGTGATTTCGGTTGCGAACAGGCTATCACCGATTACAATGTTGCTCTCTCCGATCCCGAGGTCGAAGCCGTTTGGGTATTGACTCCGAACGCCGCTCACCACCAAGTCACAATGGACGCACTCCGTGCAGGTAAGCACGTCTTCTGCGAAAAACCGATTACAACCGATTACGCACTCTCCTGCGAAATGGCAAATGAAGCAAAAAAGCAGAACAAACTGCTCAATATCGGCGTCTGCAACCGTTATCAGAAATCGGTCGAGATGATTGAAGCCCTCAACGCATCCGGCAAACTCGGCAATATTTATCACGTTTACTGCTCTTTCCGCAGTTACCGTTCAATCCCCGGACTCGGTGGTGCTTTCACAACCAAAGAGCAGTCCGGCGGTGGTGTTCTCATTGACTGGGGCATTCATTTCCTTGACCTGATTCTGTATATTTTGGGCGGTGCAAAGCTGAAAACCGTCACTTGCGACACCTACTCCGAAATGGCAAAGAAAATGAACGATTATGTCTACACATCCATGTGGGCTGAGGATACGAAAGATCTGAACGGTGTCAATGATGTCGATGATTTTGTAACCGGTTACATCCGCACAGACAAAGCAAGCATTTCTTTCAACGGTGCGTGGGCTCAAAATATCGGCGAGAATGATATGTTCGTTGACTTCCTCGGCGACAAGGGCGGTATCAGACTGCACTACGGCAAAGATTTTGAGTGGTGGACGGTCGAGGACGGCACGTTGATGAAGAAACAGCCGATTTACAAAATTCCAGATATGTATCAAAAAGAGGACGAGGCTTTCCTGCGTGCCGTTGAATCCGGTGAAAAGACAAAGACCTATGTCGACAACATTCTCGAAAGTGCGAAACTCCTGCAAGCACTTTACGATTCCGCCGAACAGAAGAAAGAAATTTCGTTCTGAGGTATCGCAATGAAAAAAATCGGTTTTATCGATTATTATCTCAGTGAGTGGCACGCCAACAATTACCCTGCTTGGATTGCCGAAATCGATCCCGAATTCACAGTCGCTTATGCATGGGCAGAGGTGGAAAAATCCCCCGTTGACGGTGTCACGACAGATGAATGGTGCGAAAAGTTCGGTGCTGTCCGTTGCAACAGCATTGCGGAAATTTGCGAAAAATCCGACTATCTCGTCATTCTCTCGCCCGACAATCCCGAAAGGCATCTGGATTATGCGAAACAGGTCTTCCCCTGCGGAAAGCCCTGCTATATGGACAAAACCTTTGCCCCCGACGCCGAAACGGCGAAAGAGATTTTTGCCATTGCAAAGCAATACGGCGTTAAACTGTTCTCCTCGTCTGCACTGCGTTTTGCGGATGAACTGCGGAATTGGAACGAACCGCTCAAAACCGTAACCGTGAGCGGTGCAGGTCGGCTTGACATTTATCTCATTCACTTCGTGGAAATCGCCGTTCGGCTCATGGGTGCGGATGTGGAATCGGTTATGGCTCTCAGCGGAAGCAAAAATACGGTACTTTGTATGAAATACCGTGACGGCAGACTGGCAAATCTTTGTATGTACAATGCAAAATCTTCCCCGAGTTTCGCTTTCTCGCCCGAAAGTACCGATGATTCGAAACGTCTTCCCTATACGGTTATCGGAAATGACTATTTCAAACGGTTGATTGCGGCAATTCTTGCAATGTTCCGTGGCGGTGACGTGCCGGTGAGATCCGAAGAAACGGTGACCGTTATCGGTGTGATGTCGGCGGCAAGAAAAGCGGCTGAACATCCGTGGACGGAAGTCAAACTGTGAATGTCCCCTCAATAATAGACAGATCCCCCTGCCACAACTTGTGGCAAGGGGGATTTTTACTATTTCAAGTAATATGTAATCGTTCCGCCGAATTCGTGGCTACCGGCATTGCAAATATCACGTTCCGAGAAACTGCAAGCGGAAAAAGTTACGACGGCAAAGACTGCCAAATCAAAAAGCACCGAATGAATCAGTGCTTTTTTGAATGTTTAAGTTTTACAGCGGATGTACACCGTTTTTCGCATCCGCGTGATCGGCATCCAGTCCGTATTTTTTCGCTTTTCTGTACTCGAAGAATTTCTTGGCGACTTCGGGGAAAAGTGCATAGGACAGCACGTCTTCTTCCTGCTCGGCGTAGGGTGCAACCTCTTTACGCAGGTCGTCCAACTCGGGTTTCAGGCGGTCGGCAGGACGGCAGGTAATCTGCTCCTCGTCGCCGATAATCTTTTTGACGAATTCGGGTGCGATTGGAAGCGGAGTTTTGCCGTATTCGCCACGCACAATGCCTTTGAATTCCTTCGTGCAGGTCTTATAGCGTTCGCCCATAATGACGTTGAAAACTGCCTGCGTACCGACAATCTGCGAGGACGGCGTGACAAGCGGAGGATAACCGACATCGGCTCTGACTCTCGGCACTTCTTCAAGGACCTCGGTCAGTTTGTCGGATTTGCCTGCCTGTGCCAACTGGCTCATTAGGTTGGAGAGCATTCCGCCCGGGACTTGATAAAGCAGTGCGTTGACGTCGACTTTCAGAGCTTTCGGGTTGAGCAGTCCGTTTGCGAGATATTTTTCACGCAGAGGCGTAAAATATTTTGTGACTTTATCGAGTTTGGAGAGGTCGATGCCCGTATCGTAGGGCGTTCCCGCAAGTGCCGCCACAAGAGCCTCTGTTGCCGGTTGCGACGTTCCCATTGCCATAGGTGAAATTGCGGTGTCGATGATGTCAACACCTGCTTCAACCGCTTTGAGCAATGTCATGGAAGCCAGTCCGGATGTGTAATGCGTATGGAGTTGAATCGGAATTTTAACCGATTCTTTGAGGGCTTTGACAAGGTCGTAAGCGTCATAGGGTTTTAGCAGACCTGCCATATCCTTGATGCAAATGGAATCCGCACCCATTTCTTCGAGTTGCTTTGCGTAACCGACGTAATATTCGGGGGTGTAAACCGGACCTGTGGTATAGGAGATTGCCGCTTGGACGTGTCCCCCTTCCTTTTTGGTCGCATCGATTGCGGTTTTCAGGTTACGGGGATCGTTCAGTGCATCGAAAATACGGAGAATATCGATACCGTTTGCAATCGATTTCTGCACGAAATATTCGACGACATCGTCCGAATAATGACGGTAACCCAAAATATTCTGTCCACGGAAGAGCATCTGCAATTTTGTATTTTTGACTTTGTCACGAATCTTGCGGAGTCTGTCCCAAGGATCTTCGTTGAGAAAACGCATGCAGGCATCGAAGGTCGCACCGCCCCATGCTTCGAGTGAATGATAGCCGATGCCGTCCATCGTTTCGAGGATCGGGAGCATTTCTTCGGTTGTCATTCTGGTTGCAATCAAAGACTGGTGCGAATCACGCAGGACAGTCTCGGTAATTTTGACTTGTGCCATTTTCATTCATCCTTTCATTAACGGAAGCAGGAAAGCAGAACGCCTGCCGCAACCGCAGAACCGATAACGCCTGCCACATTCGGTCCCATTGCGTGCATCAGAAGGAAGTTTCCGGGATCTTCCGCCTGTCCGACTTTTTGCGATACACGTGCCGCCATAGGCACTGCGGAAACGCCGGCAGAACCGATTAACGGATTGATTTTTCCGCCAGAGAGTTTGTTCATAATCTTCGCCGTGAGCAGTCCGCCGAGTGTCGAAACACCGAAAGCGACAAGTCCCAGAGCAATAATCAGGAGCGTTTGCGGGCTGAGGAAATTCGATGCCGTAGCCGTTGCACCGACAGACACACCGAGGAAGACGGTAACCGCATTCATCAGTCCGTTCTGCACGGTTTTGGAAAGACGGTCGGTCACACCGCAGACGTTGAGCAGGTTACCGAACATAAGACATCCGACAAGAGCCAGAGCATCGGGGACTATCAAACCTACCACCGTTGTAACGGCGATCGGGAAAACCAATTTTTCAACCTTTGAAACCGGACGGAGTGCGGTCATACGGATTTTGCGTTCCGCAGGTGTCGTCACGAGTTTCATAATCGGGGGTTGAATCAGCGGAATGAGTGCCATATAGGAGTATGCCGCAATGGCGATTGCTCCCAGACGTTGCGGTGCTAAAATCTTGGTCACGAGGATTGCCGTAGGTCCGTCCGCACCGCCGATGATACCGATTGAGGCGGCCTCACCGTAGGTGAACATACCCGTGAGCAAAGCCCCTGCGAATGCCACGAAGACACCGAGTTGAGCCCCTGCCCCCATGAGCAGGCTTTTCGGGTTGGAAATGAGGGGCGTAAAGTCGGTCATCGCACCGATTCCGATGAAAATCAGGCAGGGATAAATGCCGAGTTTGACACCCAAGTAGAGCATATCGAGCAGACCGCCGTTTTGCAAAACCGTTGCATAATCGACGGGGGCGGATGTCAGGAAATATTCCGCATGGAACATTCCTCCGCCGGGGAGGTTGGTGAGGAGCATACCGACCGCAATCGGCAGGAGAAGCAAAGGTTCAAAGCCCTTTACGATTGCCAGATAGACCAGTACGCAGGCAATGACCAGCATGACAATTGTTTGCAGGGTGGCAATACCGCCCTCACTGCCGAGCAGTGCAAAACCGGTCGATTCCAAAAATTTTGAAATACTGTCCAGTAAATTCATGTGCAATCAATCCTTTCGTAAAATTCGGATTGCATTTGCATCAGTTCAGCGAGAGCAGAACCGCATCGGTCTTGACGGATTCCCCTGCCGAAACGTTCACACCGGCGACGGTTCCGTCCGCAGGTGCCATAATTTCATTTTCCATTTTCATGGCTTCGAGAACGCAAAGCACGTCACCACGTTTGACACTGTCGCCTGCTTTGACGTTGACTTTTACAATAGTCCCGGGCATCGGGGCTTTGATGACATTTGCACCGGTAGCGACCGGAGCGGATGCAGGTTCGGCAGGTTTTGCGGGAGCAGGTGCAGGTGTTGCAACGGGTGCGGGTGTCGGCTGTGCCGGAGCAGGTGCGGGCGTTGCGGTTTGTACGGGTTGTGCAGGAATATTTGTGCCGTTTGTTTCTTCAACCGTGACGTCATAGGAAACGCCGTTGACGGTAATGCGATAAGTTTTCATAATATTCAAATCCTTTCAGTTTCTTTTTTTGCGGATGGGCGTTCTGCGGAAGGACACCACACGGAAGCCTCCCGTGTACCCTTCCTCTGCCATGGCGGATGCTACGGCGGCGGTAATGACCGCTATCAAGGCATCGTCGTTTTTCGGTGTTGCCGTCGGCTTTTTCGGAGCGACCGTTTTTGCGGAAGTCGCTATCGGTTTCGGTGTTTCGACCGCTTTTTCGGTCGGCGTTTCGGTTTTGTTGCCACGGTTCAGGAGCAAGTGCAACAGTTCAATAACGCCCCAGAGAATGGAAAGTACCGCAAAAATCGCAATCATTCCGAGCAGGGTAACGCTGATTGCAACGCTTGCACGTTCGCCGAACGTCTCACCGATTTGGTCTTTCATCGACTCCGCAGTGTTTGCGAGAGCCACTATATTCGGATAAAACATACAGGTCCTCCAATCACAGAGGCAGGTTGCAATGCTTGCGTTTCAGTTCATCCTTTTTGCAGGTCAGGAGATTGACCGAACCACAAAGGGATCTACGCAGGCAAGTTGCAGGGACGATACCGTCAATCGCACCGCTCTCGGCGATCTTTTTGGGATTTGCTTCGGTTTCTTTCCACTTTTTGACAAGGTCATCACGACTTGTGTTTTCGTCGATTTTACCGTTCCAGAGGAATGCGACCGCAGATTCCGGATTCATAACGCTGATTTCTGCATTTTCAGTTGCGTACACGAGGTCCGCCCCCAAAGCTTTCGATCCCATGAGCGTAAATGCCGAGCCGTAAGCCTTGCCGATAATTGCCGTGATTTTCGGGCAGTCGGCGGAGGCATAAACCATTGCCAATTTGCCGAGTTCGGCAGAGAGCGGTGCTTTTTCTTCTTCGGCACTGACGGCGACGCCCTCACTGTCGACAACGGTGAAGATCGGCAGACCGTAGCAGTTGCAAAGCGAGATGAGTTTTGCCACTTTTCTCGCACCGCAGGCGGTAATCTGACCGCCGTTCACGGTTGCGTCGTTCGCAATGACTCCGCAGGGGCAGTCACTGAGTGTTGCCAATCCCGTAATCATACCTTTTCCGTACTCCGCACCGATTTCGATAAAGGTGTTTCTGTCGCAAATTTCGTTGATTGCATCTCTTGTCGGGAGTCCTTCGAAATTGCAGTCACGGTTGGGATCGTCGGATTCGATTTCGTCCGGTTGGGTGTTGCAGTTGAGCGGGAGCAGAGCGAGAATCGCACGGATTTTTGCATAAGCGTCCTTTTCATCGACTGCCGTCACCGAGGACAGACCGTTAGCCGATGCAGTTTCCGAGTCGGCTTTGTTGCCCGTTAAGAACGGTGCACCGACAAACAGTTCGGATTTGTCTTTGATTGTCACGGTGAGGTCAAACATTGCAGCCGCAACTGCGGACATACCTGCACAAACGCCGTCAATCAAGGCAATTTGCGGTAAGCAACCGGATGCTTTTGCAATGTCTGCCAAGAGCATTCCGTAAGCCGTCATTGCATCCGCACCGTCCGTGACATAAGCCCCGATGCTGTCGAAAACGCCGACAACCGGCATTCCGCAGTTGAAAGCCATTTTGTAAAGTTCGTGAATTTTCTTTGCGGCAGTCAGGTCGAACGCACCTTTTTCACGATCGGCGACCTGTGCAAACGCACAGACAGGTCTGCCATCGACAGCACCGCAACCGCAGATTGTACCGGACAATTTCCCGTCTTCCCTACCGACGAATTCGGCGATTTGGGAAAACGTTCCGGCATCAAAAAGACCGACGAGTTTTTCAACTCCTGCCTTTGTGTCTTTCTCCATAAAATAAACCTCCGTTGAAACGTTTCGGCGGATTTTTGCAAGACAATTTCACGATATAAGTATCAAATCGCCTTCCGCCCCATTTTAATAAAATTGTACCACAAATTAAGCGATTTGTCAAGTTCAAAACCAATATTTTTTCGCAAAAAATAAAAATATATCGATTTTGATATACCCGTCACACCAAAAGATCGGCAGGATGTCCTGCCGACCTTCGGTTATGTGCTGTCTTTTATGAAATTGTCTGTTTCCGAATTACTTTCTCTTGCGGAGGACGGTGATGCCCGTTCCGAGAATTGCAACCGTGCAGAGAAGTCCTGCGGAAATGCCGGATTTGCATCCCTTATCGCCGGTTTTGTTTTCGGTGGTTTCGGGTGCTTTTGTTCCGGATTCTGCATTGTCGGCGGTGCTTACTTCTTCGGGATCGAGGGTTTCAATCTTCTTGCCGCGTTTCAGTGTCTTGTTGCAACGTTTGCAAACGGTGTCGCCTGTATAGCCTTCCTCATCGACGGTTGGTTCTTTTGCGTTGACGCCTTCTTCCGGATCGTGTCCGAGTGCTTCAATGACGATGCCGTTGGCATGGTCATCGATCTTCTCGGTTCCTGCTTGATCTTTAAACCACTGTTCGCACTCACTGCATACGTAATAGGTGATTGTGCCGGCTTCGGTGCAGGTTGCATCGGTGCCTGCGTGTTCGGTCATTTGGTGAACATGAGCAGTCTTGTTCTCTGCGATATATCCGCAGACGGTGCATTTTTTGTCTTCGGTTTCGGTTGCGTGTTCAAGATTCCAAGTATGAGCTACGCCTGCATCGGTCACAGTGCAGTCTTCCACGGTGCACCAATGATAGTGATTGGTTGCATCCGCATGTCCGCTTTCGTTATCATAGGTCGTGCTAAAAGTATGAGTGTGGCTTTCGGTGGACATTTCGCATTTGATCAGTTTGAAGTCAACATAGGGAGTCGTGTCGGTAAAGGTCGCGTCATAGGTGGTTGCAAATTTATCGTTGCCACTCTTGACCTGCTCTTTGCCGAGTGCTTCGGTTGTGTCTGTTGCTTCAACGGCGGAGAGCCAGTTCAAAACTTTGGAACAAATCAGCTTATTTTCACCGATTGTAAAGCCTGCCGTGGCATTCTGAATTGCGAAATCTTTCTTCACGGTTGCGGTTTCACCTTCACCGGAGGTCACCGTAATCAGTGTATCGTTGAGAAAAACTCTGCAAGTTGCGGTGTCACGGTCGATCACAACCGACAGTTTATTCCATGTGCCGAATGTCATATAAATGTCGGTCCGTACGCGTCCGTTTTCAAGAACAATTCTTCCGGTGCGGAGTTCGATTTCGAGGAAATCACTCCAGCTTTTAGCACCGTCCGGATTATCAACAGTGCGAAATTGCAAATTTACAATGTTTCTGCCGTTCTTTGCGACTTCCGGAATACGCCATGCGGTTTCAATAAGGATGTAACGCTTGGAGTCGTCATTCATCGCCGAATTCTTGTATAGCATATTCTTGTCAATGGTTGACTGAATAGCGGGAATGCGGACATACTTTCCGTCGGTGGCATCTTCTTTGAATTCCACACCGGTCGGAACATCTTTAAAACTGTCTGCAACATTTTCAATGTCGGCAAAAGCGGTTACTGCGAGCATGGAGAGGAGCATTGCGGTTGCGAGTAAAAATGCGAATAGTTTTTTCATGGTGTAAATCCTTTCTTGTTGTTTTTTGTTTTTATCGGTAAGCCTTTTCAGGCGTTCCAATCCCACACGGTATCTTCATCTCCGGCAAACGATTCAAAAATGCCTTTCATTGTCAAGCCGGAGGTTGCGATGATGTCTTGGCTGTCAAGCATCAAAACTTCGATTTCAGGAGCAATATAGCTTTTCATTCTCATTTTCCCCCTATTCAGGACAACGCCGTGTTGTCGGCAATCGTAAAGGTCTGTTCATTTCCGAGAATCTCCCCTGCCGACGTGGTGCAGAAGGTTGTCACGGTAATTGTAACCGTGCCGATGCTCGTGGGAATATTCAGAATCGGCAGGACAAAGAGATAATCTCCGCCCAGTGCCTCGGCGGTGTAAGCCGACACAGTCGTTTCACCGTTGGTATAACCTGCAACAGACGAATAAACATTGGTTGTCGTTCCTTTAAAGTTTTTTTCACCGTCCGTGCCGTAAGTTGCAGTGACTTTGAAACCGACCGAGTTGAAATCGGCAAGCGTATTTCCGTAGAGCAGATTGAACTTTGCGACCAAGCGAGCATCGTATGTTCCGGTTTCCGTGTTTGTATCGGTCACCTGATAACCGACAACTTCGGTGTAATTGACAGTTTCAAAACTGTTCAGACGGAAATTGATGTACGGTGTGGTAGACGATTCGGTGGTTTCAAGTTTGTTGGCGGAGCTAATATTGTACTTCATAATCTTTGCAACGACCAACTGATTTGCCTTAACGGTAAAGTTTGCCCCGACCGCAATGCCTTTTTCAAGCATAAAATCGGATGTACCGTCACTCTTTTTGCAAAGCGTGTTATTGATGATAACTTTTCTTGAGCAATTTACACGGTCAATCACCACACGGATGTTGTTCCATTCACCGATATTGAACAAACCTTGCAGTGTCGTCGACTTAGATGTTCCGGTTGCATAATCAGTTAAATAAACCTCACCGTCACAAGTTCTGATTTCAAAGAAATTTGACCAAGCTTGGTCCGTACCGGTAGCAGATGTCATCGTTTTGAACTGCATCTGCGTACGCCAATATGTGTTATTTTCCGGAATGTACCACTCGCTATCGATAACGATAAATCTACCGGAATCGGCGGTTACGGCATCGTGCGAAGCAAGTGTACCCTTGTCATAGTTAGCGGAAACATAGGGGACATGAATATAGTCGCCGACGGTATCATCTCTGCCGAGCGAATAAACCGGCGCACCGGCACTGATGTTGTAACTGCTCGGATCATCGCTTGATTCCATACGTACAAACTTAAAGTCTACATAGGGCGTACTGTCGCTTGCGGTTTCCGATGCGTTATCCTGCAGATTCACATTAGCCAATGAGAGCTTATTGAGTTTCAAACAAATCAGTTTGTTCGCATCGACTGTAAAACCGGACTCCGCCTTTTGGAGCGTGAAATCCGACATCGTGGATGTTGTCGAGGAAGAATAGGTTGCCAAAATTCCGTTGACATACACTTTTCTCGTTGCGTTTTCACGGTCAATGACCACACGCACATCATTCCATGCATCAAAGTTCAACTTGCAGGCGGTACTTAACTCGGAATAGGTGTCAATTTTCTCTTTCAACTGCACTCTGAGCGTTCCGTCTTTGATAAAAATTCGGAACAGATTTACCCAGCTTTGTGCCGCACTGCCGTTCTTAATCTGATGCAATTGCAGTTCAACGAAATAATCGGAGCTTTTGTCGATTGCCGGCAACCGCCATTTGGTATCGATCACGACATAACGCTCGTCGGTTGTCGCACTGTGCGTTGCCTTCATATTTTGGTCAATGTTCGACTTGATATACTTTGCACGCACATAATTACCGGCATCTTCGGTCAGAAATTCATAATTACTCGGCACACTCGAAAAATTGCTTTTGACATTGTCGAATGTCACCGTTTCTGCCGAGGTTGCCACAACAACCAGCGAGAGAAGTATTGCCGTGAGAAGTAAAATTGATAGTATTTTTTTCATATATACCCTCGTTTCTGTTTCAAAAGCCAATCCCATATCTTTTGAGGAGGCTCTGTATCGTTTTGCTGTGAAGCCATATCACCGAGGGGATACCCGAACAGCTTTTCGTTCGGGTATTTGATTTTTTTGAAAACTGAATTACTCAATTTCGGGCAGTTCGGGATTCGCAAAAGTCTCGATTGTCTGCTCCATCTTCTTCTTTGCACTTTCAAGAGAAGAACTGATCAGGGTAGAGAAACTGTTGGAATCTTCTGCCAAGAGTTGTGCCATAATGTATGTTGCGAATCCGCCCCAGTCATACAGCAAATCAATGTCATAAACGAGCGAGTTCCGCACGAGTGCGAGCATTTCCATAGAGTCCGGATCGTTAGCGGATTTCAGGCTCAACGTGATGTTGTAATATGCATCCATTGTGGTATCTGTGGAGTATGCCGCCATAATTTCGAGCATTTGCGATGCGTATTTCATACTCTCACAGACCTGCGGAATTGACCAGAGGTGAACGGTATCCTGGAACATCACGACATTATAATAATCGGTACTACCCTCCTCGTTGTTTGCGATTGGGAGAATGCCGTATTCGATTTCACCGCCACGGAAGGATGTGCGGACATCCCACAGAATCATTTCGGTAAAGAGCGTATTTCCGCTATTGAAGGCTTTCAGACGTTCGGAACTTTTGCCCTTTCCGACTGTACTGTTTTTCGACGGATTGAGGTTTTCAAACATCCATTCGACAAGGTTGACAGATGCCGAGGAATTGAGTGTCAAGGTCGGGTAGCCTTCTTCGTCCATTTCGGTCAGACGCAGACCTGCACCGTAGTAGTGGTAAATTGCACCGGAGTTGTAGACGTAATAACCGATTGTGTCGTTCTCGTTCAGTGTGCCGTCACCGTTGGTGTCGACCGTTACGTCTTTGGTCATTTCCAGAACATTCGACATTGTCCATGTACCGTCACGGACCATATCGTAGGGAGATTCGATCTCGTAGTTCTTGATCATATTCTTGTTAAAGATTGTGACTGCGGCGTTATCGAGCGTACTGACGTTCATATCGCCCGAAACATAGTAGAGTGCACCGCTCATTGTGAGTTGCTCCACTGCGTTTTGGTCATAATACGAATTTTCGAGATTGACACGTTTCAAGCCTGCCAAATCGATTAGAATGCCGTTTGTTGCAAGCGTTGCGGCAGACTTTGCAAGGAGAATTGCTCCTTCGTAGGTCGTTCCGCCGTAATATGCGTTAATCATCTCCGAGTACTGATCGGATGCCGACCAAACCTGCTCAATGATACAGTTGTAACGTGCCTGAATGTACTCGTTACGGGAGTAAACAGCAGAACTGACGTCATTGGCATCGGCTTCTTCCTGTGCAACCCAAAAGTCTATGGTCGGGAAAGACTTGTTGCCTGTTTGGGCACTTCTGACATTCACACGGTAGGTATAACCGTCCATATCGATCTGTGCTATCGGTTCGCCGTCCGTTGTTACGCTTTCATCCTGCTTTTTTGTGCCTTGTTCGCCTGCTTTGGTGTCTTTTTCCGTACCCTTATTGCCCGAGCAGGATGCCGAAAGCGGTACAATCAAGCAAAGTGCCAAGAGGAAAAGCAGGCATCTGAATAACCGTTTTTTTACCATAATTTGTTCCTTTCTTTTTTGCTCCGCCGTGGCGGTCCGGTAACACCGCCACAAACGGATTATTTTTTATTTCATACTCTTCAATACTGCGGAAATGGTATCAACCAAACCGTCCAATACCTGCGAGGTATGATTCATATTGAGGTAGACCGGAACGGATGAGAGCGATACGTTGACATACATTGTCTTGCCCTCTTTGCCGACCTTGTAAATCTCACCGGTTGCGAGGTCTTTCCATTCGCCTTCCGGCAGATAAACCGTGCGGGACGTTGCATCCGACAGAACCGGTGCTACCAAGAGTCCGTCACCCATCATAAACTCATCGTCTATGTTGTAAACCTTGGAATCGTCCTGCCAGCCGAGTGCCAAGTGGCGTACCACCGGCAAGCCCGTTTCGGTTGCTATCTTTGCAAGTTCCCTGATGTAGGGAATCAAATCTTCGTGCAGGTCGGTATAGGTTCTGTAAATATCGACCGTTTCGGTGTCGAAATCGTAAGGTCTTGTCACAAGTCCGTGCGTTTGCATACAGGTTGTGAATGTCGACCACTCCGTGCCTCTGATGAAGATTTCTTTCTCCTTTGCCTTGTCGGTTGCGTTGGTTGCAACACGGTAACCCGCCATATCGAAGGACATGAACGGAATTCCGGAAAGTCCCGAGGAGAGAACACCGCTGAGTTGTGCTTTCAGTCTGGAAAATTCACGTGTCTGGTCGCCTGCCCATGTGATCGGGTTTCTCTGCGAACCGATACCGCCTCCACGTGTGAAGACCATTCCGCCGTCCGGCTTGCTTGCAAACATCCGATAGAAAAGCGTTGTAAAGTAGGTCGGGTACCAGTGGTGTGAACCGGAGGTTACGCCGTTTGCAAAAGTCAGGGTTTCGTTGTCCGCAAAAGTTTCGCAGAAGTCGACTTTTGCACCGTCAATACCGATGTCGTTAATCAGCGGTGACCAGATGTCGTTGTAGAACCACTCGACAGCGTCGGGGTTGGTAACATCGAGATAGGTGTGCGTCTTTGCTCCGGATGCGGAGTCTGGGTTCAGATTATTTTTGGAAACGTCCGGCAGTGCCGTTGAGCCGTTGCTTTGGAGCTTGACGAGATACGTACTGTCCGGAACGGTGGTGACATTTGTGTAAATCGTTCCCATACGTATGTAACAGAGTACTTTTTTACCGAGCGAGTGGAGATAGGTGCAGAGCGATTTAAGTTCCTGCCACTTTGTCGTGTCGTAAATACTCCACGCTTCGAGAATGACCGCCGACCATTGCAGGTTGTTCTCCTCCATTTTTTCCACCATGGCTTTAACCGATGCCGTGTCGGAAAACTCCGGACTGTAACGGCAGACAATCATACCGTAGGACCAATCCTCCGGCATATCGGAAAATCCAGACAAAACGTCATAACCGTAGATTGCATCCTTGATGTCGCCCGACGTAAAAATATACATATCCATTGTGCGTTTCTGCACACGGACAGTCCACGTACTGTGGTCCTCATTTCCGAGGTCTGCCGTCATATACTCGTTGAGGTTGACGAAAATGCCTGCCCCACGTGACGTGAGGAAGAGCGGAATGGAAAAATAACCGTTTCCGTCAATGACGTTCCATTCGTCAAGCGTGTAAATATCAAGTTTCTTGCCACGCTGGTTGCAACCGTTGAACCGTTCGCCCGTACCGATGACGGCTTCGTTTGCGATGAGTTCACCAGAAACTTTGCTACCGGTTGAGTCGCCCGTAATGTTGTTGATTTTCTGAATTTCGTCACCTTCGGGAGAATAGAAAGTGATTGAGAACGGATCGAGTTGCAAAACCGCTTGGCTTCCGTCCGGTGCGTATGCGGTTACATTGCCGTCGGCATCGGTGTCGCAGTCGATTTTTTCGATCGTCTGTACCGGTTCTTCGCCCAGCAGTTGCGAGAGATACTGCGATGCTCCGACCTCGTTGAATGTCATTGTCCCCGGCTCGGACGTTAGGAGTCTCCAACCGTGGTTACCTGCGTAAAGGAGTTTGCAAGCGACCTGCGTGGGTGCGTCCGGTCGGATGCTGAAAATAATTTGTGAATCGGATGCTTCGTTGATTCTCATAAGTGCCGCCTCGCAGGCACAGTCGGAGTTTATGTTGAAGGTCAGCAAATACATTGACGATCACCTCACGGAAGATATTTCGACAACCGCCATTGCAGGGCATTGCCAATACACGACCGAGCATTTCTGTCGGTTGTTTCACAGTTGCTTCGGCAGTCCGTTCAAAAAGTATCTCGGAGCGTTCCGCATTCAGCGTGCAGTGTCAATTATGAAGAAAGAACCGAATCTCACGGTCACGGAGATTGCGACAATGGTCGGGTTCAACAATCAAAATCATTTTTGCAATACGTTCAAAAAGAATGTCGGCAAACTCCCATCCGAATATCTCGCTCACCAACGTGAACTGGCAGAACGAAGAGAGAAAGAAAAAGAATAAAATCTAAAATAAGAACAGTTCTTATTCTCGATAAATCACAAATCAAGCAAATATTATAAGGGAAGGATATCATGCATTACAAACAGTACGACCTCAAAACAAATGCGGAATATGCACTCAATTACATTGACGGAATGACCGACCGTGCGTGGGATTATCTCCCTTTCTGGCTCGTGTCCCCTCACAAAAAGCCTGCGGAAGCAGAACACTGCCGTGTGGACGATGCCGAACTGGTCGGCTCTTGGTTCGAGGCTATCGACTGTCTCGGAAATATCTTGGGCAAAGACACCGGTGCAATTCCGGAACTTTATGACGGTTTCCGTCACCGCCTTTTGATGTCTTGGGGCGAACACGGTCTGCGTTTCCACGAAAAATACCCTTGGACGCACACGATGCACTCGTCTTTCCACGAAATGGGCTACATTTTGCCGGCACTCAACCGGTTACTCAGAAACAATCCCGATGACCGTGAGGTTGAGAAGCGTGCCTCCGCTCTCGTGCGTGGAATGCGTTCGCTCGTGATTGAAAGAAAGGTCCGTACATTCTGGTCAGGCGACTCCTACGAAAAAGAACCGAACTACGAATTCCCGAACGACGTTTATTTGCAGGACGGCGGTTTCGATCTCACACGGCACACGGGACGGGGCGAGCAGGTCATCCGCAACGCCGTTTCTCTGCACGCTCTTGTCGACCGTTATGTCATTGCCGGTGATGAAGTTGCACTCGACTTGGCACAGGGACTTGCCAACTATCTGCTCGGCACTTCCCGTTATTTCAACTATAAATACCAGTTCTTCGGTCACGTTCACTCGGCTTTGTGGGTTGCGGGCGGTCTGCTTTATCTCGGTCGGGTGATCAAACGGGACAAATATATCACGGCAGGCGAACAGATTTATCAGTATGTTAAGTCGATGTCATCATCTTACGGTTGGTTACCGGAATATGCCCAGTGGAATCCGCCCGAAAAGGAGCATTGCGAAACCTGCTGTATCAAAGATGTAATTCTCTGTGCCGATGAGTTGATAAAACTCGGTAAAACGCAATATTGGGAAGATATGTGCCTTTACGGTCGCAACCAATTGGACGAAAACCAAATCAAATACACCGGTTATGTTCTGGTTGACAACAGCATTCCGGACCATGACGGCAGGACCTATCACGATCTTGACAAACGTCTGCTCGGCGGATTTACGGGCGGTAGCGAACCGAACTCCATTTCGCTTACGAGATTCCGCTCGATTGCCGGTTGCTGTGTCGGTACCGGTCCTATCGCACTCGATATTCTCTGGCGGAATGTCGCAACTGTGGAGGACGGCATCTTAACCGTCAATTTCCACACCGCAAAGGAATCGGACGATTGGAAACTTTCCTATTCGTTACCGGACAGCGGTTCTATCCGTCTGGAACTCAAAAAAGATACCTCCGCAGGCTTCCGTCTGTACGGTTGGATGGGCAATAGTGTCAAACTGCTCAAAAACGGAAAAGCCGTCAACTGTGAGAAAAAAGGCGATATTCTGTATCTTTCCGACTGCAAAGCCGGCGATGTACTGGAACTGACTTTCCCGCTCGAAACGGTGGAAAAGAAAGAGTTCTTTGCAGGCAGAGAGTACACTGAATATTGGCGTGGCGAAGATATGATTGACGTTCTGCCTCACGGTGAGCATATCAGACTTTATCAGCGTGATCCGAAAAATCCGCCCTTTTACCCCACTCCCGACGACGTCGCATGGACCGGTGTTGCCGACCGTGGACCGTCCCAGCAATCAAAGGACAAAGCACAAAAATAACATATACCGAATACAGACGTCTGTCAATTATGCCTTTTGGAAAGTTTTGAATAACAAAAATAGTCACACCGGATTGGTATTTTCAATCAGGTGTGATTTTTATAACCGCAAAAAGTAAAAAAAGACCGCCACGGGAATTTTCCATTCCCACGGCGGTCTGCATTTATCACGCTAAATTGATATTTTATTTCGAAATTTTGCTTTCGTACTCGTTCTGAACCGAGTCTGCCAAGCCCTGACGTTTGATTTTACGGGATGCGTTCTTCGGGAATTCGGTGTCACGAATGACATAGCATTCCATTCTCTTGTAGGACTGCACCGTTCCGTTGACCTCAGCCAATGCACGGCGGAGTTCGGTATCGAGTTGCTCCCTTGTCCAGTTCTCGCCGTAGACCTCTTTCATACGGTCGCTGTCCGGATAGATGATTGCGACGATGTCATAATCCTTCTTTTTCGGGTTCATAAAGCCGACCACAACCGATTCCTTGACGAAAGGCGTTCTGCAAAGGTAGGTTTCCAGTTCTTCGGGGAAGATGTTCTTACCGTTCGATGTAACGATGACGTTCTTTTTCCGTCCGGTGATGTGCAGGAAGCCGTCCTTGTCGAGATAACCGAGGTCGCCTGTGTAGAACCAGCCGTCACGGATCACTTCTGCCGTCAGTTCGGGTTGCTTGTAGTAACCGAGCATAATGTTGTCGCCCTTGTAGCGAATCTCGCCCGTGCCGTCGTCCTGAACGTCGTAAATGTCAAGCAGAGTATTCGGCGTTGCGAGTCCTGCCGACGAGTTGTTGAAATAGGTGTCTCTGTTGAGTGCCGCCAGAGGTGCACATTCGGTCAAACCGTAACCCTGAACAGCCGGAATGCCGAGGTCCTGCAAGCCCTGCAAAACATTCGGATCGACTGCCGCTCCGCCCGAAATGAGCATACGAAGTTTTCCGCCGAACGTCTTGTGAACGTCCTTGAAAATTTTCCGCTTGGCAGCGATTTTTGCTTTCGTCCCCGGGATTGCGTTGGTGATTTTGACCATTGTTGCGACTTTCTTTTCCAGTCCGTTCTTGCGAATGCTTGCCTGAATCTTGGAGTACATTGTTTCCACGAGCAACGGTACGCAGTTGATAACGGTGGGATGCACTTCCTGCATATTTCTGGTGATGTAACGCAAGCCCTCCGAAAATGCAACGGTACTGCCACGGTAGACTTGGCAAAGGAAACCGCAGGTGCATTCGTATGCGTGGTGCAGAGGCAGGACAGAGAGGAACAAATCTTTCGTTCCGATATAAAGCATCTGGCACATTTCGGAGAGGTTGAAGCAGATGTTGTGGTGCGAGAGCATAACGCCCTTGGACACACCGGTCGTTCCGGACGTGAAAATGAGGGATGCCAGAACGTTTTCGTCAATTTTTGCATCGAGGTAGGATCTGTTCCCTGCCTTGATTTTTTCTTTTCCGGCTTCGATGAGTTCGGGCAGATCGTCAAAGCAGATTCTTGTCACATTCCCGTCGATTGCGGAAACCTTTTCGGACTGCTTTTTGCTGTAAATGACAGCCGAAACTTCGCTGATTTTTGCGATGTTCGCAATCTCCTCTGCGGGAATCTCCTTGTCAACGGGAACAACCACGCCGACACCGCAAATCACAGCCAGATAAGCCGTTACCCATGCGATGCAGTTCTCGCCCGTGACAATCAGGCGTTTACCGCCGAAGCCCCGTGCCAGAAGTTCCGTGCCGAGTGCGTTGACGTTATCGGCATATTGACGGAATGAAAGGTTTGTATACTCGCCTTTCACTTTTTCCATAAAGAGCGTCTTATCGCCGTAGAGTTCGGCACTCGTATTGAACATTTCTTTCAGATTTTTGTAAGTAGCTGTCGGGTAATTTTGATATTTTGGCATTGCCATACCGCCTTTCCGGTTTTGAAAACCACATTTACCGATTTATTATACCACATAAGCGGTTATTTTGCAATACCTTTTTGAAAAAATCTTCCGCCGGAGTATAAAATATACGTAAAAATGCATTTTTTCCGTATAGACAGCAAAAAAAGAGGGGCGAAAAACCGCCCCTCCGCTATTTGCTATTTGCTATTTGCTATTTGCTATCCGCTGTCTGCTATGATTACATCAACGACCGATACAGTGCGATGATGTCTTCGAGTGTAGGATCTTTGGGGTTGCCGGGGCGACAAGCGTCTGCCATTGCCGACTCTGCCAAGAATTTGACGTCCTCATCCTTGACGATTGCTTTGAGGTCCTGCGGAATTCCGACATCTTTCGAGAGTTGACGGACTGCATCGACTGCGGCACGTCTGTACTCCTCACGGGACATTTTTTCCGTACCTTCCACACCCATTGCCTTTGCAATGTCACGGTATTTGTCGCCGGTTTCCGGTGCGTTATATTCCATAACGGTCGGGAGCAGAATTGCGTTTGCGACGCCGTGCGGTGTGTCATAAACTGCACCGAGTGCGTGTGCCATGGAGTGGACAATTCCCAAACCGACATTGGAGAAGCCCATACCTGCAATGTACTGACCGAGAGCCATACCCTCTCTGCCCTCTTTGGTATTGGCAACTGCACCGCGGAGATTTTTGGAAATGAGTTCGATTGCTTTGAGGTGGAACATATCGGTCATTTCCCATGCACCTTTGGTAATATAGCCCTCGATTGCGTGCGTCAGGGCATCCATACCCGTAGCGGCGGTCAAGCCCTTCGGCATGGTGGACATCATTTCGGGATCGATGATTGCGACAACCGGAATGTCGTGCACATCCACGCAAACGAATTTACGCTTCTTTTCGACATCGGTAATGACATAGTTGATTGTGACTTCTGCGGCTGTGCCGGCAGTGGTCGGAATTGCGATAATCGGAACGCTCGGATGCTTGGTAGGAGCAACGCCTTCAAGGCTTCTCACATCTTCGAATTCGGGGTTTGCGATAATGATACCGATTGCCTTACTTGTATCCATAGAGGAACCACCGCCGATTGCGATGAGATAATCCGCTCCGCTCTTTTTGAATGCCGAAACGCCTGCCTGAACGTTTTCGATTGTCGGGTTCGCCTTGATATTGGAGTAAAGTTCGTAGTCAAGTTTTGCACCGTCAAGGACGTCGAGTACCTTTTTGGTAACGCCGAATTTGACCAGATCGGGATCGGAGCAAACCAATGCTTTTTTCAGTCCTCTGCCTTTGACCTCGCCCACGATTTCGTGAATCGAGCCTGCACCGTGATAGGATGTTTCGTTGAGAATAATTCTTGCCATATCAATCACCTTTCCTTTGGTACGCCCGTATCGTCTTTTGGCGTACCTTTGCATTTAGTATAGCACACTTTCGGAAAAAAAGCAACATAATTTTGATGTATTTTTATGATTTTTCTGTGATTTTCGGCAAACTTTTGTCTTTTTTCATCGCTGTTCAACAAAAGTGTCGACCGCAATTTAGGCACAAATACGGAGAAAATGCAAAAATGACACCGCATCGATGTGATACGGTGTCAAGTGGGGTATAAAAATTTGATATTGTCTATTTTGCGATTTTGATTTTTCGAAACGGTCCGTCGTTTTTATTTCGTTCCCAAAAATCTGCCGAGAAAATCTTTCGTTCTTTGCTGTTTCGGATTTCCGAACAGTTCCGCCGGTGTACCTTCCTCTGCAATGACACCGCCGTCCATAAAAATGACACGGTCGGAAACGTCTCTCGCAAATGCCATTTCGTGCGTGACGACAACCATTGTCAAGCCGGACTGTGCAAGTTTTTTCATAACTTCCAGCACCTCACCGACCATTTCGGGATCGAGTGCCGATGTCGGTTCGTCAAAGAGAATGGCATCGGGATTCATCGACAGGGCTCTTGCAATAGCGACTCTCTGTTTCTGTCCGCCGGAGAGTTGTGCGGGACGGGCATTTTGATATTCGGACATACCGACAAGTCCGAGATATTCTTCGGCGATTCGCTTTGCCTCGATGCGGTTGCGTTTGAGTACCACCGTTTGCGGACGGATGCAGTTTTCGAGAGCCGACATATTGCCGAACAGATTGAACTGCTGGAAGACCATTTCCACTTTCGCACGGTAGGCGGAAAGTTTCATATCACGGTCCGTAATGTCCTTGCCCTCATAAAGAATTGTACCGCCGGTCGGCTTTTCGAGCAGGTTGATGCAACGGAGCATGGTACTTTTGCCCGAACCGGACGAACCGATTACGCTGATGACCTCGCCTCTGCGGACTGTCAGGTTGATGTCACGGAGAACTTCATGGTCGCCGAATTTCTTTTCAAGGTGAATCAGTTCAATGACTTTTTCGGAACTTTTTGCGAATTTGTTCAATTCTCCCATGAATGTTTCTCCTCTCCGTGTACATGAATTTCCGCTTCCGGATTGGATTGCGAACCGCAAATGGTGTAATTCTGATTGCCGTCCAGCTTCTTTTCAAGCAGGCGGAGCAGACGGGTAACGGCAAAAGTCAAGAGGAAATACAGAACGCAAATAACAAGGTAGGTCTGGAAAATTTTGTAATTCTGACGGTAAATCACGCCTGCCATATAGTAGAGTTCCATAACGCCGATGACGTTCAGCACGGATGTATCTTTGATGTTGATGACGAATTCGTTGCTCACGGACGGCAGAATGTTCCGCAATGCCTGCGGTAAAATAACGTGGCACATTGCCTGTGCGTGTGTCATACCGACGGAATAGGCTCCTTCGGTCTGTCCTTTGTCGACCGAAATGATACCGCCACGCACGATTTCGGACATATACGCACCGGTATTGATCGATACGATGAAGATACCTGCCGGAATGAGCGGTAATGTATTGCCGTCATTGAGGAATGCAAATCCCCAGAAAATGACCATTGCCTGCACCATCATAGGTGTGGAACGGAAAATTTCGATGTATGCCGTCAGAATACCGTTCAGAATGCGATGCAGAACCGCCAAAAATCTGTTCTGCGACAACGGCGACGTCCGCACGACACCGACGACAAGACCGATGAGAAGTCCCGCCACCGTGCCGACAAGCGAAATAAGCATGGTGTACCCGATGCCCGAGAGCAGTTGCGGGTAATAATCGACAATAATTTTGCCGGTTTCTTTCAAAAAATCCACTGTTTACTCCTGCCGATTCAAAATCAGCCTTTTTTATAAATGATAACGAGTTCGCTCTTGTAGTAGCAGGTCGTGAAATCGATTTCCTGCAGTCTTTCGGCTGTGGGACTCATACCTGCGATAATGGCATCGACGTTTCCGCTCTTGACGGCATTGACCATGGAGTCGAATTCATACTGCACGATTTTCAGTTCCATACCGAGTTCTGCGGCGATGAATTTTGCAATCTGCACGTCATAGCCGTTTGCATAGAGGTTGTCACCGTATTTGACCGCACCGTTGGCGGAGGTGGTCTGTGTCCAGTTGAAGGGGTTGTATGCACATTCCATGGAAACAGTCAGCGTACCGTTGGATGTGTCGGTGTTGGTTGACTGCAAAGTCCATGTGAGATTCTGCTCCTGATCGGGATTCACGCAAACGGTGAAAATCTGCTCCATAAGAGCCGACTGAACAGAGGACGGGACTTTCTCGGCGAGAATTGCATTGATTTTTGCGGTGAGTTCCGAACCTTTTTTCAGACCGATTGCAATGCCGTTGTCGTCACCCGTTACGGTGAAACCGGTAGAGTTGTTTTTGAGTTTGATATAACCGAGTGAAGCGTTTTGTGCACAGGCATCGACGGCTGTCGGTTCTTCGGCAATGTAACCGTCAATTGCACCGCTCGTAAGAGCCGTGAGGAGCGTTGTAAAGTCTTTGTACTCTTTTTTAGTAACACCGGTCATCTGCTCTTGGAGTGCCGTTAAGTGGAATGTACCGGACTGTGCGGCAATGGTAGCACCCGAACCATTGATGTCGGCAATGGATGTCATAGCCGAGATGTCGACTTTCTTCCTCGTCTTGCAGGATACGAGCAGGGTTGCGAGCAGGACGAATGTGAGTGTGAGGGCGATGATTCTTTTCATGGTTTTTCCTCCGAAAAATATATTTCCCACCGCAGACCGATGCCCAAATCGGTATACGGCTTTCGCTTTTCGGAAACTGTCCGAAAAACATTTGAACGGTCGAAGCAAGTGCTCCGACCGTTCAATGAACTTCCCGAAAAAAGGAAAAAACAATATCAACGAAACCGGATGCAGCACTCCGCAATTTATGCGACAGTCATACGAATATTTTCCGTATGCCCAGCCGATCCGCTCTCACGCAGGACCGCTTCGGCGAAAGCACCTTTCTCATCGTTTCAACGGTTTGAGGACCTCCACGACGGTAATCATTGATTTCGCACCTCTGACATCAATTTGTCCGACTATTCAATTGGGATGCAAATATTGTATCACTTGATTTTTATTTTGTCAAGCCTTTTTTGTAATTTTTTTCGCAAAAGTCGAAATTTCGGAAAATCTTACAAAATCATTCGGTCAAAGCCCGTTTCAATCTGTCCAAACCGTCCAATACAGTGGCACGTGGGCAGGCAATATTCATACGCAGGAAGCGTTCTCCCCCCTTGCCGTATTGCGAACCGTTCGAGAGATACAATCCGGTTTTCATCCGAATTTGTTCGGCAAGAGTTACCGAATCGTCTGTATATTCGGAGCAATCGAGCCACAAAAGATAGGTTGCACTGCCGGAGGAAACTTTCAGTTCCGGCAAATTTTCAGCGATAAATTTCCGCACAAGGCACTTATTTTCGTAGAGATAAACACGCAATTCGTCCAGCCATTCGTCCCCGTATCTGAATGCCGACACCGTCGCAGGCATTGCAAACACATTCGGTTCGGCAACCTCGTCCGTATTTAACGCACGCCAAATTTTGTGACGGAGATTTTCATTCGGCACGATTGCCCCTGCCGTCTGAATGCCTGCCAAATTAAAAGTTTTGGTCGGTGCGAAACAAATGATACAGTTTTCACGGCAGTCCTCCGACACAGACGAAAACGGCACATATTCGGCATCGGGATCGGTCACATCGCAGTGAATTTCGTCCGAGATGACCGTCACGTGATATTTTTTTGCAAGCGAACCGATTTTTGCCAACGTTTCTCTGTCCCAGATTTTCCCGATCGGGTTGTGGGGATTGCAAAGAATCATCAAGGTCGTTTGCGGATTTGCAAGTCCTTTTTCGAGCAGGTCATAATCGATGCTATAATCGCCGTCACGGTATGTGAGCGGTACTTCGAGCGGTCTGCAACCGTTGTTGAGGATGCTGTTATAAAGAATGTTATAAACCGGCGTTAAAATCAGCACATTTTCATTCGGCGTGGTCAATTTGCGGACGGTACTCGACAGAATCGGCACGACACCGGTCGAGAAAATCAACCAATCTTTTTCGATTTTCGTATGATGCCTGCGTGCATACCATGATACAACCGCCTCACGCCATTCGTCCGTCACATCCGTATAGCCGAAAATGCCATGTTTGACTCGGCTTTCAAGAGCCTCACGCACGGCGGGGCAGGTCGGAAAATCCATATCGGCAACCCACATCGGGAGTTCATTCGCCCCGATGTCCCACTTGACCGAATCACTCCCCCGCCTTGACGGCACATGGTCAAAATCGTATTTCATTTATTCGTTTTCTCCCGTCAATATGATTTCGGTTTTCGTGGTGTCGACTTTGTCGCTCTCCATAATGAGATCGCCGACAGAACCTGCCACGAGCCGACCGGACATCGGATTTTTCACACTGTCGATATGTCCCACAATTTCGGCATCGACAGTCGAATATTCAAATGCCAGTGTGGTATTGAGCAGTCGGCAGTTCCGCATAACGAGATTTTCAATATAGCAAAATCCTTGCAGGGATTCGACCGTGCAGTTCTTCAAAGTGACGTTCTTTGCATTCCAACCGAAATATTCACCCGAGATAAAACTGTCCTCGACCGTGACGTTGTCGCAATTCCAGAATGCGTCTTTCGTGAGCAGTTTGGAATTTTTAACGGTGAGATTTTTGCAACCGTCAAAGGCGTAATTGCCGTAAAGCGTCAAGCCGTCGACTGTGATATTTTCACAGTTCATACCGAAATAATCGCCCTTGACCGTCACATTCGCAAGGTTCACGCCGTCACAAGTCCATAGCGTTTCGGATGCGTTCGGAATCGATACGTTTTCGAGTGTCAGATCCTTGCATCTGCGAAAATTCTTCGGTGCTTCGATGAGCGAATCTCTCACTTTGACATTTTCACTGTACCACACACCTGCCCGTGCCATATCGAACCACGTGCAGTCGGCGACATCGATATTTTTTGCATACCAAAGCGGATATTTCCATTTGAACATACTCGAACGCAGTTTGATATTTTTGCTTTCTTTGAGCGGTGATTCGCCGTCATCGAAAATGCTGTCCGTGATTTCGCAGTCCTGCTCGAAAAACAAAGCCCGCTCACCGGTCAAAAAAGCCCCTTTGATAAGTTTCATATATTTGACTCCTTATGGAATTTTCTCATAATAAATTATTATATCATATTTCGGACGATTTGTCAAACGGTTTGAGAAAAATTGCAAAAAGTCTTGACAAAAACCGCTCGATGTGGTAGAATATACGCATCCTTTGAAAGAAAAGAGAGTTTTCACATGGAAAAAATTGCGAACCAAAGCAGAAAAGACAAAACTCTGAAACTCGTTCAGACCGCCATTCTCGTGGCAATCGAACTGCTTTTTGCCTTTACACCACTCGGATATTTGCGAATCGGTACAGTGCTTGAAATTACTTTTATGACCATTCCGATTGCGATTGCGGCAACGACGGTCGGTCCGCTTGCATCGATTTTACTCAGTCTTATCTTCGGTATTTCCAGTTTCATTCAATGTTTCGGTTTAAGTGCTTTCGGCGTGCTGTGCTTTGAAATCAGTCCTTGGAAAACCGCCGTCATGTGTATTTTGCCGAGACTCCTTATGGGAATTCTGACCGGTTTTCTTTTCCAACTTCTGAACAACAAAATCAACAACCTCTTGGCATTTACCCTGACATCGCTTTCGTCCGCACTTTTCAATACGCTTTTCTTCGTACTGACATTTTTCCTGCTCTTCCGCGGAGCGGTTCTCGATTTCGGGAACGATTTTGTCAAGGACATCAGCACTATGAGCCTTGCCGATGTGTTCGCCTTTGTTGCCGGAATCAACGGCATTGTGGAGGTTGTCGCCTGCACGATTCTCTCGACCGCAATCGGCAAAGCCATTAAAAATTAACATAGAATAGCAAAACCGAAAGCACCCGTTCGTTCGGGTGCTTTTTTGTTGCTGATTTAGTTATTCACCTTTGCTTTTGTTAAACTTATTTTTTATAATTACCACTTTCTTTTTAACTGCATCTATTACCTTTTCTACAGTATCTTTAACAGCATCCGATATTTTTTTAATAAACGCAGATATTTTTTGCTTTCTGATTTCTGCATTTTCTTGTTTTTCTGCTTGCATTTCTGCTCTGTATTCTATTTCTGCCTGCTTCTCCGGTTTTAATACTCGGCGTATACGGATTATGTCCGCATCTTCTAAAATGTGACTGCGACGGCATATTTCGCTTTGTATCACATTCCCTATGTTAATTGCATAAGTAATGGTTGCATTGCTCTTGTCTGAAACATAGTCAACATATTCACCTCCGGCTATCGATACTATATTTACAAAATAGTTAATCGGCACATTCAGATAACTTGCGAGTTTGGCAATATGTGCTCTGTTCTGCCAAACCGGATTGTAAATTTCTTTCCGTTGTGAAGGTTCGTACTTTACCTTGTAATATACTTTAACATACTTCTTGTCGGTCAAATATAACTTTGCGTTGTCGGCAAAGTTTTTGACCTCCACAACATATATTCCCGTGTTATCAAGTACAACTATATCTACCTGTGCATTGTTACCATTAGTGTCGGATACATTCACATCGTGAAGTATATTGTCATAATTTGCAACACAATTTATGTAATTTATCGTTTTATTTTCGCCGTATAAACCTTTTTGCGATTTGGTAATTGGTCTAAAATGAATAATAGGTCCAAAATGATTCGAAGAAGTACGGTTAACTATGATAAATACGGCTACAAAAAATAGAATGATTAAAATCGGCATACTTACCCCTCAAAATCGATATATGCGGTTTGCCGTAAGAGGTCGGCAGGGCTTTGCGGTGACGGTTGTGTCAAGGTCCAAATCGACAAGGCACGCTCGTTGAGATTTTTTTGCCTTTTCGTGATTTTATCGTCCGCATAATCCGACTGTCTCGTCACAATGCCGATACGGTCGCCGTGACGGTTTTCCGCTATTATTTTTCGCCCGTTTTGATTGACGGCAAGCAGTTTTGCATAGGTCGGCAAAGTCTGTAAATCTTCCTCGCAGACGTCGAGGATAGCAAAGAGCAGACCACGCCTGATGCGTGACGTGGGACAATTTCGTGAGCATTCCGACAACAGTTCCGAAAAAGTTTTGACTTTCCACGCACATTTGACAAGCCTTTCGGCAAGACCGCCCGAAAGTTCCGGAACGGTTCGGATTTTTTCCGCATCGAACGTCCGAAGAAAAGCGAGAAAAATGCCGTCAAGTTTGTCGGTGTCGGCAGGGGCATATCCTTTTTCGATTTCGGCTTGCAAAATTGCAAGGTTTTCGGCATTCAGACAGTTCTGCACGGCATCGAATCCGCCTCCCGACAGTGCAGAACGGATCGCCGTGGCGGAGGGAAAATCACCGCTCATCTCTTGTGACAGATAGTCCGAACCGATACGCCGAACCGTATGGGGCGTCATTTCGGAATTGAGCAATTTTATCGCTTTGAGATAAGAAACGCCTAACAGATCATTCGAGCGGATCGGCAATTTGTCGCCGATTTTTTCCTGTAAGAGTTCGATATATGCCGATGTCGTCCCCTCACCTGCACGGACTTTTTCACGGTAGGATGAGAGAAATTCGTCCCGATCGGAAATTTCCGCCAGTGTTTGCAGTCGCCCGATGTCACCGCACTCCGAGCCGAACCACAGATCTGTCACACCGACCTGCGAGAGCAAAAACACCCCTGCCCTGCCGAAAATTTCCCCTCTTGCGGGGGAGTACGGAAAAGGCAATTCTATGACGGCATCCGCACCGATTCGGAGGAGCATTTTTGCCCTTGCCTGCGGTGAGAGAATTGCACATTCGCCCCTCTGCGTCAAGACTCCGCTCATCACCGCAACAAGTCCGTCGGCAGTGTCGCAGGCACGGCGGAATAGATATTCGTGTCCCTTGTGCGGGGGATTGCACTCGCATATCACACCTGCAACGCTCATCGTGTCACCTCTTTCCGATACAAAAAACGGACTCTCGGGGGAATCCGTCTTTTGATTGCTTTTTCGGCAAATCTTAATTGTTTTCTTCTTCGAAGAGTTCTTCCTCTTCGTCTTCTTCATTTTCCTGATTTTCGATGTCGTACTCGTACTGCTTTTCAGCCTTTGCCTTCGTTTTCGGTTCGACCGGCGGGTAAATCTTTTTGATTTCGTACGTAAGAGTTGCGGACGGTTTGTAAAGGTCGCCGACCTTCATTCCGATAATGCCCTGTTCCGCCTGCGGAGGATATTTCTCCGGATCGATTTCCAGTTCGACTTTCTTTTTGCCGTTGAGCAGGGCTTCCACCTTGCAGTGATTTTCGATTGCATCCAATAAAACGACTTCTTTCTCTTCCTCTTTGTTCAGCATTTTCAAAGTCTCCGTATTTTTACTTTTTTCATCGCCTATATATTATACTGCATTTTTTCTCAATTGCTACCCTTTTGTAAAAAATATTTCAGAATTTACAATCTGTTTACAATTATGGGAATTTTTGAAATCGGAGCAAATAACGGCATCAATGCACCAAATGCCGTTTGATTTTCTTGGATGTGGTCTTTTCGAACTCGGTATAGCGGAATTCGACATTGCGAATTTGCTTATACGTGACGAGTTTTCGGTTCATTTTTGTGATCTGCTCACGGATCTTCTTTTCGATCTCTTCGTGATTGTCGGGATTGGAAAAATCGGAAAGTCTCGGATAGATGATAGCGGTTAAGAGAATGTCGTTGCCATCCGGTTGCCGTCTGCCGATAACGACCGATTCTTCGGCAGACGTCTGTGTGGAAATATACTCCTCAATTTCTTCGGGGAAGACGTTTTTGCCGTTTTCAAGGACGATGACGTATTTTTTCCGTCCCGTAATGAAGATATAGCCGTCCTCGTCCATATAGCCGATGTCACCGGTGCAGAACCAGCCGTCCTCTGTGAAGACGTTTGCGGTTTCTTCGGGATTTTTGTAGTATCCCAACATTACGTTCGTACCTTTGACCTGAATTTCACCCTCCGCAAAACCTTTTTCATTGAAGTGGTCGCCGTCGATGCGGACGGTACAGCAGTTGACGGCAGGTCCGACCGATCCTCTCTTGGGAGCAAAATACGGGTTGACGGCGATGAGCGGTGAGCATTCGGTGATGCCGTAGCCCTCGCAAATGTCAATACCGAATTCTTGGAACGCATCCGCCAGATCGGGATTGAGTGCCGCTCCTCCGCAAATGATTTGTTCCAGTCTTCCGCCGAATGCGTTTGTCACTTGGCGGAACAGCGTTCTGCGGACGTCAAAGGACAGTTTCCGCAGGGTACGGGAAATTTCGCTCAAATATTTGAGGAGCGAATCTTTTCCGGTCTTTTTTGCCTCGTCCCAAACTTTTTTGTTCATCGTGTAAACGAAAAGCGGAACTAAAATCAGTCTTGTCGGGCGGAAGAATTCGATATTTTTCAGTACCCGTTTGAGACTGTCGTTGATGCCGATGTCAACGCCGTAATTGAGCGATGCCAGCGTGATACACAACTCATAGGTGTGGTGAATCGGCAGGAGCGACACGGTCGAATCCTCGGCGGAAAAATCCACCGCCCCGCACGCCGCATTGACAGTCGTCACAACGTTCCGCTCGGAGAGCATAACGCATTTACTGCTACCGGTCGTACCCGATGTAAAGAGCATTTCGGACATTCTGTCAAGGTTTGTGACTTCCGGATATTTGTACCCGTTCTCCACTGCCTCCTCGCCCAGTGACATCAGTTCCGAAAAAGGCAGGTAACGATCGTTTCCGTCGCACATTCCTCTGTCGGGAGCAAGAGGGATGAGTTTTTTTACGGTCGGGTGCGAGATTGCAAGGTCGACGAATTTTTTATTGAAAGTTGCAGAATAAACAATGGCATCAATCTCCGCAAAAGCGAGAAAATTCACGATTTCGCTCACTTCGAGTTCACGGTCCATCGGAATGATGACACCGCCCGATGCAATGGTCGCAACGTAAGTCGTAATCCATTCGGGAGAGGTTTCGCCGATCACGGCAATGCGTTTTCCGGCAAGCCCTGCACGGTCAATGCCACCTGCCTCACGCAGAATTCTGTGCGAGAGCGAGCGATAGGTCATGGTATGTAAGTTGCGTTCTTTATCGAAATAACGAAATGCGGTCTTGTCGCCGAAAGAGGCAAGTTTTTTTGCAAAATGGCTCATACTTTCGGCTGGCGTATAAATGCGTTCTGTCTTTTTTCTTCCCATAAATTTAACCTCAAATTATTTCGTAATCTTCTGACTGCGAATGTCCACTCCTTCAAAGTGAATGATTGCAAACTCGCCGAAAAGTCTGCTTGTAATGCGATCGTTATAGGCTTTCCGCAGTTCTGCCGGTGAGAGATTGGTGCTGATAACCGTTGCAAGTCCTGCGTTCATACGGGAATTGAGTACCGTATACAGCACGGACAGCGTGAATTGGTTGACCACTTCCGTTCCCAAATCGTCGAGAATGAGCAGGTCGCAGGCGGTATAACGTGCGGTATTGTCGGCATCGCCCACGCCCGTACTGTTGCCGAATCTCTGCTCCTCGAAATCCGAGAGCATTCCGACGGCACTGTTGTAGAAAACATCATAACCGTTTTCAATCACGACTTTCGCCATGGCGGTAGACAGATGCGTCTTGCCCAAGCCCGTATTGCCGATGAAAAGCAAGTTGCGTGGCTGCTTTTGCCATTCTGCACTTCCGAATGTCACGGCATAGCGTTTGATGTCGGCAAAGTTTTTCTGCATATTTGCAAGTGCAGTCGGATTTTTCTTGTAATAGTCGAGTGAAAAATTCTCAAAGGACTGCTTTTGCATCAAATTGCCAAGCCCCGACGAGAGCATACCCGCTTCCACGAGTTTTTTTCGCATACAGGTACACATTTTGATGCCGATAAAACCGCTGTCACGGCATTTTCCGCATTCGTATCTCGGCGATGCGTAATCGGCTGGGTAACCGTATTTAGCAAGTAAATTTTTCCGTGTTTCCTGCACACGCAGGTTTTCTTCACGCAGTTTTGCAATGCCGTCTTCGGTATTTTCGCCGTTTATCGCCTGCCCCATGAGTCGCAAGCCGAATTCCGATAGGATTTTGTCAAGTTCCTGCAAGCCGTCCACTTTGCCGTAAAGTTCTGTTCGGCGTGCCATTGCATCCTCTTCCGCACGGAGTGCTTTTGTCTGATATTCCGCACGGATTCGGCGATAATTTTCCTGATTGTAGCCCATAAAGCCTCCTTACTTTCCGTCGCCGGACGGGGTATCGTCCTCGCCGTTTGAATAACCTCTCCGCAATGCCGCCTCGAAAAATGCATCAGTGTCAAAACTGCCCTGCATAGGCGTTCCGGCTCTTTTATCCTTGTCGGACTCGATTCTGGCGTCGATTTCCTCGAGAGTCCGCAAGCCATCATTGTGCCATCTTGTGAGAATAGAATTCGCATACGGCAGGGACGGTTCGTTGGTTCCCGCTATCGTGATTTCGTACGCACGGCGAATGATGTTTTCGTCATAACCGTAACCGTTCCACGCATCGAGCATTTTATTTTCTTTCGAGGTAAAGTCTCTCGAACCGATGCCGAACATCGCACGGACTTTCCCCTGTATAGTTCTTCTGTTCTCCGTAAATCTGACATATTCTTCAAGCGATGTCGGCGTGGTGACACCCTCATCGTTCAGCTTCAGAGCATAACGCTCCACCTCACGCAGGGATTTTTTGTCAATCCGCTTGCAATGTGCCAAAAGCAGTAAAATATATTCGTCTTCCAGACCGAGATAGTCGGAAAGCCCTGCCAGAATCTGCGTTTCGTAAGGGTTGAAAATCTTTCCCCAGACATTCTGTGCCTCGTCCAAGAGCAGTTTCATCGACTTCTTTTTTTCAAACAGATCCGCCAATTGCTCGGTGGTGTAGTTTGGAAATTCGTCCGCCCGTGCCAAAACGGTTGGTTTTTTCTCCTCTTTCGGTTGTTGTGATGCCGTCTTTTTTGAGTCGGATTTTTTAACCGACGGTTTGACCGCTTTCTCCACTGAATCGCCCGAGAGAACCCCACAGTCCTGCCAAAAGTGCAGAATGTCACCGACTTCGTCCCGTCCGCAATCGGCAAGTTTGGAGAGTTGTGCCGGTTTGGAAAAGAGTGTTGCATCCGATGCCAACCACAAAAGCACCCTTAACTGTTCCGGTGTCGCATCACATTCGAGTATCGATGCCGGAAGGGTTAAAATCCCCTCTCCGTAATTCCACTTCCATTCCATTTTTTCAGTCCTTCTTGTCGCTTTCTTCGGGTTTGTCGGCTTGATTTTCGCCGTCTTTGAGACGTTTGTTGCGGATTTTGTAGGACAGTGCCATAAGAGAATCGCCCAAGTGGACGTTTTCTACCACGCAGTCGGAATTTTCGAGTTCCAACTCTTTTCCGGTAAAGTTCCAGAATCCGCCGATACCGCAATCGATCAACCGTTTTGCAAGTGCCGGTGCCTGATCTTTCGGCACGGTCAGGACCGCTATGTCGACCGGATTTTCACGGCAAAAATCTTCCAATAATGATACGTCACGGATTTTTACGCCCGATATTTCACGCCCGATCAGTTCCGGTTTGACATCAAAGAGCGACAGCACACGGATACCACGTTTTTCAAAAACCGGTGAATGCACCAACGCACGCCCCATATCCCCCGCACCGATGACGATCGCACAAAGCCCCTCGTCCACGCCGAGCAGTTCGCAGATTTTTGCGTAAAGATAGTCGACATTGTAGCCGTACCCCTGCTGACCGAATCCGCCGAAACAGTTGAGATCCTGCCGGATCTGCGATGCCGTCAGGTGCATCATCTGGGAAAATTCGCCCGAACTGATTCGGCTTTTCCCTGCCCTGATGAGCATACGGAGATAGCGAAAATATCTCGGCAGACGGCGTATGACCGCATCCGATACGACAATTTCTTTATGCTCATTCTGGCAGGTTACTTCCGACCTCTCGGTCTGTTCTTTTTGCCCGTTGTCCTTTTTCATAAATTGCCTTTCATCAGTCAAATGCCGATGCGTTGAGCGATGTGTCCGCTCTCGCCCCCGACAGATATTCGTAATAGCCTGCCGATGCAACCATAGCACCATTGTCACCGCAGAGCGACCGCTCCGGCATGGCAAGTCTGACGCCACGTTTCGTACAGAGTGTTTCGAGGTCCGCACGCAAATGTGAATTTGCCGCAACGCCACCGGCAATCACAAGCGTTTTCATTCCGGTAACTTTCAGTGCCGAATCGGTTTTCTTAACCAGTGCATCGACGATTTTTTTTGTATAAGATGCCGCAATGTCGGCAGGATTGATCTCCTCGCCTTTTTGCTTTGCACCGTTGATATAATTGAGGACCGCCGTTTTGATTCCGCTGAAAGACAGGTCAAGTCCGTCCGTGAGAGCCGGTGACGGCAGTTTCAGGGCGTTCGCATTGCCCTCGTATGCCAGTTTGTCGAGAGCCGATCCCCCGGGGTACGGCATACCGATCACACGACCGATTTTGTCGAACGCCTCGCCTGCGGCATCGTCCCGTGTTCCGCCAATCAGTTCGAATGCGGTGTAATCTTTGACTCGGTAAAAACAAGTGTGTCCGCCGGACACGACAAGTGCCAAAAACGGCGGTTTTAAGTCCTCGTGCGTGAGATATGCCGCCGCAATATGGGCATGAATGTGATTGACCGATACCAGTGGAATATTGTTTGCATATGCAAGAGATTTTGCAAAATTGACACCGACCAGCAATGCCCCGATGAGTCCCGGGTGCGTGGTCACGGCAATGGCACCGATGTCGGACAATGCAATGCCTGCGGTTTCGAGTGCCTCGTGCGTGATGCCCGTAACCGCCTCAATGTGGGCTCGGCTTGCAATCTCCGGAACGACTCCGCCGTAAAGACGGTGTACATCAATCTGCGATGCCACAATATTTGAACGAATTTTTCGCCCCGTGTCGCTCATCTCGACCACAGCCGCAGACGTTTCGTCACAGGAACTTTCCATACCTAATACATACATGGTTTTGTCTTTTATGCGAGGTGCTTTCGAAAAAAACACCCCAACCCCCGAAAACTTTTATACTATATTCAATGCATCCAATACCGTGAGAACGGTTGCAAGGGTAAGCGAATAACCGTGAGGAAAGACTTGGGCTCTGCCTCAAAGTCTTCTCCCCTCTCACGATTGTTCTCTTATCATCGTGTAAGCGTCCTCAACGGGGGCGGTGTAGAAACGACGGCGAATTCCGCAAATGAGAAAATTGCGGGAACGGTAAAGAGCAATGGCAGGTGCATTCGACACCCGAACTTCGAGAGCCACACGCACAATTTTGTTTCGGTCGGCATAATCGAGCAGAGCATCGAGAACGGCAGAACCGAGTCCACGCCGACGGTAGCCGGAAGACACCGCTATATTCGTGATTTCGCACTCATCCCCCGCAGGAATCAAACCGCCGTAAGCCACAACATCATCCCTGTCGTCAAGAGCGACAAACGCAACACCGTCATTGAGATAAATCGACAGCGACCGCTCACTCCAAGGCGACGAAAAGCATTCCCGTTCCAATTTTGCCACACCCGTTATGTGAAAAGCGTTCATCGGAACGACCTTGAATGCGTTAAGTTTTTGATTTGCCATTTTCGTTTTCCGAATCGGCGTGAGCCGATTTTTCGTGAAAAAGCAGTTCTTTTATGCCGATTTCAATCGCAGTAAGACATCTGCGGTAAACCTCCTCGTCACCGCCGAACGGATCGGAGACAGGACACGGCATCGACCGAATGCGGGAAGACAAATGCGGAAACCGCATCATAAGTTCCAACGAATGCTCCGGTGTCATACCGACCAGAAGATCGCAACACTCCGCATCACCGGCGGTAATTCCGTGTGCCACGTGCCGATGATAATCTCTCGGAGGCAAAGGTTCAATACCGGCAGATTCCAAAGCCTTGACGGCATTCGGCGTTATGGGGCTACCCTCGTTGGCGTAAAGTCCTGCGGAAGAAACCTCATATTCCGGACTTGACAACTCCCGTATGCCGTCCGGCAATGCAAGATAGCGTTCCGTGATAAGATGCCTTGCAACCGCCTCCGCCATAGGCGACCGACAGGTGTTGCCCGTGCAGACGAACAAAACCCGTGTCGGACGGTCGTCAGTTGTGCCGTCCTTTACTGGGGACGGCTTTTCCGTTACCATAACATCAACCATATAAGTCACTCCTCTGCCGTGTCGGTTGCAACGTCGGCGAGAAAATAATCTTCCAATACATCGCCGACCGGCGTGTAAGTTCCGTCAATGCGGTTGTAGATAAAGTTTTTGCCCATACCGCTCACATCGACCGAAAATTTGCGGTATTCGAGCATAATTCCGAAAGCAGAAAAAGACGTATTGAGAAAAAGCAGTTCCATGCGGTGATACAACTCGGCAGTCACGAGCGATGCGGGCAACCGCTCAATCGATTCGTCCGTCGCATAGCGGACAAGAGCCGCTACAGCCGTGGCATCCGTGAGTGTTGCCTCCAACTGCCTTGCCACACGTGTTTCGCTGTATTGATAAAGAGCAATTTTGTTCGCTCCCAGCGTTGCGAGTGTCGGCAATTCCGCACCTTCGGCATAGTAAAGATTCAGGTTCGCATCCGCCAAATATTCGGCAGTCGAAACATTTTCAATAGGATAGAGCAGAATGTCGTCCATCCCCGTGCGTTTGATTGTCGCATAAGCGGACTCATCCAGTGCCGTCAAGGCGTAATAGGTCACGGGGGCTTCGAGATAAGCGGTCTTGTTCCCGTTTCGGTATGCTCCGTCACTGTAAGTCAGGGCAATCGACTTGTTCCCGCTACACGAGGCAAGCAGGCAGGACAGAAGCAGAAAAACAGCCAGAATTCGTTTCATAATCGCCTCAATACCCGAATATGCCCGTGAGGGAATCGTCATTGTCAATCCAATCCTGCACGTTGATTTCCCGATAGGTATCCGCCGTGTCACGCACGATAACCGTTGAAATTCCGGCATTGATAATCTGCCGTTTGCACATCATACAGGAATTCGTCCCGCCTTCGAGATTACCGGAATTCGCATCGATACAGACAAGATAAATCGTACCGCCGAGCATCTGGTCACGGGGAGCGGCGATAATGGCATTTGCCTCCGCATGAACCGAACGGCAGAGTTCGTACCGCTCGCCACGGGGAATTTGCAGTTTGTTCCGCATACAGTAACCGAGTTCGCAACAGTTTTTCCGCCCTCTCGGAGCACCGTTGTAGCCGGTGGAGATGATCACGTCATTCTTGACAATGATAGCCCCGTAACGCTTTCGCAGGCAGGTTGAACGTTCGGCAACCGTCTGGGCAATATCGAGATAATAGTTCGTTTTGGAAACCCGTTCCATAAAATACCTCCGATACAGACAAAGATACATTCTATATTATACACCAAAAGCGGGTAAATTGCAAGGGTGATTGCAAAATTTACCGTTTTTTTCACAAATAAACACACATAAAAAAGAAAAAGAAAAAATGTCACCTCTGAAATCGGAAAGTGCGACGAGGGGCAAAAAGATTTTCTATCGGTCTAAACGAAACGATGCAGAGCGTAGCCGACGGCTACGGGCAAGGAGTTTCGTGACAAATGAAAAGGAAAGATTCCGTTCAATCGGCGTGCTTGAAGGTTTTAGAGGTGGCATAACAAAAACACACCTGCAAATTTCTTCGCAGGTGTGCTTGTGCGGTCAATCACTGAGGAATGACGTTGACGGCTCTGAGCTTTGCACTGTTCTTGGGATCAGGCTCTGTGTCGAATGTGACTTTCTGTCCCTCGGTCAAAGTCTTGTAGCCTTCGGTCTGGATTGCGGAAAAGTGAACGAAAACATCATCGCCACCGTTATCGTTGGAAATGAAGCCGTATCCCTTCTCGGCATTGAACCACTTAACTGTTCCCTTGTTCATTGAGGTAACCTCCATCTTGAAATTGTACCCTGAGAAAAAACGAACTGTGGAGACGGTGTATAGCACGGTTACCGCAAGGTCATGACAATCTCGAATACCCGAATAGTATAACACATTTTTTCGAATAAGTCAATAGTTTTTCGAATATTTTTCGACTTTTTCT
>CAVGAA010000004.1:69929-86268 GCA_963627065.1 bacterium | reverse complement strand
GGACGGTTGTCTGCATGAATTGCGGGAAAAAATTCGAACTGTCCGGCACGAGTGGGCGTTGCCCGTTCTGCGATGCCGATTTCAATTCGGACGAAAAATAACTTAAAGTATCTGCCGAGAGAGGTCGGAAAACTTTTCTCGGCTTGATATAAAAAATAAAGTTAGTTAAAACTAACTGTAAAAAGGAGTGTTTATTATGAATATGGAACTCGTGTGGAGAATTGTCGTTCCGATCGCATTCTATCTGCTGTTTTGGAGCGTTTGCTTTCTGTGCACCGGAACGGACGAAAAGAATGTCAAAAGCCTTTCCTGCTATCCGAAAACCGTAAGGGAAAAGGTGGGGAGCGATCCGAAACTTTCGCCCCTCATGCCGAAAAAGAAAAATCACGTTATCGTTATGCTCGGAAATGTCCTTTTGTTCGGTGTTGTCTTTTTCCTCTTGGGGCTTGTATGCAAAAAAATCTGCGGTTTGGATTCCTATCTCTCGGCATTCCTTTACTGGCTGGCGGTCGGCGAGGGACTCAATCTGTTTGACCTTGCCGTCATTGACTGTCTGTGGTGGAGGCACAGTCGGCGGATTCGCATTTCCGTTGCTCCCGATCCCGACGATTATCTCAATCCTTACGAGCATATCATGAGTTTTCTGCGTGGAATTCCCGTATTTGTCGCCGTAGGTGCGATTTCCGCACTGTCATCTCTCATAGGAGGTTAAAAGTGTGAAAAACAAAGATTTGGTTTTCGACAGAACCTGCCACGTCCTTTATTCGAAACCCTGCGAAAAGGAACTCAAAAAGAAAATAGCACTCCATTATTCCGTTGAAACCATTGAGGGCATCTGGACAAAAGTGCAGTTGCAATATGTCGATTTTCTCAAAGATTGGCGGACCGACTTGGGCGGAAAAAAGAACGGTCACAACGGCATCGGCGGAACGTATGACTGTATTGCAATTCTTGCGTATTATGTTGTCTGTCGTGAGAAAACATCTTTTTCCGAAATGGAAGAAATCATCGATAACATTACGAAACCAATCTATGCAAAATTGCATTTTGTCGACGTCAACAAAAAATTCTGGAAAAAGTTGATTTACCGTGCATTCAAGACTGCGGAAAAGAGGAGCAACCGGTGGGGCGATTACGTGATGCACGTAGCCCCATACAGCGACGGCGAGCCGATTTATTACGAGTTTACCGCCTGCCCTTGTGCGGAGTTTGCAAAAAAACACGGGCTATGCGACATTATGCCGGCACTCTGCAATGTCGACTACCCGATGCTCGAATGTTTTCACGCCAAATTGGTCCGCAAAACCACTTGTTGCAACGGCGGGAAATGCGACTATACCATCTGCGGTGACAAAGACGAATATCTGAAAGATCACCCCGAGTACCGTGACGAGCAGGGAGGCAGGCGAAACAAATGACGGCACAACACAAGGGAAACCTTTTGTCCGAAACGAAACTGCTCGATTATTCCGCACCGAATATCGTGAACCTCATTGCCGAAAGGGGTTGGAAAAGACTGCCCGAATATGACCGTGCAAAGGCAATTTACGATTTTGTCCGTGACGAAATTCTTTTCGGGTACAACAAGGACGATAGCATCAGGGCATCGGAGGTTTTGCAAGACGGTTACGGGCAGTGCAACACGAAAGGCATTCTTTTAATGGCACTTTTCCGTGCCTGCGGGATTCCGTGTCGCATACACGGTTTTATGATTGACAAGCGGTTGCAAAAGGGAGCAATGACCGGCATCGTGTGGAAATTCGCACCGCAGGAAGTTTTTCACAGTTTTGTCACGGCGGAAATTGACGGCAACCTTTACGAGTTGGAAGGCTTTATTCTCGACACGGCATATCTGTCAAATCTGCAAAAAATGTTCCGCCCTCTGCCCGACGGCTCATTTGTCGGTTACGGCGTAGCGACTAAGAATTTCCTGCAACCGCCGGTTGCGTTCGAGCATTGCAGTACCTACATTCAAAAAGAGGGCATTGTCCGTGATTTCGGGCTTTATGACAGTCCGGACGAACTCTTGGCGGAACACGGTCAGCAGATGAAACCGCTCAAAAAAATTTCCTATCGGCATATCGGCAGGCATCTGATGAACCGAAATGTCAAAAAAATCCGCAATCAGTCTTGACAAATCGGGTATAATCTTGTATAATAAATATAATTAGTCTGTCGGCAAGGGAGGAATTGATTTTGAAACGCATACGGAAATATGTGTCGGTTCTGCTCTTGCTTTCTTTGTGCTTTCTGTCCTCCTGCAGTGAAATCCGCAATTTTATCAAGGGGGATGAGGCAGGCACGGGTGAGGACGAGGAGTTATGGAACTCGGAACAGATCTATTCCGCCGCCATGGCGATTCTGGACGATAAGGTCGGCGGAATCGTGGACATTTCCAAAGCGAAATATTCCTATGATGAAATGTGCGGTGACCTGAAAAAACTCGCCGAAACCTACCCGTCGCATTTCTCCTACCGCTCAATCGGAAAAACGGTCGCCGGACGGGACATTCAGGTCGGCATTTTGGGCAATCCCCAAGCCGAGAGGCAGTTGGTGGTCAGTGCCTCGATTCACGCAAGGGAATATATGACGGCTCTGCTCGTCATGCGACAGATCGAATTCTATCTGGAAAATTACAACACCGGCACGTATAACGGAACGGCGTACAAAGAACTGTTTGAAAATACCTGCGTTTACATCATTCCGATGACGAATCCGGACGGCGTGATGATTGCCCAAGAGGGACTGGAATCTCTGCCGACCGAAGAATTGAAACAGACCGTGCGGAACGTCTTTGAAACCGAGGGGAAAGAAAACGGTTACACGACGCTTTCGGTTTTTCTCAGCCACTGGAAAGCGAATGCAAACGGCGTCGACCTCAACCGCAATTACGATGCACTCTGGGAGGAGTACAAAAAAGGCGAGGAAAGTGGCGTCACCGGACCGAACTCTTATCAGTACAAAGGTCCTTACGCCGTGTCGGAAAACGAAACACGGGCGGTTGTGGACTTTGTGAACGGTCTTGCAAATCCCATAGCGGTGCTTTGTATGCATACGCAGGGGGAGGTCGTTTACTGGGACTGCGGACAAAACGGCGAAATTCGCAACGCAACAAAAGCCTATGCGGAAGTTGTGGGAACACGGACCGGTTACGAGGTGATTTACGAACAGAACAACGATGCGTCCCTCAGTGACTGGGCGGTTCTGAAAAAAGAGATTGTTTCCATAACGGTCGAGGTCGGAACGGGCAGTTACCCCATGCCGATTGCCCGCTTCCCGAAGATCTGGACACAGAATTACGATTTAATCCCTCTAACCCTTGCACATTTCGAATCAACCGAAAGGCGGTGAGAAAATGCAACGACTCAACGGAAAATTGATGTCCGGTGACCGAGAAATCGCAACCGTGCGGAACGGTGTGATAACGGATTGCAGGGAAGATTTGTTGCCTCTCTACTTAAAACGGACAAAAAATATCGAAACTTGGCTCGTACATCGTGCCATTGACACGCACAGAACCAATTCCAGACTGCTCAAACGGGCTTTGCGACTCCGTCAGGACGACGATTTGCAGGCGGTTTTGGCGGTTCACGGTGCAACCGTTACCGACCGTTACTGGTTTTTGTCGGACGGAGAAAATCTCACTTATGACGATGTCCGATTCAAAGAAAATTATTTCGATTCGCTTGCCCTGCGTGGCGATCCGGACGGCTTTTCGCAAAAGTCGACCAAGACACCCGAATTGACGAACATAGGCAGTTTTGAAAAATGCTGGCGATTGCTTGACGGCAAATGGTGGATGTACAAGAGCGGAAACGATCTTGAATATTTCTCCGAACTGTTCGTTTGCAAACTCGGCGAAAAATCAGGACTTCCCATGACACATTACGAACTTGACGGAAGCTATATTCGTTCGCTCGATTTTACGGACGGGGGAAATGTCAATTTCGAATCGATGCGGTCTTTGACGGATGACAATGAGGACTATTCCGATTGTTACCATGCGATTTTGAATCTTTCGGAATCTTTGGCGGAGCAGTACCTTCTTTTGATTTGGACCGATACGCTCTGTTTCAATATGGACCGTCACACCGAAAATTTCGGCTTTCTGCGTGATGTGAAGGACGGAAAAATCCTTTCGTTGGCACCGAATTTCGACAACAACATCGCCCTCATTTCCCGTGGCTACCCCTCGGACGAAAGCCGGAAAGGGGACGGACTCATTCGCTTTTTCCGTGACTTTCTCCGCACCTGTCCCGATGCGAAAGAAACCTACCGCAAACTTTCCCTGCCTGCCGTAACGGCGGAAACCATCGACGCCTGCATAGACGAAATTCCGATTGCAATCAATCGCTCTTTTGTCCGCTCTTTCATCCTGAACGGGCAAAAAATCATCGCCGAGATAATCGAAAATTAAAATTAAAGAAAAAAACGCACATAGCCGGCACAAAATGCGTGTCGGCTTTTTTGTGTTATCTCCGAATCCGGCTTGCTTAACCGAAAAACGAATAAAAATGTCCATTTTCAAAGAAAAATGACCAAATAACCGTTTTCAAACAAAAATAGCCAAAAATTAAGTTTTGATATTGACAAAGCGATGAAAAACGGGTATAATAGAAAACAGTCACGCACGGTGTCGCCGTGACGGAACGAAAAAGAGGCGGTGAACCTCTGTTTTTTTGAAAGGATTTTTGACATGGGCAAATATTTCGGTACGGACGGATTTCGGGGCGAGGCAGGAAAAACTTTGACCGCCGACCATGCATACAGAATCGGTCGATTTCTCGGGTGGTATTATTCGGACGGCGGAAAGAAAAAGGTAAAAGCCGTCATCGGTAAGGACACACGGCGGTCGAGTTATATGTTCGAATATGCGATTGTGGCAGGTCTTACGGCATCGGGAGCGGATGCTTATATGCTCCACGTGACCACGACACCGAGCGTTTCTTATGCTGTGGCAGGGGACGATTTCGACTGCGGTGTGATGATTTCCGCCAGTCACAACCCTTTTTCGGACAACGGCATCAAACTGGTCAATCGGCGTGGTGAGAAGATCGATGACGAAACGATCGATGCAATCGAGGCATATTTAGACGGCAAAACACCCGAAGTGCCTTTTGCAGTCGGTGAAAATCTCGGTCAGATTGTCGACTTCTCCGCAGGTCGCAACCGTTATATCGGCTACTTGATTTCGCTTTCCCGCTATTCGTTCAAGCCTTTCCGAATCGGTCTTGACTGTGCGAACGGTGCTTCGTGGATGATTGCAAGGAGCGTTTTCGAGGCTCTCGGCGGTCAGGTGTCCGTGATCAATGCCTCTCCCGACGGTTTGAATATCAACCGTGGGGCAGGTTCTACGCATATTGAGGCTTTGGTGCGTCACGTGCGTGAAAATCGTTTGGATGTCGGTTTTGCGTTTGACGGTGATGCGGACAGATGTCTTGCAGTGGACGAGAACGGCAATGTCGTGAACGGCGACCATATTCTTTACATCTTGGGCAATCAGATGAAGAAAGCCGGCGAATTGACGAACAATACGGTTGTCACGACGGTGATGTCAAATATGGGACTTTACAAGGCATTCAAGGAAGCGGATATCGATTACGCACAGACCGCAGTCGGTGACCGCTATGTATACGAAAATATGCTTGCAACCGGCAATTGCATCGGCGGTGAGCAGTCGGGGCATATCATTCTTTCTAAGTATGCGACGACCGGTGACGGCATTTTGACGGCAATCAAGTTAATGGAGGTAATCATCGGCACGAAAATGCCTCTTTCCAAGTTGGCAGAGCCGGTGAAAATGTTTCCGCAGGTTCTCAAAAATCTGCGTGTTGCCGACAAATCTGCGGTACGGAACAACACTGCCGTGCAGACTGCGGTAAAAAAGGCGAGCGAAGAACTCGGCGACTCGGGGCGGATTCTTTTGCGTGAGAGCGGTACGGAACCGGTTGTGCGTGTAATGGCGGAAGCCCCCACCGAACGCATCTGCGAAGAAAAAGTCAACTCCGTGATTGCTGTTATCCGGAGAGAAGGGTTGGCGGAGTAAGACTTTGGGACGCTGTCCCAAGCCCTGCATAGGGCTTTCTTGGAAGAAAGCCCTATGCACCCAAAGAACTTTTCAATATGGGGCAAACTGTCTGTCTTTCAGACTGTGCTTCTCCCCAAGCGTTTTGCCTTATTTTGAAAGGTTCTTGAACAGGGGTGTGGTAGTTTTCAAAACTTTTATGCCAACCGTTTCCGCAAGAATTGCAGGAGAAAACGAAAAGAAAAAACGGAGAAAAATGGGAAAATGGAAGAAAATAAAGAGCAGAAATTGATAAAAGAACTTACGGTCAGGGAATTTTTTCACAGTCCGGAACACACATTGGCTTGGGAATATCTCACGTCCTTTGATTATGCTTGGCAGGCATTGGACGGTTTGAAATCGTTTATTGTCGGTCTGGGGCGAAAATTGGATCTTGAAAAGTTCGACAAGGTCGGTGAAGATGTCTGGATTGCGAAGTCCGCAAAGGTTTATCCGACTGCGACAATCATAGGACCTGCCGTTATCGGTGAGCGGAGCGAAGTTCGCCCGGGTGCATTCATTCGGGGGAGTGTTCTGGTCGGTGACGATGCGGTTGTCGGAAATTCAACCGAGTTGAAAAACTGCATACTTTTTGACAAGGTACAGGTTCCGCATTTCAATTATGTCGGCGATTCGGTTTTGGGTTACGGTTCGCATCTGGGTGGAGGAGCGTTGACGTCCAACGTCAAGAGCGACAAAACGCCGGTTGTGATCAAGGGCGAAAATTTTGCAATCGAAACCGGACGCAAAAAAGTGGGAGCAATGCTCGGGGATTTCGTTGAAGTCGGGTGTCACAGTGTACTGAATCCCGGGACGGTTATCGGCGAGCATACCAATATTTACCCGTTATCGTCGGTGCGTGGGGTTGTTCCGTCCTGTCGCATCTACAAGGCAAAGGGGGAGATTGTCAAAAAAAGATAACAGAACGGCAAAACGGTTCGGCTGACCGCAAACAAGCCCCCGCAAATCAGGGTTAACGATAGCGCCAGACCGCACGCGGTTGACGAGGCAAGAAGTCATCGAAATTTCGGCGGGTGCTTCTTCGGCAAAAGGATGTCGACAGATACGGGCAAATATGCGGGCAACCGCAAAACAAACTCCGTGTCTTCCTGAAAAAATTAAAATGCATACGTTTCGAAAGCCCCTGAAAAGAGGCATTTTTCGGTGTGCAAAGAAGGAAGACAAAAGGAGTTTATTATGTGTGGAATTATCGGTTATACGGGAACGGGAAACGCCGTTCCGAAAATGCTCAAAGGGTTGTCGGTTTTGGAATATCGGGGCTATGACTCGGTCGGTATTGCGGTACAGGTTGACGGCGGAACGGATGTTGTCAAATGTCGTGGCAGAATTCATTGCTTGGAAGAAAAACTGCGTGATGAACCGATTGAAGGCAGTCACTGTGCAATAGGGCATACCCGTTGGGCAACGCACGGCGGACCGTCCGACAAAAACGCTCACCCTCACCGGTCGGGTAATGTGATTCTGGTACATAACGGCATCATTGAAAATTACAAATCGCTCAAAGAAAATCTTGTCGCAAAAGGTGTGAAATTCGAGTCCGAAACCGACACGGAGGTTGCATCGGCATTACTCAATGAAAATTATCGGCTCGGCGAAAATCCGCTCACGGCTATCAAAAAGACGGTTTCGGAATTGCGAGGTGCGTTTGCATTCGGCATTCTCTTTTCGGACAGAGCAGGCGAGGTCTGGGTAGTGCGGAGCGGTAGCCCCCTGATTTTGGCAAAAGGAAAAGACGGTTTTTATCTCGCATCGGATATGACGGCACTCCTGCCGTTCACAAGAGAGTCCGCACCGCTCGACGAGGGGACAATTGCTTGCCTCACCGCCGAAAAAGCGGTTCTGTTTGACGAAAACGGCAATGCACACGAACCCGTCTGGAAAACGACGACCATGACGCCCGAATCGGCACAAAAAGGCGGTTTCCCACATTTTATGCTCAAAGAGATTCACGAACAGCCCGAGGCGGTGAAAAAATCGGTGTCTTCCAGAATTGACAAGGAGGGGTTGCCGGACTTTTCGGGCGACGGCATTGACGGCGATTTCTGGCGGTCGATCGGTTCGGTTCAGATTGTCGCCTGCGGTTCTGCCATGCACGCAGGTTTGGTCGGTCAAAAGGTGCTTGAAACCTATGCGGGACTCCCGACAACCGTTCACGTGGCATCCGAATACCGCTATTATCCGCCACTGGGGGATAAAAATACGCTCGTGATCGTCATTTCTCAATCGGGCGAAACGGCAGATTCTTTGGCGGCATTGCGGTATGCAAAATCGCACGGGTTGAAAACGCTCGGCATTGTCAATGCGGTCGAAACGACCATTGCACGAGAGGCGGACAAGCGGATTTATACCTACGCAGGACCTGAAATCGCAGTCGCAACCACAAAGGGGTACTGCACGCAGGCATCGGTGCTTTATGCAATCTCGGCATCTGCGGGCTTGGCACGGGGTGTGACAGATCGTGAAAAAGCGAAAGCCGTCATGCGTGAACTTTCGGTTGAAGTACCGCAGATACTCGAAACCGTGCTTGAAAAAGAGAAGCAGTTCCGCAGGATTGCAAAATCTTTGGTCGATCACGAGCACGTCTTTTACATCGGGCGTGGACTCGATTATGCCATGTCTATGGAAGGAGCGTTGAAACTCAAAGAAATCTCCTACATCCATTGCGAGGCGTATGCGGCGGGAGAACTCAAACACGGTACGATTTCACTCATTGAGTCGGGAACACCGGTGATCGCACTTGCAACCGACAAACAACTGTTTGAGAAGACCGAAAGCAACCTCAGGGAGGTGCGTAGCCGTGGAGCATCGGTCACGCTCATTTGTCCCGATGGAGTGGAAGTGCCGGAGGAGAGTGCCGACGAAATTCTGCGGATTCCCGAATGTTCGGACACGGCAAGGCTTTTTGCCTCGCTCCTCTCGGTGCAGATGATTGCTTACGAAACGGCACTTTTCCTCGGATGTGACATCGACCGACCGAGAAACCTCGCAAAATCGGTGACTGTCGAATAATGTTATAATCCTCTTAATAAGCGGGCTATATATGGACGGGCGTCAAAAATACCCGTCCTTTTTTGTGAAAAATGCCGAAAAGGTTATGACTTTTCGGTGTACTCGGACCGAAATTCTCGCAAATGTCTTGACAAATACCTTTTTTTGTGATATGATAGTACAAACTGTGACACTTGGAATTCAGGCGTACATAAGAAAGGTTTGAAAGAAAAATGGCTTTTTGTGCGAATCATTCGGTGAACTTTGGCCGATTTGAGAAGAAAATATGGTTGGCAACGCCCACCATGCACGGCGAAGAAATGGAATATATGACCGAGGCATACCGTACGAATTGGATGTCTACGGTCGGCGAAAATATCAATGCTATTGAAAAGATTGCAGGGGAGAAGACCGGAAAAAAATATGCTGTCGCACTTTCGTCCTGCACGGCGGCACTGCACCTTTGTGTGAAGATTGCCGGCGAAAAACTATACGGCAGAGCGAAAATCGGTCACGGCGTTTTGGAGGGCAAACGGGTATTTTGCTCGGATATGACCTTTGATGCGACTTTAAGTCCCGTTCTTTACGAGGGCGGAACGCCGATTTTTATCGACACCGATCCCGATACTTGGAATATGGATGCGGAATCGCTCGAAAAGGCTTTTACACTTTTCCCCGATGTCAAACTGGTTGTATCGGCGGAGTTTTACGGCTTCCCCGGACGTATGGACGAAATCAGGGAGATTTGCCACGCACACGGAGCATTACTCATTGAGGATGCCGCCGAGGCGGTCGGAGCAACGATTGACGGCAAGCCCTGCGGTAGTTTCGGCGATCTGTCCGCAATCAGTTACAACGGTAACAAAATTATCACCGGTTCTGCCGGAGGTTGTCTTTTGACGGATGATCTCGACGAGGCAAACCATGCACGCAAACTTTCCACGCAGGCAAGGGAAAACGCCCCTTGGTATCAGCATGAGGAAGTCGGCTATAACTACCGCATGAGCAATGTTGTTGCCGGTGTCGTACGTGGGCAGTATCCGCATCTCGACGAACATATCGCACAGAAAAAGGCGATCTACGAAAGATACTGTGAGGGCTTGCGTGATTTGCCTGTCGAAATGAACCCGATTGTCGGGGGGACAAAACCGAATTATTGGCTTTCGGCTCTCATCATTGACAAAGACTTTATGTGCCGTCAGGTGCGTGACGATTCCAAAGCCCTTTACATTCCCGAACACGGCAAGACCTGCCCGACCGAAATTCTCGAAACACTGGCATCTTTCAATGCGGAGGGACGTCCTATCTGGAAACCCATGCATATGCAACCGATGTATCGGATGCATGAGGCAATCGGCAGGGACGGTTCGCTCCGTTGCAGGACAAATGCTTACATTTCCGGCGGTGTCACGGATGTCGGAGCGGACATTTTCGCACGTGGCTGTTGCCTCCCGAGCGATAACAAAATGACAAAAGAGGAGCAGGACAAGGTGATAAGCATCATCCGTGCCTGCTTTGATTGAGGGGTACTCGGCGAAGAATGTATGTAAAACTATTCAAGCGGTTGCTCGATCTGTTTCTGTCGATTTTCGCAATCTCGGTTTTGTCACCGATCCTGCTCATCTTGACGGTTGCGGGTGCGATTGCAATGCACGGAAATCCCTTTTTCGCACAGCCCCGCCCAGGGAAATGGGACAAAAACGGAAACGAAACGATCTTCCGCCTTTTCAAATTCCGCACGATGACAAACAAGTGCGATGAAAACGGCAAACTCCTGCCGGACGAAAAACGCTTAAACGCTTACGGCAAATTTCTGCGTTCGACCTCGCTTGACGAACTGCCGTCACTCGTAAATATTTTGATAGGAAATCTCTCGATTGTAGGACCTCGCCCGCAGTTGGTACGTGATATGATCTTTATGTCGGAGGAACAACGCAGACGGCACAGTGTTCGCCCGGGACTGACCGGTTTGGCACAGATCAGCGGTCGGAACAACATCACGTGGGAATCGAAATTCGAGTACGATCTGGAGTATATCGACCGCAAAATGCACTTTCTCGATGACGTGCGAATCGTCTTCGGCACGGTAGGCACGGTTCTCCGTCGGGAAGACACGGTGCGTGACGGTACGGCATCGGATCTCGACTTCGGTGATTGGCTACTCGCACACGGAAAAATTGACCGTAAAACCTATGACGAAAAGCAGGCGGAAGCAATGGAAATTCTGCGTGCATACGAAGAAAACTGTACAAAATAGACAAAGGCATTCGGTAACAAGTTCTCGGTCAACCTGCACAAAAAGGGTTGCTCTGCTTTGTGACACCTGCACAAACGGCGGTCGAAAATCGGTCGGGAAGACCTTGTAAAACTTGATTTTTATCGGCATACGGAAAAAATTCGTGTGCCTTTTTTATTTTTTTATTCCCGCTTTTCGTGATTTTGCCGTAATTTCTGTAAAAAGTTACAAAATATGCATTCAACTCTTGCAAAATGAGCAAAATTGTGATATAATTAGAGCGGTGAATTGTCGGTATAACCTTTAATATAGAGGAAAGGACTGTTTTCGGCATGGCAAACGGAAAGGCACTCCAAAATGACCAAGCACCCTACTTTTTCCACCAAGGTGCGAGTGAAAAAGCATACGAATTTTTAGGGGCTCACCGTGACGGTGACGAGGTCGTTTTCCGTGTCTGGGCACCGAATGCGGACACCTGCTCGGTAGTAGGCGATTTCTGTTTGTGGGATGCCTCGGTATACCCCATGCAAAGGGTAACCCGTGGGGGCGTCTGGGAGTGTCGCATCCCGTCCGTTATCGTCCCCGAGGGCAGTTTATACAAGTATTTCATTCGCAACGGGGCGAAAGAGTTATACAAGGCAGATCCTTACGGCGTATCGATGCAATGTCCGCCCGAAACGGCGACGGTCTATCGGGAACTGCACGATATCAAATGGCACGATGCCGGTTGGCTCTCGTTCAGGTGTGGCAAATATGACCGCACGCACGTGATGTCGCAACCGCTCAACATTTACGAGGTGCATTTGGGTTCTTGGAAACGGCACGAGGACGGCTCGCTCCTGTCCTATCCCGAACTGGCGGACGAACTTATCCCGTATGTCAAGGCAATGGGGTACACGCACGTGGAATTGATGCCGGTTTCCGAATATCCTTTTGACGGTTCGTGGGGCTATCAGGTTTGCGGTTACTATGCACCGACGGCACGGTTTGGCAGTCCCGAGGATTTTATGACCTTTGTCGACCGTATGCACGAGGGCGGTGTCGGTGTGATTCTCGACTGGGTGCCGGCACATTTTCCGAAAGATGCACACGGGCTTTACGAGTTTGACGGGCAACCGCTTTACGAATATCAGGGCAAGGACCGCATGGAACACGCCGGTTGGGGAACGAGGCGTTTTGACGTCGGGCGGGAGGAAGTCCAGAGTTTTCTCATTTCCAATGCGGTTTACTGGGTGGAAAAGTACCATATAGACGGTTTGCGTGTGGATGCGGTGGCATCGATGTTATACCTCGATTATGACCGTCTCCCCGGGGAATGGGTACCAAACATCTACGGTGACAACCGTTGCTTGGAGGCGATTGCGTTTTTCCGGAAGTTAAACGGTTGTTTTGCACGGAATTACCCCGATGTGATGACGATTGCCGAAGAATCGACCGCATGGGCGAATCTCACAAGTTTCGAAAACGGCGGTCTGGGGTTCACGCTCAAATGGAACATGGGTTGGATGAATGACACGTTGGCTTATGCCGGCGAAGATCCGCTCTGGCGGAAAGATCATCACAACCGCATGACATTTTCGCTTACTTATGCGTTTTCGGAGCGGTTCATTCTGCCGATTTCGCATGACGAGGTTGTGCACGGCAAAAAGTCTTTCCTTGACAAAATGCCGGGGGATTACGACACGAAATTTGCGGGGGCGAGGGTGTTTTTTGCATGGTTGATGACGCACCCCGGGAAAAAGTTGACCTTTATGAGCAGTGAGATCGGGCAGTTTCGGGAGTGGGATTACGAATCGTCTGTCGAATGGTTTCTGCTCGATTACGAAAAGCACGCCAAACTGCAACACTATGTGGCTTGTCTGAACCGGTTTTATTTGGAGCATCCCGCACTGTTCGAATGTGACAGCGACTGGCAGTCGGGTTTTGAATGGATTGATGCGGACAATCGGGAGCAGAGCATTCTCTCTTACCGTCGCAAGGATGCAAAGGGGAATGAGGTGGTGATACTCTTGAATTTTGTGCCGGTTCTGCGTGAAGATTTTCTTCTTGCAGTGCCCTACGGCGGAAAGTATGAGGAAATATTCAACTCCGACAAAGAGGAGTTCGGCGGTGGCAATCACCTGAATGCCGGCATTTTCAAGACCGAAAAATGTTTACTCCGCAACTACGGCAATGCGATTCGCATCACCGTTCCTCCGATGTCCGCCCTGATGTTCCGTTGTGTGAGGAAGAACCCGACGAGGAGGAGAAGGGGGTAAAGACCTTGGGACGCTGTCCCAAGTTTTTCTCCTCGCTTTGCAATTTCATTGACAAAAGTCAGGCAAGGGGCTTGATAAAAAAAGAAAGAAAAGCGACAAAAAGAGGGGAAAAGGTCGGCAAGCGACAAGGGAAGGCAGAGAGAACGCAGGACGGTTGACTTTTGTCAATATTGTCGGAGTGTCAACTATAAACGTATTTTAATTATATTATTATAAATATTATTGTATAAATAAGTAACAAGCAGAGAAAAGCAGAATTACACATAAACACGCACATACCCCATTGACAATATTGACAAAAGTCAATTGTCAGCAACTCTTGTAAGACGAAATGTTTTTAATAAAGTGATAGTGGGAGGTTCTTTATGTTCAAAAAGAAAGAATGTGTTGCCATGCTATTGGCAGGCGGGCAGGGGAGCAGGCTATATGCCCTGACGAAGAAGACGGCAAAACCGTCCGTTCCGTTCGGCGGAAAGTACCGTATCATCGACTTTACGCTTTCCAACTGCGTCAATTCGGGCGTGGACACGGTCGGCGTCCTGACGCAGTATCAACCCTTGATTCTGAACGACTACATCGGGAACGGTTTGCCGTGGGATCTGGACCGCACATTCGGCGGTGTAAAGATTTTACCGCCTTATCAGGGGCAGAACGGTGCGGACTGGTACAAAGGAACGGCGAATGCCATTTGGCAGAATATGGAATTTATCAATCGTTACAATCCGGACTATGTTCTTGTTCTGTCGGGCGACCACATTTACAAAATGGACTATGCGAAGATGCTCGATTATCACAAGGCAACGGGAGCGGACTGCACGATAGCGGTCATTGATGTTCCCATTGAGGAGGCAAGCCGATTCGGCATTATGAGTACGAACGAGGACGGGCAGATTTACAAGTTCAGTGAAAAGCCGAAGAACCCCGATTCCACGAAAGCCTCCATGGGCATTTACATTTTCACGAAAGACAAACTCGAAAAATACCTGCGTGAAGACAGTGAAAAAGCCGATTCCGCAAACGATTTCGGCAAGAACATCATTCCCACGATGCTCTCGTCCGGTGAAAAAATGATGGCATATCCCTTTGAGGGGTACTGGAAGGACGTCGGAACGATTCAGTCTTTGTGGGAAGCGAATATGGATTTGCTCGGCGAGCATCCGGCACTCAATCTCTGGGACGAATCATGGCGGATTTACAGCCGTCACGAGGCGGCACCTCCGCAATATGTCGGAGTGGATGCGGAAGTCGTCAATTCCAGTGTCACGGCAGGGTGTGAAATTGACGGTTGCGTGCGGAACAGCGTTCTCGGAAATGGTGTGAAAATCGAGGCGGGAGCGGTTGTCGAAGACAGTGTTTTAATGAATGACGTCACAATCAGATCGGGTGCTACGGTGCGGTACTCTATTCTGGACTGCGGTGTGACGGTCGGTGAGCGTGCAACGGTCGGCGAAAACCGTGAAAATGCATCGGGAATTGCCGTGATCGGAGCGGACTGCAAAGTAGCGGATTGCGAAGTCGTGCCTGCCGGTGCTATGATTTCGGACACATAAGGAGGGGACTAAAATGAATGTTGCAGGATTGATTTTTTCGAATATTCACGACAGAAGCATTCCGGAAATGGCAAGGCTCAGGACAATGGCGAGCATTCCTTTCGGTTGCCGTTATCGTCTGATTGATTTTCCTCTTTCGAATATGGTCAATGCCGACATCAACACGGTCGGTGTGATTACGCACAACAATTATCAATCGCTCCTCGACCACATCGGCACGGGCAAGGACTGGGACTTGGCTCGTCGTTCGGGAGGTATTAAAATTCTGCCCCCGTACATAGCGGCTTACGAAAACAACGTCGCAAACAAGCTCTATTCCGGCAGGCTCGAAGCGTTGGTCGGAGCAGAGCATTTCATCAACCGTTGCGGAGCGGATTATATGGTTCTTTCGGACTGCGACGTGGTGTTGAATATCGATTTGGATGCGGTGATTTCGGAGCATATCAGGCGTGATGCGTTTCTCACAATCGTGACAAAGCATCTGAATGCGGACGAATACCGTTTTGAAAAGGCAGTGGGACTTGTCGATATCGGCGAAGACGGGCAGGTGATCGGTATTTCCAAAGAGAAACCGTCGGGCGAGGTGGACGTCAACACGAATCTTTATGTCATCAAGCGGAGCGATTTGCAGAACGTTATTGCCGATTCGCTTGCAAACGGTTACACGAGTTTCAGCAACGACATTATCCGTCGGAATCTTGGCAGAAAGAGCATCTATACTTATCGCTATGACGGTTGGTATGCACTCATCGGTTCGCTCGAATCCTATTTCCGCACTTCCATGCGTCTTTTGACGGAGGAGGCAAGACGGGAGTTGTTCAGTCAACCGGAACGCAAAATTTACACCAAAATCCGCAACAGTTCGCCCACAAAATACTGTGACGGTGCGGAAGTGAAAAATTCGCTTTTGGCAGATGGTTGCGTGATTGAGGGAAAAGTCGAAAACTCGATTATCTTCCGTGACGTACACGTGGGGCGTGGCACGGTTGTGAAAAACTGTGTCATTCTGCAAAACACCGACATCGGGAGCAACGTAACACTCAACTGTGTCATTACCGATAAGGACGTTCGCATCAAAGACGGTCGACTCCTTTCGGGACACGAAACCATGCCGTTCTTTATCGGAAAGGGAATGATTGTATGACGAAAAACGAAAGCAGGACCAAAAAAGCCGTGACCGTGAAAAAGGGCGAAACGGCAACGAAACCGAGAAAGCCGAGAA
>CAVGAA010000004.1:0-69919 GCA_963627065.1 bacterium | reverse complement strand
GCCGAGAACGGTCAAAAAGGTTGCAGAACCCGAAAAAATCGAAATGCCCGTAACGGAAAACGAAATAATCGAGGTTGCGGAAACGCCTGCAAAAAAGAAAATTCTTTTTGTGGGAGCGGAAGTCATGCCCTTTGCGGCAACCGGCGGACTCGGGGACGTCCTCGGATCTCTGCCGAAAGCGTTGGCAAAAAATGCCGACTTGGACATTCGTGTCGTCATGCCTCTTTACGGGAGCATTTCGGACGAGTGGCGGAAGCAGATGAAGGAAGAATATATCACAACCGTGCAACTGGCATGGCGACAACAGTACTGCGGATATTACAGTCTGCAAAAAGACAACGTCACCTATTATTTTGTCGATAACGAGTATTATTTCCGCCGTCCGTCCCTTTACGGATTTTACGATGACGGCGAGCGATATGCGTTCTTCTGCAAAGCGGTTATGGAGATGATGAACCGCCTGAATTACTACCCCGACATTCTCCACGCTCACGATTGGCAATCGGCTCTCACGGTGGTTTATCTCAACTGCCTCTATCGCACAAGACCTTGGTACGGCACGATGCGGACGGTCTTTACCATTCACAACATCGAGTATCAGGGGCAGTATGATTTTGCAATTTTGGGCGACATTTTCGACCTGCCGGAAGACGTTCACTATTTAATGGAGTACAACGGTTGCATCAACCTGATGAAAGGTGCAATCGAATGTGCCGACAAGGTGACCACGGTCAGTCCTCGCTATGCGGAGGAAATCTGCACGTCCTCATACGCACACGGTTTGGAATGTGAACTCGGCAGAAATGCTTACAAACTGTCGGGCATTCTCAACGGAATCGACTACGATTATTACAATCCCGAAACCGACGGCAGTATTGCGGAGAATTATTCCGTCGCAGATCTTTCGGGTAAAGTCGAAGACAAAAAAGCCTTGCAGAAAGAGTTGGGACTGCCGGTCCGTGAAGATGTTCCGATGTTGGCAGTCATTTCCAGACTTGCGGCACACAAAGGGTTGGACCTCATTGCCGGTTGTGCCGATACGCTCGTGGCATCAAACGATTTGCAACTGGTCATTTTGGGTAAAGGCGAAGAGCGGTTCGAAAACTTTTTCCGCAATCTCGAAAGCCGTTTTCCCGACCGTGTCCGTGCGGTAATCACGTATGACCGTGATCTCTCCAAGCGGATCTATTCGGCGTGCGACATCTTCCTCATGCCGTCACGTTCCGAACCTTGCGGTCTGTCACAGATGATTGCGTCCCGTTACGGAGCAATTCCGGTTGTCCGTGAAACGGGCGGACTGTACGATTCCATTAAGCCCTACTGGATCGAAAACGGTGAACTGCACGGCAACGGTTTTACATTTGCAAACTATTCGTTCGGCGAACTCAACGAACGCACGCAAGTCGCTATCGCCGTCTGGCAGGACAAAAACGCCCGCCGGCAGTTGCTCGAACGCATTATGACAACCGATTTCTCGTGGAACGCATCGGCTATAAAATATCTCGATCTTTATAAAAGCGTGTTTGAAAGGTAATACCATGAATTTTAATCCCAATGCAAAAGAAGTAAAAGAACAAATCGAAGGAATATTGCAAAGGCACTTCGGTTGCAGTGCAAAAGAGGCATCGAGAGAACAGATGTACAAAGCCTCCGCAATCACGGTACGCAATCTGCTCTCCGAAAAGCGGTCGCAGTACAAGACAAAGGTCAACTCCGCCGGCGGAAAACGGGTGTACTATATGTGCATGGAATTCCTGCTCGGACGGTCGCTGAAAACGAATCTTTGCAATTTAGGCCTTGCGGACGCATACAAAAAAGCCCTGTCGGAACTGGGCTATGAACTCGAAGATCTCTACGAATGCGAACCCGATGCAGGACTCGGAAACGGCGGTTTGGGGCGACTTGCGGCTTGCTTTATGGACTCGCTCTCCTCGCTGAACTATCCTGCAACCGGTTTTTCGCTTTGCTATGAATACGGACTGTTCAAGCAGATGATCGTCGACGGTATGCAGGTTGAACTGCCGGACGTATGGCTTCCCGGGGGTGACGTTTGGCTCATTCCCCGTACCGACCGCATTTATAAAGTCCGTTTCGGCGGACGGGTAATCGAAAACTGGCGTGCGGACGGTCATTGCGAGATTCAATATGAGGGTGGGGAAGAATATGAGGCAGTCCCTTACGATATGATGATTTCGGGTGCGGACAGCGATGCGGTCAGCCGTCTTCGCTTGTGGCGTGCGAGAAACATTCAGAATTTCAATATGGGACTCTTTACGCAGGGACAGTACACAAAAGCGTTGGAGGAAAGCAACAATGCCGAGATTATCACAAAAGTTCTGTACCCGTCGGACAACCACACCGAGGGAAAACTGCTCCGCTTAACCCAGCAGTATTTCCTTGTTTCCGCATCGATTCAGAGCATCGTCCGTGACCATCTGGCGGTTTACGGAACGCTCGACAATCTGCCCGAAAAAGTGGCAATTCACATCAACGATACGCATCCGGCACTCTGCATTCCGGAACTGATGCGAATTCTCGTCGACGATTATTTCTTCGATTGGGACAAAGCATGGAACATTGTCACCCGCACCGTGTCTTACACGAACCACACGGTCATGCCCGAGGCACTCGAAACTTGGAACGAAGATCTGTTCAAACTCCGTCTGCCGAGAATTTACGCCATTGTCAAGGAAATTAACGAGCGGTTCTGCCGTGAGGCTTGGAAAGCGTTCCCGGGCAACTGGAATCGCATTTCGCAGATGAGCATTATCGGCTATAATCAAGTGAAAATGGCAAATCTGTCGGTTGTCGGATCGCACACCGTCAACGGCGTATCGAAACTGCACTCGCAGATTCTCAAAGATTCGACTTTCAAAGACTTTTATCGGATGTACCCCGAAAAATTCGACAACGTCACGAACGGAATTGCACACCGCAGGTGGCTTTGCTATTCGAATCCGAAACTGTCCGCACTTATCACGGAATGCATCGGCGACGGCTTCCGTCACCACCCCGAAGAACTGTCCGAATTTGCGAAATTTGCGAATGACGACAGTGTTCTGAATCGCATCAGGGGCATCAAGCACGATAACAAGATTGCCTTTTCAAATATGATTTTCCGCAAGACCGGAACGAGAATAGACACGCATTCGGTCTATGACGTGCAGATCAAACGGTTACACGAATATAAACGGCAGTTGCTCAATGCCCTCAACATCATCGGACTTTACCTCGATCTCAAAGAGAATCCGAATCTCGATATGCAACCGCAGACCTTTATTTTCGGTGCGAAAGCCGCCCCGGGGTATGCAATGGCAAAACGGATTATCAAACTGCTTTGCATGATCGGAAAAGATATCCGTGAGAATCCCGCAATCCGTGAAAAACTCAATGTTGTTTTCCTCGAAGACTATAACGTCAGCCTTGCCGAGGCACTCGTACCCTCTGCGGAAATCAGCGAGCAAATCTCGCTTGCAGGCAAAGAGGCAAGCGGAACGGGCTGTATGAAACTGATGATCAACGGTGCGTTGACAATCGGTACGCTCGACGGTGCAAATGTCGAAATGCAGGAAAAAGCCGGAAAAGAAAATATGTTCATCTTCGGTTTGACGGCGGACGAGGTGGCATCACTGTGGCTGTCGGGCTACCGTTCGAGTGAATATTACGCAAAGAATGAAAAACTGCAAAGAATCGTCAATCAACTGTCGGTCGGCTTCGCAGGGGAATCTTTCTCGGACATCGCATCCTACCTTCTCAACGGGCAGGGCATTGCCGATCCCTATATGTGTCTGGCGGATTTTGAATCCTACCGCACCACGCACGAAAAAATGATTGAGGCTTACCAAGACAAAGAGCATTGGAACAAAATGTCACTCTATAACATCTCGGCGGCAGGGTACTTTGCGGCGGACAGAAGCATTGAGGAGTATGCACAGCGTATCTGGAACCTGCGGAAAATTCCGACTCCGAAGACAAAATAAAGACAAAAAAGGGAGAGCAAACCTCCCGACACAAAAAGCCCCTGCGGGAAAATCGCAGGGGTTGTCTGTTTTGTTATATGCGGTTGTTATGCCAAAATTGCGGTGGTTGTTGCAGGTTGCGTCTGTTGCTGTTCCGAGAGAATTTTTTCGACCTCTTCACGCCACATGTCCGCATACTCTTTGCCGAAGAACTTCTCGAAGATTGCATAAATTTGGTTGATCATCTGCTCCTCGGAAGATGCATCCGGATCGTCCGGAACATCAACCGCAAACGAAATACCGATGAAGATAATCAAGGTCAGCAGAGCCAAACCGCCCAGAATCAGACCTGCGATTGCAAAGCCGTTTTTGCCGTTCCGTTTGAGTGAGATAATCGAGAAGACGATTGCAAGAATCGCACAGATACCGGCGACGGGGTACATACAACAGCAACACGGGGCTGTAAAGACAAAGCCGACAATGCCGAGTACCAAAGCGGCAATCGTAAAGCCGTCACGACCTTTTTTCTTCGGCTTCGGGGGCATGGGAGAATCCCTGAAATCAAATTGGTTTGTCATAAATGTAAACTCCTTTACAAGCGGTAACGCATAAGCATTCCGAAATCTCCCATATTATACCACAGACAAGCGAATTTTGCAACCGTTTTTTGCGAATTTTCTTTGAAATATCTTCTCAAATTCAGTTTTTTATGCTATAATAAGAGAAACTGTGTAACGGCATACCGTGCGGAAAGGAGCGAAAATGAAAATCAGGTCGGATCTCGTCACTGTGCGGAAATTTGTCCTCTTTCACTGCATCGTAATTTGCGGTGTCGCACTTTTTCCGCTGTATCGCTATCTGGTGTCGCTCTTGCCGGAAAATATGACCGGTTGCGTTCTCCACGATTGGCTTTTTCTCTATTGCCCGCTCTGCGGTGCGACAAGAGCAGTCGATGCGATTCTGCATTTCCGTTTTTTAACTGCTTTTCACGCAAATGCCTTTATCACCGGTTTGTTTTTCGTCTGTTTGATGCATTATGTTTTTGCGTGGGTAAGGTTTGTAAAAGGTGGACAACCGCTTTTTCGAATTTACACATGGGAGTGGATTGCCGTCGGCGTACTCTTCCTTTTTTATGCGGTTCTACGCAACCTGCTCCTGATAAAATTCGATTATGATCCGCTCGGCGACCTTGCATTTTTCTGGCAAAAAACGTAAAAGTTTCGGTCAAAAATCAATCTACGTATAACAAAAGCACCCGAAGTTAACTTTTTCGCTCCGAGTGCTTTTTTGTTTATCGCTTTAACGCTTTATTGTCTATGAGCGTTTCAGGCGATTATTTTTTCAGGTTGTTCTCCAAGGTTGCGAGTTCGTCGTAAAGTTCTGCGGGAACACGGTCGCCGACCTGTTTGTAGAATGCTTTGATGTTTTCGACGTCTTCGAGCCAGCTCTTCTTATCGATTGAGAGCAAATCTTTGACGGTATCGACCGTTACGCCGTCAAGTCCTTCGATGTTGATGTCTTCGGGCTTCGGAACAAATCCGATAGGCGTTTCGACTGCATCGACTTCACCTGCACAACGGGCGAGAATCCACATCACGACACGCATATTGTCGCCGAATCCCGGCCAGATGAAGTGACCTTCGTCATCGGTACGGAACCAGTTGACGTGGAAGATCTTCGGAGCGTTCGGAATGTGCTTGCCCATTTCAAGCCAATGTTCGAAATAATCGCCCATATCATAACCGACGAACGGACGCATTGCCATCGGATCACGACGAACCACACCGATAGCACCTGCGGCTGCTGCGGTTGTTTCGGATGCCATAATCGAACCGACAAACGTTCCGTGTTGCCAGCTTCTCGACTGGTACACCAGCGGAGCGGTTTTAGCACGTCTTCCGCCGAAGATGATTGCCGTTACCGGAACGCCCTTCGGATTATTGAATTCGGAGGAGAGGCAGGGACAGTTGGTAGCCATAGCGGTGAAACGGGAGTTCGGATGAGCACAGGACGTGTTGATCTTGTCCGCTTTGTCGTACTTGGTGTAATCCCATTTTTCGCCCTTCCAGTTGATTGCGTTGTGCGGAGGCTGATCGTTCATGCCCTCCCACCATACCGTGTTGTCGTCGAGGTTGTGACCGACGTTGGTGAAGATGCAATTCTTCTTGGTGGTTTGCAGAGCGTTGAAGTTGGAGTGTTCGTTCGTACCGGGGGCAACACCGAAGAAACCGTTTTCGGGGTTGACTGCATAAAGTCTGCCGTCTTCTCCGACACGGAGCCATGCGATGTCATCGCCGACCGTCCAAGCTTTGTAGCCCTGCTTTTTGTAAACTTCCGGCGGAATGAGCATTGCGAGGTTGGTTTTACCGCAGGCAGACGGGAATGCGGCGGTTACATACTTGATTTCGCCCTTCGGATTTTGGATGCCGAGAATGAGCATATGTTCAGCCATCCAGCCCTCTTTTCTGCCGAGGTAGGATGCGATACGGAGTGCAAAGCACTTTTTGCCGAGCAGAACGTTTCCGCCGTAAGCCGAGTTGACCGACCAGATGGTGTTGTCTTCGGGGAAATGGCAGATGTAACGGTTTTCTTCACTGCAATCTGCAGTTGCGTGCAGACCTTTGACGAAATCTGCGGAATCGCCGAGAGCATCCATAACGTTCTTGCCGACACGAGTCATAATAATCATGTTGAGGACAACATAAATGGAGTCGGTCAATTCAACGCCGATTTTGCCGAATTCCGAACCGACAATGCCCATGCTGTAGGGAATGACGTACATGGTCTTGCCCTTGTAAGAACCGGTGTACAGTTTGGTGAGTTTTGCATAGCATTCAACGGGATCCATCCAGTTGTTGATGTTGCCGGCATCTTCCTTCTTGCGTGTGCAGATGAAAGTTCTGCCCTCGACACGTGCAACGTCGTTGACGGCGGTGCGGTGCAGATAGCAGTTCGGATATTTTTCTTCATTCAGTTTGATGAGTTCACCGGTCGAGCAGGCGATGCGACGCAATTCGTTTGCCTGTTCTTCGCTACCGTCAATCCAGACGATGTCTTTCGGTTGAACCATGTCCGCCATGGACTTGATCCAGTCCAGAACGTACTTGTTGTTTGTCATGTTACCGTTCATGATAATTTCCTCCGCATAAATATAGATTTGACTGCACAAAGGTGCAATCTTATGTTAAAACAAACATGAAATCGGGCAGGATAGATTGAGAATCAGACCGCAATTGAAATTGTTAAAAGATTGTCAATCGTAGGCGTTTTGATGTTGCCCAATCGTAACCCATTATATATTTTACACCATTTTCCCCGATTTTGCAAGGGGATTTCGAAAAGATTTTGAAAAGTTCATCAATTTTTCGCTCAAAAAACACGCAAGTGCCGACGCCTTGCAAACTTGATATATCGGCTATGCAAATAAAATATAAAATCTTGTATAATAATTCGATTATACGCAGTATAAATATAGAATAAAAACTGTTCTTATTCTTACAATATGCGAAAAAGATAGAGAGATTTTTTCATTTTACTATTGCAAATGCGGGCGGTTTGTGCTATAATAGTACAGTAACAGTTTGATTTTGCATAGGAGGAGTCAAAATATGTCAAAATTCAGAAGTCTGAAAGTTGTCGATAATTTTTATCAGAACAACCTGTTTTTCCCGATGCCGACGGTCGAAATTTCCACGCTTTGCGAGGACGGCAGTACCACGATCGGCAGTTATTCCCTCGTTTTCCCGTATTACATTGCAGGCAAGGACTATTACGCCATGATTCTCGAATGCCGTAACTCGTCCAACACCGCACAAAACATTCTCCGCAACGGCAAATGTGCCTTGAACTTTATCAAGGACGACCGCAAATATTTCAAAGAGGCAGTCCGTCTGGGCTTCCCCGGTAAAACTCCGCAGGAGAAAATGAAAGACTGCTTTTATGAACTCATCAAGGGTGAGGCAGAGGGCGAACGTCCGCTCATTATGAAAGATGCCTACCAAGTCATCGAATGCACATGGGACGATTCGCTTGAAAACGGATTCCTTGCAAAGAAACACTTGGGCGAACTTGAAGGCGTTGAACCGCCGTACAACGATTTCAACGGCATTACATCCAAATTCGGTTGCCATTTCATTCTCCGCATTGACAAAATCTTAATGGAAGAAAAGTACGCAGACAACCTCAAAAAAGGATTGAAGAAGAATTCTTTCCCGCCGGTGCCGGTCGATTACGGTTATCACGACAGCAAGAATTTCTGGTACAAAAAATTCCGTGGATTTTCTCCCGTTTGCGAGGCGATTGCCGACAGCAATGCAGGCTCGGTCGACAGCGTTCTGTACTGTGCCGAACGCCTTGAAACAAAGGTAAAATTCACCAAAGAGGCGTGCGAAATGTACGTCAAAATTCCCCGTCCGTTTATGAAAGCGGCACTACTCCAGATTGCACAAATCGCCGAGGAGAACGGAATCGATGTCATCGACAAAGAGGCTGCACTCAAAATCGCCGAAATCCGGAAGCAGAAAAAGTAAAAAGATAAAGGTTCTGCAACGGTTGCGGTAGCCCATAAACTTGCATATCAAAAGAGCAGAGAGGCGTAAAACCTCTCCGCTCTTTTTTGTTACCGAAAGCGTTGATAATTGCAATTATTTCAAAATGATTTCGTGTCCGCTTTTTTGCGGATTCGTACGACATGTATAAGCGTTTCGGCAATGTTATCAATGCCGACCAAAGCAATTTTTATGCCATTCTCTCAGTTCTCACGGATAACCGATTCGAGATAATTTTTAGCCAGCAGAATATCGCCCGACGGGTTGTCACCGACTTCTCTTTCAATGGTTAAGAAGCCTTTGTAACCGATCTCCTCCAACGCTTTGAGATAAGCGGGGAAGGGAACACTGCCCGTGCCGAGCGGAACTTCACGGAAATAGGTGACCTTTGCCACATCTTCGGGTTCTTTGATTACGCCGTAAACATATTCCGGATTGGAGGGTGCGAGCATCACGCCGTCCTTTGCGTGCGTGTGGACGATGTAATCTTTGAGATTATGAACCGCATCGACTGCATTGTCACCGACCACCATCGCAAGGTTTGCGGGATCGAGGTTGACCGCAACTCCGCGAGATCCGAGACTGTCAAGAAACTGTTTCAGAACGGCAGAAGGTTCCGGACCTGTTTCGATTGCGAAATGAGCGTCGAGACTGTCCGCATATTCGGCAAGCGTGTGGCAGGCTTCCTGCAAGATTTTATAGCGGGGATTTGACGGATCGGACGGAACGACACCGATATGCGTGGTGACGATGTTTGTTTCGAGATCCATAGCCAAGTCGAGAATCCGCTTGGATTCCTCAATCAGTTCGGGGTTGCGTTCGGGACGGAAAAAACCTTCGCCGAGGTCACCGCAAAGAGCGGAAAATTTCAGTCCTGCAGACTTGACTCTGTCGAGCAGTTCCCGCCTTTTGGCAGGCGTGAGGGCTTTGGGGCAATTGTCACCTCTCGTGCAGTAAAGTTGTACGCCGTCAGCCCCCAAATCTTTGGCTTTTTCAATGGCGGTCGCCGTGTCAACCCGAAAAGAATCGAGAATGACACCGATAGGAAAACGGTACATAAAAAATACCTCCGGAAATCTTTGTTTTTTCAAAATTTGCTCTTGCAATTTTGACGATTTTATTATATACTATTTACAGTGGCTTGTCAATCATAAATTTTTGCCCTTGATTTGCACTTTTTTGCTTTTTTGGAGGTTTTATGAGCCGTTACGAACTGCATGTTTTCACCGAACCGCAACTGCCGTTTATCTTTCGCCATTCCAAAATCACTCCCACGCATTCCGGCGGAACGAACTGGCACGAAAATCTTGAAATCATTCAGGCGGATTCCGGAGTCGGCGGTGTTTTCTGCGACGGTAACAAAATCGCACTCGAAGCAGGTCGGTTTGCGGTCATTTCCGCCAATGCTTTGCACGATGTCTGGGGCGATACGGTCTTTCGCTATCACTATCTCATTATAGACCGCTCTTTCTGTATCGCAAACGGCTTTGACACGGCAACGCTCAACTTTCCGCATACCGCAATCGAAGATAAAACACTCTCGGCTTGCTTTGAAAATCTCAAACACGAGTATGAAAATGACAACGCCGAACCGTTCCGCATTCCGACAATCCGTGCGAATATTCTGTCTGCGGTGGCACATTTGTGCAGGTCTTATTCTACGGCGGACGACCGACACGGCGACGGCAAAATGCTCTCGGCGGTCCGACAAATCATCGGTCGCATCCGCACCGATTACGCCGATCCGAATCTCTCACCGGTTGAACTTTCCGAATTTGCCGGCATCAGTCATTCCTACTTGGCACACGGCTTCAAAAGGGTAACCGGCTATACCTGTGCAGGCTTTATCAATTTAACCCGTTGCGAACGAGCCAAAGAACTGCTGGCGGACGGAAATTTCGATACCTGCGAGGTCGCACGGCGGTGCGGTTTTGCGTCGCACTCCTATTTTACAAGGGTTTTTCATTCGGTTGTCGGAATTTCTCCGACATCTTACCGTTCTTCTTGCAAAAAAGATTGACATTTTCGTTTTTTTGTAGTATAATATTACAGAGTACCCGATCTGTCGGGAATTCGGAAACGGCGGAGGAATCGCGATGGTAAAAATCGATGAGGCTTTTGAAATGTTCGCATCCGATCCTACAAAAATACCGCTCCTCGCAATCGTGGGACCGACCGCAGGCGGAAAAAGCGGTCTTGCAGTCGCACTTGCCGAAAAATACAACGGCGAGGTCGTTTCCTGCGACTCGATGCAGGTCTATCGGCGAATGAATATCGGCACGGCAAAACCGACAAAAGAAGAAATGCAGGGCATTCCGCATTATATGATCGACATCGTCGAGCCGACAGAAGTTTACTCCTGTGCCGAGTATGTGTCGGGGGCAAAAAAAATTATAGTCGAAATACACGAAAGGGGCAAATTGCCGGTTCTCTGCGGAGGGACGGGACTTTACCTCGACAGACTTCTGCGTGGCGGTAGCGACAACAGAGCCGTGTCATCGCCGGACGTGCGTGAAGAACTCGAACAGTACCGCCTTGCAAACGGCAATCACGCACTGCACAATCTCTTGCGTGAGGTCGATCCCGAAAGTGCCGATGCGATTCACGAAAACAACATTCCGAGAGTAATCAGGGCATTGGAAATCTACCGTGTGACCGGTCGGACGAAAACCGAATCGGACAGAATGACGTCGACGTTTGACGAATCCTACTGCCCCTATGTTCTGGGACTGCATTGGGAGCGTGGCGTACTGCGGGAACGGATTAACCTGCGTGTCGATCAAATGATGTATGACGGACTGGTAGCCGAAACCGAGCAACTGCTCCGTGAGGGCGTTTTCGAAGTGAATGCGACCGCATCGTCCGCAATCGGTTATAAAGAACTTTTGCCGTATTTAGACGGGAAAGAAAGCCTTGCGGAGGCGACGGAAAAACTCAAAACCGCCACCGCACAATACGCCAAACGGCAAATGACGTGGTTCAAGGCAAAAACTTATGTCCACTGGGTTGACATGACCTGATAAAACAGTTGATTTTTTTGGGGGTGGTACTATCAAACGTCGCTTTGACAGTCGATTCGGCAGAATCGGTTTGACGGTACTGCTCGGATGCCTAATCGTTTATACACTCTATCATGCGGTCGGCGGATCTTCCGGCAGTCTTACTACAACACCGGTCAAAACCGTCACCGATACCACCGTTATCACCGGAGAGGGCTGGTTATTCCGTGACGAAGAAATTCTCACCGGATCGGAGAGGGGACTGGTTAATGTCCTAACCGACAGCGGAACGAAAGCAAAGAAAAATACCGCACTTGCAGAGGTCTATTACCCGACGGACACGGACGGCGAAAGTCTTTCGGATCTGCAAATCAAACTCAACACGTTAAACCGCCAGATTGCCCTGCTCGAAGAAAGCCTTTTGTCAGACGGTGCAAAACTATCGGACCTTTCAACCTATCGGAGCAATGCAAAAGAGGCACTTTCCGAGATTCGGAAAAGCATTCGGTCGGGCAACTGGTCGGGCGTGTCGGATGCCGGCGACAGTACCCTGATTTCGCTCAACCGCTATGCATCGCTCCTTTCGGGTGAAGACGGCATCAAAAAGACGCTGGACCTTTTAACTGCGGAGCGAAACGGTCTGCTCACGGGCGAAAAAGTCACGGTCAGGAATGAGAACGGATCGGCTTATTATTACGATGCGAATAACGTGGACGGCTTGGAAAAATACTTTCAGACGAATGTGTTAGGCACGCTCACGGTCGACACCTTTCGGGCATTACAACAGACAGAGGCGACAGCATCCGGCAAAACGGTGGTCGGAAAACTCTGCTACGGGTATACGTGGTATTTGGTATTTACACTGCCCGCCGACGTCGAAACCGTGCCGGAGGTCGATACGCTCTATCGGGTAACATTCCCCGAAAACGGCGACAGAGTTCTGAAACTGACCTGCACTGCCGTGCGTGATGCGGAAGACGGATCGGGCGAAAAACTGGTGATTCTGCGTTCGGATGCAACGCCTGCGGACTTTTCTTTCCTGCGTTCGCAAACGGTTGAAATCGTAATGGACGAGAACGAGGGACTGTATATTCCGGAGCAGGCGATTGTCAAAAAAGACGGCGACGTCGGTGTGTATATTTTCAAAAGCGGTGTTGTCGCGTTCCGCAGAATTTCGGTCACGGCAGAACGGGACGGCTATTATCTGGCGGACGAGAGCGATTCCGAACCGGACAAGGAAACCGCTTATCTTGCTATCAACGATCTTATGATTCTGTCGGGGAAAAATCTATACGAGGGGAAGGTTTACAAGCAATGAAAGACCTGTCCTATATGAAAAATAATCTCGATGCCGTGCTTGAAAAAATCGCCGTGGCGGAAAAGTCGGTCGGCAGATGCGGGCAGACCAAACTCATAGCGGCGGTGAAATATACCGACTCGGAACATATTGCGGAACTTCTGCGACTCGGTGTTTGCGACTTGGGAGAAAACCGTGTCCAACAACTGCTCGAACACAGCGAGGCACTTGAAAAAATGGGGCTTACGAATGCAAGATTCCACTTCATCGGAACGCTCCAGAAAAACAAAGTCAAATACCTTGCCGACCGTGTCGCAATGATCCATTCGGTCGATTCCGTACCGCTGGCGGAGGAGATTGAAAAACAAATGGCAAAGCGTGGGAAATGCATGGACGTCTTGGTGGAAATCAACAGCGGAAACGAAGAAAACAAGAGCGGTGTCGCTCCGTGCGATGCGGAAGACCTCTGCCGGAAAATTGCGGAATTGGGGCATCTCCGGCTTTGCGGATTCATGACAATGGCACCGAAATGCGAAAAAAAAGAAGAATATCATAAATATTTTCAAGAAACTTACAAAATAGGTCTTGACATTTGGGAAAAAATCTATCATAATATAGGTGGACCGATTTTTTCGATGGGAATGTCGGAAAGTTTTGAGGTCGCAATTGCGGAAGGAGCGGACTATGTCCGAGTCGGACGGGCTTTGTTCTTACCGCCGAAAGACGAAACATACGAAGAAAATTCGAATCAAAATACAGCCGAAAAGGAGATTGAATTATGAACCTGTTAAAGAAATTTTTGGGAAACGATAACGCCCGTGAAGAGGAAGACATCGAGGAAGAATTCGACGATCTCTACCTTGACGATGACATCAAAGCCGATGTAGAGGAAAGCCAACCTGCCCCCACCGCCACCGGTGCTATGGGCAACGTCAAAGCACCCATCTCCACGGCGACGCAGACACCGGCACAACCCGATAAAGTCGCACTCAAACTCATGCAACCGAAGAGCCACACCGAATCGACCAAAATTGCCGACAAACTCAAAGAGGGCAATATCGTTCTGCTTGATATCAGCAAACTGGAGAGAGATCAGGCAAACAGACTGGTACATTTTATGGCAGGTGCGGTTTACGTACTCGGCGGTCAGATGATCAAAACCAACCGCAGTACCATTGTGGTGTCCCCCGCAGGCGTTGACATCACGGGATTGGCTCAGGATTTGGGAGCAGAACCTGCACCCGCACCCAAAGCACCGCAACCGGAAGAAGAACCCGCCGAAGAACCGACCGAGGAATAATTCCTCTGCCAAGTTCTTCAAAAATAAGACGATAAGAGTGAAGACGAGGCTTGTTATCTTCACTCTTTTTCGGAAAGAGAATAAATGGATATAGCAGTTACAATTATCAGGAATACGCTCTTGCTCCTCATCGACATCGTGCAGATAGGCTTTCTCCTTCGGGCGGTTATGTCGTGGTTCGATCCGGAACGCTCCGGACGTTTTTCGGCATTTCTGTATCTTGTCACCGAACCGATGATTCTGCCGATCCGTGCGTTGTGTGTCAAGAAAAACTGGTTTCAGTCAACGCCGATAGACGTGCCGTTTCTCATTACGCTTGTTGTGTTGAGTCTCTTGCAGACGGTCATTCGGATTCTTTGATATGGGAGAGTTTAACGAGGCAAGGCTGGACGATCTCATTCGCTCGGCTGAAAAAGGCAACATTACGTGCAGTCCCTATCTCACTCCGAGAGAGCAGATTGAAACCAAGCAGGAACTCACCGTGCGGGGCTTTGCGGACCGAGCAAAATTTTACGGCGGTTACGAGACGGCGGAAAGACGTCGACTTTTTCTGTTTCCCGAATGGATTCCGCTCGAAGATGACCGTGACAACCCTGCGTTTTACACGGACGAGAAAAAAATAGCAAATGCCGTAACGGCGATAAAAATCGTCGGGAGTGGTTATAGGGAACTGTCGCACCGTGACTATCTGGGTTCGCTCTTGGGACTCGGAATCGAGCGGGATTCGGTCGGCGACATCGCACTGCAAAACAACTGTTCGGCAGTCGTTTTCACAACGGGAGAAATTGCAAAATTCCTTTGTGAAAATATGGAAAAAGTCGCAAACGATAAAGTCAGATGCACGCTTTATACACCGGACGAAAGTTTTACGGACGGCAGAAAAACCGTAACGGTCACCGACACGGTAGCATCCGCACGGCTGGATTGCATTGTCGCATCGCTGTCCGGAAAATCACGGGAAACCGCACGGCAGACGATTGAGAGCGGACTCGTAGAGGTCGATTATCTTCCCGAAACGAGAGCCGACAAGAACCTTATGCCACCCGTCACGATCTCGGTTCGGGGAACGGGAAAATTCCGCCTGATAGCTTTCGAAGGCGAAACGAAAAAAGGACGGTTGCGACTCAAAGCCGAAAAATTCGTTTAACGGGCAATTTTGTACCGAAAAATCGGCAAAAGACAGAAAAATTTACAATTTCCACTTGACTTTTTTGTCATAATCTTATATAATGATTAGTTGATACGATATTACGATGCACAAAAGCATTTCGGAAAGGATTCAAATATGAAACTCATCAAACTTTTGTCTGCGGGACTTGTCGCCTGCACCCTTCTGACTCTCACGGCTTGTTCTTCGGACAGCAGTACGACCGACTGGGATCAGTACAAGCAGGAAGAAGCCGTCATCGACAGTGTAAAAATCGGTAGCGGAGATACCGAAGGCACACTTTCTTTCGAGTCAATCGACAGTGACACGGTGACCATTACGGGTTACGTAGGACCTGACACACCGCACACCGTCACCATTCCGGCAACGGTTCAGACCAGTACCGATTCGAGTGTCGCACCCAAAACGGTTGTCTCCATTTCGGCAAGTGCGTTCCATTCGTTCTCGAATATCAAAGAAGTGATTCTCCCCGAAGGGCTTGTCACGATTGAAAAATACGCATTCGCAGAGTGCAAACAACTTGAAAGAGTTTCGTTCCCGTCCACATTGGAAAGCATTGACGAGGCTGCCTTTTACGGTTGCACGAAACTTTCCGACATTGGTGATCTTTCGAAAACAAAACTCTCCGAAATCGCACGGCAATGCTTCTCGGATTGCAAGGCACTGACAACACTCACGATTCCGGCGAGTGTCAAAACGGTCGGTACAGGTGCATTCCTCGGTTGCTCCGGTCTTACAACCTTGACGATTGCGGAAGGCGTTGAAACGCTCGGCGAGCAGTGCTTTATGAACGCAACAAGCCTCAAAACGCTCACGCTCCCGTCCACATTGAAAAATACCGATCCCACGCAGGATCTGGCTTTCTACGGTGCAAGTCAACTTGAAACCGTCACCGTTCCCACAACCGCCCCCGACACGGTCAAAGCATACGCCGATGCCATTCCGACGGTTGATGCCGAATAATCGGTAATTCGGACAGTTATATTTCATTTTGTAAATACGGAAAATACCCCGATGCTTTTGTCGGGGTATCTCTGTATCGGAATATCGGAAGGAGGGGCGTATGTACCGCTACGGCAAAAGTTATCACGGAAGAAATTATCGGCACAAACTGCCTCCGCTTGCCATTGTCGCAATTGTGGCAGGCATTGTTCTGGTGCTTGCAATTGTTGTCGGCAACATTCTGAATCACGTTTTGGACGATGAAACATACAAAAAACTGACGACCGGCAGTGAAAAAGAGCAGGAAAGCGACACCCCGAATCGCACGTCCCCGCAGGTCATGGCATATTCCTTCCGACTCGGAAATTCCACGAGATCGCTCGGGAGCGATCCGCCGAATGCACTGTCCGTGCCTCTGAGCACAGCAGACGGAAAACTCTATTACAAGTCGCAGGTTGCGGAATATCTCGGCTTCGATACGATCGAAAGTCCCAACACCACTCCGCAAAAAAGTATGGAAAACTTAACCGGTGTCGTGTCCTATCTTGTCGGGACTTGGCACCCGAATTTGCCGGACGGTGAAGACGATGCCGTCTATACGGCACTTGCCAAACGGGATTCTGCGGTACTGGAAGAATTTTTGTCCTACGGTGGGAGGGAAATTCTGCTTGTCGGTATGGATTTCAGTGATAAGAATTTTGAATCGACCTATCTGTATCTCACAAAATTGCAATTGCTTTTGGGGGACAGTGTAACGCTTTCCGTGTCGGTGACACTTGCCACGGCGGAAGGGGACGGCGGATGGGACATTCTTTACGCACTGGGACAAAAACTGCCCTTTTTAACGCTCGATTTGACGAATGAAGACGACATCGGCATTGACACGGAAACCGAAACGGCGTCAGACAGTGCCGAGCAAAGTCCTATGGTGCGTGCGAATTATTATCTGTCTTCCTACGGTATGCGACTTCTGCTTTCGTCCGAGCAGAAAAATCTGCTCTCCACCGCCGAGGAAACCGTGAGCGATTTCTTGGTTCTCTATGCGGACTGAACAACCGAACAATGAAAAAACAGAAAAGGGGCTGTCGCATTCAGTACAGCCCCTCTGCGTTTAATCGGTTATTTCCCGAAGTGGAACAACCCTTTTTTCTCATACGGTTCGACCGTAATATCGCCGAGTTTGTAACCGGTTGCGTTGACCGTCGCACGCAGTTTTTCCTCGTCGAGTTTTTCCTCGCTGATGACGACCGTTTCGCCTTTTGCGTGCGAAGACGTCACTTTTTTGACCGCAAACGCTCCACGGATTGCATCGTTCATGTGTGCCTCGCACATACCGCACATCATACCGTCGATTTTCATTGTTGTTTTGAACATCATCTTTTCCTCTCAATCAATCTATTTTTTTGCACTTGTAACCTGCGTTTTTCACGGCGGTCGCAAGCGTTTTTTTGTCTGTTTCTGCCGTCAGAGTGACCACTGCCGTTCCGCTCTCGTGGCTAACTACGGCACTTTCGACCGTCGGCAGAGTTTCGAGTGCCTCTTTGACACGTTTTTCACAGTGCCCGCACATCATACCGCCGACAGTGAGCGTTACGGTACCTGCCGAAAGCAAGCCGTGTTTTGCACTCTTTTTCGGCGTAATTTTTCGGTCGTGACGTCTGTCGTAAGGCTTGCAAAGATTGAGTCGCAGGGCATTCGTGACCACGCAGAAACTCGAAAGACTCATCGCCGCCGCACCGTACATCGGATTCAGCGTGATGCCTGCCCACACGAACGCACCGCTTGCCAAAGGAATGCAAATGACATTGTAGAAGAACGCCCAAAAGAGATTTTCCCGAATGTTTCGGAGTGTTGCCCGACCGAGCCTGATTGCCGACGGCACGTCGCAAAGATTGCTTTTCATCAGGACCACGTCCGCCGCATCGATTGCAACATCCGTGCCTGCCCCGATTGCAATGCCGATGTCCGCTTCGGTGAGGGCAGGTGCATCGTTGATGCCGTCACCGACCATTGCGACCCGTCCGCTCTGCCGTAATTTCTTCACGGCAGTCGCTTTGCCCTCCGGCAGAACGCCTGCAACCACCTCGTCAATGCCTGCGGATTCCGCAACCGCCTTCGCCGTCCGCTCGTTGTCGCCGGTGATCATCACGACACGCACTCCCATATTCCGCAGGTCCGCAACGGCTTGCCTGCTGTCTTCTTTTATCGTGTCCGCCACCGCAATGATGCCGAGCAGAACATTGTCACGCAAAAAGAGGAGTGGCGTTTTTCCGCCGTCCGCCAATTTTTCGACCGTTTTTTGCGTTTCTTCGGTCAAATCTGTTTTTGTGCCGATAAACTTGACGCTACCGCCCAAAACTGTTTTTCCGTTCTGTTCACCCTTGACACCGTTTCCGGTGAGAGCCTCAAACGCATCGACGGGGGGCGTATCAAGCCCTTTTTGTTCCGCATATCGCACAATGGCTTTTGCCAGAGGATGCTCGCTTTTCTTTTCAAGGGCGTATGCGGTCGAGAGCAATTCTTCTGCCGTCGCCGAACCGCAGGGCAGAACGTCCGTGACGTTCGCTTCTCCCGTTGTGACCGTTCCGGTTTTGTCGAGTGCCACAATTTCGGTGCGACCGGTACTTTCGAGCGATTCCGCCGTTTTGAACAGAATGCCGTTTCTCGCTCCTACACCGCTACCGACCATAATTGCGACCGGTGTGGCAAGTCCCAACGCACACGGGCAACTGATGACAAGCACCGAAATTCCGCGAGCCAGAGCATAACCGAATTCTTTCCCGACACATAGCCAGATGACCGTCACGACAACCGCAATTGAAATGACCGACGGGACGAACACGCCTGCGACTTTGTCTGCAATCTTTGCGATCGGGGCTTTTGTCGCCGATGCATCGCTCACGGTTTTGATAATCTGCGACAGTGTGGTATCTTCGCCGACTCTTGTGGCACGGCAGGTTAAAAATCCCGATTGGTTGACAGTTCCGGACGAAACTTTGTCCCCGACACTTTTATCGACCGGCAGACTTTCACCGGTCAGAGCCGATTCGTTGACGGCACTTTCACCGTCCGTGACAACACCGTCGACGGGGATGCTTTCCCCTGGACGTACGACGAACAGATCGCCCGTGACAACTTCTTCAACCGGAACGGTGAACTCTTTTCCGTCACGCAGAATGGTAGCGGTTTGCGGTGCTAAGTTCATCAAGGCTCGCAGTGCATCGGTTGTTTTGCCTTTGGAGTGTGCTTCGAGCATTTTTCCGACGGTGATCAAGGTCAAAATCATGGATGCCGATTCGAAATAGAACTCGTCCATATAAGCCATAACGGCATCGGTATTGCCATTTGCGACTGCTCCCGTCATAGCGAAGAGAACATAAACGCTCCACAGATAGGATGCTCCCGATCCGAGTGCGACCAAAGTGTCCATATTGGGCGAGCCGTGCAGAAGTGCTTTGAAACCGTTCACGAAGAATTGCCGATTGATAACCAGAATCACGGTTGAAAGGAGCAATTCCGCCAGTCCCACGGCGACGTGGTTGCCGTCAAAGAAGGGAGGGAGAGGAAAGTTCCACATCATATGCCCCATGGAAACGTACATGAGGACTACCAAAAAGCCGATTGACGTAAAGAGTCGTTTTTTGAGTTGTGGAGTGGTTTTATCGGCGAGAGCATCCTCCGCCTGTCTGTGCTTTTCGGCGATGCTTTGCTTTTCGGACATTCGGTCTTTCGGCTCGGCGTGGTAACCTGCCTGCTCGACGGCTCTTACAACCGCATCGGGATCGGCATTACCCTCAACGCCCATGGAATTGGTCAAAAGGCTGACGGCACACGATGTAACGCCCGCGACTTTTCCGACCGCCTTTTCGACTCTTGCAACGCACGAGGCACAACTCATTCCGCTAACTGTATATTGTTGCATTCGATACCTCCTTTACGAGTGATGAGTGAAGACCTTAGGATACTGTCCCAAACTCCGGTTAGAATTTTCTTTGAAGAAAATTTAAGAGTTAGTCTTGACTAATCATACACTATAATTATATATGCAACAAGCGGATTTGTCAAGATGTTTTGATGATTTTCAGAGGAAAATCGCAAAAAAATTATTCATATTTTCCGAAATTGACCGGCAGACTGCAGTCCCCCTTCCGCTTGCTTTCAAGTTGATACTGCTTGGGTGAAACTCCGAAAAAACGTTTGAATTGATAGGCAAAATAGTTATCGTTACAGAAACCGAAATTATCGGACACTTCGCCGACGGTGAGATCTGAAAGTCTCAACATTTGTGCGGCTGCGGAAATCACCGACAGCCTGATATACTGACCGACTGTCATTTGATAGCTTGCCTTGAAAACTCTCGTGGCATAAATTGTGGTGATGCCGAAATGTTTTGCAACATCGTCGGTGGTCAGGTTCAATTGCGGGTGGTTATCGATATAAAGCCGAATTTTGTCCGCTATGGAAAGTTGAATATCTGTTTTGATCGACACGGATTCCGAAATTTTGAAGAACATTTGCAGGATAATTTGTGCCAATTCTTCGGTTTTACCGTTTTTCAAAAGCAGATTTTTGATTTGAGCAAATGATTCGTTAAGGTCTGTATGGCTGACGATGACATCGTCACGGAGATAAAAAACTTCGGTCAGGTGTCTGACCAGATCGCCGGAAACATTGATCCAAACTTTATCCATCGGTTGATTCGGATCGGACCAATATTCGTGATCCGTCATGCGTTTGATGATATAGGTATCGCCTGCGTGGACGGTATATTTTTGCTTTCCGCAGACGATATAACCTATGCCACGGCGGACATATTCAATTACATAAAAATCCCACTCTGCGCCCCTTTTGATATGGTAGAGCGGATCGGGAAAAGATGTGCCGGCCAATTCGATATTGAGAATGCTATTTTTCGGGAGCGGATTGATAAACCACAAATCTTCGTCATAGTAATATTCACGGTAGAATTGATACTGTTTCAAAATCACTCCCCCTTACAAAAACGAACCTTTATCTGATGGTTGATGAAATAAAAAACGAAAGTTTTCCGGTATTACTTTTTATATTTTAGCACAACGATTAGCAAAAGTCAACAGAAAAGCTTTTATTTTTTTTTTTTTTTGTCAATATGCACAAAAAATCGCTCAAAATTTGTGCAAAACGGAGAAAATTCGATTTTTAGTCGAAAAGGTTTATTTTATGTACCTTTTTCAGTTTTTCGTGTTTGACAAATCGAAAAAAATGTGATTTAATATAGGTGAGGCTGAAAAAGCCGACAAAAAATCAAAAAAGGAGCAAAAGCAATGAAAAGACAAAGAACAATTTCTTTCTTACTGGTCCTTCTGATGCTATCTGTGGCAATTCTTCCTATGACGGCATCGGCGACCGACACGGCAACAACCGAGTACATCTGGTATCAGGACTTTAATGAGGCACTGACGGATTATACAAGCGGAAAAGGCTTTAACTTCAAAGATGCAAGCGGTGTATCGTTTGCAGACGGTGCAATGGTCTACACAACGCCATCGAATACTCAAAATTTCATTGACTGGCAGGCAAGTGCCATGTCGACAAAACCGATTATCAAAGAAACGGTAACCGTGCATTTGCGTTTCAAACCGGATGACCTGATGCTGTCTTTCGGTAATAATGCTTTTATATCGGTCAAATTCGGCGATTCGACGGGTAATAATTTGAGCACTTGGGATGCCAATGTGCTTTACAAAGCAGGGGAGGTCAGTCTGAAAGAAGTCAGTGGTAGCGGTCTGTTCACTGCTACGGGGGATTATGCCGACATCGATTTGCAATTGGTTTATGACAGCGAAAACAGTTACTATAACCGTGTAATTCTGTTTTTGAACGGTGAAAAAGTCTCCGAAAAAGAACTGACGAACAAATCGGCATATCGGTTGAATATTCTGCGTTGCTTTAATCTTTATGCCGTGGCGACCTATCGTGTCGATGAATGGTGGATTGCGAAGGGCTTAACGGTCAGTGAAAAAAGCGGTCGTTATTATTTCGCAAAGCCGTTGTCTGCCATGACGGAAATCGGAAATACGCTTGCGGTCAATGAATATCTCAGAGCCTTGAATTTCGGCGGAAGCAGTAACAACGGAGCCGTGCCGATCACGGATGGTGTGGCGAATGTCGCAAAGGAAAATTTTACAAACAACGAATTCGGTTTTTTTGATTTTGTATTCAGGGATTGCCTTCAAAAAAAGGCACTTGCCGAAACGGTGACTTTCTCCATGAAATTCAAGCCGAGCAGTATGACTTTCGGAACAGAGCATTTTGTATGCTTCGGATGCAACAAATTGGTGGAATTTGAAAAATTCATTCAGGCAAAGCAAGGTAAAATCGGCATTGCGACAAGCACCGAAAAATCGCAATATGCTTGGTCCGAAGTTCTCCCGACCGATAACTTCACGACAATAGATGTGGCTTTTCGCTATGACGGAACGAAGTTTACGGTGATGACTTTGTATGTCGGCGGAAAAGAGATCGGAACCTGTGATATTTCTTCATTGAACGTTACGGGACTTTACGGATTCCGCTTTCTGCGATATGCGAATGTCGATTATGCATTCAAGGATTTGAAAATCCGTATCGGCGAATATATCAACGGTACGACAACGGCACTCTTGGGCTATCAATGCACCGATGCTTATGAAAAGACAACGGACGGCACAACCTCGCAGGTTTACGATCTGCGTATAGTTGCCGAAATTCCGGCGGACAAGATTGCGGAAATTACAAAAGCAGGACTGCTTATCACGATGACGGTTGGCAATAACACCTATTCTTTAACTCGGGATGTTACTGCCTGCTACGATTCGATTATCGCCCGTGACGGACACAATGAAGTGCAAAATGTCACTGCAAGCAACGGAAATAAACTTATCGCCCTGACTATTTGCGGAATCCCGCAAGGTACACTCCACAAGTTTACGGTGCAGTCTTATTATGAACTAAACGGGAAATCGGTTAGCAACATCGGCAGTTTTGAACTGTCTGCCTCCACGAATTGACAAAGTGTCGGAAAGGATTAAAATATGAAAGCATATTTACAACCCAAAATTGAATTTCTGCAATTCGACAGTGATGACATTTGCACACTTTCCAATCAAAGTGCCGGTGTCGGGGACACGGAAGATTATTTCTCTATCATCAATCTGAATAAAACGCAACCATAAAAAATTCCGACCGTATAAGCCATTCCGATTTTGTTTGTCGGAGTGAAAGGAGAAAATATTATGAATGCAATTCAAAAACTGTCGGCATTACTGCTGTGCCTTATCCTTTGTCTTCCGTTTGCCGTATCCTGCGACGGAAAAAAGCAAATGCCGATTGACACCTCGCAAAGCGAAGAAACAATCGAAACCGCAAAGGACATCGAAACGGAAAAGAAAACGGACGAAGAAAAAACGACAACCGGAGAAAAGCAGACAGTGGAAGATAAAAACTATCTGTTTAGCGAAAACATTGACCGCATTAAACTTTACGGTCGCTGTGACGTGGTTTCGGCAGGCGTGACTTGCGACTGGACGGCATCGGGCTTTGAAGTGAATCTTATTGGTAGCGGAACATTGAAAATGAAACTCAACGCATCCGCCGAAACCTACTTTACGATTTTTGTTGACGGTGTCAGAGAAAAAACGAGAGTGAAAGTTTCATCCGGTAGCGGAACGGTGGAACTCTGCAATCTTGCAACGGACGGGTTGCACATGGTTCGTGTCGTCAAGCAGACAGAGGCACAAGAGTCAATTTGCGTTCTGAACTCGCTTATTTTTGCAGGTGAGATTGGAGAAAAGCCTGAAGACAACAATTTATATATCGAATTTATCGGCGACAGTATTTCCTGTGGTTACGGAAATTACAACTATACGGAAAATGCATCAAATCCCGGGAGTGCATTATATGAGGACGGTACGCTTGCATACCCGTATCTGACGGCATACGCAATGAATGCAGATTATTCGATTGTGTCTGTCAGCGGAATCGGCATGAAAAACGGATTCACATCCTATTGTATTGGCGACATTTACGAAAAAACTTCCTATCTGCGTGACAAAGAAAAGGCGTACGGCTTCGAAAGAAAACCAAATCTCATTGTTATCAATCTCGGTACGAATGACCAAACTTACCTTGCCAAAGGAATCGGAACGGAGAGCGAATTCAAGTCCGCCGTGGAAGATTTAATTGAAAAGATCCGCACGCACAACGGAGAAAATGTGCCTATCGTCTGGTGCTACAATATGATGAATGACGGTTGCTACGATTGGATTTCCGATGTGATAGCCGAACTCGGCGGAGATGCAAAAGGACTGTATCTTTGCGAGTTGAATAAGAACAGAGATGCCGCCAACGGTCACCCATCGGCAGAAGCTCATCAAATGGCATCCGAAAAACTGCTGGCATTTATCAATACAAAAAACGTGTTCGAGACAAAGACCGAAACAGAAACCGATGTAAGAACGGTAGAAACGCTTTACGAGGAGCATTTCGATACAACGGAAACGGTTAATACGGGTACAAAATCCGCAGATGTCAATACTGCGAAAGGCTTTGTGGCTTTGGACGGATTAGATTGTCAAATCTCTGATGGGGTATTGCTGTGCAAATCGACAAAGTCGAGTGCGTTTTTCGATATGCAGTATTTCAATGTCGAAGGCTTTCCAAAATTGAAACAGAATGTGATGCTGTCTATGAAAATCAAGCCCATGACCGAGAATTATTCTTCAACGCATCTCATTGATTTCAGATTCCATAACGGTTCATGGGTGAATCAAAAGATCGTTGTGAAGAACTGCAAATTACTGATTGACGGAAATGAAGTCGGAATTTTGACGGTCGGTGATTTTTCGTCTCTTGACGTTGAGTTCTGCTATGACAGCGAATCGAAACTCTTCACCTCTGCGGATGTCTACCTGAACGGGACAAAAGTCGCAACGTTTGCAATTACCGACAATGTCGCTTATATCGACCATTTCCGTATCTGCCGTTACAATACAGGTGAATGGGCGGTAGATGATATTATCTATTCAAAAGTGACCCATACAAAAGCGAGAGATGCCGAATGAATGTTTTGATTGACGGAAAAAACTGCGAGGTTTTCGAAACACCGATTTGCCGGTATGTCATTTATTCAGCCTTCGAAAAGTGTGACAAAGTGTCGGTAGAGGTTCTGCCGGACGAAAAAATCGGCAATGCAAAAATCAAACCGTTATCTGCTAAAATCAATTGCAGAAACGAGAACGGGAAAGTCCTTTTTGATGTCGAGATACCGTCTAAAATCAGCCTTGAATTTACAGATAATGAAGAACTTCCGCTCTTCCTTTTCCTCTACGAACCGGAGAAGAAGCCGGAGGGCAAGAACATTCGGGTCTATGCAAAAGGTGAACATCGTGGTGACAAAATAGAATTGCATTCAGGCGACACGCTCTATCTCGAGGAGGGGGCAATTCTCCATATACCCGTTGAGGCAATCTATTGCAAAAACGTGACCGTTTGCGGTCGGGGTATCCTCGATGTAGATGAATGCGGAAGCAGTGTTCGCAAACCGTTCCACTTTATCGAATCGAAAAATATCACGATGCGTGATATTACGATTACAGGTTCTTACGGCTGGTGTTGCGTTTTCACGGGTTGCGAAAATATAACCGCAGACGGTATCAATATCATCGGTTGGCGTTGTACGGGAGACGGTGTTGACATTGTCGGTTCTCAAAATGTAACCGTTCAAAATTGTTTTATTCGTACGGCGGATGATTGTGTTGCAATCAAAGCGGCAGGGTACAGTCATGCATCCGGTATGCAAGATGTGTACAATGTGACGGTCAAACATTGCGTGTTGTGGAATGGACACCCGGGGAACGGTATGGAGATCGGTTTCGAAACAAGATGCGATGAAATTTCCGATATCGTATTTGAAGACATTGATTTGATTCACTGTGAGCATGAGGGATGGCAGTCCGGCGGTAGTATTACTATTCACAACGGTGACCGAGCGAAAATTCACGATATTATCTACCGTGACATTCGTGTGGAAGACTCCTATGACAAACTCTTTGATTTTAAGGTGTTGCGGTCGAATTATTCAAAAGATGATGAAAGAGGTTCGGTCGAGAATATTTTGGTTGAGCGTGTTGCGATTGTGTCCGGAGCATTTCCACCGTCCATTTTAAGCGGATATACCCCCGATGATCACCTTGTTCGGAATGTGCGTTTTGTCGGCATTACCGCATACGGAAAACCAATTTTGTCACCACTCGACTGCCGAATGATTTGCGAGCGGACAAAGGATATTACCTTTGAGAAAGGAAAATAGATTGAAGAAAAATCTGTTTCTATGGATTCTGTTGATTTCTTTGTTGCTTTCGTCCATCGGTTGCAATGGGGCGATTCAAACCGGCAAACAGACTACCGAAAAAATGACCGAAAGTGAAGAAATTTCCTCTGAACTTGCAAGTGAAATTGCATCCTTGCTTGCGGAAAATCCAAACGATTACCAATTGGTGCGTTCCGAAAAGGCAAGTGACGTCGAGGTAAAAATTCTTTTGAGTTTTCGACAATCGCTCTCAAAACTTACCTCATACGATGTGAAAATCGTGACGGACGATGCACGCATTTATCCGGAAAAGGTAACCGAAATCATTGTCGGTTTGACCGAACGATCGGGGAGTGACGCTTCGCCGTCGGTGGATGCTTATCGGATTGGGGTAGTTGACAAAAAAATATATCTCGCCTACGGAAGCCGTGCAGAACTGAAAAATGCTTTGGAATCTCTTCTCGTCGAAATTTGCTATGCAAAATCCGCAAAAGAGGTCAAAAATACTTTTGCGAGTGCCTTGCAGGACAAAAATATCAACCGTTTTGACGCGTTCAAACTGCAAACTTATCTTGCTGACGGTATGAAACTTATGGGGGACACGATCGTTTTCGGCATAGCACCGCAGAAAAGTACAGTGTCGGTTCTGCAATATGACGGTGAAGATCTTCTATGCCAAACCGATGCGACGGTTGATATCGCCGGAAACTGGCAGGCACAAATGTCACCGCGGGAAAATGTCAACCGCTTGGAAATTGTTTGCAACGGTGTGACGGTTCTGCAATATCGGAATATCTCCTATGTTACCGCAACCGCCACGGCATCTACTGTCGGTATGAAGGTCTATATCGACGGCATTGAGCAAAAAACTTTCCGTTCGTCCGCCGGAAACCTTATTGTCGCATCCTGTGGAAGCGTCGAGCAGAAAAGTATGGAAATTGTCATCAAACATACGCATCAAAGCGTGAAAATCCGACCGCTCAATGAAAATCAGGATTATATAAGCGACGGAAAAGAGGTTAAAATCACCGTTGACGAATTTCCGAAAAAACTTTCGGTGGAATTTGACGGTTCCTATTCCGACTCGGTGCAACTGTTTCTTTATGCACACGATACGGCGGATGTAACTGCACTCGGTGCAAATACGCTCTACTTTCCCGCAGGTGAATATACGATTGCCGAAGAATTGAAATTGACAAGCGGACAGATAATCTACTTGGCACAGGGGGCAAGACTTCACGCAAGACTGTCGGCAGAAAATGTATCGAATATAACAATTATGGGATATGGCGTTATCGACACATTCCCGTTTGACGTGGACACGAATATGCTGACTTTCGTGAACTGCAAAAATGTGACACTCAAAGATTTTTCTCTGATAGGTCCTCGCAAATGGATGATCAAATTCGAGAACAGTTCCGAATGTATCGTGCAAAATATGAATATCGTCGGAACAGAAATGAACAGTGACGGCGTTGACATTGTCGGGAGTAAAAACGTCACGGTCACGGGATGCTATCTCAAAAATAACGATGACTGCATCGCAATCAAGTCCTATGAAGGAATGGATGTCGAACACATCCGCGTAATCGGAAACATTCTTTTTAACGATGTCTACGGCAATGCACTGGAAATCGGATTTGAAACGAGAGGGGACAAAATTACCGACATTGTCTTTGAAGATAACGACATCATTCACATTTTGGGCGGTTCGCTGTTCAGCATTCATTTGGGCGATCACGCCACCGTGTCGGATATACATTATCGCAATATTCGAGTGGAAGACTGCTATAAAAAGTTTGTGGAGATTTATATCAGAGAATCACAATATTCCAAAGACACCGAACGTGGACAGATACGGGATGTGACATTTGAAAACATTTCGCTCGTCGGTATCGATTTGGGTACGATCAGCATTGGCGGATTTGATGATTTGCATACAACGGAAAATATTACATTCAAAAATATTACGAAAGACGGCATCGCAATTTCAGCTTCGGATGTTACAATTTTGGATAAAACTTACACGAAAAATGTGATATGGGACGGGCAAATCCTTGTTCCGTAAGAAAGGGGTTAACAAATGATAAAACGATTTGCATTGCTGTTGGCAATTCTCATCTTCATGGGAGCTGTCGTATCCTGCGGTGAGAAAACGCCGGCAAAAGAAGAAAGTACCTCCGGTGAGGAGATTACGACCGAAGCAGAAACGAATGACGGTGGTGACGGTTCAAGAGATCTGTCCGACCTTTCAAAACGTGCGGACACAAAGGACAATTTACCGGAAAATTTGGATTACGAAAACAAAGAATTTCTCACTTTGACATTCAAAGAGCAGTATGAATTGGATGTAGAAGGCACGGAATATACCGGTGACATTGTCAAAGATGCGGTTTATTCACGTAATCGCTCCGTTGAGCAGCGTTTGAAATGCTCAATTATCAACAAAATGTCCTCCGCAAAATCTTTTGTCGATTTTGCAACCGAGGTCAAGAATATTCAGCAGTCCGCCCCCGAGTCCTACCATGCCATCTACACTATGGGCAATTCCGCAATTCAACTCGGCAATTTCGGTCTGTATCAAGATGTCGATGATATGACAAGGCTTTCCCTGCAATCGCCTTGGTGGTGGAACGATGCCATCAATGAGGTGTCCTTTGACATCAATCATCGCAAATTTCTCATCGGCGATATTTGCTTAACCAATTATACCAGATGCGGTATCATGATGGTTAATTTAACCGAGTATAACAACAAATTTGCAGATGAAACGATTGACGGTCTGTATGAATTGGTCAAAGATCGCAAATGGACAATCGAGGCATTGAAGACACGAGTCAAGGAATCTTATGTTGATTTGGACGGAAACGGCGTCAGTCTCAAAGACAGCGGTGATTTTGTCGGTCTTTCGATCGGAAACATCGAGATGATCAAGTTTTTGGAGTACGGATTTGACGTAAAACGTTATTCGAGAGATGCGGACGGGTGTGCTGTTCTCGATTATGATGTCAATCGTGCAGTGACTGCCGCAGATAAACTTATCGACTTGATTTTTGACGACAATGAAGGCGTTTTCTGGGAAGAAAGTTACCAGAACGGAGCGGAGTTTGCACAGGGCAGAACGCTCTTTCAGGTGTCCTGGATGTCTACTCTGATGAATTCAAATATGTCGAAAATGACAAAAACCTATACCATTGTCCCTTTGCCGATGCTCGATGAACAGCAGGAAGAATATACGACAAATGTGCAGAATTCCGCCGATATGGTTGGTTTTCTGAAAGGTATGGACGAAACCGAATTTGCATCGACCGTTATCGAGGCTCTGTGTGCGGAATCCTACCGTAGTGTGATTTTCCCGTTCTATGAAACGGCACTGAAAATCAAATACGCAAGAGAAACCGGCATTGCAGATATGATTGATATTATTACCGGAACGGCAACCAAAAATTTTCTTTACGAGTATGAAGCCGGAAGCGGTTGCGGTGTTCTGATAACGCAGGTCGTTTTAATGGAAACGAATGTTGTCGTGTCCGAGTACGGAAAACGTGCAACCTCTACATCGGAACTTTTGCAAAAATGGAAGGAAGATTTTTCCAAGCAACAGTAAAGGCGATTGTATGGACTATTTGGATTCTCTAATTAAAGAAAGACATTTACCGCAACTCGAAAACGAAAAAGGTCAGGTGATTGCAAATGCCCGAATGCTTGATGAGGCAAAACCGTATTTGCGACACCTGCTCGAAGAGGAAGAATACGGCATGATGCCACCGAAACCGGACGGTATCAAAGCGGAACTTGTGGAAACCGATTCGGAATTTCTGGCAGGCAAAGCGACTTTTTCGCTATATAATTTGATAATTGCTATGGGAAATGAGCTTTGTTCGTTTCCGGTGCGAGCCGTCATCCCGAACAAAGTGGACGGCAAAAATCCGGCATTCGTCCATATCAATTTTCGACCGCATATTCCCGACATATACCAACCGACTGAAGAAATTATCGATCACGGCTATGCAATTTTTTCATTCTGCTATAAGGAAGTCGCAACTGATAGCAACGACTTTTCGTACGGTTGTGCCAAAGTCCTTTGCCGTGACAGAACGAAAGAAAACGCAACCGGAAAAATTGCCATGTGGGCATGGGCCTCCATGCGTGTTATGGATATGATCGAAACGATTCCGCAAATTGACCGTGAAAGAGTTGCCGTTATCGGACATTCCCGACTCGGCAAGGCGGCACTTTTGGCGTCTGCGTACGATGATAGATTTCGCTATGTAATTTCAAATGATTCCGGTTGTTCCGGTGCGGCTCTTCTTCGCATGAAGAAGGGTGAAAGTGTCGAACAGATCGCCGATGTGTTTCCGTTTTGGTTCTGCCCGCGTTTTGTAAGAAATGCAAAGGAGGGAAAAGAAATTCCAATCGACCAACATTTCCTGCTTGCTTTGTCTCTGCCACGTCACATTCTTGTCGGTGGTGCGGAAGAAGACCTTTGGGCAGATCCCGTAAGCGAATTTCTGTGCCTTTATCAAGCAGGTAAATACGATACCTTTTACGGAAATAGCGGTTTGGTCACACAGGACAAAATTCCGATTGCAAAAAAGGTTTTATCGGGCGGAAATCTCTCTTACCACATTCGGCACGGAAAGCACTATCTCAGTCGTGAAGATTGGCAGATCTATATGGATTATATGGATAAGCACAGATAGCAGTTTAGAAAGTAGTTTTGAAGAGAATCGCTGAAAATGCGGTTCTCTTTTTTCATTTTCGCCCGTTCCCCTACCCGAAAAGCGTGAATTCTGTCTTCAAACTGCAAGAAAATATGAATTTTCGGTTGATTTTTTGTCGAAAATATGGTATAATAAATAGATTTAAGATGGGGACTTGTTTTTTCGGGGCGACTTATTTTTCGGTTGCGATTTGTTTTTCGGTGATAAAGGGGCAGTGAGAGGACGATGAAATACGATAATCTTGGCGGATTCAAAAAAATCGACGGTTATGTGGATTATAAAATCGGACTGCTCGAAAGGTCGGACAAAACCATGCCGTCCCTTTTCCCTTTGATGTTCTCGGAGCGTGAAAACGTCCTTTTCGAAGAAACCGACGGACTCCGCATCAAGAAAATCACTTACGGAGAGGCGTATGACCGAGTCATCGAAAAATCGAACGGCTTGAAAAGTGCAATCACCGAGAAAACACAGGCAAAACCGCAGGCGGTTGTCGGGCTTTATATGGAAAACTCCTGCGACTGGATTATAGCATTTTGGGCGATTCTCCGTGCAGGTTTTTGTCCGATGCTCCTCAATACGAGATTCGACGATGCGAAAACCGAGGAGATTTTACGGGAATTTCATGTTGTTGCGGTCGTATCGGACGGCAAGACTTTTTCAATCCCGACAATTCTGTTCGGGGGGATTCCGGAGTGGACCGGCACCGACTCCTGCGATGAATTCGGCGAAGAATTTTACGTGCTTTCTTCCGGCACGTCGTCGGTCAAAATTTGTGCTTACGGTGCAAAAGAACTTGCGACAATCATCGAGAACAGCCGTTACGTGATGCGACACAACCGGCGGATCAAACAGCATTATCACGGGCAGTTGAAACTTTTGACTTTCCTGCCGTTTTACCATATTTTCGGTTTCGTTGCGGTCTATCTGTGGTTCGGCTTCTTTTCGAGAACTTTTGTCAAACTGAACGATTTCCGTCCGCAAACAATTTTAGGGACGATCCGCAAGCACCGCGTCACGCATATTTTCGCCGTTCCGCTCTTCTGGAACACGGTGTACGGTCAGGCAATGAAGACCGTTCGGGAACGGGGGGAGAAGACCGAAAAGCAATTCCGCCACGGTATGAAACTTGCAGACAGACTCGGCAATTCACCGCTCGGCAAAATCTTTACGAAAAAGGCTTTTGCAGAGGTGAGGGAAAATCTTTTCGGCGACAGTGTCCGGTTTATGATTTCCGGCGGTAGCGGTATCGACACGGATGTGTTACGCTTTTTCAACAATATCGGCTATCATCTTGCGAATGGTTACGGAATGTCAGAGATTGGAATTACTTCGGTCGAACTGTCGCAAAGTCGGAGAAAAATCGTTTCCGGTTCGGTCGGTGTGCCTCTGCCGTCGGCGGAATATACGTTGCGGGAGGGCATTCTGTACGTTCGTGGGACGGCATCCGCCAAGTATGTTTTTGCGGACGGACGGAAAACGCAGATTCAAAACGAATGGTACAAAACCTGCGATTTGGCACTATACGAAAAAGGATGTTATAAACTGCTCGGACGTGCGGACGATCTCATCGTTTCCGCAACCGGTGAAAATCTCAATCCCGTGCAGATTGAGGACGGTTTACACTGCGAAAACGCAAAGGGCATTTGCCTCATCGGCGGAGAGGGCGGGGGACTCGCCGTACTGCTCGTGTCGGTCGATCGGCATCTGTCGGGAACGGACGGCGAAAAACTGCTCACCGAAATAAAGCGGAAAATAACCGAACGGAAACTCACGGGGCAGGTCGGAAAAATCTTTGTGACAACCGACGACCTCATTGTGGGGAATGAATTCAAACTCAACCGCCGACGCCTCAAAGCCGACTACGAGAGCGGTGCCATGACCGCATGGCAGGGGAACAAAACGGAAAATACCGCCGTCACGGACGAACTGCTCTTGAAAGTCCGCACTTATTTTGCAGTGGCACTTTCCAAGCCTGCGGACGAGGTCGGCATCGATTCGGACTTTTTCACGGACGAGGGCGGTAGCAGTTTGGATTATTTTGCACTCATATCATCGTTGCAGGAAGATTTTGCCGTTTCGTTTCCCGATACGGCGACCGAATCGCTCAGAACCGTTGGCGGTATTGCGGAGTACCTTTCCGAAAAATTGTGATAGCATTATGATAGCATTTGTAAATTGGTTTGTCAAAATCACCGGTTGGCTCTTGCAGAAAATCGTCTTTCGGACAAAAGTTTTTTACGAAGACAAATCGGTGCAGTCGAGGAAAATCAAAGGACCGGCAATCATCGTTTCCAATCATACATCGGTTTACGATTACGGCGTTTTCCTCTTTGTCTTCTTCACGAGGACATTGCGTTATCAAATGGCGGAAGTGCTTTTCAGGAAGAAAGTTTTGGGGCATTTTCTGCGTGCCATGGGCGGAATTGAGGTCGACAGAGGTTCATTCCACTTCGGCTTTATCGAAAAATCCCGCACGGTTCTCGACCGTGGCGGTGTTGTCGGTATCTTTCCGGAGGGCAGGATTCCGCTCCCCGAGGAAGAAACGCCCCTTGCATTCAAGTCCGGAGCGGTCTATCTTGCATTGTATGCGGACGTGCCGATAATTCCCGTCCGTACAAGCGGAAATTATTTTCACGGAAAGCGGACGAAAGTGGTTATCGGAAAACCTGTTTTGTGTCGGGATTTGTATGACGGGAGCAAAACCGAACGTGCGAATCTGAACGCCATTACGGAATTTTTGCGACAGAAGGTCATTGATTTAGAGGCATATGAAAAGTAAAAAAGAACGGAATGCCGAGAGCGAAAAAAAGAAATATCGGTGGAATCATTTTCTGTACGATTTAGCCTTCGCTTTTGTTCTGGTTACGGCATTCATTTGGTACAGACCGAAAAAATATTATATTTCCGAACGTGCGAAAAAGAAAATTCACGGCGGAGCATTACTCATTTCCAATCATATCGGCTTTTGCGATCCCGTTTATCTCGTTCTTGCCGTCGGTTACCGCCGTCAGAGATTCATAGCTACGAAAGAGTTGTTCTCGACTCGTTTCAAACGCTTTCTGTTCGGAACTGTTGCACACTGCATCCGCATTGACCGTGAAAACGTCAGTTCCGCAACGGTGCATGAAATTGTCGGCATTCTCAAAGGTGACGGTGTCGTTACGATGTTTCCCGAAGGGCATATCAACGTGACGGATAAAGAAGAAATGCAGGCTTTCAAGTCGGGAGCGGTTCTCATGGCACTCAAAAGCGGAAAACCGGTTATTCCCGTTTACGTGCATAACCGCAAGAACATTTTCAAACGGTTGGTGATTGTGATAGGCGAACCCATTACAATTTCGCTTGACGGATCGGTGTCACCGCTCGAATATATCGATACCATGACAAAAACGATTTTTGAGAAAGAAAACGAACTGAAAGAATTTTACCGAGGGCATCGCAACTAAAATAATTGGGGGAACACGGTATGACCACAAGAGATTTGTTTGCAAAGTACACATCTGCGGAAACATTTGCGAAAATTATCGAATATCCGGACGTGGTAAGTATGTGGGGGCATTGCGTAAAAAACTACGCCGACAAAACCGCCATTGCCGATAACGGCAAAACTTACACCTATGCCGAAATCGACTCCGACATTGCAAAATTCCGCACGGTACTCTCAAATGCGGGACTGAAAAAGGGCGACGGCATCGGCGTTTTCATCCGCAATTCTTACGATTTTGTCAAAGCCTATTTAGCAGGCGTAACCTACGGTGTATGTGTTGCTGTTTTACCTCCGCACCTGAACGATACGGCTCTGCTCGGTTGCAGTCTGTCGTTCGGTCTGAAAGCCGTTATCACCAATGCAGACCTGCACGACACAACCAAAACGTTGGGCGAGAAAAATCCCGCCTGCCGAGTCATTTTGACAAGCGAGGAAGCCGACACCGCAACAGAACCTGCCGATGTCGCTCCGCACGATGCCTGTGTCGTAATGTTTACCGGCGGTACAACCGGAAAGAGCAAAGGCGTAAAACTTTCGCACGAAGCCGTGATGCAGGGGACTGTCAACGGATGTTACGGAATTCGTGACGTGTTCGGGCAGAAATACCTGCTTGTCCTGCCTCTGTCGCACGTGTTCGGCTTGATTCGGAATCTTATGACGTCGCTTTATACCGGCAGTACGCTGTGGATCTGTCGGAATAACAAAGATATGTTCCGTGACATTGCAATTTTCAAACCGACGGTTCTTGTAGCCGTTCCGGCTCTTTGCGAAATGGCTCTGTCGCTCTCCAAGCAGTTCGGCAAAAATATGCTCGGGAACGACCTCAAATGCATCATTTGCGGTGCGGCACCGGTTGCCCCGTATCTCATTGAAGAATATCGCAAAATCGGCATTGTACTGCTGGCAGGGTACGGTTTAACCGAAAGTGCCAACCTTGTGTGCGGAAATCCGGAAAATTACAAAAAGCCCGCATCGGTCGGCATTCCGTATCCGAATCAGGAATTGAAAATCGTTGACGGCGAGTTGTGGCTCAAAGGCAAAAATATGATGGACGGCTACGTGAATCCCGAGGACAACAAAACCGCCTATGTTGACGGTTGGTTCAGGACCGGTGACCTTGTGAAAATCGATGACGGGGGCTTCCTCTATATCACGGGACGAATCAAGGAAGTTATCATTCTTCCGAACGGAGAAAACGTATCGCCGGCTGAGGTGGAAAGCCGATTCAATGAACTTTCGTTCGTGCAGGATTCGCAACTTTTTGAAGACGTTGACGAAAGCGGACGGCATTTTCTGTCGCTTGAAATCGTGCCGAGGGGAGCGGTTCTCGCAAAATTGGACGTCGCCGATAAAAACGCCTATATGATGCAGGAACTCGAAAAAACGAATCTTTCTTTGCCGACTTTCCAAAGGGCAACCAAAATCGTCATTCGTGACAAAGATTTTGACAGAACGCCGAGTATGAAGATTGCGAGGTATCACAAATGTTGACAAGGGACGAAATATACGAAAAGTTGAAAAGTGTTCTTATCGGAATGGACGCAAAGAACCGTGACAAGTTTGAAAATGCCACCGACAGCACCAAACTGTTGACAGACCTCGGCTTGTCTTCGGTCGGAATGCTCTATCTGGTCATAGCGGTCGAAGAAACTTTCGGCATCGTTTTTGACAACGAAAAGCCTTTTGAAACGGTCGGCGAAGTCGTTGACTTCATAACGGAGAAACTGCGTTGAAGTGGTTACCCGAGGAGTGCAGGGCAGGTGACATTGTCCGAGTCCGCATCGGCGATGTTTACCATTACGGCATTTTCGTGTCGCCCGACGAAATCATTCAATTCGGTCGCCCGCCGTCCTATTATACGGGGGAACACAAAGGTGAACTGGTCACGGTCCTGCGGACGAATGCCGAAGATTTTCTCATGGGCGGGATTCTCGAAATTGGCATTCCCGACCGCAAAGAGAAAAAAACGATTTTCAAACCCGAAAAAATCGTTGAGAACGCAAGGGCAAAACTCGGCGAGGGTGGATATAATATCCTGCACAACAATTGCGAACATTTTGCATATCTGTGTGCGTTCGGCAGAAAATACAGCGAGCAGGAAGAAAAATTGCGTGAAAAATGGCAGAACAGACCTCGCTTTTCGGTGTATGTTTCCTTCGATGATACGGTAATCTCCGACTCCGATTTGCCCCACGCACGCAAAAAAGAAATAGACCTGATCGGGAACGAAGACCTGAAAAAGCAAAAAATCAATGCGTGGAATCTGCTCCTTGTCGCACTCCGTGACGGTATGAATCTCGATACCGACAAAGTGAAATTCAAAAAGACGAAATACGGAAAATGGACGGCGAAAGAATGCAAATTTTCCTTATCCCATACGGACGGTACGGTGGCGGTCGTCGTTTCGAACGGGGCGTGCGGAATCGACATTGAAAATCTTTCGAAATTCAAGGAAAAATGCGAAAAAGACGGCTTTTCCACTGCATTTGCAAAGAAAATCGGTGCAGACACAACCGATCCGACAGACCTTTTGAAGATCTGGACCGCCAAAGAGAGCGTTTATAAAGAAACAGGCGAAGGCGTTTTTGCCCCTGCCGAAATAACGCTTGACGGAAAGAACGTCAAACACTTGGCGATAGGCGATTATCTGCTTGCCGTGTCCGGTGAATTTGCTCCGTTTCTCCTGCTTTATCTAGTTGAGAACGGCAGGGCAACTCGCATCGGGGAGGTGACATTGTGACGGTACAAAGTTGGATTCTCTTGGCGGTGGCTCTCCTGCTCGGCGGATTTGTGTTATCGATTCTGATTGTGATTGCGGTCTTCTTTCACAAATTTTTCAGGCGAATGCAACCCGAAAAAATGTTGCGTATTTCCATGCATGACCACTATTACGACAACTGCCGTGAAGAAATCAAAAAAGCAAGCGAAAAAGCGGAATCACTGCCTTATGAGAGAATTTGGTGTAAATCGGCGGACGGCTTGAATCTTTCGGCAAGATTTTATGAAAACGGCGGAGAAAAACTTGTCATTTTCTGTCACGGCATTCACGCAGTTCCGTGGCACAACTTCGGCGTTGTCGGGGAAGACTATCGAAATCACGGTTATGATATTCTGCTCATTGAGGAGCGGACACACTGGGAAAGCGAAGGAAATTTCGTTACATACGGCTATCGGGAAAGCGAAGATTTCCTTTTGTGGCTCGACAAATTCCGTGACAAGCCCTATCGGAAAATCGTCCTGCACGGCGTTTCCATGGGGGCAACGGCATTGGCAATGGCATCCGACAGAATCGTGGACGAACGTGTCACCGCATTGATACTCGACTGCGGTTTTACATCGTTGCGGGGACTTGGAGAAAGTCTCGGAAAATACCAACATCTGCCGAAATGGCTCTTCAAAATCGGCTTGCATCTTGGCAAACGGTTCGGTGAGGTGAAACCGGAGGAGCAAACGCAAACGCATCTGTCGAGGTCGAAAATTCCCTGCCTCTTTCTGCACGGAGCGGAAGATGACGTTGTCACAAAGGAACACAGTATGGCGAATTACGATGCTTGTTCGTCACGCAAAGAATTGTACATCGTTGAGAGTGCCGGTCATGCGGTGTCGACAATTCTCGGCGGTCCTGAAATCAGACAAAAAATATTTCAATTTATAGGAGAGTGAAAAAATGCGAGATTTTGTAATTTTACCGGACGTTACCTGCGACCTGAGCGATGCTCTGCGTGCGGAGTTCAATATCGGCTTTCTCAACGGACATCTGCGGTTTCCGGACGGACACGAAACCCCGGGATTCTTGGACTGGGGCGATATGTCCTCGGAGGAGTTTTACAAGCAACTCAAAGCACACCCGAACGATTTTTCCACATCGCCCCCGAACACCGATGAGTGCTGTGAAATTTTCAAGTCTTACGCAGAAAAGGGCATTGACATTCTCACACTGACCATTTCGTCGCAACTTTCGGGAACATATAACTTTGTCAAAAATGCCTGCGACGCCACGGCGGAAAAATATCCGAATATCCGTATCCGTTGCATCGATTCCAGACGGTTCAGTTCCGGTTGCGGGCTTATGGCAATTTATGCATCGATTCTGCGGAGTGAGGGAAAGGACGTTGATGAGGTCGCCGATTGGTTGGAGCAGAATAAAAACCGCATTCATCAGGCAGGTTGGCTGGACGAGTTGTCCTTTGTCGCAAAGAAAGGCAGAATCAGTCACGCAAAAGCACTTTTCGGCACTTTGGCGGGAGTCAAACCGATAGGGGAATTCGACTATAACGGCTTGACAACGGCTCTTGCAAAAGCGAAAGGCGAAAAGCAGGGGTTCAAAGTTCTCATCGAGTATATCAAACGCACGATTGAAAATCCGGAAGACCAAATTATTTTAATTGCGACTTCCGACCGCAAAAAGCAAGCGGAGATTTACAGAGAACTGATTGAAAAGGAAATTCACCCCAAAAAACTGTATATGAACAGTGTGTATCCGTCCTGCGGAATCAACGTCGGTCCGGGACTTATGGCGGCATACTACCTCGGAAAACCGATTTCCGTCGGATTGGACGAAGAAAGAAAAATTTTGACCGAATTACTCAAATAAGAGAGGATAATACAATGAGAGTTTTAAGAAGCAGAGGGAAAATGCTCCTCTATGCATGTTCGGCGATTGGGGTAAACTTTCTCAATCTGATGATGGGTTCGTATCTCTGTTCCGCATTGATTGCGGACGGTTTCGGTGCGGAGGCAATTGCAAATCAAACTTTTGCGGGCAAAAATCTGGTCATTGCAGGCATTTGGGCGGTCTTTGCACTCGTTGCAAAAATCATTGACGGCATCATCGACATTCCTATGGCAACCTTAACCGATAACCTCAAATCCCGCTGGGGACGGCGTAGACCGACCATTCTCGCAGGACTGGTGGCGGTTGTCGCATCCTTTGTCGCATTCACCCTCTTTACACCGCAGGACGGGGCAACCGTTCTCAACACGGTTTACTACGGCGTGATGCTCTGCATTTTCTACTGCTCCTACACGTTAACGCTTGTCAGTTATTACGCAACATTCACAGAAATTGTCGACAACGAGCAGGACAGAAACTTCATTTCCAACGTCAAATCGGTCTGCGACATTGTTTACTTTATCATCGGTTATGTGTTGGTCGGCGTGATGCTGAACGGTATGAACATTCGCAAAGTCGCCATGGTGACTTTGCCCCTCGTTCTCTTTATGCTCATTCCGATGTTCCTCATCAAAGAGCCGTCCACCAAAAACAGCGAATCAAGCGGGAAATCGGTCAACATCGTCAAATCGCTCGTCTATACATTGAAAGACAAAGATTTCATCTGCTGGATGGTCGTTTATTCCTTCCTGACCTTCGGCGTGCAACTCTATCTCGGCGGTATCAACGAGTATTTCTCCAAAACCGGTATGAGTATGATGCTCGTAATGGTTGCGGCGTTCGGACCTGTTCCGCTTACCCTAATGCTTTATAACTACCTCATCCGCAAAAAAGGCTTCCGTTTCGCAATTCAGTATGTCCTCCTGATTTTCGCTTCTGCAATGGCGGCACTCTTCGGTTTTGCGTTTATTCCGAGCGATACGGCTAAAAAAGTACTCGGCATTGTCGGCGGTCTTATCTGCTCCTTTGCGGTCGGTGCTATCTTTTCGGTTGCCTACTCCATTCCCTCCCAACTTGCCGCAGACGACGAAAAGCGGACGGGCATTTCGCACTCGGCAATGTATTTTGCGGTGCAGGGACTCTTCTCGGGCGTGTTCTCGGGGCTTGCGACCGGCGTTGTCTTAACGGCACTCAAAACGGCAGACAAAATCATTTTTATGACTTTGATTTCGGCTGTCGGTTGCCTTGTCGCATTCGCATTTACATTCATTTTACCGCATTCAATCGTGGTACTCGGAAAAGAAGATAAGAGCCAAGAAGATATAAGAAAAGAAATTAAAAAGAACGGTTAAACGGACGATTTATGAGACTACAAAGATTGAACGGGCAGATTTTTGAAGCCATGGTAAGAGGCGGTTTCACAAATCTTTGCAACCACGAGAAAGAAATCAACGAAATGAATATCTTTCCCGTACCGGACGGCGATACAGGTTTCAATATGCGGAGAACGCTCGAAAACGGCATTGAACACGCCAAATCGGACAAGCATTTCGGTCGGTATATCAAGCAGTTGAGCCACGGTATGCTCTTGGGGGCAAGAGGAAACTCCGGTGTCATTCTCTCGCAGTTGTTCAGGGGGATAGCGGAGGAACTTGCGGATGACGGCATCGTCGATGCGGGGGAGATGCGAAACGCACTCATCAGAGCCTACAAAACGGCATATTCAGCCGTCATTCATCCGGTGGAAGGCACGCTCCTCACGGTCGCACGTGAGGGAATCGAAAACATTCTTCCGCAGATCCGGCACGGAATAACCTGCGACTTGGTACTGTCGTTGTATCTGGCGGAAATGAAAAAATCGGTCAAACATACCCCCGAAATTCTCGATGTCCTGCGTGAGGCGAATGTCCTTGACAGCGGAGCGGTCGGATATATCACAATTTTTGACGGTATGGTGCGGACTATGTACGGTGAAGAAATTCTGCCGAAAAAAGGCACGGATATCGCAAGCGAAACGGTATCGGCACAACCGAATATACCGACAAACGCAACGTTTGAGTACGGCTACTGTATGGAATTTCTCCTGCAACTCACCGACAAAGAACGGCAGGCGATAGACTTCGAAATCCAACCGTTCATCGGCACATTAACCGGTATGGGAACATCGCTCGTCGCCCTTGAAAGTGACGGCATCGTCAAAGTGCATATTCACACATTCTGCCCCGAAAAAGTCATGGAATTTGCAAGGCGTTACGGCGAATTCGTAACCTTCAAACTCGAAAATATGCAGATGCAACACAACGAATTCATCGCAAACCAAGCAAAGAAAAAAGAGCGGGTACACAAAAAACTTGCCGTGGTCGCCGTGGCGGACGGGGACGGCATTTCGGACATTCTCACGGGGTGCGGATGTGACATTGTTCTGCGTGGGGGACAGTCCATGAATCCGCCGTCGGAAGATTTCGTCAACGCTTTTGAATCGTTTGATGCCGACCGCATCGTCGTCCTGCCGAATAACCGCAACATCATTCAGACGGCACGGCAGGCAGGGGAGGTCTGTGGACTTTCAAACGTCACGGTCCTCGAAACCAAATCGGTTATGGAGGGGTACTACGCATTGGCACTCGGTTCCCCCGACATCGAAGACACGGACGAACGAATCGGGGCGATGCGGGACGGAGCGGAAAGCATTACAACGGTTTACGTTGCAAAGGCTATAAAGGATTATCAAAATTTCACATTTTCCTGCAAATGCGGTGACTATATCGGCTTTATCGGTTCAAAGCTCATCTCGGCAAGCCAAAACATCGAAACCGCACTGGTCGAGGCGGTAAAAGCCATTCCCGATATCGCCGAAAAAGGCTCTTTTGTCCTCCTGCGAGGTTCAAACCTGACTGCCGATGCCGAGGAGAAAATCGACAAGGCACTGGACACGGAATTTTCCGATATGGACCGAGAATTCCTTGACGGCGGGCAACAAATCTATGACGTAATTGTCGGCATCGTGTAGGAGGAAAAATGACGGCACTTTATATCATATTGGGAATTGTCGGTTTTGTACTGTTCTCCTGTCTTCTCGTCAATTGTGTGATTGTTCCGATAGTCATTTTCAAAATTCTCTTGGTCAGGACCAAACCGGAAAAGTGGTCACGCAATTGCAGTTGGGACAATGAGGAACAGAAAAGAATGTTCGCTCTCGGCGAGGAGTGGGGCGAAAAGTACAAAGACTTTCATCGGCAGGTGTCGGTCACGAGTGACGGCTTTAAACTGGTCGGAGAATACTTCGATTTCGGTTGTGACCGTGCCGTGATTATCGTATCGGGGCGAATGGAAACCTGCGTTTATTCTTACTATTTCGCAGAACCCTACCGCAAAATGGGCTATAATGTTTTGGCAATCGACAACCGTTCGCACGGTCTGTCGGAAGGACGTTACAACACGGTCGGTATGCTCGAATATCGGGACTTGCTCAAATGGTCGGCGTTTCTGCATGACGAATGCCATGTCAAATCCGTTTGGTTTCACGGAATCTGCATCGGCTCGGCAACGGCACTCAATGCTCTCACGGCAAAAGACGCCCCTGACTATCTTGCAGGGCTTACAAATGACGGAATGTACCTGCATTTCGGCGATATGCTTGAAAAACGCATCAAAGAGCGGAAACACGCACCGCAACCCACAACGGAAATTATTTTACTGCTCATCAAACTGGTGTCCGGTAAAAATCCGAAAAAATACAGCCCCGTCAACTGTATCGGAGAGATGAAAAAGCCGATGCTCTTCCTTTACAGCAAAGAGGACATCTACTCCACACCGGCGGACATCGGGCAAATGTATGAAAAATGCGGTTCGGAGAAAAAACAAATTGTGTGGTTCGAAAAGGGAATTCACTCTCACGTGCGAATCAATGCCGTAGAAAAATATGACGGCACAATCGAAGAATTCTTAAAGGAAAATCAACCCGAAATATAATCGGGCAAAAAAATAAAAGGAGATAAACTTATGCCTTACTGTACAAAATGCGGAAAGAAAATCGACTCGGACGAAAGCCTTTGCGAAGACTGTCGCAATGCGGAACTGCTCTTTGATACGTCAAAGCAGGCGGAGTCGAACCAGAATGACAACTCCGGCAACACGGACAACCGTTTCGAAAACGAAAATGTCGAAAAAATCAATTTCAGCACCCCCGACGACAAAGGGAGCAGAATGGACGGCTTCAATCGTGCATTGGCATCGGCAATCGTCAGCCAAGCGGTCTTTTCAATCGTTGAATTGACCAATCTCATTTTCGTTGTTCGTCAGGTCGTGGCGAACGGAGTCGGAAACGTCATCGGATTTCTGCTTTCCTCGCTCCCGTTTATGGTTGCCCTCGTATTCAGCATTCGGAACGGAATTCTGTCCATTAAACTTTTCATCAACAACAAAAACGCAGGAAAAGTCAAACCGGTGTCCACTTTGGTACTCGGAATCATTGCCTGCGTGATGAGTGCGACAACCATTGTCTATTTCTTGGCATCTCTCATTACGGTCCTTGCTCTCGTTTAATCGGCAGAGGCACTGCCGTCGGCATCGTTATCGATAGCAAAAAGCAAAACAAAGCAGACAAAATGGAAACCGAAAAATCGAAAGGAGAGAACACGGACAAAAATGACAGATAAACGTTTTGATGTGATTTACACGCAGGGGATGCCTGCAAACATCGAAATTCTGCGTGACAAAGAAACCGGTGTCAATTATTTGCATACCGCCGACAAACTTACGCCTCTGCTCGACAAGGACGGTAAACCGATCAGAACCGTCACGAAAGAATTTCAGTTTGACGGAAATGCCGAAAACAGTGCAAACGACGGTCATGCGATATTGAGCAAATACGGTGATGAGGAATTCGACAATGCCAAACCGGACGGCACAGAAATCGGCAGTGCCGAAATCGGGAGTGCGGAATTCGACAATATCCAATCGCAATTTGCCTTTGTAAACAAGCCCGAACCGCTAACAACGACGGTAGCGAAAAATGCTCAACCGACCGCACCGAGCGGAAAAATGCAAGGCTTCGGAATTGCATTCGGCTCTTTTCTTGCAAGCATTTGCTCCTTTATCGTTTTGTGCTTTTACAATTGGTCGGCGTTCCTTCTATTCCCGATTGTCTTTGTAGTGGCATTGATACTCGGCATCAAGTCGATTCGGATTTTTCGGAAATGTGGAAGAGAAAATCTCCCAAGACCTGTTTCGACATTGGTTTTCGGTATTATCGGTCTTGTCAACTGCTACATTTCAGTTCTTGGTTGGCTCATCTGTATGCTATCTTATAACAGCTTGTAAATCGAAAATATGCGAATCAAAATGCCCCGACCACAGTTTGCGGTCGGGGTTCTTCTGTTGCCTTATAAGCGATATTAAAACATCGAGTCCGGCGAAAAATTGTTGTACAGTTCCAAATCTTCGGCTTTGATGCTCGGCTTTCGTCTGCCGACGGCAGAGTCGATCATATCTTTCGTCACGGGGGCTAAAGTATGCGAATCGGCATAATTCTGCATACAATTCTCCACCGCAATTCGGCAAGCCTCCTCAATAATTCCGCACACATCCGCCGCGGAATAACGTCCGCCTCGTTGACTGCAAATGACTTGTATTGCATATTCGCAAACGCCGTCTGACAAAGGAATGCCTTTGAGTTTGTTCCGCACAATGACCTCGATTGCGGAATCGTCCGGTGGTGTGATATGCACGAGGTGTGAGAATCGCTTGTAACGCAGGTAGGCGGGATCGATGTCCCAAGGTCTGTTCGTTGCGGCAATCATAATCCGACGGCTACCGTCAACACCCTCACCGTTCATGCGTTGCAACAGTTCGCTTGTAACCGCCGCTTTATAATCTTTTGTGTCATTCGAACGCTTGGAAAAGATCGATTCGCACTCGTCCACAAACAGAATTGCACCTTCGGGAAAACTTGCAATATCTTGGAAAATCTGTCGCACGGCTTGCTCGGATGCACCGACATAGGACTTGAAAATATCGGCAGGCGTGATGACGAAAAGGGGCATTTTCATTTCGTGTGCAATCGCCTCGGCGAACATGGTTTTTCCCGTCCCGGGGGCTCCGTACATCATCATGCCGAGTCCGCCTTTGAGTTTGTATTTCTCAAACAGTTCGGCATTTTGGCAGAGGAAAACGAAACTGCGAACGGTCTTTTTGACGTCTTCCTGACCTGCAATATCGTCAAGCGAGGTTTTCGGTATTTCGGTTTTGACACGGGAACCGTATTTTTGTGCCTGTGCAAAACGGCGTTTGAGCCGTTCTTTTACAACTTCAAGGGCGTTTTCGTCATTGAATGCCTTGATAAGTTCGGAGTGGCATTTCGGATTGCCGGTTGCCATGGTAATGATTTTTTGGAGTAAGCCTGCCGCTTCGAGGTTGAGAGCGGAAAGGTTACTGCGTTTCAATTCTATGTCCGATGCATTCGGATTCTTTTCCAATTCGTCTTCCAAAATCTTGATTTTTGCGATTTTGGTTTTGCAATCTTCCAAAAGAGAAACGATATCGTCCGGAGCTTTCGGGGGCGTCGCATCCGTCGCATTTCCACGCTTTTTCATGGTATCTGACATAGCGGTATCCCTTCTTGATTAAAAATCTTCCGGACTGAATTTACCGGACGATGCCCCCGTCGAACCCGATGCGGTCTGGGAAGGTTGCGTTTGATTGGTCGGTTGACCGCCGTTTCCGCCTTGCCGTCTGTTTTGCCTTGCATTGTCGATTTCCGCCTGAATTTTCGGATCGATCATCAATCCCTGATTCTTTTTGCTCTTTTTGGGGACCATTGCCGAAATCATACTGTTCATGGATCCCTGCACAATTCCGAGAAGCGAACCGACCTGAGCGACACCGATACCGACCGATTCGAGTTGAAAACGGAGTTTGTCGAATTTGTTCCGATAATATCTTTTCGCACGTCTGCGTGCCAACCAATTCCGCATAAAGCGGGGATATTTTTCCAAACCGTCATAGAACGAATTCGTCACTTCTCCGAAATCCAGATCGAAAAAGCCTTCCAATTCCTGCGAAATATCCGCGAATTCCTGCAAAACCTCTCGGTAAGACGCAAGCGTTTCCTTGAAGGTGCAGAGCGTGGAACGAATCACGAACAGAGAAAGTTTTAACTGCGTACGGGTATCTTCTTCGCCGTATTTCTCGCCGTATTCCAGATATTCTTCAAGACTTTTTTCTTTTTTGTTGTAGACCTCGTACAGTTTCGGATCTCTAATTACTTGACATTGCATTTCCGGCATGATTTTTTATTCTCCTCTATTTTCCGTAATAAATTTTTGCAGTGTTTGTTTTTCGGTGGGGTTATAAATCCAATCGTACGCAAAAATGCATATCGACTTGTCCCAACCTCTGAGATTGACAAGGGAATTGTGATACCTTGTCGAAAAGTCGATGTAATCGACCGCCTGCCCGCCTACGATCGGCGGAACTTCGCAGAAGATTGCAATTTCGGCTTGCGTTCTGTCCTTATCCGTGATGACAATCGGAATCCGCAAAGATTTTTCGGTTGCACCGTAATCAACGAGAATCCGTTCAGACGGAACCTGACAGTCCTCTGTGAGATACCTGACTATGTTCTGCACAAACGGATTATCAAATTTGTCTTTCGTACTGCCGAGAACGGTGTGTTCTTCGCCGGCGTGTTCCGCAACGGTCCGCAGGAATTCCGAAAGATAACCCGATGCGGTCGTATTCGATGTTGCAATTTCGTCGGCGGTAAAAGAGTGAATGACCGTCAACATATTTTTTGCACGGGATGACGCAACATTGAACACCTGCTCACCGTAATCACGGCTGAGATCGCCAAGACCGTAGAGCAAACCGGAGGTGTTTTTCGCATAGGTCATACTCATAATGACGTGGTCGACCTCTCTGCCCTGCAGTTTTCCGATTGCCTCGACAAAGAAGGCTTTTTCGTCAAAATATTTGGTTCTCAAAACGGGGCTTTCCCGTATCAGTTTGACAATCAGGTCGACCTGCCGTTCACCGAAGGTCATGACGCCGACAGACAGATCCGAATTGACTTCAAAATGTCGTTCGAGAGCGGAAATCACCGCCTTTGCCTCGGTCAGGTTACTGCCGTTTGCACCTCCGCCGAGTGGCGTATTTACGAGAATGTCCCGAATACCCATACGGCTGTTGAAATTTGTCTTTGAGGGAAACGTCACCATATCGGGGTAATATTTTTGCGAATAAGCAATCAGGGATTCGCAATTGCTCCGGTAGTGGCAACGCAATCGCACGGGCGAGAATTTTCCTCTGCCGTTTGAAATCAAGTCGAGTGCCGATTCGATTTTCGCATACTCGTCACTCTCGTCATCCGCCGATCGACGGACAAAATGCTTAATGGGTGGCATTTGGAATTCGTCACCGATGATCACACACTGTTTTGCCCTGAAAAGAACCGGTATCAAATGTTGCGGTTCGATTTGGCTTGCCTCGTCGAAAATGGCAATATCGAATTCACGGAAAGCTTCGTTCCCGAGCAGAACGCTGACGGCGGCAGGGGACATCAGGTAACAACTTTTCAGCATCATAATTTCCCTTGCCTGATGCTTGAAAATCAAGCGTGCATTGCGATAGATTGATTTGTTATCGTTGAAAATATCAAAGGCGTGCGGATAATCTTTTTTGAGTTTCGCCACACGGGCAATCTCCGAAAGGGCGATAAAGTCGATATTGCAAGCAAGGAGTGATTTTTCCACCGTTGCAAATTCGGTTTGCAAGGTTTGCAGTCTGCCGTTTGCGTACTGCTCCGCAAAGGTTGCAAGTTGTTGAATTTCAATCGGCAATTTTGCGAATGCCTGCGAATTTTTCGCCTTGACGGTCGGCAGATTTTTAACGCTTTCAATGTAATTGCCGTAGAAACATTTTACAAAGATATTTTCGAACGGTGCATCTTTCGAGCGGCCACCGACAAGGAACGGGCGGAAGAAATGCAATACAATGTTATCGTTGTTCCGCAAAAGCAATTTTTGAAAATCGGACATGGCAGACCGAGCCTTACCGTTGTTGACCTCGCAGATAAAAATTTCCGCTTCCGCCGTGCCGAACTGCCGTGCATCGTGATAAACCGAAACCCGATCGACAAAATTCGTTGTCGCCGTGTCGGCATAATCCGTAATCCTGTCGATGACAAAACGCAATTCCTTGAACACGCTTTGCATAGCACCGATGAAAGCACGGGGATTTTTCGATTGTTTTGCTATTCTGATTGCGTTGAAACGGTTCGACAGCAGAGCCAAATCTTTCGGTTTTACGACTTTGTCCGCATACAAAAGATCGGTTTCCGTAACGGTATTGAGCCTTGCAATCAAGACGGAATAGGACTTGTAAAGGGGCAGAATACTTGCAAAGTGCCGAATGTCCTCCGCCGTTCCGCAGGTTGAAATTGCCGAGAGTGACGGGGACTGCTCGCCTGCAAACGCCGCCTTGACGACTTGACAGAACCCGTTCAGGTCACGGAGCAAATGCTCAATAATTTTCTGTTCACTTTCGATCAGAAGCATGGTGGCGATTCGCTCAATGTCTTCGTCCGTCAATTGCTTTTCAACAATTTGCGAAAGGTTTAACGATTGCAATTGCATGGATTCTACGGCATTCACGCAAGCCGTATAGGCAACTGCACCGGCAACCAAGCGTGTCGGTTTGATCGGAGTATCGTTCTCACGCAGTTTGGAAAGCATTCGGAGTGCCAGTTTGGAAAGGGGATTTTTCGAAAGTTCCGCATCGGTTTTGTCGACATATTTCGAAACGGCGGAGCAATGATTTTTCAACTTTTTGCAACGGTCGCCCGACAGTGCATTTTCTCCGAAAATTTCGGCAACGGTATGCCGATTGTCCGAGAGTGTCCGCTTTGCCTTGAACCAAGCATTGACGCTTTCGGTGATATTCTTTTTTTCAATTCGAATACGGTTGACGGTTTTATCTTCGAAAAATGCAATGAACTTTTCAAGTTCCGCTACCGTATAGGTGTAGAAAGTTTCGTCAATATTCGGCAATTCAAATGCCGAGCGATCTTTGAGAGAACCGTTCTCCAAAAGGGTGCGATATTTGTCGAAAAGTCCTTCCGCCGACAGTTTCCCGTGCAGTTCGGTAATTTCGCAAAGCAAAGTTGTGGCATCCAAAATATAGTCGGAATCCGCAAACCGATTGACAAAATCCTCATCGTCAAGGCTTGCGACCGAATGCAGATCATGCAGAACAACCGCCCGCATTTCCGGAAAATCGGACAACTGCACTTTGATCTTTTCGACTGCGGTTTTCAGATCCGTAATCGTTGCATCCGGCAGGAAATTGTCGGTTGTGCAGGACGGATAAATGCCGAAATGTGGGGACAAAAGCGGACTGTGACGGCAATTGTCGGTGAAAACGGCATACCACTTTGCGAGTTTTGCAACATCGGCGTACGCAGATGTGAAGACCGCTTTTTTTGCCGTGAGCAGATAGGTGACCGGTTCGGCATTCAGTTTGACGAATTGGCAGTCAAACCGTAAATATTCGACCAGTGCATCGTAAAAATTGTAACCGTTTTCGAAAAGGTCTTCGAACATCAAACGGTGATAGATTTCGAGTTTGTCGGACAGAGCGTTTTCTTTGCTTGTGAGAACGCCGTCTTTCTGCCCGACCGCCGTCGCATTCAACTCTGAGAGTGAAAATTCCAAAGTTTTGCGGAATTCCGCTTGCAAGTCGGCAGGTTTCATACCGGCAACGGAATGTTCGGAATCCTGCCCCAATCGCAGAGCGAACGGTTGCAGATTTTCCGGCAGTTTGCGGTAAACCTCGTCAATGGCGGGCTTTTTGCGTGATACGAAAAGCACTTTTTTGCCGGTTGCCATACAGCAGGCAATGATATTCGCAATGGTCTGGGTTTTACCCGTCCCGGGTGGCCCTTGCACCTTTACGCATTCGCCGTCGCCGATGACTTTTTGAATGATTTCTTTCTGCACCTCGTCATATTGCAGTGCAAATTTGAGCGGTGCCTTGGTCATTTTTCCGATGTCGACAACCTCACCGCCGAACACCCGTTTGATGAGCGGATGATTTTCGACGATCGCCTGATTCCTGCGAATATCACGGAACATACAAATGTCCTCGTGCGTATATTCGGAAATCGCAACGAGATCCGGCAGAAATTCGAACACGGTGGAGTCGATTTTTCGCAGGTCGATATGTTCTTTTACATAGCGGTCAATCGTATCCCAATAGGCATCGAAATCGAATGTTTCGACATCGATACTGCGATCGTCGTCATTGCCGACCGGCAGGGGAAACGGTGGCAAATGCCCCTCGTAAATGCCGTTAAACAGTTCACAAAAACACTCGTTGACATAAATATCGTCATCGACAAATTCAATGCCGACCGGTAAGAAATTGGTTGAGCGGATCAGTTTTATCGGAAAGATTATGAGCGGTGACGTGATAACCTGTTCCGCATCGTTTCCGAATGCGGACGGGCGTGCGATTTTCCATTTGATAGCACCGATTGAGAGAAACAACGGATTGATGCCTTTTTCACGGACATCTTTATAAATCGATTCAATGTAGGAATTCAGTTTTTTCTGAGGTGTGCGTGAATCGTCTTTCGGTACGCATCCGCTCCATTCGACCGAAAAACATTCGGATCTCCGGATACCGCTTTCGGAGGTTGTTACGGAACTGTCGCCGAGCAGAACCGAAACGGCATCGCCTTTTCCGATTTTGTTCCGTACGGAACTGTAAAACCGCTTGCCGAAATCTGCAAGGTTATCATACAGCGTATAAACATCGTCACAAGTCGGTATGCGATAGTCATCCAATTTCAAATCGATTTGTCTGTTGGACAGATCTTCCAAATGCAGGAGTTTTTTCTCAAAAGAATGCAGTTTTTCCAAGTAATCCGGCATAAAGTCCTCCGAGTGTTCATATTTTACGGGCTTGTCGTGTCGCCGAGGCAAAAGCAGGCAAAGTCCCGAGCATCGACTTCAACGGTTTGAATGCGGTAGTTTTTGCGGTTTCCTTTTGCATCTATGTCGGCGTACGAATCGAAATTATCACGCCAAGAGGAAATTCGCTCATTGGAAAGGTGATAGGTTTTTTTATACCAACCGAGCGGTAAATTGGAATTGATGACGGTGAATTGCAAAGCATGGTAAAGTTCATGCAGAATTGCATCCCGTGTCCATTCCGGTTTGTCGATGCAATCGGTTTTGAATTTGATCAACTGCCCACAGTTACAGCATTGACCGCCCCAGTCACCCCCGTGGGAGGAATCGAATTCCACCGCAGGATTCTGATATTGCACACGCATGGCGAAAGCACAGATACGGACCGCCAGACGAATGCGGTTTTCACGTTCTTCTTCCGAAAGATTCTTGTCCCACACCGAAATATCTTCATCGGCTTGCAGGCAATAAATGACAAGTTTCCCGCAAAGATCGTAAATATTCAGCGTTTCGTCAGAGAGAATTGCCTCGATTTTATCGTCCAGAACGTCACGAATGACGTCGTAATCGTAACCGATGTTATCCGAAACGGCTCGCTTTACGATTTTGGTTTTCCAATCCGGCGGAATCAAGCGGGAAAGTTCTTGCAAACCGTTCAAAAATTGAGTTGAAATTCTTTGGTTTGATTCGGATGTGCGAATGTATTCTTCTTGCCACAGCGGTTTGTCGTCGGCAAGATTTTTCAAAAGACGGTTGAATCCGACAAAGCCCAAAAACGCCCCTTTTTTACGCAATTCGTCCAAATCAATGCGATTTTTAATTTTCTGCTCGTCCAGAGCATCGCAAACGTCCGAATACGAGGGAAAAGAAAGATACATTCCGTCCGCAGACGGCAGGGTTGGCTTTTCAACCTTCAATTTGTTGTATAGACTCGGCAGTTCACGTTCTCCGCTCGTGTCCATGATAACAATTTGCGTAGCAAAGTGAAAACCGCAAAAGTCCGCACAAGCCATCAAAATGCTCATTTTTTCAAAAGGGGAGAGATCGTTCAGACGGTACAATGCCAAAATATCGATTTCGGTATCCAAAGCAATCGCCGTCAAAAAGGATGCAAACTGATTTTGGAATGCAGATCCGAGTTCGATTCTGTAATCACCGCTTTTTTCACAGAACGTATGCAAGGAATAACGTTGCGTATCGATACGGACGATGTTGCGTGCTTTTCCGTTCTCACATTTTTCGTTGGCATTGAGGAGCAGATCAAACTCCGACGTGAGCGGTGTTTCGATAAAAGCAATCTGCGAGCGGATCGTGCTTCGTCCCAAATCGAGAGGGGAAACGTATTGAAAATCGTTATATTCCGGTATCGGCTTGACGAAGACTGAATCGTCAACCGTGACGGAACGGCGAAAGGCATCCGAGAGGTCGGAGCGGTAGCCCTCCAACTTTCGCCTGATCTGTTCATTGACCGAAAAATAACGAAACGAACCGAATTCGGTCGATTCGTAGGACGGAAACAGTTCTGCCCATTCCGCAAAGTTTACATTTTGCTTTTTTTCGTCAAGCAGTTGCGAAAGATTGGTGAATTCCCGAATTGTCCCTTGAAATCCGCTTCCCGTGAGTACCATTTGCAGGGACAAATTCACATCGGCGAAAAATTCGGCAACAAATCGCACCCCGTCCGTCAATCGATCTACCCATGCGGAGTCGAATGCGTGGGCATCCAAACCGTTTTTTGCATCCGAGAGGAGTGCAAGAGCCTTTTGCAGGGCTTCGGAGGTCGGCTTTCCACGCATGAAATCGACAGTCGCAAGTTTGACTTTGAGCAGGGCAGAGTAAAGGCGTTTTGCAGATAGGTTTTTTTCGGTTAAGTTGCTGTCTGTCAACCCATCCAAATCTTCATATGCCGAACGCAAATCGTCCGACCGCAAGGAGGTGTAATAGGCACTTTTTGCACGGTTGACGGTTTCGATAATGGACATCCCGATACTCCTCAGTCAAGTTGATCGTATGTAATCGAAGCGGTATTTTGCGTTTTCTGTTCTTGTTTTTTCGGTTCCGAGCCGTCTAACCCGCTGAACAAATCGTTCAAAAGATCGTCGGTTGATTGCTTGTTTACTCCGACAGGATTCACCGAGATGTCGGGAGTTAGTTTGATAATGCTCGTGAAACGGTCTTCTTCGGTGATTGCTTGCAACTGCTCAATGGTATGGTTGAAAATGTTATAATCGTTGTTGTTCGGGTTCGGATCGAAAAGAATATTTTTGAGCGTTTTCAAACAGTCGTTGATACGTCCGGAAAAGTCCATAAATTCGCCGTCCGGAGCAAATTCGACAAAAGCCTTGATTCTTGTCAAAATATCGGTAAAGGCGATTTCCTGATTGACTAACATCTCATAATGGACGTCTTTATGATTATTAATTGTTTGATATTTGCTTTCGGTCAACTTTTTTTTGTTCGTCAAGTCACGTACCTTCAGGGCTTTGTCCAGCTCGGACACTTCACCGTTATCGATTTGCAACTTGAATTTTCGGATTTCGTCTTCTACGGCTTCGTACTCACTTTTTGCGGAGTCCAATTCCGCTTGCCATTTATCCAGTTTGCGGTGCTGTTCTCTTAAATTGCTATTAATCGCATCCGTAAGTTCGTAATATTCCGCTTTGGCGGACAAAATCGAGGTATGAGCGATAATTGTATCGTCTTTCGGCAGGGAAATCGGCTGAATATCCTTGGAAACTTTTTTCGGCGGGATGCCTGTAATGGCGGTTTCCACTTTTTTCAGAGTGTTATCGATTTTCAGGTATTTGCTATTCGGCGATGTCGTATCGAGATTGGATGTGTAAATGCCGTTGTAAATATCGTCACGGTTCGCAACCACCGTCCGGATGATGCTCCGCAAATCCTTCTCGGTTACCTCGACAAACCGCTCGTTTGCATTTTCCGCAACCGTTTCCAAGCGGGACTTGACGGTTTTGTAGAACGAAATAGATTCTTCGATATTTCGATAGAGTTTTGCATCTTCATTGGGATCTTTGCTTTTTAACTCCACATTCAAGAGGGCGATATTTTGGTCAATGCACGCTATTGCCGTGTTGACGTTGCGGTTCATAATCGATTCATTCATAGGTAGTGATCCTCCGTTATTGATATAATTTGCAATTGCGGTATTTTTGATTCCGGAAATCAGGTTAATTCGGTTTTGCAGACTCAAATCGAAAAGATAATTCAAAAGTGCAAAAACGTCTTTCTTGTCCGGATTCGACTGCAAAAGGAGCGACAGCAGGGCATTTTCGGTTCGTTCGGCGACAGGTCCTGCGGTGGTGTTGCGATATTCCGTCTGCGTGGAGTTGATAACGGACCTCAGATGTTTGGTTTCAATGCCGTCAAACCCCATTCGCTGACATCTGTCAATGATTTTTTCCCATTGTTCTTTGTTGATTCGGTTTCCCATAATTTCCTCTTATGCTATGCATTTATCATGCATTCGCTTTTTCTTTCCAAAAGTCGATAATTGCATCCGACAGATCGTCCAGTTTTCCGCGTTCCGTTCCTTTTTCGTCTTTGGTGATGACAAAGTCGCAATCGCAGAGCGTAATTGTTCTGTCAAGTTCCTGCGAGAGGTTTGCCTGCATCAGAATGTCAAAGAAATTTTCGCAGATTTTCTCACCGGAAAGGTCCGTGACGTTCTTTTGCACCGCACGGACGGCTTCTTTGGACGGCTTGCATTTCAGGTTGCGGAAAGCCAAATAATTCTTTCCGGTTTCGTCGAACAGGTCGTCCGTAATTTCATCCGTGCAGATTTCAAACCGTTTCCGTTCGGCATTCCAGAAAAAGAGCGTTTCTTTTCCCCATTTTCGCAGAATTTTGTTGAGCCTTTCAAGCAGTTTTGCACGCTCGTTTTCCTGCAATTGCGAATAGGTGACCGATACTATCCCTAAGAGAGGCGTGCGTGAGAGAGATGCATTTTCCGCCGAGTCGAATATTTTTATCAATCGGTCAAATTCCGAATTGCCGGATTGCATTTTTTGCAAGCCGTTCAAATCTTCGAGAGCCGTTTTTGCAATGCTCCGAACCTCATCATCGGAGGACTGCAATGCTTTTTCGTAAAAGAGTTTTGCGGTATGCACATCGTTTTCAATCAATATGCCGTAACCGTGTGATAAGTAGTACCCCATATTCAAAATTGCGTAGGGGTTTCCGGCATAAGCGGAACTTCGACAGTATTCGTATGCACGCCGAACGGCTCTCGTAGCCTCTTTCCTGTGACTTTCTTTTGTATGCTTTATCGTGCCTTTGTCCATTTTGGGGACGATGTTCAACAGATAATCCGCAAAACAGCGTTGCGAGAGGGCAAAATCTTCGCATTTGGCATTATCCTTGATCTGAATCGCATCGATCAACTCCGCATGGCATTTCGAACAGTACAGTTCTCCGGTAAAGTAGGTCAAAGGACGCATTTCTTTATGGCAGTTCGGACATTCTATGAAATTTTCTCCGGTCATTGCTTTGTCCTCCTTTCGGATTATGTTGTACTCTCGGGACGAATCACAAAATCGTACGTGAGATTTGCACTTGTTCCGTCTGCCCAACAGTAATTGTTTTTGTCATTGAGCGACACCGTAACGGTATAAGTACCGACCTCGGTCTGTGTTGCACCGCTCACGGTATAAAGCGAATTTGCGTTGATTTTGTAGGTCTGTGCCTTGCCGTTGTAGGTGTAAACAGTTGTATCGGCGGTCGGCTTTTCAACCGTCTTCTTTGCGATTGACCATGTGACTTTTTTCACACCGGTAAAGTTACCGTTTGCGGTAATCGTCATGGAATACGAGCCTGCGTTGATTGCCGAATTTTTCGAAACGGTGTAAGTGACCGCCAGACCGTCAACTGTCACGCTTGTAACCGTTATGGCTTGATAGTCGCCGTTGTAAATCAAGTCGGTATTGTCGAGTTTTACGACTGCATCCGAAATCGATCTCTGTCCGATAACGAAATCGTAAGTCAGATTTTCACTCGAACCGCTCGCCCAACAATAATTGTTTTTGTCCGCCAAGGCAACGGTTACCGTGTATTTGCCGGCGTTCGTCTGATTGTTACCGCTTATCGTATAAAGGGAATTTGTCGCAAGTGTATAGATTTTTTCAAAGCCGTCATAAGTGAAGACTGTCGTATCTTTTTTCGGTACGGCGACCGTCTTCTTTGCGATTGACCACGTGACTTCTCTCGCACCGGTAAAGTTACCGCTTGCGGTAATTGTCATGGAATACGAGCCTGCGTTGACTGCCGAATTTCCCAAAATGGAGTAGGTGACCGCCAAACCGTCAACCGTCACGCTTGTAACCATTTTGGCTTGATAGTCGCCGTTGTAAACGAGGTCGGTATCGTCAATTTTTATGACTGCATCCGAAATCGATCTCTGTACGATAACGAAATCGTAGGTCAGATTCTCGCTCGAACCGCTCGCCCAACAATAATTGTTTTTGTCCGCAAAAGCAACGGTCACCGTGTATTTGCCGGCGTTCGTCTGCTCCGCATCGCTCACGGTATAAAGCGAATTTGCGTTGATTTTGTAGGTCTGTGCCTTGCCGTTGTAGGTGTAAACCGTTGTATCTTTTTCGGGAACGGAAACGGTGCATTTTGCAATACTCCAATCGACGGTCAAAGTGCCGGTAAAGTTACCGTTTGCGGTAATTATCATGGTATACGAGCCTGCGTTTGTTCCCGTGTTTCCGGTCACGTCATAAGTGATATTCAGACCGTCTGCCACAACGCTTGTAATTTGCTTCGTTTGGACATTTCCGGAGTAAATCAATTGTGTATTGTCAAGCGTTACTTTTGCACCTTCGACAGATTTTTTCGTAATTGTCACGGTTGCCGTCAATGAGGAAATATCGTTGTAGTTTGACGAGGGGATAAAGCGAATTGTCATCGTAACCGTGCCGGCATTGACATTGTCGACCTCGCCGATCTCCGCACGGATTGCCACATTGTCAAGTCCTTTTGCGGAAAGTGCAAAACTGTTCTGCGTAATTTTGACATTTTCGCCGTCAACCGTCAAAGTCGGGAATTTATGCGTTCCGTCATAAGTATAGGTTGCGTCGGTAAACTTGAATGTATTTGTATAGGTTGCTTTTTGAATTTCGTAAGCGGAACTGCTCATGGCGGAAGACGGGATTGCGTAGTTGTTTATACCGCCTGCAATGACCTGCCTGTCACTGCTCTGAATTATAGATTTTTCGAGCGAAAGCGTTGCGGTATAATTGCCTGCGTTCACGGTGTCTGCCGTGTAAGCAACGGTAAAGATTTCGCCGTTGGCAAGTCCCGTGACGATAGCATTCGGTCGTTGCACTTGTCCGTTGAAAACATAGGAAGAAGCACCTTCCCATGTCACGGTCAGGGGGCGTTGCGTAATGCTGTAAGAACCGCTCTTTGCAGTTGCGGAATTTGTCAGGGTATAGTTACTCGCCGAAAGAGCCGTATTGTCCACAAGTTCATACACTTCGCAATAGTATGTTCCGACATTGATACCGCCGTCATCACCCGACACGGTATTGCGGATTCTCCAAAGCAGATCGACTTGCACACCGGAAATCGCATTCGTAACCGTCGGCGTCAATATTTTTTTGTTGCCGTCATAAATGAGTTGATCCGTTGTAAAGGAGTTCCAAGAGAATTCCAGAGTTTTCGGTCGGATCGTGAAATCCGCTCCGTTCGTTGCGGGAGTCAGTTGATATTTTTGATCGCCGTTCCCCGCAGATTCGATAATTGCCGTCAAACGGTAGGTTGATGCATTCACAAAAGACACGGAGGTATCGTCAACCGCAACACGGTTCAAATTGAGTTTGTCGGCAGAGTAAAGGAGCGACAAATCGATAACATCGGTCGGGCGGACCTTTTCGGAATCGTCAATCCGCACCGATACGGTATAAGGTTGGTTATCGAACGTATTGTTTCTCGTACCGCCGGTTGGAATTGTCCAGTATGCCGAAATCAGTTTCGGGGCAATGTTGAGTTTGCAGGTCAAAACCTTGCTTCCCGTCAGAGATGTCGTGGTGCTTTCACCGTCTTCCCAGTCGACGGACAGACTGCACGTTCCGCTATTCAAAGGTTCAACCAAGTCTTTGGTTAAGGGTACATTGATTTTTCCGCTTTCGCCCGAACCGCTTGCCAAAACCGTTCCCGAACCGTCTTTGAGTGAATAGGTGAGGGGAAGAATGCAGTCGGATGTGAAGACGATTTTTTTGCCGTCATCGCCGTAAGTAAAGGAAAGGTCGCTTTCCGCTTCTTTGATTTCGGCTGAGCATTGCAAGATCCAAGCCGACCGCAACGTAAAACTGCCACCGGCTTTTTGCGTATTCACAAATGAAACGAATTGCATTGCATTTTCGTAAGAGCCGTTTCCGCTTGCGGTACCCCTTGTATCGTTCCATATAACCGAAAAGCCGTCCCTTGTCGGCAGAGAATTGTAGAACGTTTCGGCATCGCAGATACGAATGTACGCTATATTCGAGAGGAATGCGGCATTTTGACCATTCCAAACAGTGTCATTGCTTTTCGAAAATTCGATTTTGCAGACCGGTTCAAACGAAACCGTAACGGTATGCGTTTCGGCATCCGCAGTGATTCTCTCACCCGAGCAGGCATAGCCGTCATTTTTTTCGAATGCCCATTTGAGATAGCCGACTTTCGAAAAATCGACCGTGTCGGCAGAGTCGTCATAAAATTTGTAGAGGTAACTTTCAACGCTCGCCAAGGGGGAGGCAGTGTCATCGACTGTCAAAATCGGAATGTAAAAGGCATTCCCCATATCGCCCGAATAAACCACGTGGTAATAGGTCTTGCCCTCTGCTATGTCATTCGGGCAAAGGCGTGCGAGCAGTTGCGTGCAAGCGGTCGCCTTTCCGTCTTTGTAAGAGGCATTGAAAACCGTTTGACGGACAGTTTCCAGAACATCCGAATTGCCCTCAATCAAAAGGGACGAATTGCAGATTTCGAATTTTTCGAGGTTGTAAAAATCGAATGTATCGCCCTCAACCGTAATTTTCGAAATTTTGGTTTGGTTGAGGACTGAGGCATCCGCACCGACAACTTGAACGCCGTTGAGCGTTTGCGGAATGACAAGATAATTGCCGTCTTTGAGTGTGTCCGTGACGATATAATTGCCGTCACCGTTCAGGGAGAAAACCAATGTTGCCTGCTTGTCGAGCCACCCCGCACCCTGCCCGAAATAGCCGTATTTTCCGACACATAGCAAGAGGCAGGAAAGCAGGAGAACCGACAAAAACGCATTCAGAATTCCACGTGGCAGGTAGTGCGGACTTTGCGGTGCTTTCGATATTGCAATACTCCGCAGTACAAACACGATTTTGACAACCTGAATGAGCGAGAACGCAACGCCCTGCGGTAAGCGAAGAACGACAAAATCGCTGTCACGGAGAAGGAAGAACAGTGTAAGCCCCGATAGAATCACCGTCAGGATCGAATAGAAAATTTTATACTTATTAGCGTAGCCGACACAGTAGTCAATTGCTCTCGACACGAAAAAGAAAGATACGTCAAGTAGGAGCAGTAAGAACGGAAACAGCCAATACCGCACGGCATGAATGCGTACAATCAGGGCGATAACCGTTAAAAGTTCGCACGCAACGGCAGAAAACAAGGTAATGTAAAGAAATAACTTTCTGTCCAAGAACCTCGCATTTTGCTCTTCATAATTGTATTTTGCATCCGGCGGAATGCGACCGTACCAACCGCCGAAACTGTTTTTTTGATTTTTGTCTTCCATATCTATCGTTTATCTCCGATGCGTGTCAAAGTGTTTCTTTTTCAATGACAAAGGTCTTATTGCCCAGACGAAATACAAATTGTTTGTAATCTTCCACACAACGCTTATCGCCCGATCCGATTCGCCGGAAAAGCGGAAGGATGCGAGCATATTTTTTGTAATCCGCCCGTTGCTTTTCTATATCGCTCGGTGCTGTACTGCGAAGAGATTCGCAAAGTTTGCAGTACTTTCCGCCCGTAGCCGAGTTTTGGCACTTTTCGGTCTTGCATTTGACATTCTCCTGCGACTTTTCCCGAATCGTACCGCTGTCGGTGTCGAAAAACAATTCGCTCGGCGAATAATTGCAACCGTTCAGAACAATGGTTTTTTCGAGATAGGGGCAGTCCTTACACCGCACGGGCTTTCCTTCAATCGTTACCGTATCGTCAAGACATACATAATTGTAACAGTCGCCGTGGATGCCCAAATTGTGGCACTCGATTTTTCGAATGTGCCGTCTGAAAACATTTTCCCCAACGGCTTTGTAATCTTCCGCATCGGAGTCCTCCGAAAGAGGCAGACCGTCACGGGAGAGGTACGGTTCATTTTCGGCATCGAAAGAGAGAAAATAACTGTGCGAAATGCCGTCCTCATCGGTGTAGGAAACATATCCGTCATTGACAATGACCTCATGCCGACTGCACGCATGGCAGATGAGCGTCAACATATCACCGTAATAGTTTGCCGACAGAATTTTGTCGCCACGGTCGGCATGTAAAACAATATCGAATACCGGCACTTTCACAAAGACTTTCAGAATCGAGTTGATATAAATCTGTTCGCAGGTAACGGTAATTTTGTCGTTACCACGCTCTTTGTTCCGCAGTAATTCGGTTATGACTGCTTGGTTCTCATCGGAAAGAATGAGATACTGCGAGAGGTCGACACCTTGCTTAAAAAAGTTTTCCAATTGGCTGTAAAGCGTTGTAATATCGTTCGAATCTTCCCGCAGGGCATCGCCTTTTGCCTGATTCAGTTTTTTCTTCATTCCGGTCCAAACCATATCGGAGAGTTGCCGACCGACCGACTCATCCAAAGGCACGATTCTCTGACCGCTGACGACAAAGAAAATTTTTCCGACAATCGGCTTCGGTTCACCCGAAATTTTGACATTGAGTTTCAAACTTGCACCGTAATAGGCACGGGATTCGTCTGCCTTATGGACAATTTCGTATTTTACATCGTCCAAATCGAAGAAGTTTTCCACAAGATTTGAAAGTTGAGTACGGCGAATTTCAACCGCATCGTCTTTTCCCGTCAACTGCCTTTCGTCCGCATAGACGAGGCAGGGATATTTACCGAAGAATTTTTCCGAAACATTCAGGATGAGATCGTTCCAAGCAATTTTTCCTTTCGTCGCATCCGAAATCGTTTCGCCCCGAATGTCACGAAACCAGTAGAAACCGTTTTCATCATTTTCACGGTTTTCCGACAGTTCCGTCATGCAATCGGAATGATTACTTTGAATAAAATGATATTCTTTTCCGCCGAGTTCGTGAACGATGGCAGGACCGTTTTCGGAATTTTCGACTCGGACATACCCACTGTCACGCAATTCGACCAGTTTTTTGAACAGTTTGATGTCCTCTTCTTCATGGATGATATATTCAATCGCCATATACTACCTCACTGTGTATCGGTCAGTTGTCATCGAACATCAAAATGTCCTTGATTTCCAGCGTTTTTACGGCATCCGCATCGAAATTCCGACAAAAATCCGTGTCGGTGTCGTAACGTTCTTTGATATAGGTTTCAAAAGTGTTCTTCTTGACAGGGAGCAAAAAGTTTGTTTTTTTCCGTGTTTCTTTGCAGATTGGGCAAACACCGTTTTCGTAATTAGCATCGAACCGAATGGTATAGGGTTTCGGATTGCAGGTCGGGTAATCCCGATGACATTTTCCTGCCGAGCAGGATTCCGACACGGGCTTGTTGACATTACACAGGCAGTTTTGCTTTTCGGGGCAGGATGCACAAATGATTTTTGCCTCATTTTCGTCCGTGATGTTATTGACACGAATTTTGCATTTCGGATCGATTTTTTTGCAGTTTTTCAACGCACAGAATTTCGGGCAACCGATTCTGCAACCGGTGTCGAGCGGTTTGTATTCCATTTTATTTTGGTGAACGGAAAGGCAGGCATAAAACGATTCGCCGTCATCCCCACGAAAACGCTTGATTTTGTGGCGTGGGTTCGCCTCGCATACGAATTCCGAAAAGAGAATCGGTTGTCTGACCGTACCGCACTCCTCGCCGTTGTAATGTTTGATGCACCGCAGACCGTTTTCTTTCGGTATATCTTGTTCCGCTTTGCAGTTCGGGCAGAGGAATACATCTTTTTCTTTTCCGCCGTCCAGCCGTTTGACCGTCGGAAACATCCTTTTCGAGCAGTTCGGACAGTTCGGCATAAAATTCATATAATCGGTTTCGTTGACCAGTGAAATATCGTTACAACGGGGACATTTCAGGGCTTTCATATTTTCACTGTTGCACCCCGAAAGAATTGAGGCATCGCCGTTGCGGTCGGAAAGAATTCCGATATCGACAAAGTACGCAAGGCAATAGCCGTCAAGGGCGTTCATCGTCGCAAAAGAATAGATATTGACATCGAGCGACTGCCCGATTCGGTACACACGTCCGATTCTTTGGTCGACCGTGAGGGGATCTATCGGAACTTCAAAATTGACAATGACATTACCGACCTGCAAATCCTGCCCCTCGGAATATTTCACACCTTCGGCAAAGAGAATGGCATCTTCACGGGCGTTGTAAGCGGAAATCGCATTTTCGATGTGGTCGACATCACCGTGAATAATCCGCTCTGCAATGTCACGGTTTCCGGATGCCGTCAGATAATCGGCGAGTCTGTACCATGATGTTTTATCGTCATCGTTTGACGAATTGCAGGGGAGATCGTAGTCGAAAAATACGATCATACGGGAAGAATCTGCACTCCTTTTCGCCTCGTCACGAACGATTTTGACGAATTCTTCGCATTTCTTTGTAAAGATCGCATCTTCCTCCTTCTCAAGCGTTGAGGGGACTTCTTCTATGTGAATAAAATCGTTTTCGGGGTTGTCGGCTACTTTTTGAAATCGATTGAAATAGAAATCGGAAGATCCTTTTTTGACGAATCGCTCATTTTCAAAGAGTTTGTCGCCGTATTGATTGAAAAGTTTAGAAAAGCCTTCTGCATTCAGATTGATGCCGTCAAACGTGAAATTTTCGGATTTTCTCGAAGCGGACGGCTTTGCAACCGTATTTTCAATCGGCAGAAAGAAATAACTGTGTGCCATGCGAGCCTGCGAAAAATCGTTGCGACGGCGGACCATAATCGACCGCATAACCTCGCTCGAATAGGAGTCTTTCACCTTGTGCAGAATTTGGCTTTCCACATCTCTGTGTTCGGCGAGATAAGCACTGCAACGGCTTTTCTGCTCGTAGTGTGTCAGTGCCGTATAATCTTCGTATTTCAGTGCAGGGTACTTTCTGCCGTCATAGGTGAATTCCGACAGGTAATCCGCACGGTAGTCGGTTGTCAGATTCTTTGTACCGATCAGGTGCTGTTGTTTTGCGTTTTCGATATATTCCGCAACGGTTTTCGCACCTTTGCACACGATATTGAGATAGTGAGAGCGTTCCTTGTCATATTCGTCTTTTTCTTCGGGCGAGGGAATTTCCTTTTTGGAAAAGCAGGCAGGCGTACCGCCTTTGCAACGAATAAAGTACCAAAGCGGAAACATCGATTCGAGATTTCCCGAATGCGGTGTCGCTGTTAAAAGCAGACAGTAGGGGACATTGAAATTGCGTTTGGTTTGCATGAGCAAGGACAGATAATGCATGGAACGGTTGTGCATATCGTCTTTGGAGCAGAGGTTGTGTGCCTCGTCGACGACAATCAAATCAAACAGATAGGATTTAATCTGGCTCTGTTCGAGTCTTGCAAATTCGTCGTAAAGCAGAATAAATGCCCCGTTCGGGCGTACGGAAACAGCCCCGTTCGAGGAGGTGATCTGCTCCAAGCCTTTCGACACGTCGATTTTTGTCGACAAAGTCTTTTTCCCCATACCGAATCTGTCCCCGATTACATCAATCCACTTCAAACGCAGATTTTCGTCCGGAACGATAATGAGCAGATTTTTGACTTTTCCGCGGTAGGCAAGTTCGGACATGACAATGCCGGCTTCATAGGTTTTTCCGCTACCGACACAGTCGGCAAGCAAACCGAATCCACGCAGGTCACTCAAAAAGATTTTTGCCGCCTCGGTTTGGTGCATACGCAAAACGGCACCGTCCGTGTGAATGGTCGGATTAAAGGGAATACCGAAGCCCATACCGTTTTCCCGATATTCGCCGGCATCGATTTCGAGTTTGGAAAAATCGTCATAACGGCTCAAATCTTCCACACGGTTCATATCATCGAAAATTTCGGGCGTCAGGGCAACGGGCGTAGCCGAACTGCTCGTTTTTGAAAATTTGGTTGTGGAATCCGACAGGATTTTATAATCTTTACGCATAATAGCCTCATTTCCGAAATTTCAAACGTTAACCGTCAATTGATCTTTATTTCCTTGTCTTTGCCCTCGTCCGCACGGAAGGTAATTTCGATATCGCCGAGCGGACCGTCTTTGCCGTTGCTTTCGGCAAACGGAATCGCACGCCCCTCGCAATCAATTTTCAAGCCCTGCCTGATATCTAATTTTCCGTCAAAAAAGTAAAATCCGTTTCGTTCTCGGAGCATTTTCGGATTTACATTTTCAAATACCATTCGAAAGCCTTCCGTCAGAACTTTCAGTTCATAGTTGGAAATTGCGTTTTTTCGTTCAAAAGAAGAATATTTGTTTTCCCGCATGAGTGCATCGTCGTCCACTTCTTCGCCGATTTTTCTGGCAATTGCAGGACCGTGTTCGACATCCTCACTCTGCGAGTCATCGATTGCCAACGAATAATATTCATCGTAGTTGTAGCAAATCTGCTTTTCGAAATCGTAACGGCAACGGCTGATTTTGAAAGACTCCGACTTTTCAAATTCGAGAGGTTTTCCCTGCAACGGAATCCGTTTGCCGTATCGAATGATAGGGGCATAGTACAGACACGGATCGTTGCCGTTTTTTTCAAGACTGCCCCACGTCCCGTAAGACCGTGTCGTGATAATCTCAAACGGATATTTTCCGACCGCGAAGAGAACCGCACCGACGGGAGCGGTATCGGTCGATGGACACAGCACAAAATCCGGACCGCCGTCTGTCGCAGGACTGAAATCCAAAAAGCGAATATTCTTGTTGTACTGCTTTAATTTCTCCTCCACAAACTTGTCAAGTCCGTAAGTGTCCGACGCTCCGCCTGCAAAAAGAACCGCATCGACATCGGAATTGACTTTCTTACCTGCCACCCGATTGTTGAGTTCCTTCTTGACATAATCCCAAATCTTCTCATAAACCGGTGTCGCAATCGCTTGGAATTCACCCGATGTTATCGAAACGGGGACAGACATTTCCCGCTCGATTTTGAATTCGACTCCGTTGCTCTGTCCGTTCGGTTCATAACCGAAAAAACGTTTGCAGTAGCCGATATTGCTCATCATGCGGAACTGCTCATAATAAGAACCCCGCTCACCCTGATCCGAGGCATCGGTAGAGCCGAATGACGGAATATTCCGTGAATGGGACATTAAAGCATCGTAAAGAGCATAATCGAAATCTTTTCCGCCTATGGAATCGGGGGGCAGATGTCCGTCTGCCCCGTAAGCCGAAATATTCTTCTCCTGAAAAGCCACTTTCACAACCGAGGTTTTTGCCTCGCCGATGTTGAAAATCAAAGCCTTTTCCACGGACGTATCAACCACGCCGAACTCTTTTGCCGAAACGGCAACGGCTTTGGTCGAGGAAATGACACGGACTTTTTCCGCATCGCAACCGAAAGCATTTGCAACGAGTGACTGCAACTCGCAAATAAAATCAAGTGAAGAATTGCATGGATAAAGGACAATTGGCAAAAGACGAACAGGTAAGGTATCGATGTCAATTCCGTCCGATTTCAACCTTGCAAGTGCCTCTTTTTTGATAGCGGAGCAGTAATGTTCCAAAAACAGTTCCACAACTTTGCGAGGTGTCTGTTTCGCCTGAAAATAGTCGCCATTCTTCACCGTTTCCTCATAGGAAGAATTCGTTTCTTTCGGCGGAAAATAGAAATTTTTGAACAGTTTTTTGCGACGGTACAACGAGATTGTGCCGTCTTTAAAAAGTTCGAGCAACTCTTTGATGTGTACGATATACCGAAAGGATGTTTTCGCCGAGCGTAGCATATCGTTTTTGCCGAAAGTCCATTTGCAGGTGTCCGGATTGTAGCAGGCAATCGACCAAAAATCGATTCCGCCGTCAATATTTAACATACCGTAGCGGTAAGAATCTCCGAATTTGTAAGCATAGGCGGTTTTGGTGGAATAAGAACCGATGTCAATCGAAAGAAAAACGTCCATGAATCCTCCCTGCGGTTTTCAAAATGAAGAAAAAAGAAAATATAAATCCGATCAAATATGAAACTAACCCGAATCGGTGCAACAAAAATGCCTATATAGTTATATTATAACATAAATTTATGAGAAGTCAACATATTACATCTATTTTTTTTTTTTTTTTGCGATTTGTACAAAATCTGAGTCTAAAATTGTGCAATATGATGAACCGACAAATATCGATAACTGCATTTGCCTATGATACCGTTTGCACACGATAACATTTGCCTATAATCGGAATAATTTGCATATAAAAAGCCAAAATATATGCAAGTAATTTGCCTATATGGTTGACAACATAAATCCGTGCTTTGAACTTGAACCCCTTGCACACCGTTGTCACTGCGTTCTAATGTTTTATTATTTCTCCTTGTGTTTCATCTCTCTTTATTGCACTCTGCCGGCGTTGCATCTCTCAAAAAGTTCTCGCAATTCTATTGACATTTTTCGGTTTTGGCGGTATAATATAATTGTTTGCAATTCTGCAACGGCATCTCGATGTCTGCAACGACATTTCGATATCTGCAATGGCGTCTCGCTGTCGCAGTGGCATCTCGGTTCTGTAGTCGATTCAGACTCTGCTTTGCTTTCGGACCGTGCCGTTCCGACTTGTCTATCATTTTATTGCCGATTATTCGGTTGAGGAGTTATTATGAAAAAAACGGTTTTAAGAAAATACGCAAAATTGATTGCCGCAGAGGGCGGTAAAGTCCAAAAGGGGCAGGACGTCATCATCATGGCATCGGTTGAACAGCCCGAATTCGCCAAAATGGTCGCCGAAGAATGCTACCGCCTCGGGGCTCGCAAAGTCACGGTCGACTGGACCTATCAACCGCTTTCCAAGGTCAATTTGAAGGCTTGCTCGGTGTCAACGCTCTCGAAGGTCGAAGACTGGGAAGTCGAAAAAATGAAGCATTATGTCAAGACTCTGCCGGTCCGCATTTATCTCGAATCGGACGATCCGGACGGTCTGAAAGGCATCAATCAGGCAAAGCGTGCGAAGTCGGCTCAGGCTCGTTTCAAGGTCATCAAACCCTACCGTGAGGAAATGGAAAACAAGTACCAGTGGTGCATTGCGGCAATCCCGGGCTCTGCTTGGGCGAAGAAAGTTTTCCCCTCCGAGAGTCGCGGAAAAGCCGTTGAAAAGCTCTGGGAAAAGATTCTTTATACCGTCCGTGTAAGCGAGGACAACGATCCCGTCAAGGCATGGGAGGATCACAACAACGATCTGCACGCCCGTTGCGATTACATCAACGGACTCGGTCTGACGGCTCTTGAATACAAGGCATCGAACGGAACGGATTTCCGTGTCGGTCTGCTCGACAATGCACTCTTTATGGGCGGAGCGGAAGAACTGCTCGGTCACAAGGGCTTGTTCTACAATCCGAATATGCCGTCCGAAGAAGTGTTCACATCTCCCCGCCGTGGCGATGCGGATGGCATTGTCTATTCCTCGAAACCGCTGTCCTACAACGGCGAACTGATTGAGAATTTCTCGGTCCGTTTTGAGGGCGGAAAAGTTGTCGAGGTACACGCCGAAAAGGGCGAAGACCTGCTCCGCGAGATGATTCAAATGGACGAGGGAGCATCCTATCTCGGCGAATGTGCGTTAGTGCCTTTCGAAAGCCCCGTCAACCAGACCGGCGTACTTTTCTACAACACGCTCTTTGACGAGAATGCGGCTTGCCATTTGGCACTGGGACACGGGTTCACGAACGTGATCAAGGATTACGAAAATTACACGCAGAAGGAACTTTACGCAATGGGCATCAATGAATCGATGATCCATGTCGACTTTATGATCGGCACACGTGACCTCACAATCAACGGCATTACGAAAGACGGCAAGAAAGTTCCGATTTTCGTGAACGGCACTTGGGCATTTTGAGGCTTCCTATGGATGTTTTAGAATTATTCTTAGACTTAATATCGTATGACACACAGTCGAACGAGCATTCCGACACTGTTCCGAGTACCGAAAAGCAGAAAATTTTAGGTTCTCATCTTTGCGGGATTATGCAAAAAATCGGCTTACAGTCGGTCGAAATGGATAAAAACGGCTATGTGATGGGCTTTTTGCCTGCAACCGCCGGTTGCGAAAATAGAACTGTTCTCGGTCTAATTTCTCATATGGACACGTCGCCCGATGCTTCGGGTGCGAATATCAAACCGCAAATTGTGGAGTATCGTGGCGGTGAGGTTGAATTGGGACACGGTGAAAAACTCTCGCCGTCCGTCTTTCCGTTCCTTTCCCGTTACATAGGGCAACATTTGGTTGTCACGGACGGCTCAACGCTTTTGGGTGCAGATGACAAAGCCGGTGTTGCCGAGATTCTGTCGGCGGTGGCTTACTTGACCTCGCATCCGGAGATTCCGCATGGCAAAATCTGTGTGGGCTTTACGCCGGATGAGGAAATCGGCAGTGGTGCGGATCATTTCGACGTTGCGAAATTCGGTGCGGATGTTGCTTACACGGTTGACGGCGGAGAACTCGGCGAGATCGAATATGAAAATTTCAATGCCGCCTCTGCGAAAATCGAGGTTCGTGGGGTAAATATTCACCCCGGCAGTGCGAAAAACAAGATGAAAAATGCGATTCTGATGCTTACCGAGTGGCTCACCCGTCTGCCGTCTGCGGAAGTGCCTGCTCACACAGAGGGGTACGAGGGATTTTACCACGTACACGACATTGTCGGCAACGAAACGAGTGCCTCCGCATCTTTGCTGATTCGTGACCACGACCGTGCGTCTTTTGAGCGTCGCAAGCAATTTCTGACCGATTTAACGGCATTTGAAAACGGCATTTGGGGCGAGGGTTCGTTTGTCTTGACGGTCAAGGACAGTTATTATAATATGAAGGAACAAATTCTTCCGCATATGGAGTTAATCGACAATGCAAAGCGTGCGATGCAGGCTTGCGGAGTCACTCCCGAGGTTGTTGCCATTCGTGGCGGTACGGACGGTGCAAGGCTTTCTTTCATGGGCTTGCCTTGCCCGAATCTCTGCACCGGCGGTGCGAATTTCCACGGCGTTCACGAGTTCATCCCCGTCGAATCCATGCGTAAAATGGTCGATGTTCTTGTCGAATTGATGAAGATATAAGGAAGGAAGACCTTGAGGCTCTGCCTCAAACCCTGCCTGAACCCTTCTTGGAAGAAGGAGTTTAGGAATCCCAAGAACTTTCGCAATTTGGGCATACCGACAATGATATAGAAAGTGCCACTGTCCGAAAAAATGATGCCCAAGTTGCGAAATT
>CAVGAA010000003.1:43175-119241 GCA_963627065.1 bacterium | reverse complement strand
TCTGTCTGTCTGTCTGTCTGTCTGTCTGTCTGTCTGTCTGTCTGTCTGTCTGTCAGAGCATTATACACGACCTTGCCCCTCCTTGTCAATAGATATTTTGTAAATTTTTGCGATTTTTTGAAATTATTTTTTGGGGGGAGAGCGTTCCGACTTCGCTGTCGGCTACCTGCTACCCATTGTATGCTATCCGATATATATTATACACCTTTTTTTGATTTTTGTCAAGGTCTGTGACGGACAATTTTTATCAAAAACAGATACCAAAAACAGCCACTTTTTTCGAGGTATCGGCAATTTGCACAAATTCAAATGTGCATTTTTGTGCAAGATAAACAAAAGGCGGTATTTTGCCAACATCACGAAATACGGTGATTTTTTGAGCAATTTTTTAGTGCAAAATCATTATACCATAAAAATCCCTTCTTGTCAAGCAGGTGTCAATATTTTGGCTGAATTTTCATTTTCAACCGTGAATTCGGTCAGTTTCGGTCACTTTCCGTCAAAATGCGATTGAAAACTTCAACCGAAAAAATTTTCTTTTATTTTCTTGCGAGTTGTTGTATTCACAACATAAAATGCCATATAAATCGGGTATAATGGTGGCAGAAAACAGAATGCGTTAAGTTCTGAAATGAAAGAAAAACCACAAAATAAAATTCCAATTCAATTCGGAGGGTTTGAAAATGATTCGGAAAATTATTCACATCGATGAAGAAAAATGCAACGGTTGCGGTGCGTGTGCCTCGGCTTGCCACGAAGGCGCTATCGGAATGGTGAACGGCAAAGCAAAACTTTTGCGTGACGATTACTGCGACGGATTTGGCGACTGCCTGCCGGCTTGCCCCACCGGTGCTATCACGTTTGAGGAGCGTGAGGCGAAAGCCTATGACGAAAAAGCCGTACTTATCGAAAAAGCGAAAAAGGCAATGGCGAGCGGACACAATGCCGGTTCGGGGTGTCCCGGGCATCAGATGCATCGGTTTATGCACAAGGACGACGAAAGCACAACGCCGGCAACCGTCGGAACGCCCGTATCAAGACTCGGTCAATGGCCTTGCCAAATCAAACTGGTACCGGTCAATGCCCCCTATTTTGACAAAGCAAAACTCCTGATTGCCGCCGACTGCACCGCTTACGCTTACGCAAATTTGCACGAAGAATTCATGCGTGGCAAAATTACTTTAATCGGTTGCCCGAAACTGGACGATATTGATTATTCCGAAAAGTTGACGGCGATCATCAAGACGAATAACATTCAGTCTGTGACGGTTGTCCGCATGGAAGTGCCTTGTTGCGGTGGTTTGGAAATGGCGGTCAAACGTGCATTGCAGGACAGCGGAAAATTCATTCCGTGGCAGGTCGTGACCATTTCCCTTGACGGCAAAAAACTGGACTGAACGCAAAAAGATTTGATTGAATGGCATAAAACGGACTGAACGGAAACCGGCTGAAAGCGGAAATTAAGCTGACATAAAGGCAACTTAAAGCGAAAAGCAACTTGCAATCAACAGGAACATTAAATCAATAGGATTACAAACCGAAAAAGGCTCGCCGAATTGCTTGGCGAGTCTTTTTGCGTGCAATATTGCAATCCGGTAATATAGTTTTATAATGAGATTTGTTCTTATTATTATTTTCTTGTACTTTTTTGGTCTGTGCGAAGTGCGAAAGTCCAAAAAGGCGGAGAGGTTTGACCTCTCCGCCCACTTTTTTATTTGCTTTTTGCTTTTTTTGATTGCTTTTTGCTTGCTTTTACTTTCCGTCAGTTCGATTTCGGAATGAGGGTTGCGTTGATGAAATCTTCGCAATAGCCTGCAATCTGCTCCATTTGGCTGGACAGAACGTAGAAGCCTTTCGTGATGCACGTTGCATCCGGCGTGGCATCCTTATCGGCAAGCATTTCGATTGTCAGGAGTGCTTTCCGCTCGGTGTACTCGTAAATCCGAATTACAAAACTGCGTTTGTTGTTGGACGTGTAATTCTCACGGTTGAGAATTGTTGCCATATCCTCCAAGTCGACCTTGATTTCCATATCGGCTGTATGCGTTTTGACATATTCCGTCACGCTGTCGCCGAGTTCCTTTTCACTGACATCCCCTTCTATCGTATACCAGAGGAGTTTTGTATAAAGTCTGCGGAAATTGTCGAGAGCCGAGTATGTGTCTGTTTCAGTCGTTCCTGTGTCTGTTGCGGTCGTTTCTTCAATCGTATAATCGTATTTCGTGCCGTTGCAGGAGATTTGCAGGTTGGTCGTGCCGGCAACGATTGAAACTTCCGTTCCTCTCTCGTCAACGTAAACAACCGACGAAGATTTCGTTCCGCTACTCGTGTAGTAGGACTTGACGGTCGTCTTGGTCATATCGACTTGGTAAACGGTGTAGGATTTTCCGGTCTTGGTGACGGTGTAGGTCTTGCCGTCCTCACTGAGTTTCCCTTTTTCGAGATCGAGAATTGTTCCTGTTTTCGTATAAATATACTTTCCGGTTGCCGTTCCGCTGTCGTCATACTGCTTCGATACGGTCGAGGACGAGAGCGTATAGGTCTTTCCGCTTGACGATTCGGTATAGCGGTAGTTGCCGTTGCTGAGTTGCGTGAGTTCGCCCGTGAGCGGATTCATAACCGTTCCGCTTGCAAGTCCCAGATTTTCGTCTTTATCGTAATAAGCGTAAGTCAGGGTATTATCAAGCGTGAAATCATAGGTCTTTCCGCCGTACTTGAATGTCATTTCCTGCACGTATGCGATGTTCTGTTGGAAGAAATACTTGTTGTACCAATGACTGTCCGACCATTCGAGGAAGGAGAAATAGGACTGATCGACCTCGACAATCATATTGTACATAGTCGAATATGCGTAATACGTGCCGTTCTCGGTCTTCTGACTGATAAATACCCAGTTATCCTGCCAGTTTTCCTCGTCTGAACCGCCCGATGCGACCTGCGGATCGTACTTAAAGCGGATCAGGTAGATATCCTTATCGAGATTATATGCTTTGATGTCTTCGTCTGTCGGGTTGAGAACTTTGCAACCGACGAATTCGAGTTCATAGAAATTGCCGAGTACGGTTGACACGCTGTCATTGTCGAGTACGAAACCGTCCGCAAGACTTGCCGCTCCCGTTTTGGTCACCCAATAGGGAGAGGACGAATAAACGGTGTCCTGCCGTTTTTCCAAGTCGACATAATCGAACATGACCTTGATGTTGACGTTCTTTTTGAATTCTTCATCGTCATCGGTGGAAAGTTTGCTGAAATCTGCAACCGTACCGAAGACGAAATCGTAAACCATAACATAGGTACTGACCGACATGGGGTAAGTCAAGGCAGGCGTTACGAGCGATTCGACCGGTTGGAGAACCGTGTCCGCAATGGTCGAACTGACAATGTAGACGGCATCTCTGCCCTGTAACTGCACGTAGTAACCACCGCCCGAAAGGATGCAGTCGCCGACCGTTACGGTGTAACTTTCAGAAGATGCAACCATTGAACCGTCATCCTGCGTAGTGCCTTTTACAATGGTATAGACTGCCGGCGAATAGGTGAGCGTTCCGTTCTCGTCATATCTGTCGACAAGCCCGTAGGCGTTGTAATCGACCGTGCCGTCCTCTTTGCGTGGCGTTTCGGCATTTGTGAAATCGAGTTTCTGCATGGTCAGGGTGTAACCGCAACTGACGCAAAGGCTTGCGAACAAGGTCGGATCGTAGGAAGCAAGGACATAATCGCTCCCTTTCTTGACCATAACCGTTGTTTTATAGGTCTTACTGCTTGACGATGAGGTGTTTTCGACATTCTCACGAATGAACGTGTATTCGCCGTATTGGTTTTTGACCTGAATGGAATAGGTATTGTCCTGACCGACACGGGGGAACATCATAACCCGCTTGTTTTTGACCGTACCGCCGAGCGATTCACCGCTTTCGGCATCGTAGTCGACGACCGCATAGGTTTCGTAATCTCCGGTCGATGTGTTAATCAGGTACTGGTTTCCGCTCGCCTCGGCAACATAAACTTCATAGCGAATTTTGTCCGATGAGGATGTGTAACCGTTTTCGGTTTTTTCCATAAGGTTGCCGTCACGGTCATAAAGTTTATATTCGCCGGCATCCTTGCGGATTTTGTATTTGTCGGTGTGCGTGACGCCCTCGCTGTCGACATATTCGTCTTTGAGCGTGTAAACCGCTATCACCTTGTTGGTAATGAGGATTGCGACCGTTAAGAAGACAATTGCGAAAGCCAATGCCCCTGCAAAAATCTTCTGTTTCCACATGACCGTCTTGCGACGTTCTTTTGCATTCAGTTTTTCCCACTTTGCAGTCAGACGGATGTCGCTTTCCGATTCGATGATGCTATCGGCGGTAATGATACTGTCGCCGATTGCCCAACCGACAAATTTATAACCGCTCTTGGTGGGTGTCGGAAGCAAACCGAACGACTCTCCGACTTTTCCTTCTCGGCTGGTGGGGGGAGTTGCCCCTTTCCCTGCATCGAAGATGATATTGACAATTCTGTTTTCGTTTCTCATCAATTCCGTACCGTTCCTTTCTCAATCAGTGGCGGAATTTCCGTCTGACAAGGATCACCGTTCCGAGCAGTGCCATAACAACTGCCGGCGTGATCGTTAAGACGACCGTACGGGTGATGTTACCCGCTTCCGTGTAATAGTAAACCGTGCTGTCGCTGCTACTTGACGAGGACGAAGAAGACTGCGTCATTTCCGAATCGTAAAGCGGTTTGAAGGAAAGTCCCACAGGGACGACTTCACGCCCGACGGCACGCAGGGTTTCAAGCAGGACGTCGGTATTTCCGTATGCGTTGGAAGATAGCAGTTTGTTGCTTGCGAATTCGGTAGACGTGATTGCACAGACGTAGGATGCATCATTGACATTCGTATAGCCTTTGCCCTCACCGACCGTACGGCTTTCCCGTGTGATTGTCATCAGTTTGTAATTGCCGTGCGTATCGACGGGATCGGTCGAAACCGTTCCGTCCTTGATATTGTAGGCAACCGATTCGCTGTCCGAACGGAAAACATCGTAAATGGCTCTCGAATGGTTGTTGCGGTAATAAGAACCGTAGGTATATGCCCCGATGTCGTTGTCAGCGTCTTCGAGTTGATAGGTCACCTCATAGGACGGCGAATAGGTAATGGACATACTGTTGCCGAAGACCACTTTGGGCGATCCGCCTTTTTCACGCATATTCTTGGTGATAGAACCGCCGATAGCCTCGGTTTCGTACTCGCCGATAACAGACAGTCCGTCTGCATCGAGAGCAGAGGTCGATTTGGTTCTCCAGTTGCCCGTCCAGTTTTCGTCCACATCCTCCGAACGGTTGAGTGAAATGCCCCATTCTTCGAGGAATTCTTCGAGATTGGTCAGGACCGGTGTGTCCGCATCGACAAAGACCATAAAGGAATAGCAATTTTCAAGGAAATTTTCGAGTTGCGAAAGTTCCGATACACCGGTCGGCGAATCTTTCTTGCCCAAAAAGTCGGTTTGCGGATCGAATGTCAGAATCAGACGGCAGTTTTCCGGAATGGTGTCTGTCGAGAGATTGATATACTGAATGTCGTAGCCGGCATTCGCTATGACGTTCAGCAGTTCGCTGTATTCGGCTCTGCCCTCCTCTGTTGCAAGTGCTTCCCCGTGATTGGTCGTAATGGCACAAATGGGAGATTCGGCTCTCGTAACGGCAATAATCGACTGAACGAATTTCTTTTCGCCGTTGTAAGCCCACGGATCGCTGTCGCTTGACGAATCCGAATCGTATGTGTAATAGGTTTCAATTGAGGTAATGCGGAATTCCGAACCGCTCGCCACGATGATATTCGATTGGTAAATGGACGAGTAAGAGTTCGTGCGATAACGGTCGACCGAGGACGGGTTCGTCCAGACGTTTGTGGTCGATACGTGAATGGTGTCGGGAAATTCCTTTTCGAGTGATCTTGCGGTGTAATAGATGTACCGCATTTTTTCGTTTGCTTTGAGCAGGTCCGCATCGGCACAGAAGACAATGTCAACCGAAACGTCCTCATCCCCCTCATTTTCACGCTTTGTGTTGACCTCTTTGAATGTACCGTCGAGCATAGAAACCGTTGCATCGTCAAGCGTATACATTTTTTCGCTTGTCAGGTCAATGAAGAAAAGTTTGAGGTCGGTCAAGATACCCACACCGACGTTGACGAGCAGGACGGCTACGACAACGGCAACCGTAATGATCAGTGCCGGAATTCCGTGCCGGAGTTTTTCGGAGTTTTGCTGTTTCATATTCCCATATCTCCTCTCATGCACGGCGACGGCGAACCGGTACGAAAATTCCGAGTCCTGCACAGATGACAGCCGGAATGACTGCCAGAATGACGGTGGTTTTCCACATTTCGGCGGTTGTAATCGTACTGATTTTCGTGTTCGTAAAGGGTTTGATGGTCAGTCCCTCGGGCGTATTTTCCTTGCCCAGAATTGTGAACAAACGCATCATGGTGTCGGTATTGCCGTAAACGGCGGATTGCAGAAAATCTTCGCTTGCAAAATCAACCGATGCACAGACTCCGACATAGGATGCTCCGCTGTCGGTGTTGGTCTGTTCGGTCAAGGTCATAAGCATGGAACTTGTCGCATCGACCGGTTTTCCGTTCGCCCATGCGACTGCACCCGAACCGCTCCCGAAAAGCGAATAAAGGGTGCGGTTGCCTTTTGTATAACTGCCGTCCCCACCACTCACAAAACCGTTGGAGGCTCTGAGTGCGGTTGCGTTTTTGAAGACGGTTTTTCTCGTCAGACCGGAGAGCAGTTCGCCTGCGTGACCTTTTTCGTTTTCGTCACCGTAAATGGTATACCCGTCCGATGTGAGCGACTGCGAATCGTTCTGCACCATATAGCGGAAACTGTTGCCGTTCGTATCTGTGGAATAGAGCGATTCAACGCCCCAATCCGAAAGAAAACTTTCAAAATTCGGCAGGGACGGTGTTCCGTCCTCGATAAATACAAGGAACGAATTTCCGGATGTCGAAAGAAAATCGTTGAGAATGTCGATTTCCGATGTTGCCGAAACGCCGTCGGACACGGTCAGGTCGGAGTTGGGGTTGTAACTGACAATGAGTTTGCAACCGGTCGGAATTTCGTCACGGTAAAGGTCGATGTAGCGGAGTGCGTAACCGGCATCGTCCAAGAGATAGAGCAGTTCGTAATCGTAAAAGACTTCGCCGTGATTGCTCGTCAGGCAACAAATGGGTTGCGAATCGTTCTCGACCGCATGGAGAATGCCTGCCGAGAGTTTGCGTTCGCCCTGATAAGCCCAAAGATTTGAGGTATCGTTGTCGGCGAAAACGAAAAATTCACTGTGGTCGTAAACTCTGTAATAGTCCTCACCGGCGATGATGACGCTGGTCGATTTAAGGGTTGTTTTCACGGTTTCGGCAGTGGAGGCATCAAATGTCGCGGAATAGCCTCTCACGCTGTCGGGATCGAGCCAGATGTTGTGGAATTCGAGCGAGAGGTTGTCAGGAAGATGTTCGCACAACTGTTTTGCGGTATTGTAGATATAGGACACGGTGGAACTTTCCTTGACGTTTTCCTCCGTATCGCAGAAGATAATCTTTACTTTTTCGTCGGTCTTTCCGATCGTTGCGTCAAGCAGATTATAGCAGGCATTTGTCGTTCCGTAGTTTGCCGATGCAGTCATGGACGTGTACCACGTATAGCGGGAAGCCAGTGTCGACACCAAGACATTCGCAAGGACGACCGTTGCGATAAGCAGAACGGTCAAAAGCACCGTCATACTACCGTAACGCACCCGTTTGGAACGAATGAACCGTTTTTTCATGCGTTTTGAAAATCCTTTCTTTTATTTCGTGTCAGTGAAAGTGGCAGTGAAAAATCAACCCCAACGGCGTTTTTCGTATACCCGTACCGTGAGGAACAGGAAAATAAACGCCAAAGACACGTAATAAAGCAGAGCGGAATAATCAAAAATTCCCTGACTGAAATTGGAGAATCGACTGATGACCGACACCCAACTGATAACGAAACGGAGTGCGGAACTTGCGATAATGGGCTGGCTGTCGCTGTCGGTCAAAAGGTTCAGGACATTGAGAAGAACCATAACGGCAATCACGCCGACCGTAATGACCGCTGCGGAAAGTTGATTTTCGGTCAGGGCGGAAATGAGCGTTCCGACCGCAATGAGTGCCGCTCCCAAAAGGATTACGGCAATGACACTGCCGACAATTTCACCGGTCACGGGACCGATGTGCGTGAGAGCATAAGTCCCCTCACCTGCACGTTCTTTCGCACCGATGACATAAAGCGGAATGAAATTGACGCAGGAAAGCAGAATGCCTCCGACATAAAGTGTGAGTGCCGCCAAATATTTTCCGAGCACCATACCGGTGATGGTCACCGGTGCGGTTAAGAGCAATTGCTCGGTGCGGAGCTTGCGTTCCTCGGCGAACAGTCGCATGGTTAAGATCGGAATGAGAATGATAAAGGAGAAAATGAGATAGGTAAAATAAGACGATGTGCTGTACGATGCGGAAATCAAGGTCGTGTAGCAACAAAGCAGTGCCGAGAAGACCAAGAAAACTCCCAAATAAATATACCCGATCGGGTTGATGAAATACGAACGCATTTCTTTGCGGTAAATGGCTAACATATCTTAAAATCCTTTCGTTATTCGTCGTCCGTTGTGTCTTGCATTGCGGCTTCGGCTCTCTGTTTCTTTGCGTCTTCAAAAAGCGTTTCGCCGACCTCTTTTTCGAGCGTGTTCTTCTCGGCGGTTTTCTGCTTTCTCGTAACACGTGCCGAGCCTGCACGGGTAGGACGTTCCTCGGATTTGTCGACAACCGTAATAAAGATGTCTTCCAGACTCATGCCGAGTGCTTCAAGGCCTATCAAAGCCCAGCCCTTTGCGGACAGTTCGAAGAACAGTTTTTTGCGGATGTCAACGCCGTATTCGCTCTCGATGAGGTAAGTATAGGCATCGCCGTCACGCTCCGCCAATGCCTCGGCATAAGCGACACCGGACAGTCCTTTGAGCATTGCGAGGACTTCTTTTTGCGGTCCGCAAATTTTTGCATTGAACCTGCGGGAACGGTCAACGGCACTTGAAATGTTCTCGGTCTTCTCATTCGCAACGATTTTGCCTTTGTTGATGATGACAATTCTGTCGCAAACCGCCTGAACCTCCTGCAAAATATGCGTGGAAAGGATGACGGTATGTGCCTTTCCCAAACCTCTGATGAGGTTTCGGATTTCGATAATCTGCTTTGGATCGAGTCCTACGGTCGGTTCGTCGAAAATGATGACCTTCGGATTGCCGACCAGTGCCTGAGCGATACCGACACGTTGGCGGTAACCTTTGGAAAGGCTCTTGATGACACGACCTCTCACGTCCTGAATCTTGACGGTTTCGCAGATTTCGGAAAGGTGCTTTTCTCTGTCGAGTTTGCAACCTTTGAGTTCGTAATTGAAATTCAGATACTCGTCAACCGTCATATCGAGGTAAAGGGGCGGTTGCTCGGGCAGATAGCCGATGAGTTTTTTCGCACCGATGGGATCGGACAAAATATCGATGCCCCCGATGTATGCTTTGCCCGATGTTGACGAGAGATAACCGGTCAAAATGTTCATGGTCGTACTTTTTCCGGCACCGTTCGGACCTAAAAAGCCGACAATTTCGCCTTCTTCGACCGAAAAACTGATGTCATCCACGGCACAGTTCGATCCGTAATTCTTGACAAGATGTTCGATTTTAATCATAAAAGTGATATATCCTTTCCCCTGCATCGCACTGCGATACAATTTGAGATTTTACCTTCTTTATATTATACCATGTAATTATGAACTTGTTGTGAATGCGTAGAAAATACATATCGTTCTGTCTGTTTTTTTCGTGAAAAATGCTACCTTTTCCGTCAAAAATGGCAACACCGCACCGCATAGGTGGTGTTGCCGGTATAAACAATTTTTCGCTTTCTCGCCGATTGCACCGATTTCCCGATTTTTTCAGCCTTCCGGCAGGATTTCGTCCAGCAGATCGTTTGCGTGTTTTTTGACCAGTGTGGCATAATAGGTCATGACAATGACCTCCAACGCACGGTTGAGGCGTTCTTCCGCACCCGCAATTTTTTCTTCGTACCCCTCTGTCACACTTTCGACAACCTTTACAACATCTGCGGTCGAACCGCTCGTTTCGTTCATCATGCGGTCAAGGGCACGGCAGATATAATCGTAAAGCACCGAATCCGGCACAATATCGTCGGATGTATCGTCCAAATCGCCGTTGACGTAACAAATCAGCCCTGCAATTCGGTCCAAACGCATACAGGAACGGAGCATATTGATGATGAGAATGTGGGCGACCTGCTCGATGTCATAACGTTTTTGCCGACTGTTTGCCACCCAACCACGCTTGGTCCAGTTTTGGAGCGTGGAGGAATCGATGCCGGAAATGTCACGAATCTGCGAGAGCATAACTCCGTCCGACACGAAAAAAACTTTTTTGAGAAAAGCAAGACCGGTCAAACCGTCCATATCGGAGCGATGCAAAATCGTCCCCGGGATCATTTCGTCATACAGTTGCAAATACATATCGATACCTCCGACAAACAAGTGTATAGGAATTTTGAATGATGATTTTTCAGACTCTCCAAAACCGAAAAGTGCGACAAGACATGAGTTGGTTTTGGAGATGACTCTTATATTATATCATATAATCACTTGATTGTCAAGAGTGTTTTTGCGATTTGTTGATCAAGTCTTTGACGGTTTTCTGAATGTTTTTACTGTCCAACCCTGCCATTTCAAGGCAGTTCGAACCGATGTCGACAGGATAATCAAGCGGATTTTCGAGTGCCATAATCGCCGTTTTGCGTGCGTGCATTTCGGGGTACGATTTAAGGGCATCCGACAGAAGCATTCCCATTCCGCCGGTGCGGATTTCCTCCTCCAAGAAAATGACGGGGCATTTTTTGACCGGCAGGAGTCCTGCAACCTCTTTGGCGACTTCTTCGTAAGGCTTGATATATTCCAAGAGCAAAATGCCGATGTGAATGTCCTCTTTTGCAAGTTCGTCGGACGCTTTGAGAGCCTCCGTTACAATGCGACCGTCGGTCACGATTACGGCATCCATGCCCTCCCGTTTCGTCTTGCTCTGCGGAAAATTATTCCGCACGGAGATTTTGACCGGTGTCGCATCACCGTAAAATTCGGTTACCACTCTCGACGATTCGCAACCGTTCGGGTAACGGACGGCACAAGCCTCCTGCCGTCTGAATGCATCATCCAAAGCAATCTGTAATGCTTTTTTCGTTATCGGTGTATAGATTCGCAGGTTCGGCACTTGCGAGAGAAATGCCACGTCAAAAACACCGTAATGTGTCGGTCCGTCCGAATTATTCAACCCTGCACGGTCAACAAGATAAACAACCGGCAGATTTTGCAGGGCGACGTCGTGCAGAATGTTGTCGTAAGCCCTTTGCAAAAATGTCGAATAAATTGCGACCGCCGGTCTGTAACCGTTGGCGGAAAGTCCTGCCGCAAAGGTCACGGCGTGTTCTTCCGCAATGCCAACGTCAAAAAAACGTTGCGGATAGGTCGATGCAAACTGCGTGAGTCCCGTTCCGGACGTCATAGCGGCGGTAATGGCACAGATTTTATCGTTTTTCGAAGCCAAACGGCAAAGTTCCTCTCCCATTACGGTCGAAAAAGTTTTGTCGGTCGACTTCGGTTTGTCGGCAGGTGCGACACCGTGAAACTTGTCCGGTGTTGCCTCGGCAGGTGCATAGCCCTTCCCTTTTTTCGTTTTGAGGTGAATTACGCAACACTGATGCGTTTTTTTGGCTTCCTCCAACAGTTTTTCAACCGTCGCCTCGTTGTTTCCGTCGGCAGGTCCGAAATAGAAAAGCCCTAAACTTTCGAAAATATTACTCCCGTAAAGAGCCGCTTTCAAGCCCATTTTGAAACGCAGGAGTTTGTTATAAAGCCATTTTCCGATGAGCGGTATATGCCCGATGACCACCGCAAAGGCGTTTTTGGTGCGGATATAACTGCGGGATGAGCGAATATGCGAGAGATTTTTTGCAAATCTGCCGATGTTCTTTGAGATGCTCATCTCGTTTTCGTTGAGAATGATAATGAGGTTCAACCGCTTTCGGCAGTTGTTAAGTGCCTCGTGAATCATACCGCTCGTATATGCTCCGTCACCGACCACGCAAACTGTATAGGCGGAGCTACCGGCGAGTCTGTCGGATTCCGCAAAACCCAATGCCGCCGACACCGACGTGGAACTGTGTCCCGTGCCGAAACAGTCATACTCACTTTCGCAACGTTTCGGGAAACCGCTGATGCCACCGCTCTGACGCAGGGACGGAAATCTGTCCTTGCGACCGGTTAAAATTTTATGCACGTAACTTTGGTGTCCGACATCGAAAATGATATGGTCTTCGGGGGAGTTGAAAACTCGGTGAATTGCCAGCGTGAGTTCAACAGCACCCAAATTCGATGCAAGGTGTCCGCCCGTTTCGCTGACCTGCTCGATGAGATATTCACGAATTTCTTCCGCCAATTGCGGAATTTCGGATGACGGCAGTTTTTTGAGGTCCTGCGGACTGTCGATCTGCCCCAAAAGCGGGTATCTGTCCGTCCAATAATTTCCGTTTTCGATGATTCTCACCCCCCTTGACCGTTCGTATTTTATTCGTCCGTTTTGGTTGAAATATTCAAACGTTTTGCCGTGACCGAAAGATTTGCTCCACCGCCGGCATAGATGTATTTTCCGTCCTGCTCGTCCATGAGAACACCCGACGGCGTGCCGTCAAGATGCGATGCGTCAAGCGTAAAACCGCAATCTTTCGGCAGTGTCAACGTAACTTTCGCATTTTTTGCTTGTATATTCGTTTCGCTCGGCAGAAAATCGCAGTCAATCTGCCCTGCCCCGTTTCGCACCCGAATATTTAACGAACGGACACCGTCCGCCAGATTTGCGGGAATCCGCAAAATCAAAACTTTCGCTTCGGGCGACTGCAACAAAAGTCCGGTGGATTCTCTCGACTTTACCGAAAGTTTGCCGTCCTCGATTTTCAGGCGGAGCGTTTCGTTTTCCGAAAGTTCCTCTTTGGCATACTCGGACACCGAAATGTTCTCATCCTCGCAAAGTTCAATTTGTATGGGACCGGAATACCAGTCAATTTCAATGTCGGTCACCGGCTCGAAAACCGTACCGCCACCGACCGAAAAGCCAATCTCGTCATACCGATAACTTTTGAAAACGCCGAGCGAGAGCAAAAGTACCAATATAACCGATACCCCTGCCATGGCAGAAAGCAAAATCCAAAGCGGTCGCAGTTTTTTGCGTGTTTCGGCTTTCATTTGGCGTTTTCCTCTTGTGTGCTTTGCAAATCTTGCTCGCCAGACTCGGTTTTGTCGACTTTTTTGCCCCTCGTCACTTCACGGGCTGTCGTTTCGTCCGGTTTGAAAGTCAGATTGACTTTGGATCTTTCCATGCAGGAACCGCCGAGTTCAATGATATAATCGAGATTCATTTCGCCGTCTTCGAGCAATCGGTTGTCGACTTCGATTCCCTCAACAGAAATCGGAAAAGACAAAAACGGCGTGTTGTACATACAGGTAAAGTGAACACTTTTCTGAAAAGTCAAAGTCGTGCAGACAATTCCGTTGCGAGCCATCGTCACAACGCCTTTGTCATCGGATGAAAAGGCAATTTTCGTAAATGCACCTTTCATACCGGAAATTTCGTCTTCTTCCCACGATAGCATCACCATATCGTTTGCCACCACGAGTTTCGCAGGCAACATCAAATCGTAGTCTTCAATATCGGCTTCGTCCGGTTCTTCGTCCTCAATCGGCGTGCCGTCAAATTCCATATTCGGTCCGACTTCTCCCAAAAACTTGCTCATCGGTGCCAAACGCTTGCGGTAACAGTGAAAACTGACCGTTCCGAAAACTCTTTTCAAGATTCAATCCCCTTTTCTTTCCGCCGACGGAGCAGTTCATGCACACACATCACGGCAATTTGCGTTTTCGCATCGGGTATTTCTCCACGCATCACCATATCGACCATTTCGTCAAGCGGAATGCCAATCGGTGCGATAAATTCGTCATCGTCAAAATGCGTGTCGCCGGAGGACAGATCCTCGGCAAGATACAACCCGATCACCTCGTCCAAAATCGCAGGCGATGTGAAAATGTCGCCGAGATAGGTCAATTTTTTGCACGAAAAACCGGTTTCCTCACGCAGTTCACGCAATGCGGCGGAGGCGTGGTCCTCTGTTTTGCTGTCCAACTTTCCGGCAGGAATTTCCAAAAGTACCTTTGCGTGCGGATAACGGTACTGGCGGACACAATGCACAACACCGAATTTGTCAATCGGCAAGACGCAAACTGCCCCGATGTGTCGCATATATTCACGGGTAGCCTCCCGACCGTCCGGCAGTGCGATGCGGTCGACATAAAGATGAACAACCCGACCGTCAAAAATCAATTCGGACGATACGCATTTTTCAATCAATGCCGAATCGGACGGCAAAATTTCTTCATTTCCCAAAATTTTTACTCCAATTTTTTCACAAAATAACGCTACCACTATATTATATCACATTTTTTTGAAAAGTCAAGATATTTCAAAATATAGGGTGAAAAACAATGCAGACAAAAGCCTGAAAAGCAAAAAAATAACCGCCCTCTGAATCCTGACAAAGTTGGGGGACGGTTATTTTAACCTATCGAGGGTGTCGACTTGCATCGAGCATCCTTTTATTTTCATTACACCACTTTTTGCGGAAATGTCAAGTCTTTTTTGAAATTTTCCGCTTTTCTCTCTCTTTTATTTCAACTTTCTCACGGCTACGCTGTGCGAATCGTATTATAATAAATCGGAGCAGACCGTAACAAATCTGCTCCCAATATTACTTGCTTCAATTTTTTTGAAGGGTGCGGGAAACAATTTTTGCAAAAAATGTTTCCCGCATAGTATATTCGTTCGTTTTCTCCGTTAGTTAGCCAAGCCGGATTGCTCGATACCTTGGACAAGGAATCTCTGGCAGAATGCGTAGAGGATAACGAGCGGGAAGATAATCATCAGTCCGCAGGTATTCCTGATTGCCGCATAGTAGAGGTCCTGACCTGCGTAATCGGTACGCAGGGATGTCGGAATGGTATTGATCAGTTTGACCAGCAGGTTCGTATCGGATGTTACGAAGAAGAGGTTGGTGTAGAAGTCGTCGGTCCACTGCCAGCAGAAAGAGAACAGGAAGACAGTGATGAGCATCGGGATGGACAGAGGCAGAATAATCTGCACGAAGGTGCGGAATGTACCCGAACCGTCCATATATGCCGATTCTTCGAGTTCGTCCGGAATTCCGCGGAAGAACTGACGCAGAAGGAAGATGTACAAACCGTTCTTGAATGCCAGACCTCCCAAGGAGAGCAACATGAGCGGTACGTAGGTGTTGATGAGGTTGATACCGTCGGAGGTCACCTTCATGGTCACCTTGTACATAATCTTTTCTTTGCCTCTGACGAGTTCGGTGTACTTGAAAAGTTTGATTTCATCCGGCAGAATGTTCAGTTTTTCAAAGAAGGACGAAATGCCCGAACCCAAATTCTTGATGTTGTGTCCGAAGACTTCGATTCCGCCGCCTTTGAGCAGTTTCACAATGCCCAGAACGTCGAAATAACGGAAACGCATGAACATGGAAAGTTGCAGTGTCTGGTGGGGAATGATCATCGTCAAGACGACCAACAGGAAGATAAGGTTTCTGCCTTTGAACTTGAACTTTGCAAAGCCGTAACCGATTAAGGCACAGATAAGCGTCTGAACGATGGCACACGCCAGTGACAGAATCAAGGTGTTGCGGAATGCAGACCAATAGTTCAACTCGTCAATGATTGCTCGGTAAATGTCGAGCGTGAAATTCTTCGGAATCAACCGCACCGTCACGTCTACGAAATCTTCCGGTGCCATAAACGAACCGGCAATTTTCGTCAAGAACGGATAAATGACGATGTAGGAAATACCGACAAGCAGGACCATACGGAAGATCCAGTAGAGAACCTTTGTGATGAAATAAAGGTTGAGAAACTTTGCTTTGAACCGTTCACGAAGCGGAGTTCTGTCGAAATTGACACGGATTCTGTTCTTCGATTCGTGTTTGACGGTCGTTTTCTTTTCGATTTGAGCGTCCATGTTTCCCCTCCTTACTCAGCCTTCCGCTGATAGAATACGAATGCCGAAATGATTGCCGCAATGACCGACACGATGACGATGACGATGAGGAAATAAATCCAAGACATTGCAGAACTCAGCACCTGTCCATTCGACTCCGAGTACTTGCTCGAAATGAAACTCATGACCGTGTTGTCGTCGGTCGTGAAGGAGTCAATAACGGTGTAAACCGAATTGACGAGAATCATAGGCGTTATCATCGGGAATGTGACTTTCCAGAAGGTTTCCCATGCCGTTGCACCGTCAATCTTGCAGGATTCGTAAATTGCAGGAGAGATGGATTGCAGAGCAGCCAAGAAAATCAGCATCTGAACGCCGGAACGGTTGACGATTCCGTAAATGTTGTTGATTGCCGACGTGACGTAATCGACGATTTCCGTACCGACTTTCATGTTTGAAAACAACTTTTGCAAGTCCATGGACGATACGAGTTCCGTAGCCGTACTGGAACCCGTACCGGTATCGATACCGCTTGTGTCCTCCATGTAGTCGGACAGAATGTCCGCCGCAGAAATCGACTCCATAATACCCGTTGACAAAATAACGGGAATGAAGAAGATTGCACGGAAGACACCACGCCCTGCCATATTCTGGTTGAGCATGACCGCCATAAACAGCGAGAAAATAATGATTGCGGGGATGTCAAATGCCATTTGCTGAATGCCCTTGACCAGCGTTTGTGCGTAGTCGGGATCTTCGAGCAGGGCTTCCTTATAGTTGTCCCAGCCGACGAACTCGGTGGAGTAAGCCCCTCCACCGGTTCCGGCATTGATTTTGGAAAAACTGAACACGATCGAGTCCTTGACCATCGGCAGATAAATCAGGACAAATCCAATCAGGAACGGCAGGATGAAGAGCCAGCCGGAGCGTGCTTTTCTGCGATCGAGAGATGCAATTTTTCTTCTTTTCGGTTCTTTTTCCTTGACGGCGAGAACCGGAGTCTGATTCATATCGGTTGTCATTGTATGCACCTCCCTATCAATGCGTAATCATCACATATCCGCCTGCGGCAACCGTATATACCAAACCGTTGTAGGTCACACGGACGGCATAACTGTTGTAGTTGAGGAGGAATGTTTTGTATTCCGCTTTGGTTTCGCTGTCACCGTATGTCACGGCAACAACATTGTTGTTTGTCACGTAATAACGGGCATTTTCGTCGGTTTCGGTTTCAATCTCCTCGGTTGCCTCGGAGACCGGAATTTTGCCTTCGCTCTTAACGGTTTCAACGTCCAGATCAATGGTCATTTCGCCCTTGATTTCCGCACTGTTTGCCGTTGTGAACATCCCATCGAACGCCGTTACGAATGCACCCTTGTTGCCTGCGATGTCGTCTGCATCCATTGTCGTGATTGTATTCAGGGTTGCTTTCTTGCTTGCCAGCCACGTGACTGCCTCGTTGTACTGCTCCTCGGCAATCTTATACTGCTCGGAAGTCGTTCCCTTCTTCTCGGCGATGAGATCGAGTGCCGCTTTGAGTTCGGTCATCAACTCGTCTGCCTGACTGTAAGCCGAGCGAATACGGTCATAGTTGTTCCATGCCGTCACACCTGCTGTACGGAATGTCGAGAGTTCGGTATAACGCAGGAGCGAATTGACGAGCGTCTGTGTTCCGGTTGCAGGATCGACCTCAGCAAGTTTGTTGAGGGATGCCTTCATACTTTTGATGTTGGTTTCGAGTTGCGTTTCGTTGCCCGATACCGTATCGAGAATGGCTTCCAGACTGTCGATAGCACTTCTGAGTGCCACGCTTGCTTCTGCAGGCGATGCGATTTCGGCAATCTTTGCATCACTTTCGGCTTTTGCGGCGGAGGTCTTCGCATTTTCGAGTTTGCGTTTCAGGTTCTCTGCGAGTTCGTCATCATCGAGAACACGCTCGGTTGCGAAAATGTTGCCGTCCGAACCGGTGCTGTAATAGTTGAGGAATGTATGTCCGATAATGGTCTTGGTCTGCACGTCGGAAAGGAGCGAGTTGAGTTCTTTATAGTAACTGATGACGTCGTCTTTCCAGATGCTGTACTGAATGGAGTAATACTGGCTGAGCAGTTCGTCTTCCTTCAATTCCTCGGTGTTTTGGTAAGAGAGGATGAAGTAAATGCTTGCACCGTTTTCAATGGCTTTCAGAATTGCGTAGGATGCATCGCCCTCCTCGTTCAGAGGTGTGCCGGCAAACTGAATGTAACCGTGCAGGACTGCTCCGACGAACGGGACGGCACAAGCCGACTTGACGTAACGGCTGGAATCCAGATCCATATTGATGATATGGTCCATATATTTCCATGTGTAAGCGTTTCCGCCTTCGGTCATCAAGGAATAATTCTCGCCAATGGCTTCGAGTGCCTTAACGGTGAATTCCTTGCTGTCCTCGCGGTTGTACGGATCGTCCTCGTCAAAGTCGGAGTTGAGAGCCGTACCGAGAGATGCGACCGACATGGTCGTAATATCGTATTTGCCGTACTTTTTCAGCAGTTTCTCATAGAACTTGTCGTATCTCGACGGAGAAATTGCGAGCGAGTAGAAACTGACGTACTTTTGCTGTGTCGCACTGTACTGCCGTTTGGAAGAATAGCGGTTATCAATGGTCTTGACCGCATCTTTTTTGAGGTTCAGTGCATCGAAGAGCGAGTTTTCGGAGCAGTATGCAAAATCGAAATCGGGGAAAATACCGATTTGATTCTCATCGTCCGCCTCATTGATTGCCTTTGCCTGTTTGAGCAGTTTCTTATAGCCGGACTTTCCGCCGACCTTCCCTACCCATTTGAGCGAAGACGGAATCTTGGAGTACATACCGCCGTTTGCGAAACCGGTCAGTTTGAAATTGATGTTCGAAACACCGCTCTCGGAAAGTTCGTTGTACATAGTCATAATGTCTTCGAAAGTCGTGAAAGGTGTCATCACGTTGACCGGCAGAGTCGCAATGGTCTGCTGTGTCTTCATTGCACCGAAAACTTCCATATAAAGCGGAATGTTTTCGCTCACGTCTTCCTCGGTCAGTTTGGTAAGAACGCCTTCACCGACAAGGTAATTCCGGTAGGCTTCCGCCATACCGAGCCACGAGGTATCGTACTTGATACTGCTTGCGGATGCCGTAATGCTTGCATCGTTCAGCATCTGATACTGAATGGTGATGTTGCCCGTATACTTACGGTCGGACACAACCGTCCATGTACTGCTGGTTGTAACCGAAATGGAGTCTGCAATATCGTAACTGTCCTTCGGCTTCGGATTGAAATAGTTGCTCATGGTAGCGTAGTCCGAGAGAGCCCCTGCAAAATAGGTTTCAATTTCGCCGAGCGACTCACCCGCCTCGATGATTGCAAGGTAGCCACGCTTGTAGGATTTGGTCTGAATGTCACCGACCAGTTCACCGCCGAGTTTTTCGACTGCCGTTTTAATGTCGTCAATCGTCATGACGGTGTTCGATACGCTCTCGGTATATCTCGAACGCTTGGTGAGTTCCAAACCTGTCGTTTCATCAATCTCGCCGGTTTTCTCATCTACCTCATAAGTGTAAGTATAAATGACCTCGGTTGCGACCGTGCCGTAAACGGGCGTGCGGATTGTTTTCTGGTATGTTCCGGAAATCTGGTGGTATGCGTAGTCCGTTCCGTAAATCTTGCCCCTGACCGTGTTGGTCTTGGTCAGATTGAAATCAAAGAGCGAACCCGAACCGTCCGGATAGAAGTTGTAGCCTTCGTTCTTGGTGTTGCCTGCACCCATATAAGGAAGAATCGAAATGTTCTCCAATGTATAGGATGCCATATTGTACTGCAAACCGTTGATCGGGACTCTGACCTGCAAACCGTTCTCGTTCAGAGAATATTCGATTGCCATTTTGAATGCCGGATATTCTTCGTCGGTTGCCTCATAGTGCGTGATCTCGTGGTCTTCGTCCATCTGCTCGAACGTGTAGTCGGGGCAGTATTTTTTGATGTAATTCTCGACCATATTGATTTCGACCGAAGATGCATCCGTCGAGAAGACACGGATCGGAATGTTTTCGCCACTCGGATCGGTACAGGTGTAAGTCTTGATGCAGGCATCGATTTCCGCCTGCGTCTTCATCTGTGAGGGATCTTTGAGCTGGAAGAAGGCTTCCACTTTTCCGATGTAGAATTCCGCCTCTGCGGCAGTTCCGAGTTCCCCTCTCTCGCCTGCGGCTTTGAGCGGTGTCATAATCAACTCTTGGAAACTGGTTTCGGGCAACCACCTCGGTACGAGTTTACGGAATTCCTCACGACCGATTGTATACTCCACACGGACACCGCTCTTGATTTTGGAAACGGTAATCTGGTTACGCATTGCGGCGTCAAGGAAACTGTAAAGGTACTTGGTTGTGCCGTTGTCCTGATACTGGACGATGATCTGCGACATAACGGACTGTTCCTTTGTACCTGCCGAGCCTGCGGTTGTACTGCCGTTCGGCTTGAACATTGCAGAACCTTTGGAACTTGCCACGTCATAGGGGTTCGAGAACAGAACATTCAGGTGATCCGTTCCGATTGTCGCCGTTTCAACGAGGGCGATTTCACCGCTCGTTGCGTAAGCGACTGCATTTTTCGAAGCCGAGATTGTGCCTGCGTGCTTGTAGTCGACGTAAAGTCTGTACCCGTAGCCTTCGAGCATCATCGTCATGCTTGCGAGTTTTTCTTCCGGTGTTTTGTAAACATCGGTCTGCATATAAATCTTTGAAATATCCGATTCGGACATCTCATCGGCGGTGGCGGTTACGGTGGTGAAGATTGCGATAGAGCCGAGCATCAACACGACAGCTAAGAATGTCGAAAGAATTCTTGTTTGAATTTTCATTTAATTTCCTCCTGTCTGTCGTTTACGCACGGTACTGGATTTCGGTTATCAGGTTCGTTACCAAGCTGACAAGTTTCGCCAACAGCATACTGAACAGAAGCACGATAAAGACAATGCATGCCATTGCGACGATTGTGAACAGAATGATGATGAAATTCTTGAAGAAGGAATAATCATGCGTGACCATCGTTCCGAAGAAAATCAGGATGCCTACCCAGATGAACGAAACCGTTCCGATAAACGTGATAATGGACGCTTCACTGCTCGATACCCAGTTTGAACAAATCGTAGCCGGAATAATGAGGAGCGGAAGCGGGAGCAACGAATACGACGTTGCAATGAAAATGTCTTTGAAACTACCCTCGCCGTCGAACAGAGTCGTCAAACACCAGTTTGCAAGGACAAAGAGGAGAATCGGCACACAGACCGAAATCAACTGTGTCCAGATTGTGGTAACGGTTCTGGTCGGGTTCAGAACATAACCCTGACCGACACCCTGATAGAAGAAGGTCAGGACTGCGATTGCGACATAAACGAGTGCCGCACGCACCGAGCCTCTGTGTTCGTGCTTGATGTCGTAGAAACCGTCAAACGGGTGGAAAATAACGTAGAAACCGTATATCAGTTCCTGACCGAAAGTCTTGTGCAACTGACCGTTTGTGGATACCCGCTTATTGACTTTTGCTGCGTAACCGAACCACTTGATAACACCGATAATCACGGCGACGATGAGGACGATAACCAGCAGGAACCACTTGGAAATCCACTCTTTGCGGACTTCCTTGTAAGCCTCGCTCCAGTTGCTTGTGTCGTAAGCGACTTCGTACATTTCGAGTGCCTCGGCATAAGAACCGTTCCGGTACATTGCGTCACCGATACCGACATAAGCGGCATCGAAGTTGGAGTTTCTTTGCAGGACTGCTTTCCAACACTCGATTGCATAATCGTAATCGAGGGAGTTCTGTGCCCCGATTGCTTCAATCAGCAGGTCGCCGTATTTCGTTCTTTCGTAAACGATGATACTGCCCTCGTTACCTTTATCGAGAGCCAACAGCGTGTCACCCTGATAGCAGATTGCCTCAATACTCGAAATACTGCCGAGCATCGAGCCTTTATCGCCGAAAGCGAAAAGCAGGTTGCCGTTGAAATCGTAGGTGTAAATCTTTTGTCTTTTTTCGTCGATAATCGACCATGTTTTTTCAGGTCCGACCGCTACGTCCGTAATGGTGGAAACACCGCTGTACGTATCGGTGGAGTCGGTCGAATAGTCAATTTCACCTGCCGGTGGCCAGAAGCCGTTCCGACGCATGATTTCTTCACCCGACGGGTTGAGGAGCTTGACCGGCAGATACGTACCGGAGGTCGATTTTCCTTTGATTGCACTTCTCACGGAAGATTCCGCAATCGAGGACGTTGTGACGTAAACGAAACCGTCATCTGTAATTGCAATGTTGTTATATTCGGTGGAGATGAGTTTTGCACTGACTTTCTTCTGCTCGTCTGTCTGAATCTTTCTCCAAAGAATTTCCCATGCACTGATCGTGACTGCCTGAGCTCCGATGAATCCGACGAATTCGCCGTCACTGTCCATAACGATGATACCCTGATAGGTGGTCGAGGACACGACGTAAATTCTGCCGTACTGGTCAATGGCAAGTGCCACCGGCTTGTAGACTGCATCGTCATCGAAAAGTTGGCTGGTCGGCTGGTCTACGATCCGGACGAATTCAAAGGTTTCACGGTCAAAAACGACCAAACGGTTCTGGTCTGTGTCCGCAACCCAGATTTCACCGTGTTCGTCACCGTCCGGATCGACTACGAAGACACCCTGCGGATTTTTCAGCGAGTCGGGGTTTCCTTTGTCGTTGACGAAATCGGTAATGATGTGTTCCAGCTCGAAATAACGGGAAAGAATCAAAATGCGGTTGCTTCCCGAATCGGCAATGTAGACCTTCTTTTCGGAGTCGGTCACCATATCGCCGGGGTTGTTGAACTTGTCAATGCCGAGGTCGGCTGCATTAACGGTTTTCGATGCCGTATACGCATCCGGCGAATAGAGTGCTTTTCCGCTGATGGAGTACGTGTAGGTCTGATATGCCGAAGATGCCGATGCACCGATTGTGAAGAGCGGTAACATCATAACCGCAGACAGGACGAGCAACAGAACAAATTTTAACTTTTTCATATTGCCCTCCTCAATCTTTCATACCACTGGTACCCATCGTCTCGATGATGTTCGACTGCGTAATAACGAACACGAGAATCGGGACCAACATCATAAGCACCGTAGCCGCCGCAGATGCACCTGCACGCTTGATACCGCCTGCGGTAATCTGCTGAATTGCGTAGTTGAACGACTTGTACTGTTCGGAATAAATGTAAATGGAAGAACCTGCATTCCAAAGAGTCTGGAAGCTGTACACGATCAGCGTCAACCATGCGGGTTTGACCATCGGCATGGCGATTGTCCAATAGGTACGGAGTTCGCTCGCACCGTCCAGTCTTGCACTTTCGAGTACTGCATCCGACACACCGGTGTCCATAAACTGTTTCATCAGGTAAAGTCCCAATGTATAGCCCCATGCCGGAACGATGATTGCCCAGTAGGTATCAATCATTTTGAAGAAGCTCATCAAAATGAAGCTCGTGACCGCCGTAACGGTGGAGTGGAACATCAGGGATGTCTGAATGGTTTTGAAAATTGCTTTTCCGCCCGGGAACTTAATCTTTGCCAATGCGTATGCACACATCGAGGCGATGAAAAGGTGTCCGAACGTACCCATAACCGAGGTAAAGACGGTATTGAAAATGTAACGAGAGAACGGAACCCACGAGGTGTTCATAAGGCTGAACAAATCCTTGAAGTTCTTGAAAGTCGGATTCATCACGTAGAATCTCGGCGGATACATCCACAATTCGTCAAGCGGTTTGAGGGATTGCATGACGACATAAGCCATCGGCAGGACCATGAAGAGCCCCAAAAGTGTCAGCAGTATCGTAATACCGACGTCGCCTCCTGCGGAACGGGACAGGACGACTTTATGTTTTCTTGTTCTAAGTCTTGCCATATCACGTACCTACCTTTGAGAGAACTTTCTTGACTATCATATTCGCACCGACCATGATGATGAACAGCACCACCGCAATGGCGGAGGAATAACCGATTTCGTAACGTTGCGTACCGTAGTCTTCCAAGTGGTGAATAATGGTGTGAGCCGCATAGTCGACAGACGGGAATCCGCAAAGTGCCGTAACGACACCGCCGAAGCCGAACGAACCGGTGATGGACATAATCGCACCGAACATCAACTGCGGACGCATACTCGGCAGTGTGATGTACCAGAGTTCCTGCCAACGGTTTTTGACACCGTCAACCGCACCTGCCTCGTAGAGTGAACGGTCAACGCCCTGCAAACCTGCGATAAAGGAAAGGAATGCGGTACCGAGTGACGTCCACAATGCCACGATGATACAAAGTGGCATGACATAGTCGGCATCCTGGAAGAATGCAATCGGTTCGGAAATGAATCCGAGTTCGAGAAGCGTTGCGTTTACCCAGCCCTGAGCATCCGAGTCAAAGAGCGTACCCCAAATGAGGTAAACCTGACCGGAAATGGACGGTGCGTAGAAAATCAGGGTGACAACCGCACGGATTCTCGGAGAAAGTTCGTTGATGAACCATGCGACGAGGTAGGACATCAAATAGGATGTCGGTCCGACGATTGCGGCAAAAATGAAGGTGTTTTTGCAGGCAATCAGGAAAATGTCGTCCGCAAAGAACAGGTTGATGTAGTTGTCGAACCAAACCCAGTTCGGCATTTGAAGCATGTTAAAGTCAGTGAAACTGAAAAAGATTGACAGAATGACGGGGGCAACCGTGAAAAGCGTGAAGATGATGACGTAAGGAGCAATCATCACATAGGCAACCCAGTTCCGCTTCATTTCTTTCCAGATCCACTCACGGTAGGTCATGTCTTTCCGTGACACCGCAACTTTTGCGGGTTCGGCGATTTTCGTTGACTCAACCGGTGCTGTATTGTTTGACATGTTGCTATCTCCTTTGAATAGTAGTAACGATCAGTAAGAAGCCAGTGCATCTGCAATGTCGGTAAGACATTCGGAAATGAAGTAAATCAACTGCTGTTCGTCCAAAGAATTGATGCTGTAACCGCCGTTCTTGCTCTCAGCGGTCTGCTTGGTGACGTTGACGTAGTAAGTGGGAACTTCCGCCGTCTTGCCGTCTACCTTTGTAATGGTCTTTGTCGTTGTAATGCCGTAGGCGTCGAGAATGGATTGGAAGGAGGTCGACGCATCACGGAGTTGCGAAATCTTTTCGTTTGCAATCGCATACTTGGCGGCGAGGATTGCCTCGTTGACTGCCGTATAGTTGCTACTGCCTTCCGTAATGTATTTGGAGGTGAGTCTTGTCATTGCCTCGGATGTCTGATCGGAACGTTTTTTCGCCAGAGTCTGACCGATTTCGAGCGTTTCGAGGTTGAATTCCTCTCTCTTTCTCGTAATTTCCTTGTTGATTGTCTTAATGTAACTCAAAAGTTCGGAACTCGGATCGGCATCGTCATTGTAAGCGGAAAGGAATGCGAAGTTGGTGTAACGGTCGATGATGTAGTAACCGGGGTAGTTCGGAATGGATGCGAGGTTGTTGAACTGACGGCTGATTTCCACATACTCGTCGTTCGTCCAAGGCATACTTTCGAGTGCTTCCTTGTTTGCGGTGGAGTGCTTTGCGGAATCACCGAGAATTGCGACCATTTCGTTTGCATACTCGGTCTGGCAGGGTGCATCGGAATACCATTTCATAAAGGTCCATGCACTTGTGTAGTCCTTGTTGTCTTCCTTGACCATAACGGCAGCACTGACGGAAGAAACCGAGCAGTTGTTGATGTTACCGTCCTCATCTTCGTAACCCGGGAGCGGAACGAATGTCCAGCATCCGTCAAGTTCGGTTGCGAAAACTTTCAGGTGGTTGTAAAGCGATGTATAGTCGGAAATGATAATCGGCATTTCACCGGTACGGAAACGGTTTGCGGCACTGTACTTGTACGGGAAGGAGAACTGTGTAAAGAGGTTACACATGGTTTCGAATGCTTTCAGACCTAACACGGAATCGAGGTTGATTCGCATACCGTCATCCGCAAAGAGCGAACCGCCCAACTGGTAGAGGTGCATTTTGTAGTCGGTCGTCACACCGATTTCCATATTGTTGGATTCGAGTTTGGACTGTGCAATGTAAACGTCTTCCCAAGTCTTCGGAATCTCAATGTTGAGGTTGAGAAGAATATCGGTACGGACGAACATCATATTGAATGCCTGCGTAACCGGCAAACCGTACGTGTGCATATCGCCGTCCGCATCGGCAATGGAAAGAACAGTCATTGCCGCATCGTTGAAGTTCACGACGACATCGTCATAGCCTTCAAGCTCTTCGACGTTCATCAATGCTCCGCGAATTGCGTAGTTGATGACGTCTGTCTGTCCCAAGCCTAAATAGACATCCGGTCCCATACCTGCCAGAATGGACGGCAGGAGCGTACCGCCGGAAATCAGTTTGAGGTCGACCGCAATCTGACTCTCGGGTGTGAAATCGTTGGTGCAGAGGTTTCTGATAACCTGCGACTGGTCACGTCCGTATGCAAGCCATACGTTAATGGTATCGGTTTCGGTCGCATCATCCGTTTCCATAGCACCCATGCTGTTGTAATCACGGAAGAAACTCATCACGAAACTGGAAACTTCATGACCGAATGCACGGAAGAAGTTTGCTTTGCTCTTGGGCTGTTTTGCCGATGTCCCCTGAATCTGGAAATAGTCGACTTGGAGAGGCTGTGTCTTCGAGTCGGTAAGGAATGTACCGAGCGAACCGATGTAGGATTTGAAGTTATCGAGATTCTTTGCAATCTGGTCTTCGTCACGTCCCATTTTTTCGAGCAGGTTTTTCAACTTATCGCAGATACCCGTGTAGGACGAGGAAACACCGACCGTGTCTTCTTTTAAGAATTTGGAAACTTCGCCGAGTGCCACCGACTGTTCGAGCATATCGAGCATAGTGTTCGGGAGCAATCTCGTGAAGGAGTAGTCACGGTAATCGTCGGGGGACGAACCGGTCAGTTTGATGATGCTGAGGTAGTCATCGTTCAGGGCATCCAGAATACTCTCAATCTTGCGGACGAGAGAACTCATCGAGCCGAGTGCGACTTCGAAATGGAGCGTGTAGGTAACGCCGTCCTCAAAATATAATTGGAAAGTTTCCGCTTTGTTGTCGCCGGTGGAAAGTCCTTTGACCTGCCACGAGTTATCGTAATCGAAACGGAGTTCGGTTGCTTCCTCGAACGGCACACCGTTGTAGTAACCTGCGGTGTTTCCGTAGACGGCTTTGTAAGCCTCGGCGGAATCGTAACCGTCGGTATAAATCTTCAAGGTACGGCAGACATACATACCGTCAAGGTAACTCTGCTTGTATCTTGCGAAAATCTCGTACATTCCGGCGGAATTGACTTGGAATTTGTACCGGATCCACTGACCTGCGGTTTCCCACTTTTCCGTACCGATTGTATTTAATAATGTACGGGTTGTGTCGACCGGCGAGGTGTTTGCGTCCGAACGGTCTTCAACCGGATACACGACGTTGGTGGATGTATGAATTGTATTTTCGCCTTCGATGCGGACTTTATCGGTGCCTTCTGCAAGTGATACACCGGATGCCTGCAAGTTTGCGTAATATTCCGCATAGGTCTGATATGTGACGGTGGGCGTCAGTGTCAAAGCCCCGATGGCAACGGGTTCGTTGACTCCTTTGAGCGTCAAGGTCAGGTATGTTCCGTCCTCACCCGACGTGAGAGCGAATTTCAACGGTTCGTGGTAGTAACCGTCGCTGTCGTGCAGGGTATATTCCATCCATTCGGGCGTTTGAATCATAGTCGGACGCAATTCGTTGTTGGACGAGTCGGTCACGAAGAAACGCAGATCGTATTTGTCGATAAACTCGTTGATAACACTCGTTACGATTTCGGGACGTTCCACATAAAGAACCGTTCCCTCCTCGTCGGTGTATGCGACAAGCCCCGCATTTTCCGCTTCTGCCTTTACCTCTGCGAGATGTGCCGAAAGTTTTTCCGCACTCTTGGTGTACTTCTTGGACGGCTCATAAGTGGCAGTGAGGGCGTCCTGCGAATCGGATTTGTAGGAAGACCAGTTTTTGGGAAGTGTCAGCGAACGTGCCTCGCTGAACGGGACTGCACCGTTGACCGAAAATTCTCTTTCGGGATTGGCGTTGCGGTAGCTGATCGGATAGTAGGAAAGCGTGATGTTGTAAAGTGCTTCCTCGGTAAGTCCGACAGACGCCGTATCGACATACCATGTTGCCGTTCCGGTGCTCGGTGTATAAACGGCGGTTTTGCCGTCATACGTTTCGATATGTGCAAGTTCCGAGAGTTCCACGCCGTCCGGCAGACTGTTCTGATCGGTTGAAAGAACCGTTCCGTCCGCAGATGCCAGTGTCCACGCACCGTCCTTGATTGTAACGGTGTACGTGCCGGTCGTGAAGACAAGGTAGGACTCGGCGGAAATCTCGATTTTTTGCGTTCCGCTTGTCAAACCCGCACAGGTTTTTGACAGATATTCGTCGTAAGTGAGCAAGTCTCTCGAACTGATATAGTCGTTAATTGACTTATCGGTCGTACTTTTACCGGTCGCTTCCGCACCTACGGCAAAAATCGATCCGCTCACAAGTAGCAATGCTGCCATAGCAAAGCTGAGAAGTCTTGTGACTTTCTTTTTTCCCATTTTGGTATCCTCCTGAAATGTTCATCCGGCATTTGCCGAGCCTCTTCTGCCACAAAGGGACATGGCAACCATGCACGGGAAATGAGAAACGGGCATGGCAATACCTTTTTTAACCATTATATATTATCACAAAAATGTCGATTTGTCAAGCATAATTTTTTTTGAATCGTCACGAGAATTTTTCTGAGTTCCGATTTTATTCACATTTCAATCAAGCAAAAACGATAAAAAGTTTACAATTCAAAGAGCGTTTTTCTGTGACTTTACGGAATGTTTTTGCAGTGGTAAATTGCATTTACACTTCCAGACGATTAAAAACGGCAATTTCATACCGATTTTGTGCAACATTTTCTGCCGCAAGTACTTGACAAATTGCTTTTTCTTGTTTTGCGTAAATTTAATTTACCTATCAAAAAATCGGTTCAAAAAGTTTATTTGTTTCTAAATTGTGAATGCGTTTGTGCAAGTTGCACAATTTTGAGGCTCAAATTTCTACATATTGACCAAAGCCATTTTGGCAATTTCGGCGGTCAATTTTCGGATTTTTGCCGTTTTCGGGCGAGTTTTCTTTCAGCCCTTAACTTTTATTGACCGTTTTTGAATCGTAGGAGTCGAGAAAGTGATGCTCCACACCGTCCTTTTTGTAGGCAATCAAGGTGTCCAGATTCACATTTTCGACACTGCGGAAAATGGCATTCTCGACTGCCGGATTGGTCTTTTTCAGTTCCCTTATCAACTCTTTGATTTCCTGCCGTTTGGAGTGATTCCGCCCGTCATTGCAGGTCGTGCAGGTATCGGTAAATTTGCAGGCACATTGGAGAAAATGCAGGTCATTCGCATCCCGCCACGATTTGATGTCATCTTCCCTGATGAGATACATCGGGCGTATGAGTTCCATCCCCTCAAAGTTGGTGCTGTGGAGCTTCGGCATCATTGTTTGAATCTGCGAGCCGTAGAGCATCCCCATAAGAATCGTTTCAATGACATCGTCATAGTGATGTCCCAGTGCGATTTTGTTGCATCCGAGTTCCCGTGCGTAACTGTACAAATGCCCCCTACGCATTCTCGCACAGAGATAGCAGGGCGATTTTTCGATGTTGTAGACCGACTCGAAAATATTGCTCTCGAAAATCGTCACGGGAATTCCGAGATTGCGTGCATTTGTTTCGATGATCCGGCGGTTCGTTTCGTTATACCCCGGATCCATGACAAGAAATTTGACATCGAATTTCCATTGGCTGTGGCGGTGGAGTTCCTGAAAAAGTTTTGCCATAAGCATAGAATCTTTTCCGCCGGAGATGCAGACGGCAATTCTGTCACCGTCACGGATGAGTTCGTAATCTTTAATGGCACGCACGAATCGACTGAGGAGCGTGGTTTTGTATTTTGTGCGGATGCTCGATTCGACTTTCTCCCGAATTTCGTCCGCATTCTGCTTTGCAATTTTGTAACGCAGGTAGGATGCGTAACCGCCCGTGAGACTGTAAGCATGATATCCTTTTTCGCACAGTTCCTCTGCAATATCGAGACTTAAAACACCCCTTGCACAGACAATGACGAGCGGTAAATCCGTATCTTTCGGCGGATTGGCGAGCAAGTCCTCCCCCGTGACGGGAATTGCGTTTTCCGGCGTGCCGAACGCACGTTCGCTCTCGCTCCGCATATCATAAACCCGACATTCGCCGAGCGTTTCCAGTTTTTCAGGCGTAATTTCCATAGTAATTCCTTTGTTCGAATGCAAGAAATAATATCGTATTATTTTATCATATTGAGCGTGAAATGTCAAGATTTTTTCGCCAAGAACACAAAAAAGCACGGTATTACAAGGATTTTTCGCCCCGAATACCGTACAATTTGAGAATAAGAACAGTTCTTATTCTAATATAATCTGCTTTTGAAGAAGATATTTTGTCGCAAAAATGCAACCATTACAGCGAACTTGTCACACGGTCGATAAAGTTGCCTGCAATAAGCGATTGCATCCGTTCGACCATTGCCGTGATTGACTCGGCTTTTGCCGATCCGTGTCCTTTCATAACCGGTGCTTTGACTCCCAAGAGGACCGCACCGCCCTGCCGGTTGAAGTCATACTCCCATCTCAATCTCGTCAAAACCTTTTGCATCTCATCGGTTACGTTTGTGAGTCTGCCTTCAATCTGTGACAGAACCGTCTGGGCTACGCCCTCAATCGCTTTGAGGAGAATGTTTCCGTGAAAGCCGTCACAGACAATGACGTCGCATTTTCCCGAAAGTGCCACGGTCGGTTCGACATTTCCGACAAAGTTTATAGGCAAGGTGTGGAGCAGTTTGTTTGCCTCTTTGACCGCCTCGCATCCCTTTGTGTCCTCCGCACCGTTCGAAAGCAGTGCGATTCTCGGATTTTCTTTGCCGATGCTCTTCATATAGGCATCGCCGAGATGTGCAAAAGATGCATACAGTTCCGAACGGCTGTCGATGTTCGCTCCGCAATCGAGCAAAAGCAACGGTTCGCCGAGGATGCTTCTCATTTCTGCCGCCAGAATCGGACGCAAGCCTTTGAGTTTTCCCAAAATCATAATGGAACAAACCAATACTTCACCGGTCGGACCGCAGGTCACAATGCCTTTTGCCTCTCCGCTTTTCACAAGTTGCATTGCCTTGACCATTGACGCATCGGTCTTTTTGTACCCCTCCATAGGGTTGTCGTAATTGGTCAGGGTTTCGGGCGAATCGATAATCTCATACTGTCCCGAAATTTCTTTTTCGAGGTTCAGAACAGGTTCGAGTTTATCTTTGTGTCCGCAAATGTAGAGGAATAAATCCTTGTTTTTTTTCAGAGCCTCAATTGCTCCGGCGAGGAGTTCGCACTCATCGGTGTCCGCTCCCAATAAATCAACCGCTAATTTAATCATCTGCTACTCTCCTTGATACCGTCACCGGTTTCCCGTTCCCGTTTCCAAACATTTTCGAGAATGGTCCGATAGACTGTCGGCGAAAAGGGCGGTTTTGTCAGATCCGCTACCGTTTTCTCCGATAATGTTTCATTTTCGGCGTACTCCTCCCCTGCCGTATAAAAGCGTTTGACCGAACGTTCCACTCTCGAGCCGCCGTTGTCGATCATGGTTTTATATTGCGGACAGAGAATCGGCAAAAAGTTCCCACGTCCCAGAATCAGGTCGAATTCACGCAGAATCGGATCGTAAACCTCATTCGTTTCGTTGTAAGCACAACCGGAAATGAGAATATATTTGCGGTCTTTGGGGTAACGAGGCGTATGTGCCGGTTCGTTGCCGATCGGCGTGTTCTGCCCGTGATAAGCCATAACCATAGAGAGCAGTCTGTCCATCATGACCTTGAACTGCCCCGGGATGCCGAAATAGTAAAGCGGGAAGGATGCAATGAGAATATCGCTTGCGAGAATTTTCTCTTTCAGAGCCGGAATGTCGTCGTTTTTGATCACGCATTCGCCCTCGGTCCGCCCCCAGCAAGAGAGGCACCCCATGCAAGGGCGGATAGTAAGCCCCGTAATATGTACGGTTTCCGCTTCATACCGTCCGCTGTCGAGCATACCACGCAGAAAGGCATTTGTCGCCACCATGGTCGTGCTTTTTTCCTTGTGCGGACTGCCATTGAGTACCAATACTTTTTTCATATTATTATTTTACAGTGAGAAAAGAAAATGGAATTTCTGCCACAGCGGGTGTCCGTTTGAATAGGCATCGTAACGCCCGATTTTGCGATATTTTTCAATGCGTTCGGTCACAAGACGATAGGTGTTGAGTTTTAAGAGGTGCTTGAATTCTTCCGCCAGATCGTCACCGAGTTTCGCCATAAACTTCGATTTCTGCTCCGCATCCGAAAAATCTTCGGGTTCTGCTATTTTCTTTTCGATGATTTCGGCAGAAAGCAGATCGTCTGCGGTCAGTTTGAGGTGCTCCGCAGCCTCGGGGGCTCTTGCCGGATCTTTGAACAGAATGCTGGCACAGGATTCGGGGGAAATGACCGAATAATAGGCATTTTCGAGCATCCAGACACGGTCGGCGACCGCCAGAGCCAACGCTCCACCGCTTCCGCCCTCGCCGATCATCAGCGAAATAACGGGCGTTTTGACATTGGCGAGTTCGTAAAGGTTTCTTGCAATCGCCTCACCCGCTCCCCGTTCTTCCGCACCTTTCCCGCAGTTTGCTCCCTGCGTATCGACAAAACAAATCACCGGACGATGAAATTTTTCCGCCTGCTTGATGAGTCGGAGGGCTTTTCTGTACCCCTCGGGGAGTACGCAACCGAAATTCCGCTCCATACGCTCCTGCAGATTGCGACCTTTTTCGATTCCGATGACCGTCACGGGCATACCGTGCAGTCTTGCAATTCCGCCAACCACCGCTTTGTCGTCCGCAAACGTTCTGTCGCCGTGCAGTTCCACAAAATCGGTAAAGAGTTCGGGTGACGTGATATAATCGAGTGCCGTAGCACGTCCGTTTCGGCGGGTTCTGCAAATTCTGTCATAAACCGTCAATTCTTCCATTGCACTCACACCCTTTCATGGAGCGACAAAAGCCGTCCCAGATACTGTCTCATCTCGCCACGCTCGACGATTGCATCGAGAAAACCGTTGCGAAGCTGGAATTCCGCCGTCTGGAATTCTTCGGGCAGTTTTTCGCCCGTAACCTGCTCCACGACACGTCTGCCCGCAAAGCCGATTCGGGCTTTCGGTTCGGAGAAAATGATGTCGCCGAGCATAGCAAATGACGCCGTTACACCGCCGAAGGTCGGATCGGTCAGACCGACGATATAAAGCAAACCCGCATCGCTGTGGCGTTTCACCGCACCCGATACTTTTGCCATTTGCATGAGTGAGAGTATTCCTTCCTGCATTCTCGCACCGCCCGACACGGTAAATCCGATAACGGGCAGACGGCTTTTGATTGCATATTCGAAAAGTGCCGTGATTTTATCGCCGACAACCGTTCCCATAGAGCCCATCATAAATTCCGGATTCATCACGAAAATTGCGGTTTTCTCACCTTCGATTTTTGTCACACCGCAGAGGACACCCTCATTTTCATGGCTTTTGGACTTCGCCGATGCATATTTTTCCCGATATTCCGGAAAGCCCAGTGGATCGGTAAAGACTTCCGTCCCGAAAAGTTCGGTAAATGCGTTCGTGTCGGACAAAAGGTTTACTCTTGCCCTTGCCGGAATCGGCACGTAAGCACCGCACGAGGGGCATACCCACATCGACGTGTCGAGTTCTTCCTCGGTAAATGAACCCTTGCACTTCGGGCAGGTCTTTACCGACAGCCTCTGCGTATTTTGTTCGCTCACATCAGCCATTTGTTATTCTCCTAAAAGTTCTTTTACGACCGCTTCGTAAGATGCAAAATCGTTCACCGTCAGGGCTTTTGCCTCGGGCAGTGTCCGTTTGACGAAACCGGTTAAGGTTGCTCCCGCACCGACCTCGACATAGGTGTCGATACCGTCCTCCCACATGGCACGGAGCGTCTTTTCCCAACGCACGGGGTTCATAACCTGCTCGGAGAGCAATGCGGTGATTCCTTCACGGTCGGATGGGTACAGCTCTGCCGTCCGGTTGGCATAAATCGGCGTTTTCGGTGCGTGGAGTGCCATATCTTCCAGTTTTTCACGCAGGACGGGTGCGACGTCTTTCATATAAGGCGTATGGAACGCACCGCTCACGGGCAGTTTGACCGCCCGCCCTCCTGCCGTCTTGACGGCATCACAGAACGCATCGATTTCTTCGGTACTGCCGGCACAGGACACCTGCCCGGGGCAGTTATAGTTGACCGGCCAGATTTCACGGAATCCGGAGCAGATCTCCTCGACCTTTTCGGGCGGAAGTTTGAGAGCCGCCGCCATTGCACCCCGATGCTTTGCGGATGCCTCGCCCATAGCGTTTCCACGCACGGTGACAAAGGAAAATCCGTCCTCGTCCGAGAAGACACCGGCGAAAGCCAGAGCCGGAATTTCACCGAGCGAAAAGCCTGCGACTGCCGACGGTTCAACGCCTGCGTCACGCAAAGATTTTGCAATGGCAAGGTCGGTCAAGTACAGACACGGTTGCGTATTTTCGGTCTTTTTCAGTTCTTCGTTGTCGCCGTGAAAGCAGAGTTCCGTGATACCGCCGTGCATATTTTCGCCCATATCGAAGATGGACTTTGCCATCGGCAGATGCTCTGCCATATCAAGTCCCATTCCGACCGATTGAGCCCCCTGCCCTGCAAACAAAAATGCAATTTTCATTTGTTTTCTCCGTTTCCGTCACTGCCCTCAAGTGCCGATTTGTCAATCGCCGTGAAAGCCAGTGAGCCTTTTGCTCTTGTTTCACCGTCGACCGTCACGACCGCATCAAAGGAAATGAGCGGTCCGCCTGCACTTTTCTTCGTGACTTTGACCGTCATCACATCGCCCGGGAGAACCGGTTTGAGAAATTTGAATTGGTCGATTTTCAAGAGGACGTATAACTTGCTTTCATCCTCCTCACCGCCGACGCTCTCAACCGTAAGCGAGCAGAGTTGGGCACAGGTTTCGGCAATGATAACACCAGGGAGAATGGGAGTCCCCGGGAAATGTCCTGCAAACCACGGATCGTTGATCGATACCGTTTTCGTTCCGACTGCCGACTCCCCTGCCGTAAGTTCCAAAACTTTTTCAATCATCTGGAACGGCGGACGTTGACGAAGATTCTTCTGCACACCGTAAACGTTCATCATAACGAAATGCCTCCGTCAACCGTAAGAATTTGTCCCGTCATATAGGCACAGGTGTCGGATGCCAACATCGAAACGATGCCTGCAACGTCCTCAACCCGTCCCAGTCTATGCATGGGAATGGTATCGAGATATTCCTTCTTCTTTTCTTCGGGCAGTGCATCGAGCATTTCGGTTTCGATAAACCCGGGTGCAACCGCATTGACACGGATGCCGTACGGGGCTAACTCTTTCGCCATAGTCTGCGTCATCGAGTTGACCGCACCTTTTGTCGCACTGTAAACGCTCTGCCCGGGGAGAGCCAGAATACCGCTGACCGAAGACATATTGATGATGACACCGCTCTTTTTGCGATACATTTTCAGGACTGCCTGCTGAGCACAGTAGAGATAGCCTTTGACGTTGAGGTTCATACATTTATCGAGCGTTTCGGGCGTGAGCATCAACAGATATTCGTCTTTTACGATGCCTGCATTGTTGACGAGGACGTCGATACCGCCGTAGGCTTTCGACACGTCACGCATCATCACACGCACTTCGTCCACATTGGAAACGTCTGCTTTGTAAATCATGCCGTCCCCGCCGTTTTCCTTGATGATATCCAGCACTTTTTGTGCTTCGGCATCGCTGTGGGCATAGTTCACAACGACCGTAAAACCGTCCTGTGCCAAACGAACGGCACACGCTCTGCCAATTCCCCTCGACGCACCGGTAACGATTGCAACTTTCATAATTTCCTCCGTTATTTTTCGAGTACGACAGCGGTATACGAACCGCCGACCGCATAGGAAACAACCAGAATTTTAGCGAGATTTTCGGACTTCACCGTGATTTTTTGCATACCGTTTGCCGATTTGACATAAGCATCGGTTTCTTCGGTAATGTCGCCGTGGAGCATCAACGCCCCGTGGGAGAGTCCCAACGTTGCGGATGCCGATCTGCCCTCGCCTGCACGTTCCTTGACACTGACAACCGGTACTTCCGCGAGGTCGAATACTTGCGACAGACCTGCAATTTCGATGTTGTCGAGTGCTTTGTGTCCGTTTGCGAAGCCGACAACCGCATCAATATCGGAGGGCATGAGATTTGCATCTGCGAGAGCCGATTCAACGGCATCGGTCAAACCTTTTTCCGAACCCGTGATTTTTCCGAACGGCACGGATGCATGAGCCATACCGTAACCGGTCACACGGCAAAGAGCCTCCGCTCCTCTTGCTTTTGCGGTCTTCGCCGTTTCAAGCAGAACGGAAATCGATCCGTCTGAGAGCGAGAAGACTTCTTTATTTTCGTACGGTCTGACTTTTTCGTCCGACACGTAACCGAGTTTGCCGTAAAGTTCCGAAATAATGTCACTGTTTTCGTCCGTACCGGTCGCAATCATGGCATCTTCCCAGCCGTTGCGAATGACCTGCATAGCATAAGCGACCGACTGCAAACCGGACTGTGCACCGTTCGTCACGGTGACGTTATATCCCTTGATGCCGGAGCAGATTGAGAGATAACCGCCTGCCGCATTGTAGACGGTATTCGGGAATTTGAATGCCGAACCGCCTGCGTTGCCCTTTTCGGCGATGATGCTCTGGAATTCGCAACTCGGACCTAATGCACCCTCGGACGTACCGATAATCATACCGATTTTCGTTGCGTTTTCATCGGTGACTTCGTATTTCGCATCGTGCAGGGCATCCATTCCGGACACTGCCTGCAACTGGCTGAGGTGGTCGAGTTTACGGTAGAAATTCATCTTCAACCCCTGTGCGTCATAATCGGGAATTCCGATAACCGATGCACCCGATGCTCCGCATTCCGAGCCGTTTTTGCAAGCGTCGATATAAGCCTGCTTGCCGTTTCCGAGAGGTGTCACCATACCGAGTCCCGTGACCACGATTTCGGGCTTTTCGGGAGCATCCGGCGTTGCACCTTTCTCTTTGCTGAAAATAATACTTGCGTTGTTTCCGCCGAATGCGAAAGAGTTGTTCATCACCGCACCGAGTTGTTTTTCTTCGGCGTGATTCGGTACGAAATCGAGTTTTCCCGCTTTTTCCGACAAGACTTTCAGGTCTTCATCGGTATAACCGAGCGTTGCGGGAACGGTGTTTTCGACCAATGCTTTGATTGCGAAAACCGCCTCGATTGCACCTGCCGCACCCAAGCAGTGTCCCGTCATAGCTTTTGTGGAACTGACCGAGAGATTGTCGTTTTTGCCGTCGAAAATGGTGTGGAGCGAGAGGAATTCGGCTTCGTCGTTCTTTGCCGTACCCGTGCCGTGTGCGTTGACGTAATCGACGTCTTTTTCGGTCAAGCCCGAATGAGCGATTGCCGAACGGATTGCGTTCATCTGCCCTTCGCCGTCCGGACGGGGGGCTGTAATATGGTGAGCATCACTGCTGATGCCCGCACCCAGAACTTCGCAGTAAATATGGGCGTTTCTTGCTTTTGCGTGTTCGTAGGATTCGACAATCACCGCACCTGCACCCTCGCCGAGCGTAATGCCGTGCGAACGGTTGAAGGGCGAGCAGGAATTCTCGTCCAGTGCGTGGAGCGAGAGGAATCCCGAATAAGGCACGGAAGAAAAGGCATCCGCACCGCCTGCGATGACAACGTCCGCTTTGCCCGCACGGATAAGATCCGATGCATAAGCGATGCTGATTGTGCCTGCCGCACAAGCATTTGCAACATTCGTCACGACACCGCCTGCGTGAACCGATTCCGCCACGTGGTTTGCAATCGGAGAGATCGGCATTTTCAGGACGTCTTCCGGTTTCTTACCGCCACGGTAATAGGATTCAAGGCTTCTGCCTCCGCCCACGCAACTGCCCATAATGACACTGACACGGGGATTTCCAGAGAAATCGGAAAAGCCTGCGTCTTTCACCGCTTCATTCGTTGCCGAGAGGCACAGAGCGGTCGCTCTGTCGAGCGTTTCGGGTTCGTGAAAATCTTTCACTTCGGCGGCAAAATCCGCATAGCAGTTCTCGGTGTCGAGCGAATGCGTGTGGTCGATTCCGCTGACCGATTTCGTGACGTTCGTCCAGCATTCCTCTACGTTATGTCCTACAGCACTGATAACACCCAGTCCCGTAATGACGCATCTGTTTTCATTCTTCATGCAATGCACCGATTATTCCGCATGAGCCACAACATAAGCGGCAAGTGCATCGATGTTCTGAAAATGTTCCTTGCCGACACCGGTCATCGGAACGCCGTATTCTTCATCGATAGCGGAGATAATTTCGAGAGAGTCGATCGAATCGAGTCCGATTCCGTCATTGAAAAGAGGCGTGTCGTATTCGAGTGCACTCTCATCGATTCCCAGTCTGTCACAGAGCATTTCCTTGATTTTTGCTTTTACTTCGTTTGCGTTCATTGTTTTGTCCTCACTTTAATAATTTGTTTTTGTAAACCTTATTTATATTATCACAACAAATAATGTTGTTATGACCTCAATGAAATGTAGTATTGTCCTCGTACTTTACGACACGGACGGACGTCAAGACCGTACAGGCACTCATAATGCCCTCGATAAAGAACATGACTCCGAGATATTTCGTCAAAACCTGCGTGAGATTTTCCCACGGGTAAATGGCGACCATCAGACCGCCGACCGATGCCAAGCCGGCAAAGACCATAATCATCCACCAGAGCGTAATGCCGAATTTTTTGGCGTGGCGTGCAACCTGAATTTTGATCACACCGTCGCTGAAAACGACAAGCCCCAAAATCGTTCCGGCAATTTCAACCGTCATTTGCGGTCTTGTCAGAAAGACCACGCCGACACCGACCAGAATGCAACCGAATACCAGATCGTATTGGAACGCCAGACGGTATAAATCTTTGGATGCGTAGCCGACAATCTTTACAGCCCCCAGAAGTACCAGAATCGCACCGCAGACCGATTTCCATACAAGATATTCCAGTTCGACATTGGCAAAAATAAGACTTGCCAGTACAACTATGGCGACCGACAGAACGATGTGACCGAATTTTGCTACCCGCATCGGTATTGTGGAATGCATAAATAGCCCTCCGTTGGAATAATATGCAAATATTATACAGAAAATTCCGCAACCTTGCAACTGTCAAAAAGCCCCCGAATGTCACAATTTATGACACTTCAGGGGTAATTGTAATACAAACGCTGTTCAATAATGAGGGATTAAGGGTTTGGGACAGAGTCCCAAGGTCTTGTCTTCCCCCTCCTTGCAAGCCGTTATTTCCGATTTGCCGTCGCCTGCGAGATAATCGTGCGGAAGTGTGACCTTTTCCCAATTCTCGGAGGGGTACTCTTTTTCTTTCTTACAGATTCGTCAGGAGCAGGGAAATTAGGGTACAAAGCAGACCTGCCACGCTGTACCTTGTCATGTGTTCCTTGAAAAATACGATTGCCATCAGCACGCTCAGAGCAAGCGAGAGTACGCTGTTGAGCGGGTACAGAATCACCGCAGGGACTGTTTCGGTTGCGGCGGTCAGGAAATAAGAGTTTGCAAACAGCATCACCGCCATGATAACGATGAAGCCCGCAACCTTCCCGAAGGGGATTTTTTGCCGATCGTGCGGATTGCGTATCAGGTGTCCCCCCTGCCATAGGAGCAGACCGACCAGTGCAAACAGAAAAGTGTAGAAATTGAACACCGAATTGTTGCCGTTCGGAACGTAAAATGTAAAGAGTTTTTGCGACACGCTGGCAAAGCCCTGCGAAGCAAACACGAGCAGGAGCAGGAGCAATTGTCGAATGCCGAGTTTGGCTTTGATGGAGTTGTTATACCGGACAAGCAGAAGAATCGCCACAACGATAAACAGCATTCCGATGATCTGCTTTACACCGAGTGATTCGTGAAACAGAAAAAAAGCCGAACAGAAGCGGAATCAGAAATGCGGCGGTTGTACACGCACTGACCAACATAAAGGCATCGGTTCGGACGGCAAGAGTCCAACTGATGATGAATATCGCCGTGGAAAAGCCCGACAACAGCCAAATTGCCGTTTCGGTCCACGAACTCGGACGCAACGTTGCACCGGTTGCAAGCGACAGTATCACCCCTATGATACAGCACAGTACCATCCGCCACAGATTCATCTGCACACAGGCGGAAACGCTTTCGGCATACCCGCTGATTTTCTTTCCGCAAAAGCCTTTTACAGAGCCCGCAAACACCGCAAGAAGCAAAAATACCATTTGTTTTTCCTATCTTTCCTTTTTTTCATAACTCATCTACCGTTATTATACCACATCTTGCGAAAGATTTCAAGATGTGGGCGGAATTTTTAGAGGTGACCTGAATATTTATTTTCCTGCACGCATTGCGTTGAGAATTGCGATAACGGCAACGCCGACATCTGCGAACGTGGCAGCCCACATGGAGACAAGTCCGAATGCCGAGAGAGCCAAAAATCCGAGTTTGATACCGAGTGCGAATATGATATTTTCCCACACGATGACTCTTGTTTTGCGTGCGATTTTGACGGCTTTTGCGATGCCTCTCGGATCATCGTCCATTAAGACCACGTCCGCTGCCTCGATTGCGGCATCCGATCCCAAAGCCCCCATTGCAATTCCGACATCTGCACGAGCCAAAACCGGTGCATCGTTGACACCATCTCCGACAAACGCAAGCGTTCCCGAAGTTTTTTCCGCAAGCATCCGACCGACCTCGTCGGCTTTATCCGCCGGCAAAAGTTCCGCACGGTAACCGTCAAGCCCTAATTCGTTTGCAACCGATTTTGCGACTTCTTCACGGTCGCCGGAGAGCATTTCGAGTCTTGCGACACCGTTCTTTCGCAGTTCCGCCAATGCTTCCGCCGTTTCGGGCTTTACGACGTCCGAAATGAGGACGGATCCCGCAAATTTACCGTCGCGAGCGACATATACAATCGTTCCGAGTTCCGCCGACGGTGTGTAGGAAATGTTTTCTTTCTCCATTAAACGGCGGTTACCGACCAAAATTTTATGCCCTTCAACCGTAGCCCCGACACCGTAACCGGCAAGTTCCGCCACATCCGTCGCAGGTGACAATGCATCAATCTTTGCGTTCCGCAAAGCACTTGCAATCGGGTGATTAGAGTACTGCTCCGCCGATGCCGAAAGTCGCAACAACTCTGCTTTTTCCATTCCTACGGGGTTGACATCCGTCACTTCGAATGAGCCTTTCGTAAGCGTTCCGGTTTTATCGAAGACGGCAATTTTGAGCGATGCCAATGCCTCCAAATGGTTTGCTCCTTTGATGAGAACACCCCTTTTGGACGCTGCCCCCAAACCGCCGAAATAGGAAAGCGGTACGGAAATAACCAACGCACACGGGCAGGACACGACCAAGAAGCAGAGTGCTTTGTATACCCACGTTGTCCAATCGCCCGTAATGAGTGACGGGATAACCGCCAGCAGAACCGCTCCGACCACGACCGCAGGTGTGTAAATTCTTGCAAATTTCGTAATGGCGTTTTCTGTCTTGGATTTGACCAGTTCGGAATTTTCGACCAGTTCGAGAATTTTTGAAACCGTCGATTCGCCGAAAGGCTTTTCGACTTTTACACGCAACAGTCCGCTGACATTGACACAACCGCTGATGACTGAATCGCCTGCCTGCACGTCACGCAATGCCGATTCTCCCGTGAGCGACACGGTATTGAGTTCGGACACGCCCTCGACAATGCTACCATCAAGGGGTATTTTCTCCCCGGGACGAATGACGATGATTTCACCGACTGCGACTTCATCCGGTGAGAGTGTGACCTTCTGCCCGTCCCGTTCGACCGTTGCGACATCCGGTCGAATGTCCATTAAACTTGCTATGGATTTCCGGCTCCTGCCGACCGCAATACTCTGGAACAGTTCGCCGACCTGATAGAAAAGCATAACGAAGACCGCCTCGGGGTACTCCCCTAAAACGAATGCTCCGACCGTTGCAATCATCATGAGAAAATGCTCGTCCATGAGTTGCCCGTGAACGATATTGAGAATTGCCGACCACAGCACGTCATAGCCGACAAGAAAATACGGAATTGCGAAAACCGGAATGGCGATGTATCGCACATCCGCCGGCAATACGCCGACTTTTTCCAGTATAACCGCAAGGAGGAGCAGAATGCCTGCCCCTGAGATGCGTAGCAGATGATTCGTCTGCTTTCTTGTTAATCCGAACAGTTTCATATCACAGAATCATGGTGCAGTCTGGATCGACACGGTGTACGATTTCGGCAACTTTTTTGACTATCTCGTCAAATTTGTCGTCATCCGCTTCGAGAACCAATTTCTGTGCGAAGAAACTGACCGTGGCATCGGTGACACCGTCCAGTTTTTTGATGTTCTTCTCGATTTTTGCGGCACAGTTTGCACAGTCGAGTCCGTCAAGTTTGTAATTCTTTTTCATGGTAAATTCTCCTTATAATTTCAGAGGTATCCTCTGTTATTTACTTTTCATTCAGGTGTTCGATGCCTTGTGCGAGAATGGAATGCACGTGCTCGTCATCGAGCGAATAGAAAACGCTTTTTCCCGATTTGCGGTATTTTACGAGCCTTGATTGCTTTAAGATTCGCAGTTGGTGCGAAATTGCCGAAACCGTCATACCGCAGAGTTCCGCAATATCGCAAACGCAAAGTTCGGTTTCGTACAGAACATACAGAATGCGGAGTCTTGTACTGTCGCCGAAGATTTTGTAAAGGTCCGCCAGTGCGAAAAGGCTGTCTTCGTCCGGCATATTCCCTATTGCCTCATTCATGCGTTCGGGGTGCGTTTCATGCTCTTTGCATTGCGGAAGTTCTTTCATACGCTCGCCTTTCGATAGTTGAATAATTGTTCAAGTGTTATTATATCACAGCGTGCCTGCTTTGTCAATAGGTTTCAAGAAAAAATAAAATTTTTTTTGATTTTCTGCGGAAGTCTTGCAAATTCCCTTGACAAGTCGGCACTTTTGTGCTATAATACGTCACGAACCGCATAAAATCGGGGGTGCTGATGCCATTGGCTGATGCTGAGACGGCTTTGCCGAACCCTTAACCTGATACGGATAATACCGGCGTAGGGAGTATTTATAAGGTAGGTTTTACCTCATTTACCGTACGCAGATGTGTGCGGTATTTTATTTTGGAGGTTTCTTATATGCAAACAAGAAACAAAAAACTTATCACCTTGGCGGAATGCGGTTTGATGCTCGCCCTTTCTGTCGCCCTCTCCTTCGCAACAATCTACAAATTGCCTTGGGGCGGTTCTGTTACACTCTTCTCGACACTGCCCGTTATGCTGATTTCGATAAGACACGGTCTGCGTTGGGGGCTTGCAACATCCTTCCTCTTCTCATGGTTTCAGATTCTGCAAGGCGGTATTTTTTCATGGGGACTAACACCCGTAATGCTCATAGGCTCGCTTTTCCTCGATTACATTATCGCTTTCACGGTTTTGGGTTTGGCAGGTCTGTTCCGCCGTCACGGCGACAAAGGTTGCATTCTGGGCGTTGTCTTGGCAAGTCTGCTCCGATTTGTTACGCACTTTATCGCAGGATTCGTCCTTTGGGCAAATTACGAAGAATTCGTCGTGTTCGGCTCGAGTTTCGTCAACCGCCCGTTCCTCTACTCCTTCCTTTATAACGGTGCTTATATGCTCCCCGAAACAGTGCTTGTCGTTGTCGGTGCTGTTCTGCTCTTTAAGATTCCGCAGGCAAGAAAGTTGATTCTTATGGGTTCGGATATTCCGTTGAGCGACGAAAAGAACGCTGAAAACTAAAAATATTCCCACTGCCTCGCCTTTCGGTCCGACAGTGGGATTTTCTTATACATGCAACTTATTCAATTTTCACTGTTCGTTACTTCGTGTCGTCTTCGTCAACATCGTCGGCAAACATTTCGGCAACCGAAACTTTGGTTTTCTGCGTGTCGACCGGCTTTGGCGTAACGTCCCCAGCTTTAATCAAAGCCCACTTGGTGAGGGACGGTCCGACCAGTTCATAAATGAGGACTGCAAACAGCACGATATTCCGCACGAGCGAACCGTTTGAGAGCGATGCGGCGGCGGTAATGGACATACCGATTGAAACGCCCGCCTGAGGCAAGAGCGTAATGCCGAGATATTTCACGACAGACGGCGGACATTCGGTTGCTTTTGCACTGACATAAGCACCAATCCACTTGCCGAACGAACGGAAAATAACGTAAGCCAAACCGACTCCGATGACGGCAAAACTCGAAAAGACACTGAAATCGAGTTCCGCTCCGCTGATAACGAAGAACAGAACATAAAGGGGCATGGTCCATTTATCGGTCTTCCCCATCAATTCGTCCGCAGATTTGCAAAGGTTACAGAAAAGTGTTCCGAGCATCATGCAGACAAGCAGGGACGAAAAAGAAATCTTGATTCCGCTGTCAAAGGTATACTCGACCTGCGACACGGCAATGGTAAGCAGAACAAAGGTAATGGAGAGGCAAAGACGCTTGCTGTTGGATTTGAAAAGACTTTCGACTGCCGTGAAAATGACACCGGCGACCGAACCCAGAATGAGTGAAAGGAAGACTTCCAAAAGCGGATTGACCAGAATGGAAACCACACTGACGGCACCGCCCTCGACTGCCTGAGCGACACCGATAGACACCGAGAAACAGACAAGTCCCACCGCATCGTCAAGTGCGACAACCGGCAATAGAATATCGGTCAAAGGTCCTTTTGCTTTGTATTGGCGAACGACCATAAGCGTTGCCGCCGGAGCGGTAGCCGTTGCCGTTGCTCCCAAAGTGATTGCGACGGAAAGCGGAAGGACGTCCTCGCCGAGTATGAAATGCAGACCGATTAAGACCGCATCGACGACAATCATTGCCGTTACCGCCTGTACGACACCGACAACTCCCGCCTGCTTGCCCGTATGTTTGAGGTCGGAAAGTTTGAACTCGTTACCGATTGCAAATGCGATGAAGCCAAGAGCGACATCCTGCACAAGACCGCCCATTGTAGAGAGCGAATCGAGGCTTGAAAACAGTCCCGTGATGCCGAGTCTGCCAAGTGCGAACGGTCCGATGATGATACCTGCAATGAGGTAGGATGTAACCGCAGGAAGTCCCAACGGTTTCATCAGTCTGGACACGAAAAGTCCTGCGACCATTGCAAGTGCCAAACTGAACAAAATGTTTGATTCTGACATAGTAATTACCTGCCTTTTTTGTGAGAAACTTTCCTCACTTTTTCAACCGTAATATTATATACCTTTTTTTCGGAATTGTCAAGACCAAGATTGACCAAAATATTCGAAAAAAACCGCTTTTATTTCAACATTCCGCCATATCGATGTAAAACAGCCGGACTCTTAACCGTCCGGCTGTAAATGTTTTGAATTCTGACGAAATTAGCGGAAAACCGTGACTCCGTCCGTAAGATAGACCTCCGTCCGCAAAATGCGGTAGCTTTCCTCTGCGGGATTGCCCGAGAGAATTCCGAGATGTTCTTTTCCGGCGGTGACAAGGAATTCGGGATTGAGATAGCAGGCACTGCCGGCGGACAGCATTGCCGAGAGGTGAATTTTCCCTTCGCACGGCGATATGACGGTCAAGTTTTTAATCATCGGAACAATGTCGATGTCACGCTCCCCTGCTTTTCCCTTTTTGGTCATCATAAGCGGGGATGTTGTAAAGAGGGCTTGCATTTTTTCGGCGGTTTCGGCATTCGCTCCCGTAAAGGAGAAGTCCATTTCGTATCTTGCCCAACCGATGTCACTGAATTTGCTTGTCGGAATATAGGCATCGAGGACTTTCATTTCCTCGGTCAATTCACGGTTGAGATGTTCGACCAGTTCCGACGGCGGAATGTTACGATCCAGACGCAGATCGAGAAATTCGCATTCGCTTTCCGTCCCGACCGAGAGGGGCAGACCGAATGTCACTTTGGCATGCGGATTGAAGCCTTGCGTGTACCACATGGGAATATTGGCTCTGACAAGCACCCGTGCAAGCGTTCTTTGCAAGTCAAGGTGCGAAATGTATTGCAGACTGCCGACTTTGCGGAATTTGATTCGCATAACAAACGGCATTTCGGCTTTCGTCCACCGAGCCATAATCTCCTGCCGATTCGGAATCATTTTGCGTGGCAGAACGGTCGGTTCTTCGGGCGGATAAGGATTGACGTGCGGACAGACCGCTCTCTCTCCTCCCAGTTTGTTAGCCCCGCAGGCGGAGCATTGCTCTCGGCAGTTCGGTGTGGTCTTTTCGGCATACGCTCGGTCACGCTCACGACGGAAGAATTCTTTCGATACACCGCAGTCGATAATGTCCCACGGCAAAACCTCGTCAAGTCCCCAACGCCTATGGGCGTAGAAATCGGGATCGACTCCGGTCCGTTTGAATATATCCATCCATTTGTCATAATCGAAATATTCATCCCACGCATCGAATTTGAAGCCCTCGTGGCAGGCAAGTTCGAGTGCATCCGAAAGTCGGCGGTCGCCCCTTGCCAAAACCGCCTCAATAAGACTGACTTTTGCATCGTGATGCACATATTTCACATGGCGGTTCGTAATTTTGCTTTTGAGATATTCCTGCTTTTCGGCAAGCATTTTCATTGTGTCCTGCGGTTCCCATTGGAATGCCGTAAAGGGCTTTGGAATAAAGCAGGAAACACTGATTGTGACGGTGACCTGCTTGCCTTTCGGTCGGTTGGGATTCTCGTAATAGGATTCGACAACCCGTTCGGCAAGTTTGGCAATTCCCTCGATGTCATCGAGCGTTTCGGTCGGCAGTCCCTCCATAAAGTACAGTTTCACCGCCGTTTTGCCTGCATCGAATGCGACTTTCATGGACCGCAGGACGTCTTCTTCATGCACGTTTTTGTTGATGACGTCACGCAGTCTTTGCGTACCTGCTTCCGGAGCGAAAGTAAGCGATGAGGAACGCACCGATTCGATTCGGTCCATGAGTTCTTTGCTGAAATTGTCGACACGCAGGGACGGGAGCGACATACTGACCATATTTTCGTCTGTCCACGCCAAGAGTTTGTCGCAAAGTCCTTCGAGTTGGGTATAGTCACTGATCGACAGGGACGAGAGCGACATTTCCTCATAACCGGTACTGTCGAAAAGGCATTTTGCCTGCTCGTTGAGGACGTCCGGCGTTTTTTCACGGACGGGACGGTATATCATACCTGCTTGGCAGAATCTGCATCCTCTGATGCACCCTCTGTAAACTTCGAGCATAATGCGGTCATGCACCGTTTCGATATACGGCATGACGACTTTGTCGGGAAAATAGACTTGGTCCAAGTCACGCACGATTTGTTTTGTAACGGTCTTCGGAATATCGTCATAAACAGGCGTATAGGCTTCGACCGTGCCGTCCTCGTGGTAGGTCACTTTATAAAGCGACGGTACGTAAACGCCCTGAATGGTCCTTGCGGCTTCGTGCAGAAATTCCGCACGGGTATAACGCCCTTCGTCCCGCATTCTGATATACAATTCGACAATGCTCGGGAGCATATTTTCGCCTTCGCCGATGTTGAAAAGGTCGAAAAAGTCGGCAACCGGTTCGGGGTTGAATGAGCAAGGTCCACCGCCGATGATAATGGGATCGTCCTCCGCTCTGTCGCAGGTTCTGACGGGAATGCCTGCCAGATCGAGCATATTGAGAACATTGGTATAACTCATTTCGTATTGCAGAGTGAAAGCGACAAAATCGAAAACATCGAGCGGATCACCGCTTTCGAGTGCCACGAGCGACAGATCGTGTGCTTTCATTTGCTCCTGCATATCCACCCACGGATCATAGACACGTTCGCACCAAACGTCGGGGTGGCGGTTCAACGCACCGTAAAGCAGTCGCACGCCGAGGTTGGACATTCCGATTTCATAGGTGTCCGGAAAGCAGAACGCAAACCGTGCCTTGACTTTTTCTTTGTCCTTGATGATCTGCCCGTACTCCCCTCCGGCGTATCGCCCAGGTTTGGAAACCGATTTGAGAATGGTACTGTTAGGCAGTTTTGTGACCTTTTTGCTTTGTTTCATTGCATTTTTCCTTTTCGAAATATCGCAAAGATGAGTAAATGTGAAAGTTGCGGATGTTATTTGCGGAAGCCGTAGCCGAAAGATGCGATTGTGATAACGATATCCCAGAAAAGTCTGTATACGGTCGGCAAAAGAATTTTCGCCCCCGCAGACAAGAGATTCGGCATAGCGGTGAGAAATCCGCAAGCACCTGCTCCCAAAACCGCCGTGACGGTGAGCATAATAAAGAGGACGTGCCGTCTTTGCCTGACTTTTCCCGCAATTGCGACAGGTTTTACGATGTCGGTTTCTTTCCCTTTCGTAATTATACCGGAATCGATGACGGTATCGGCAATATCGCTTTCGTATTTACCGGAATTATAAACTCGGATGAACGGTGCATTTTCTCCGCGGCTGCGTGCAAGAAATGCCTGATTGAGGTTCGGATCGTAAGTTTCAATCGCTACGGTATCGGCTTTGGCAAGCATCTCGACCATAGAATCGAAGTCGCTTGACGTTGTATAGGCAATCTCATAGGAAAGGCGGAGTCTGCCGTCAATCACCACGTACATCACACTGACATTTCCTTGCGGTTCTGGCATTTGCGGAACGGAGATGTTGTTTTCTTTGAGGAATTCTGCCGTGCCGATGATAACGCCGTGACGGTTGTCGACTCGTGCCTCCACACCTTTTTCTGCGGTCCGCAAGATATTGACGGGAATTTGTGCATCGCTCGAATCTTGCGACATTTTCATGCCTACGGCATCGTAAGTTTTGGAAAGTTTGCGGAAAACGATGCCTGCAATGCGTAAATCTTCCTTGCAATTTTCGTTGTTGCGTGCCAGAATCTGCGTGCATTTCTGCTCGGTGTAGAGTTCGTTATCGTCGAAAATGACCGTCTTTTTTTGACTGTACTCGCCGACAGAGCCGTCACCGACGAGGGCAGATCCGCTCTTTGCAAGCGTTTTGTTTGCCCGTTCCAGAGAATAGAACCAAAGGTACACGGCAGAGGTCGGAACGGTAAAACAGAGTGCCGTAGCAAATGCGGAAAGCCCCGTTGCGAAATCGTCCGATTTGACCGCACCAAAGAATCCACACAAAATTGACAGGGCGAACATGAGAATGAGCAGGACCGTAAAGGGCTTTGCCGATCCCGAAAAATCGTTGCACCGTCCGAAGAAGCCGTCAAGGCGTTCGCATTGGCGGACACGGTAGAGATTTTCGCCGATTTCGTCATTGACGATCCGAACGATTTTTCCCCCTCTCGCCATCCGCATTTTTTTCTTTCTCGGTTCTGCAACGTCAAGAACGTATTTTTTGCCGTCCGAGAGAATGAGGTTCAGCGTTCGCATTTCGTTGCAGATGCGGATCAGGTCACAGACGGTCGTCAGAAAATAGGCAGTCGCCATACCGAATCCGATCGGTTGCAAAGTCATTTTGTCCCCTAATACGAGGACGGCAATGCTGTAAAGAACTGCAATAGGCGTCAGGACGGAGATGACCGAGTAAGGTGTCGGCGAAAAACGCCAGAGGTTACGCAAGCCGGAATCGATTTGCCGATGCGACAGTGATGCCGAGGCAAGCAGGAGCAGGAGCGATACGGCAGAGAACAACCAACCGTAGGACGCACGGTAAGAATCGACGGTTGCGTTCAATCCTTCGATGTCGAGCAGTGCCAGAAGGAGCATACAAAGCCCCGTCAAAATCATTCGCCAGATATTCCATGTGCGGTCATGGCGGTATGCGGTTTGGGCGGTCCTGCCGTCCTCACCCTCGGTACTGTCAACGCCTCGGAAACCGAAGGATGCACGGTTACGACGGTGTTCTTTCTCCTCGTGCTTTTTTTTATACTCCCGACGCATTTTTTTCATATTTCCGACACCGATGAGATGCCCCAGTTCGTTGTCGTAGCCGAGTTCGAACATCATGGCGATGTCGTCCTCGTCAAGTCCCGTTTTCAGCTCGGTATAGGCGAGCGGATCGTCAACCGTGGCAATGGTTTCGACCACTTTTCGCCGTGTTCTCGGGCTTGCGGTCGGCTTTTGATTGACGGCATTTTCATTTTTTTGCGGTTCTTGATCGTGTGCCGGCGTGCTTGTCGCATCGCTGGCAGTGTCTTCGAGTGATTCCCGCAGATGATTATCCTCCGGCAGAGGAGTTGCAGGCATCGGCTTTTTCTGCACCGGCTTTTTGATGAGTTGGGACGTTGCTTTTTGGGGCATTTTTGCCGTTCTCTGCGGTGCGTTTTGCGTTGTCTGAACCGGTTTCTGCACGGTTTCGGCAGGCTTTTGCACACTTTCCGTTGCCTGCGAGTTTTCCCACGGGCGAGCCGAAATGCGTGTTTTCGGAATGCTCATACCGGTCGAGCCTTTCTTTTCGGCAGGCTTTTCAATCGTTTTTTCTATTGGTTTTTCGACCACTTTTTCGACAGGTTTCGCAACTGCTTTTTCGGTCGGTTGTTCTGCCTGTGTCGGCGGTTTGATTACAATCGGTGTCTGTTTCGTTTCGGCTTTTGCGGTCGGTGTCGGCGGTGTTGTCATGCGTGCCGTTTTGCGTGGCTTGATGACAATCGGATTTGCGGAGGTTGCCCCTTTTTCTCCACCGATGACAATCGGTTTCCGCTCCGTTTTTGGGGCAGGCTGTGCAACAGTGACCGGCTTTTCAATCGTTTTTTCGGTCGTTTTTTCGGCTGTTTTTTCGGCAGGTCTTGTGAAATTAGGCTCTGCTTTCTTCGGTTCGGCTTTCGGTGCAATCGGCTTTTGTTCGACCGGCTTTCTCTCAACCGATTTTTGTTCGGTCGGTTTCGTTTCTGTCATCGATTTTTTCGGTGTGACCTGCGTTTTTTTCTGTTCCTGCACGGGTTTCTCCTGTTTTTCGGTCGGTGTGGGAATGTCTTTCGTTTCTTCTTTTTCTTCTTTTTTCGGTTGCTTTTCGCCGTTTTCTATCGATTTCGATTCATTCGGGTTGCCCTCGGTGACAATTCGCAGAGCCTCCGGAATATGAGAAGTTTTTTCGGGTGTCGGCTTCTCTGTCGGCTTCTCTGTCGGCTTTTCGACTGTTTTTTCGACCGTTTTTTCTATCGGCTTTTCTGTCGGCTTTTTCTCACTCTTTTTCGCCTTTTCGGCTTTTTCGGGCTTTTCGGCTTTTTTCGGTTCCTCGCCCGTCACGCCTCGGAGCATTCCCTCGATTTTGGACTGAAAGGCTCTTTCGTCCGCATCCGCTTTGCTTTTCTGCTCGTTTTCCTGATCGGCTATGACGGATGCCTGCAATTTTTTCAACAGTTCGTCGGTACTTTTATCTTCATTACGGTTCTTTTGATTGTTTTTCATGCATCCGCCTCCGTTTCATTCGATTGATTGGTCAGTTTTTATGGTGCTGTCTTGCGGTTTCGGCTAAAATGATTGCCGTTGCCGTCGATACGTTAAAGGAATTGACCTGCCCGTAAATCGGAATGGAAATGATTCCGTCGCAGGATTTTTTGACGATTTGCGATACGCCGTCGCCCTCACTGCCCATTACAATTGCACACGGACCGGTGAGATCGGTTTTCCAGAGTTCTCCTCCGCCTGCTTCTGCGGAATAAACCCACACGCCTGCCTCTTTGAGTTCTGAAACCGCCGATGCGATATTCGGCACTTTTGCGATGGCGAGATGCTCGATAGCACCTGCCGATGCTTTTGTGACAAGAGGCGTTAAACCGCAGGCACGGCGTTTCGGAATGATAAGTCCGTGAGCCCCGCAACATTCGGCACAACGGATGATTGCCCCCAAATTGTAAGGATCTGTCACACCGTCACAAATGACGATCAAGGGGGCTTCCCCTCTCTCTTTGGCGATGTTCAGAATGTCCTCGACCGAGCAGTACTCCTTTTCTGCCGCCATAGCGACAATGCCCTGATGCGGTGCAAAATCCGAGAGTGCATCAAGTTTCGGCTTTTCGACCTCAATAACCGGAATTTTTCTTGCAATCGCCTCGGCGACCAGAACGGTGATAGAACCGGTGCGTTCGCCTTTCTGGACGAGAATTTTATCGATTGCCCGTTCGCTTTTGAGCAGTTCCCTGACGGCATTGCGACCGATAACCGCTCCGTTTTCATAATCGCCGTGAATGCCCTCGTTTTCGATTTCGGGCTTTTCAATTTTTTCAACCTTTACGGCAGGTTTCGTTGTTTGGCGGTTATAGGGCTTGGCGTTGCCTTTTGTAAATCTCTTTTCGCCTTTTTTGTCATCATTTCCGTAATTTTTCGGCTTTCTGTCCGAATAGGTTTTTTTATCTCCGTACGGCTTTTTTGCGGTATCGTTGCGACCGTTTCTGTCACTGCGACCGTTCCGCTCGCCGTGTTGCGTGCGACTGTATTTTTTGTTTTCCATTTTGTTGTCCCTCGTATTGACTTTTTTCTCTTTATATTTTACCACTTATATTTTACCACAAAAATGCGTTTTTGTACATAGTTTTCGCAAATTTTATTCCGCTTCGGCGGTATTTTCTCCCGTGAGAAGTGCATAAAAGGCCTGGACCTCTGCAAAATTCTTGTCCTTAGATGTTTCGCCTAAAACAGACCTTGTCAGAAGGACTCGGCAATCTGCCGAAAAAATGCGGATTGCCCCATAGTCTTCGTAAATCTGCAGGTCGCCCAAACGCTTATTTTCGACAATCTGAATTCTGCCGTCAAACCAGTTCTCGTATACATATTCGCTGACGATGAAAATTCCGCAATCACCGGTCATGAGATAACTTTGAATGGACTGAATTTGCTCCTGATTAAAACCTTTGGCACTGTTTTTGCCCGAAATATCGACTTTTTCCCCGCCCGTGGTCGAATCTTTATAGGTGTTGTTTTTGATGATTTCGTCTTCGGTATAAATACTGTACTGCCCCAGTGTGACACTGCCGTCCGTATAAGCGTAAAGCAGATTTTTCAATGTTTTCTGCTCGTCCGCCGACATGGTATAATTGCCAGCAAAGGTCACCGTGATACTGTCTTCGTCGTTTTTGGTGCATTGCGGAATCGTGACGGCGAACAAAATAACAACGAATAGGACGCCTATCGTCTGCCATTTGTAATGATACCAGAAATTGTCCAACCAACGCAGGAAACCGGACTGTTCCGCCACCTCGTGTGCTTCGTGTTTTTCTTCCATATTCTTAATTCTTACCTCAAAAAATTACATCAAAAAATTACCTTAAAAAAGAGGAATCTTTTGTCAGATTCCCCTTTAAATGATTTGCAGATTCGATTAGTTTCCTGCCTTCTCAGTCTCGGTCTTCGGTGCACTCGCGGTTTTCCCGACTTCAAGGACGACAATGTGAATGTTACCGACCGGTGTTTCGATGTCTTTCTCTTCACCTGCACACATATCGATGAGTCCCGCACCGATCGGAGACTGATCGGAAATTTTCTTTTCTGTCGGATTTGCCTCATTGGAACTGACCAGTGCAAACGAAACGGGTTCACCGCCGTTAATGGTAAGTTTTACGGTCGATCCGAGACAGCCTTTGCTGTAATCCACCGTGGATTCGTCGATAATATCGGCATTTTCGAGCATTTCTTCGAGTTCTTTGATTCTCGCTTCGTTCTTTGCCTGCTCATTTCTTGCCTCATCATACTCGGAGTTCTCGGACAAGTCACCGAAGGAACGTGCGACCGCAATGTCGTTTTTGATCTTCTCACGCTTCTCGTTTTTGAGATAGTTGAGTTCGTCAATCAATTTTTGATAACCGGATTGTGTATAGGAAATCTTCTTTGCCTTTGCCATTTTCTTATGCCTCTTTTATTATAAAATGCGATTTATTTTTTCAGTAATGTGATTGCCGAGAGGAGTTGTGCATCGTCGGTTTCATCGAGGAGCGACAATGACTTTTTCTGAGCATCTTCGCTCAATTCGATGTTGTTGTCGGGTTCGATTCCGATTCCGTGATAGGAAACTCCGCATTTGGTTACGTATTTATGTGTGGTCAGTTTGAGATATGCGACCGTTCCGTCCGAAAAAGGCACGGATGTGGTCGTTTGCATAATGCCCTTGCCGAAAGTCTGCGTTCCGATGATGTTTTCCGTGCGGAAGCCTTTTTCCTCCCGATAGTCACGGAGTGTTGCCACAAAAACTTCGGCGGCGGATGCGGTATTGCCGTTGCAGAGAATTGCAAAATCGAGGTCTTTGTACATTCCGATTTCTTCTTCAGCGACACTGCAACCGGCATAATCCCCCACATAAGTGCAGGCTTCTACGCAATAGGTTGCGGAAACCTTATCGTTTTTGTTGATTGCATCGATGATTTTGTCACCTGCATCGAGGAAATAGGACAGAACCGCCGAAATGGAACGGAGGTCGCCCCCGGGATTGTTCCGCACATCGAATATGAAATGTTCAACACCTTGTTCGAGCAGGCTGTTGATACCTGCTTTGAACTGTGTCGGCGTGGTGAGATCGAATCCCGAAATGCTGACGATTCCGACCGTTGCATCGATGGTAGAAACTTTGATTCTGACCGAGTGCGTGACGAGTTTTTTGCGAGTCAATGTCAAGGTGTTCTGCTCGTAATTTTCGCCGTTTTTCCGCAGGAGCATAAACGTCACCTGCGTTCCCTCCTCCCCACGCATGAGTTGCAGGGTTTTGGTGTAGCCGAGTTCGTCAACCGTTTTCCATGTTTCTCCGTCTTTGACGGCATAGACCAAGTCGCCCGACTGCATCCCGAATTCCAGTGCCGACGAATTTTCGTAAACTTCGATGACCTGATAAACTTTGCGATCCGATCCGCTGTATGTGACGGACGATTGCACCACCGTAATGCCGACTCCGCAAAAGTCGCCGTTGTTCTCGGCTACGAGTTCAGCATACTCCTCGGCGGTATAGTACTCCGCATAGACGTCACCGGTTGCCTCGACATAGGCTTTGAAAGCATACGAGAGCATTTCGTCCTCGTCAAGATTGTCCGCATAGAGCGAATAAGCCTCGATCATTTCACGGAGAATCGAAAGGTTATCGCTGTCGGAATTCTGATAGTTTTCAATCAGTTCATTGTAACGATTCTGCTGTTCCTGCAACTTTTTGGAGTAAGCACCCTTGATATTTACGGATGTCAAAGTCCACGTGAGGAGAATTGCAATGACAAGAGCTATGCAGGTAATGAAAACCGACAGACCGACACCGATTTTCTTTTCGGTATGTTTCGGCATCTCCGGTTGCGGGAGGTTGTCGGACGGTTGTTTTTCTTCGTTCGGGAAATAGTTGTTTTCTTCTTCCATTTTGAAGACCGTTTAGAATTTGACGGGTTTGGAATTGAGGTACTTTTTGACCATAAGTGCCACCTTGAAGGTGATTGCATGGTCGAATTCACGCAAATCGAGTCCCGTCAACTTGCGGATTTTTTCCAAACGGTAAACGAGCGTGTTGCGGTGAACGAACAGTTTTCTCGATGTTTCGGACACATTGAGGTTGTTCTCAAAGAAACTTTGAATGGTTTGGAGCGTTTCACGGTCGAGCGTTTCGAGACTGCCACGCTTGAAGACTTCGGACAAGAACATTTCGCAAAGCGTGGTCGGCAGTTGATAAATCAAACGTCCGATACCGAGATTGTCGTAACTGATGATACTCTTTTCGGTTTCGAAGACTTTTCCGACCTCAATTGCAATCTGAGCCTCTTTGTATGCACGTGCCAAGTCCTTGATATTGTCGACAACAGTGGAAATACCGATTGCGACTTTCGTGTAGAACTCTGCGGACAGTGTGTCTGCGATGTTGGTTGCAATCTTTTCGACATCACGTATTTCAATGTCAGGTTTGACGTCTTTGACAAGGACCAGATCGTGTTCGCCTACGCTGATAACGTAGTCCTTTGTCTTGTCGGGATACATATTTTGGAGCATCTCGAAAGGCAACATATCGGTCTTGCCGTAGAATTTAATAAGATAGACAACTCTTGTTTCGTCGGTGTTGAAATGCAGTTCCCTCGATTTGATATAAATATCGCTGGGGAGAATGTTATCGAGAATGATGTTTTTGATGAAAGAACCTTTGTCGTATTTTTCATCGTACAGATTCTTGATGTTACCCAGAGAAATGGCAAGCAGTTTGGTCATTTTCTCTGCCATTTTGTCTTCGCCTTCCACGAAGACGGCATAGTCCGTTTTTGCACCGATCACCATGGGACGGTAGGTATAACCGCCGGATGCAATGGCATCGGTCGTGTAGTTCAGTTCCTCACGGACGCCCTGACGGATTTCTCCGATGCGGACAAGTTCGGAACAGGCGATGATGACACCGTTTTCGTCAACAACGCCGATTACACGGTCGATTGCGTCCTTCATTTGGTGAATGACACCTTGAAACAGTTTGTTGGACATCTTTTTACTCCTTTTGTATCGTTTTCTTTGTCGAATACTGCCTATATTTTACACCTTTTTTTGTGATTTTTCAATAGGCTTTTCGATATTTTATACAAATTTAACCAAAATTTTTTATGCAACTTGCCGATGAGGGCAAAAATTGCACCGTCAAAATGACCAAAATCGGTCACGGCAGGTCAATTCAACGATTTTTGAGTTCGAATTCCTCCGCCAAGCAGGCAAGGACAAAGGTTGCGGCGGTTTCGGTTCTTAGAATCCTTTTTCCCAAACTCACAATGTGAAAACCGGCATTTTCGGCGAGATTTGCCTCGTCACGGGTGAATCCGCCCTCGCTCCCGACCACAACGGAAACGCTTTTCGGCATTTCGGGAATCGACCGCAAAATCTCCCCTAACGGTTCTGTGCCGTCCTCGTAACAGAAAATCGACAGGTCGCATTTGGATGCCTCGCCGATTGCGTTTTCAAACGTTACGGCAGGCTTCACGAGCGGAATCACGCCCCTACCGCACTGTCCGGCAGATGCGAATGCGATTTTTTGTCGGCGTTCGGTCCGCTCACGGTCCTTTTTACCGTCCCCCAATCGGACGATGCAACGGGAGCTTTCAAACGGAATAATTTCGCACGCTCCGCATTCAACGGTCTTTTGAATGATTTCATCGAGTTTATCGCCTTTCGGCAGTGCCTGAAAGACTTTGATGTGATACGGCGGTTCGGCTTCGGACGGCTTTTGCGAGAGAATTTCCGCTGTCACGCAAGTATCGGTAAAATTTGTCAATCGGCAGGTGTAATCCGTGCCTTTTCCGTCACAAACGGTGATAATTTCACCGGATGCCATACGCAGGGATCGTGAAATGTGGTGGGCATTCTCGCCGACAACCGTCACGGTGGAATCGGTAATTTGTTCGGTTTCAACAAAAAATCGTGGCATGATTTATCCTCAATATTTTTCTCGGCTCTTATTTTACAACATTTTCACCAAAAAGTCAATACCTTTTTTGTATTTTCTGCCGAAAAATTCGTACTTTTTTACAAAAAAATCTCACCGACAAGTACTTTGACAGTGAGATTTTATGGTTTTCGGAGATTTTCACAAAATTTGCGTTTGTTCAAAAACACGAAAAACGTCATCGGGACTCGGCGGAAGTGTGCCTGCCGTCAAGCAAGCGGACGTACCGAAAGCGACTGCCGTGCGGAGAATCGTATCGATTTTCTCCCCTTTTGCAGTTGCGTGCAGAAACCCTGCCAGCGTACTGTCGCCTGCACCGATGGTTGATACGGGATGTTCGAGTTTCGGAACGGAGAGAACTTTTACGTCTTTTCCGTCCGACCAGACCGCACCGTCACCGCCGAGACTGATCATGACCTGCTCCGCCACACCACGCAGGACGAGTTCTTTGGCAGAATTTTTTGCATCCCCGATATTTTCGATCGGAGTTCCCAAGAACGAAACGATTTCCTGCTCATTCGGCTTGATAAGCCACGGGTGAATCTTTGTAAGGTCCTCCGGTGTAAAGGAGTTGGAATCGACAATGACTTTTGCACCTTTTTCAATCAAAGTTTTCAGAAATGCGATGACATCCGATTTTTCAAGCCCTTTCGGAATGCGACCTGCAAACGCCAAAAGGTCACCCGATTTGACGGAAGACAAGACTTTTTCTTTCAATACTTGTAGGGTATCTGAGTTGACACGGAAGGTGTCGAGACTGATTCTCGTTTCTTTGGAATCGCTCGGATGCAGGGTAATGTTCTCGCGGATTCTGCCATTTACCCACACTGGTTCATAGTGCAGATTGTCCCGCTTTAACTGTTCTTCGAAAGAATGTCCGTTTTCGTCACCCAAAATGACAAATGCGGTACTGTCTGTGCCGTTGACTTTCAAGGCTCTCGAAATGTTAATACCCTTTCCGCCTGCATCACAGAGAATACTGTCGGCGTAATTTTCCTTTTGTGCCTCGAAATGCTCCATGCGGTAGTGCAGATCGAATGCGGGGTTGAGGGTAATCGTATAAATTGTTTTCATTTTCTATTGTCCTTTACAGCAATTGTTCGGCGATTTTTGCAAAGGTTCTGTAATCGTCAACGCAGAGGAATCCGAAATCCGAGCGGTAGACCGATTCGTCATTGCCTCCTCTGCCGTAATCGTCTCCGAAGAAAACGACCTCGTTGTGAGCGTAGCCGTATTCACGGCAGTACAAGTCGAGTGCGTAATATTTATTGTACGGTTTCGGTGCCATATCAAAGGAGGACGAACCGCCTACAAAAACATTATATTCGGGGAACAGTTCGCAGACCTCGTCATAGATTTTCCGCCGTTTTGAGCGGTCGGGATCGAATGCAAGTTTGGTCGCTTGATCTGCCCTCGTTCCGCAAAGGGCGATCGTCACGCATCCCGACGGGTGAAATTCGACACTGTCGCCGGTGTACTCCGTAAAGCCGTATTTCGTTCGGATCTGCTCGGCTCTTGCCGAAACGGATGCTTTATCGCAGGGGCAAACGGCATCTTTCAGCATCACTTGCGTGTTGCTCTTTTCGTCATATCGGCTTTCCTGCATTCCGTAGTTGCCGATGATGTCAATCGGAAACTCCATTTGGTTAAAAATTCGCATACACTGCCCTGCCCCGACCATGAGCAGTTTGTATTTTTTTCCGAGTGCCGTGAGGGCAGACCTGTTCATCTTTTCAAGTTTCGTTTTATGTTGCGTCAAAGTACCGTCTAAATCAAATGCAACCAGTTTTATCATAACAAAAACTCCTTTTCGGTTTTGTATTCTTGTTTTATTATAGCACTTTTTGACTATTTTGTCAAGAGCAAATACAAAGAAAGCCCTGACAGGAGTTGCCTTTCGGGGCTTTCTTATTTACGGAATATTCGAAATTACGATTTTCTGAATCGCTTTATTTCGTATTGTGATTTTCCTTAACAGCGATTTGCGGAATTGCGGTAAATCAAGATTTGGTTGCGTTCTGACTTTGTGTTTCGCCGATTGTAACGGTTACCGTCAAGGTACTGTTCTGTCTCCAAATTGTCAACTCGAGTGTGTCGCCGACTTTGCATTTCGCAATGGCTCTTTTCAGTGCGGCAGATCCCGTGATATTCGTTCCGTTCACCGCCGTAATGACGTCGCTCTGCTTGATGCCTGCCGTTTCCGCAGGACCGCCGGAGGTCACTTCACGCACCAACGCACCTGCCGGAATGCCGTAATAACTTTGGACGCTCGTTGTGACATCAATCACGGTCACGCCGATATAAGGCTTGACATAATAGCCGTTTTCGATGATACTTTCGACAATGGAGCGGATGCTGTCGATCGGAATGGCAAATGCGATGTTATCGATCGATGCACCGGACGAAGAACTGCCGGAATATTTTGCGTTGGTAATGCCGATAACCTCGCCATAGAGATTGAAAAGTGCTCCGCCGGAGTTGCCCGAGTTAATGGCACAGTCGGTCTGAATGAGGTCCATGACACTGCCGTCCGAGAAGGTGATTTCACGATCAAGGGCACTGACGATACCGGACGTGAGTGAGAAGGTCAATTCACCGAGCGGATTGCCGATTGCCAGCACCGTGTCGCCGACGTTGAGGTTTGAAGAAGAACCGAGTACAACGGGCGTAAATCCGGTTGCGTTGACTTTCAGAACAGCCAAGTCGTTGCCGTCATCGTAGTCGATGATCGTTGCATCGTAGGATGTACCGTCATAGGTGCTGACTTTGATATTCGTTCCGCCCTCGACCACATGGTAATTTGTGACGATATAGCCGTCTTCCGTGAGAATGAAACCCGATCCGGACGCAGTGGACGAAGACGTCTGTCCCCATGCGTTCGTGCTTGTGACGGTTGATGTAATACCGACCGTGGAGTTGACGTACTTTGCGTAAACTTCCGCCGGTGTCATCACTTTTGTCGTATCGATTTCATTGACATTGATTGTCGTGGTAGTATGCTTGCCCTGCTGAATGGTTGTGGTGGAAGAAGACGTACCGCCGTTTTCGACTGCCGTAGAGCTGTGAGAAACGCCCCAGACAAGTCCTCCGCCGATCACGCCTCCCAAAAGGGCAAAGCAAATTGCAAGTGCGATAATCCAACCGAACCCTCGGTTTCTGCGTTCTTTTTTCGGCTTTTGCGGTGCCGTGTACTGATACGTGTAATTGTTCGAATTGTTGTTTTCCATAGTGTTTGCCTCCTTGGTTGCCCAACTTTGTTTTAATGCCTATATTATAAACCCGTAAAGTTAAGGCTATCACGCATTTTTGAGAAAAAAATGTGAAAAATTATGAAAAAAATTGTCACATAACCACAGATTTCGGATTTTACGGTGAAGTCTTTATTTTGGGTTAAGTTACGGCAGGATTTTGACGGTTTCTTCGCCGACATAGGATCTCTCGACCTCGTCCGTCAAAGGGTGCAGGGTTTGGCAGTCGCCGTTGCCCCATATCACAAGAGAAACGCTCTCCGGCAGGCGAATTGTCTGCTTTTCTGCCGTTCCGCTCCCGTGCGATAAAATAATGAGAACGTCACTGCCGACAAGATTTTCGTAGCGTTCGATCCAACCGTCACCGCCGACGAGTTGTGAGGACATTGCCGTGACAACCGTTTCGCCGATTTCGAGTGTCATACCGAGCGATGTTTCGAGTTTTCCGTTTCCTGTCTGCAAAAACCACGAAATTTTGCAGGCATCGACCGACAGATCGTCCGTATCGTATCGGACTTTTATTTTCAGTCGCTCCGCCTCGCTCTCGATTCGGTTTGCAATGGCACTTTCCTCTTCGTTGCGTGGCACGGGCAGTCGCACTCGGCGGACCTTTACCCGTTTTGCAATGCTTTGCAAAGACCAGACCGTCCGTGCGTGGTAATGCGTGAAAACGATGTCGCCGACCTCGCTCTCGCCGTACTCCGACAGGCAATCCGTGATTGTATAAACCGTGTCGGAAAGTCCGCTTGAAAAATCAATCAAAACGCTGTTATTCCCTTCGGTCACGAGCAGTTGTTCCCCACCGTCACCGTGAACGGATGTGGCGGTTATACCGGCGGAGCGAAAAGTGCCGAGCGAACCGAGCAGAAGAAAAACGCCTGACAGAACGAGGGGCAATGCGACGAAATATTTTCGGCGTAGCGGTAAAACGGCGACCGAAACCGTGACGGCAAGCGTGATATAGAGCAGAATCCATTCGGCTTTTTCGGTCGGCGTGAGTAGGATGTTTTTCCACTCGGATGCACGTTCGGTGATACCGAGCATTGCCGAAAGAGACAGTTTTGCCAAGAAAAAGACAGGTTTTATCGGCAAAAGGAAGGACAAAATACCGAGAAAGAGAGCTACCGTCATAAGTGGCGAAAGGACCAATGTCAACGGGACGGACAGAACCGACACCGATCCTACCGATGTGACGGTTACCGCTAAAATTCCGCAGGTCGCAAAAAGTCCCGTGGCGATTGCGGTGACAAGTCCTTTTAAGCATTTTCCGCATATTTTCGGCATTCGTTTCCAAAAATCATACTGCAAAAGCGGTCGCAAAGCCGGCAGGAAAACAATAATTGCCGTTGTCGCACCGTAGGACATCCATAGCGAAATGTCTTTTACGGCGTAAGGTGTGGCAAGGAGAATGCAAAAGAGCGTTGCCGAGAGAGCCGTCAGAGCATCGTATCTTTCGGAGGACAGAAACGCCAGTGACAGAACCGTCACCATCAGCACCGCACGGACAGTCGACACGGAGCAACCGGTTAAAATCAGGTAGCAAATTGCAAGTGGCGGAATGATTGCTTGACGGACGATTTTGGGAATTCTTGCCCTGCCCAATACCCATTCGACAATCGCTATGAGGATGGACACATGCAAACCGCTGAGTGCCAAGAGGTGCGACACTCCGCAACGCCGAAATGCCAATGTGGTACTGCCGGAGAGTTTGGAACGGTTTCCGAGCAGAATGGCGGATGCCAAAGCCCCCTCCTCGCCTCCGAGATAGGTTGACAGTTTTTCGGTCAGACGGTGATTGAGCTTGCGTGCGAGAATTGCCGGAGTCGTCACGGTTTTTCCTGAATTTTCGCAGTCTTTTGATTCCTCGCAGACAAGAACCGCTACCAATCCGTCGGCTTGGAGCGAGATTTGCTCGTCATAGGAATCGTCGATTTGAAAGTCCCTGACACTGCCCCGCAGGCGGAAAGAGTCCCCGATTTGCAAAGTCGAATAGGAATTGCATTGCAGGAGAACTTTATCGTAGCACCGCTCGCCGTCAAATTCGGTTAGTCGGACGGAAAATCTTGCCGATACGGCAGACGAGGTGAGGCGTTCGGTGACATAGCCCTCCGCCGTTACGGTTTTTCCGATTTTTGCGGAATAGCGTTCCGACACAGAATGAAACCAAAGGAAGGACGTGAAGAGCAATGCCGACGTCGCAAAGGTCGCAAGAATTGCGGTCATAATTATAATGTTGCGTTTTCGGCGAAGGACGGAAAAAATTCCGATGCCGATTGCAGTCACGAGGAGAATGACGGCGAGAATCGCTTTGCAGTTATCGGACCACGAGAGTGACAGACACGCCACAACTACGGCAAGGCATACCGAAAGTGCGAGCGGTCGGCGAAAAAATATACGCATTTTGCCTCCTTTTCCTCAAAAAATGTCCGAAAATAACGGTTATTTTGCAAAAACATACAATAAAATGTATCTGTTTTCAAAAAAACTCTTGACAAATCGTTTTTTTTGTACTATAATAAACGTTGATGTTGACACTGTCAGCACGTTTAGAAAACCTGATTTTATTTTTCGGAGGAAATTATAATGTTTGAAACCTTAAAAAATCTGCTTGTGGAAGAACTTCAGCTGGATGCCGATGAAATTACCATGGAGTCCGAACTTGCCAACGATCTCGGTATCAACTCCATTGAACTTGCCGACCTTATTATGCTTTGCGAGGACAAATTCGGTGTCACGATCGAGGATGAAGACATTCATAAGTTCGTAACCGTTGCCGACGTTGTCGCTTATCTCGAAGACCACGCAAATTAAAATCTACCTTATTATATCACAGAAACATTTTTCTGTCAAGACCTATCGGTGCTTTCCGCATCGGCAGGTCTTCTCTTTTTGTTTTTCAACCGATGAAGACTTTGACTTTCGCCGATTTTTCTCCCCTTTCAAAAAATGTGAAAAAACTTAAAAAAATGCGAAAAATGTATGATTTTTTCTTCTAATCGGCTTTAATCGACTTTGACTTTCGATTTTTGACTTTCCTTGACTTTGACTTTCCCTGACTTTTGGTGTATAATATTGGCGTACTAAGAAAGAAGGCAAAAAAGAAAGGAACTTGAAAGGATGATTACAAAATGTTAGCAGACTCCATAGCGAAGATGATTGAAGAAATGTTGGACGAGAGCAACGGAATTCTCGAATTGCAAAGAAACGAAATGGCAAACAGACTCGGTTGCGTGCCGAGTCAAATCAGTTACGTGATTTCTTCCCGTTTCACACCGGAACGCGGATATGTGATTGAATCGCACCGTGGCGGTGGCGGTTGCATCCGTATTACGAGAAAGCAAATGAGCAAAAATGAATATCTGATGCATTTCTTCTGTGCAATCGGGGACAGCATTGACGAGGGCGAAGCGGTGGCTTACCTGCGAAACCTTTACGGAAACGGACTTCTCGGCGAGGACGGTTACAGAATCGCTGTTGCATCGGTTTCGGGTGCTTCCCTTTCGGGGTTGCCGGTAGCCGAACGGAATCCGACAAGGGCTCAAATCTTCAAACAGATTGTCCTTTCGTTGATGTCGGTTTAGCGACCGCCCGACAAAGACTTCAAAGAAGTCTTCCAACCAAACGACAAAATCAATTGCAAAAAATGAAAATCGGAAAGAGAACTCTTTCGGGAAAGGATGATTTATATGCTTTGCGAAAAATGTAAGAAAAATACGGCTAATGTATTCTATAACGAAAATATCAACGGGAAAACCCGTTCCTACGCACTTTGCTCCGATTGTGCCGAAAAGATGCAGGAAAACGGAGAAATTCAGGATATGAATTCGATGTTCACGAATTTTGCAGATCCGTTTGCGGAGTTCCACGATCCGTTCTTCTCCGGATTCTTCGGTATGCCGGCCCTCCGTTCCGCCGAGCCTGAAAAGAAATGCCCCGTCTGCGGTTCGACTTACAGCGACATTGCAAAGACGGGACGTGTCGGTTGCCCGCAATGTTACGAAACTTTCGGCGACGAACTTTCGGACATCATCGGTTCGGTTCACGGCACAACCTCGCACACGGGAAATGTCCCCTCCCGTCACCGTGCAAAGAAAGAGCGGGACAACAAACTGAAAACGCTCAAAAAAGATTTGGAAAACGCAATCAAGGCGGAAGAATATGAAAAAGCCGCAACCTTGCGTGACGAAATCCGTTCGTTGCAGAACGAAAATGAGAAAGAAGGAAAATGATTATGGCTTGGTTCAATACGGTCGGTAAAGATGCAGACACGGTTGTAAGCAGTCGTGTCCGTCTTGCAAGAAATATTGTCGGTTACCCCTTCGCATCAAAACTGGATGACAAGGGTGCAAAAGAAATTATCGAAAAAGTTTCCGCACCGTTGATGCAGAGCGGATTCAAAAAAATTGACTTTGACAGACTTTCGCAACTCGAAGCGACTTCCTACGTGGAACGCCACGAGGTCAGTCCGGAGTTTGCCGAAAAGAAAACACCCCACGCCCTGCTTATGCATGAAGCCGAAGGACTTGCCGTTATGGTCTGCGAGGAGGACCATTTGCGGATTCAGAGCATTTTGGGAGGTCTGGCACTCAACGAGGCTTATAAGAACGCATCGAGAGTCGAACAGCGGTTGGATGAAGAATTTGACTTTGCTTACAGTGACAAACTCGGTTACCTCACCCACTGCCCCACCAATCTCGGTACGGGTATGCGTGCGTCAGTCATGATGTTCCTTCCTGCCCTCACCCGCCGTGGTTATATGGATTCGCTGTCGGTACAACTCTCGAAAATCGGTTTGACCGTCCGTGGACTTTACGGTGAAGGATCGGGTTCTGCCGGATATATGTACCAGATTTCCAACCAGATTACGCTCGGTATCACCGAAGAAGAAACGCTGAAAAAACTTTCGGATGCGGTGGCACAGATCAGCGAGAGCGAACGCAAGGCAAGGAGAGCAATCTCCGGCGAGGCACTCGAAGAACTGACCGACGAAATTCTCCGTGCGGAAGGTACACTCAAATATGCGTACAGAATGTCCTCGTCCGAATTCATCCGTCTGTTCGCAGAGTTGAGACTCGGCATCTCACTCGGTATCGTCAAGGATATTACCTACGAGCAACTCGGCAATCTCTTGGTCGGCGTGATGCCGGCAACCTTGACTTTGTCCGAAAAGAATGCACCGAAGAATGCCTCGGAACGTGACCGTCTGCGTGCCGAAAAGATTCGGGTGCAACTCTCGGGTGAAAGCAAATAACTTTTCGCCATTAACTATTCATTATTCACTATTTTCTCTTAACTATTATTTATTCCTAACAGAAAGGAATGATTGATATGGCAACACGTTTTACGAAAAAAGCACAACAGGTCATCGGAATTGCGATGCAACTTGCATCGAATCTCGGTCACACCTATGTCGGTTCGGAACATCTGCTTTTGGCTCTTTTGAGTGAAGAAGCCGGTGCATCGGCACAACTGCTCCTCGGCAGAGGGGCATCCGCCGAACGGATTCAGGATGCAATTGTCGCAATGGCAGGTCAAGGCTCGCCGACCGATATCGGCTATGACGATCTGACTCCGAGGACCAAACACATTATTGAAAATTCTCTTGCCGAATCGCAAAGATACGGTCAGAATTACATCGGCACGGAGCATTTGCTCCTTGCCCTGCTCGATGAGAGCGACTGCGTGGCAAACCGTATTCTCGAAAATACCGGTGTGGCGGTTGACGATCTCCGTGAGGATGCCGTCAAATTCTTAACAACCGGCGGTAGCGGTGACGGACTCGGCGGTCGCAGGCAGTCGGGTGACGGCGATGCGGACAGCAAAAGCAGTGTTGGGCTGGAATCCTGCCCGACACTCGCTCAATACGGCAGAAATTTGACTGCCATGGCAAAGAGCGGAAAAACGGATCCTATCATCGGGCGTGACAACGAAACCGAACGTGTCATTCAGATTCTGTCCCGTCGGACCAAGAACAACCCCTGCCTCATCGGTGAACCCGGCGTCGGTAAAACCGCAGTGGTGGAAGGTTTGGCACAGCGGATCGTTGCCGGTAAAGTCCCCGAAAATCTGCGTGACAAGGTTCTCGTAACGCTTGATCTGGCTTCGATGCTCGCCGGTGCAAAATACCGCGGAGAATTTGAGGAGCGTTTCAAGGGCGTTATGGAAGAGGTCCGCAAAAATCCGAATGTCATTCTCTTTATCGATGAAATTCACACCATCATCGGTGCGGGTGCGGCGGAAGGTGCTATCGATGCGGCAAACATCATAAAGCCTGCACTTGCCCGTGGCGAAATGCAGGTCATCGGTGCAACAACCATTGCGGAATACCGCAAGCACATCGAAAAAGATGCGGCACTCGAACGTCGTTTTCAACCTGTTATGGTCGGCGAACCGACAAAAGAGGAAACTGTTGCAATTCTGCGTGGTCTGCGTGACAAATACGAGGCTCACCACAAACTGAAAATTTCGGACGAGGCACTCGAAGCGGCGGTCAACCTTTCCACCCGTTATATTGCCGACAGATTCCTGCCCGACAAGGCAATCGACCTCATTGACGAGGCATCATCAAGACTTCGTATCACCGCTCACACGTCGCCCTCCGACATCAAGGAAATGGAAGACAAGTTGCAATCCCTCTCCCGTGAAAAAGAGGAGGCCATTTCGGCACAGAACTTTGAGAGTGCCGCAAAACTCCGTGACGAGGAGCAGAAACTCCGTGCAGAGTACGACAAAAAGAAATCCGAATGGGAACATTCGAACAATTCTTCGTCCCTTGTTGTGAAGGAATCCGATATTGCGGACGTTGTCACGCAGTGGACGGGCATTCCGGTAAACAAACTGCTCGAAGGGGAAAGCGAAAAACTGCTTCATTTGACCGACCTGCTCAAAGAACGTGTCATCGGTCAGGATTCGGCGGTGGAGGCGGTTTCCAAAGCCATTCGCCGTGGCAGAATGGGACTGAAAGATCCTCGCCGTCCGGTCGGTTCGTTCATCTTTATGGGACCGACGGGTATCGGTAAAACCGAACTTGCAAAAGCTCTGTCCGAGGTGATGTTCGGCGATCCGTCTGCGATGATCCGTCTTGATATGTCCGAATATATGGAAAAACACAGTGTTTCGAAACTCATCGGTTCTCCCCCCGGATATGTCGGTTACGAAGAAGGCGGTCAACTGACCGAAAAGATTCGTCGGAAACCCTACTCGGTGGTTCTGTTCGATGAAATCGAAAAGGCACACCCCGATGTCTTCAACATTCTGTTGCAGGTGCTTGAAGACGGTGTCTTAACCGATTCGCAAGGTCGTCACGTGGACTTCCGCAACACGATTCTCATTATGACCTCCAATGTCGGTGCAAGTGAAATGAATTCCGCAAAAGCTTTGGGATTCACCACAAAAACCGAATCGGAAAGTTCGGACGAGGCAAGGCGGGAACGCATGATGACGGCTCTCAAATCGACCTTCCGTCCGGAGTTTCTGAACCGTATCGACGATATTATCATCTTCAATTCGCTCGGCGAGAAGGATATTGAAAAGATTGCAATGCTGATGTTGAAAGATGTCGAAAAACGGATTTCGGCACTCAATATTCACATTGATTTCGATGCGTCCGTCCCTGCCCTGCTTGCAAAAGAAGGTTTTGATGCGGAATACGGAGCAAGACCTCTCCGCCGTGCGGTGGTGCGTTTGGTGGAGGATGCGTTCTCGACCGAACTGCTCGAAGGAAAAATCCACACCGGCGACAGCGTCACGGCTATCGAAAAAGACGGCAAGGTTGTCTTTGAGGTTGCAGGGGCTGAAAAGTCGAACGAAAGCAAATCGGACGGTACAACCGAAAACAAACCAGAAAATAACGGCTAATCTCCTCCCCCACGGCAAAAATGCCGTGGGGGATTTTTTCTGCCTTCCTCTTGCAATTCCGAGGAAAATGTGTTATACTATGATTATATCGACAACCGCTAACAAAAACGGAGATAAATTTATGAAAACACGCCTCAAAGATATTGCCGAAGCAACGGGATATACGGTCAATACCGTTTCGCACGCCCTGAGGGACAAGCCCGACATTGCCGAGGAAACAAAAGAAAAAATACGCCGTGTTGCGGAAGAACTCGATTATATTCCGAATTATCAGGCAAGAGGTATCCGTGCAGGAAGAAGTTCCATTATTTCGGTCATTCTCCCCGACATCATCAACCCGCACTTTTCCATTGTCTTCCGTGGAATTGAAGAATATTTTCGCAAGTTCGACATCACTCCGCTTTTTATGAACACGTCCGAAAACATTGACGACGAGATGCGTGCGGTGCGTGTTTCCATAGGCCAGAATGTGGACGGTGTCATCATCTGCCCGACACAGACAAATGCCGATCCCATTCGGATGTTGCAAAAATCCCATATTCCGCATATTCTGATCGGTCGGCATTTTGACACCGACATCGACACCGACTATGTCGTTTGCGACGATGCGAACGGTGCTTATCTTGCGACCAGACAACTCATCGGGGAAGGACACAAAAAAATCGCCTGCGTGCGAGTCAATCCCCTCATTTCCTCCGACCGTGAGCGTTTTTCGGGCTATGTGCAGGCACTGAATGAGGCAAATATTCCGTTCTCGGAAGACAACATTCTCAATCTTCCTCTGGCACAGACACGGTATCAGAATCATATTCACGATTTTCTTTCGAATCACCGTGACTGCACCGCAATCCTTTCTTTCAACGATATGTTGGCATACGGCATCATTCGGGAAGCACAGTCAATGGGAATGCGTGTACCGGAAGATTTGTCTGTCATCGGATTCGATAACATTTGTGCCGATTATACCTTTCCTCTGATGCTCTCATCGGTCAGCGTATCAAAAAAGACTATGGCACATATAGCATCGGAAATGCTCTACGATTACATTTCAAAAAAAGCGGATGCCGAAAATGCTCCGCACCGCCATATTGTCCTGCCGACCGAACTGTATCTGCGAGATACGACACAGAGCAAATAAGCAAAAAAGGGTTAGCATTTATATAACCGCAGAGAACCGTCCGCATTTTGTTTGCGGACGGTTCTTATCATTTATCATTTTTTACTGTCTGTTATCGGGGCTTATTTTACTTCGTCCTGCGGGAGGAAGGAGTAAATAACCTTGATTTTCTTTTCGTCTAACTTGTGCTTTCTGTAAAGGAAGACATAACCGAGCATATACAGAATCAGCAGAACAAGCACGATGCATCCGATAACAATTCCAACAATTGCACCGGTGGAAAGACCTTCTTTAACCGATTCGGGATCTGCCTTATTATCGGTTTTATCATCAGTTTTATCATCAGTTTTATTGCCGGTCTCATCTTCGGTTTTTTTCTCATCCGAAAGCTTTGCAATCACCGTGTCTTCTTTTTCGATTTCGGTTGTTGTATTTGCATCGCTGTAATATCTCTTACAGATATTGCACTGCCAATATTCGATGTTGCCTTCTTCGGTCAGCGTTGCTGCCTTTCCTTCAATGTGTTGCAAATCGGTATGCGTGCAAACCGCCAACTCGTACAACACGCTGTCATCACTGTTCTGCTTCCAGAAATCGAATCCTTCGGCGACTTCCGGTTCGCTTGCCGAAACTACATATTTCGCAGTGGAATATTTATAGATGTTGTAGTTTTCTTTAACATACATATCTTCGTCATCATTTGCAGGATTAAAGTCAAATGTACCACTCGAAATTTCCCAGTCGGTATTTACATTCAAAGTTCCCGTGCCTTTTGTCATATATGCACCGTCTGCAATTACGACATCATCACTGTTCAAATTGAGTGTGCCACCGTCGGCGATAGCAAGTTCTCCACCTCTTTCTACGGTAATGGCACCCTCAAGCGTCATATTATTTACCGTCAATTTTGATTGGTTAGGAATCTTAATTGCGATATTCGAAGAAATTTCGCACGGCAAACTGATGCTACCTTGAGTTGCATTTCTAATCAAAGCAGTTCCGGTGAGCGTATATTCAAGCTTTCCGTCAACAATTTCCTCCGAAAGTTCGGAATCTTCGCCGAGTTTTATAAAACCGTTGTCGTTTGAGATGTACGGAATGGTATAGCCACTATAGGTCATGCGGTAAATTGCACCGGATTTGATAACGATTTTACCGCTTGATCCCAAAAGAATATCCGTGAAATCCGATGTTGCCGAATCCACATAAGTTCCGCTGTTGACTGTAAATGTACCGCAAATGCTTAACGATGTAGCACCGGCTGTTCCTTCTAATTTCACGGTTGCAGCATAACCGTCGGTGCTTGTATCCTGTGCAAGAACAAGATTTCCGCCTTCTTTAATCAGAACTTGGCTGGTATCTCTAATTGTAAGTTTGCAATATGTTGCATAACCTGTAGATGCCAATGTTAAAGTTTTACCGGAAGGAATTACAATTCTTTTATTGCCTGCCAAAACCTTGTCTCTGCCTTCCCATGTAATATCATCGAGAAGTTCAATTTCATCTCCGTCAGAAGCAGCAATAAGAGCATCGTCTAACGTTGTATACGTTGTATCACCGATTTTGGCTACGTTTTTACAACTATAAATACGTTCGGCAACAATCTTGTCTTCCTGCAATGTGGTTACAGTTGCTTTCTTGTCGTTGAAAGTCACATCGTCGTTACTGCTCACATCAAAAGCTTTACCGTCGGCAGATGTTAACGTTACAACTGCTTTGTAAATATTCCCCTCGGAAAAGGCTTCACCTTGTTGCAGCTGTCTCCAAGTACCGTCGGATTCATTTTTAGCGTACCAAGAGATGCTTGCATTTTTCACACTTGAAGAAGATATCGTAACTTCTGTAGCGGGGATTCCCGAATCTGCGGGTTCAGTAAAGGTAACATCGTATGTTGACCCTTTTGCATAGGCAATCTGCGTGTTCATACCGATCAGCATTGCCGATACCATTACGGCAAGGAACATACAAACCGATAATAAAACGGTTGTCATTTTTGCGAGCGGTTTCCTGAAAGTTTTCTGGTACATAAAGTAAATACCTCCGTTTATTTGGCATACAACGCAAAACAGACCAAGATAGCATATCTACCCTGATCTGTCAGACGATAATACAAGTATTACCCCCCCCCGAAAATTCAACGCTGTTTGCTTTTCGAGAAGGCAAGGTTATGTTTCAAAGTCATATTTTTTGTCGAACACCTTTGTTTAGGTTAATTCTACCACTTTTGCGTGTGATTGTCAATGATTTTTTGCAACGTTAACAAAATGTTAACAATTTGCGAGAGCAACAAAGCAGGGCGTTTGTTACCCCTGCTTTTTTCTGTTTGCGTATTTGATTTTTGCACTTGTTATGCGGTCGATTGCCTCGGTTATCAGAATTCCGCCGACGATGCCGACCGCTCCCTGCAAAAGATTGGACGGAACGCTCGTAACGGCAGATGTCACCGCCTGCCCCAAAATTGCCCAACCGTAAAAGAAATAACCGGCAACCATAATAAGTTCCGCCGTAAGTCCTCCCAACAACTTGCCGAGCCTTTTGTGCCGTGACTCCGCAAAGCGTTTTGCAATCAGGGCACCGAGCATTGCCATCAGTCCTTTGATGACGAAAGTTGCCGGAATATAATGCGGATAACCGCCGATAAGATCTGCCAATGCCGAGCCGACTCCGCCTGCAAAAAGTCCGTACCAAGGTCCTAAAAACCAACCGGATGCCAGTACGAAACAGTCGCCGACATTGACATAGCCGGATGTTGCCGGAGTCGGAACCTGAATCACCAGCGTTGCGACACAGGTCAGTGCCGTGAACATTGCAGTCCGCATCTGTTTTCTCAAAAGTTCGTGTTTCATGTCAAGCCTCAGACTTTGATCTCGAATCGCTCCTTGCAACACGGGCAACAAACGGTGTGCTCCCCCTTGATTTTCGGAAGTCTTAACATTCGCTTGCAATGCGGACATTTGCGGTAAATGTGCGTTTTGCGGTCACGGAAGCGGTTCTTTTGCAGTTTGAACCAACCGCCGATTCTTGCGAAAAAGTTGACGAATGCCCGGTTTTCTCTTTGCCTTGCGTTTATGTTTTTGGAAAAACACCGAAAGAACGCCCACGCCAACAGGAGTACTTCGCACGCCAGAATAATCCAATTGCGGAAGAACAGATTGACGACCGAAAGGATCAAAACCAACCATACCGTGACACGGTAGAGCGTGTCGCCCCCGTTCCTCTGCATCCAAAAGCGATACCAACGCTCTCGAAATCTCATTTTATACAACTCCTTTTCTCCGTTGTCTCAAAAGGAGACGGACACCGCAAAGCAATTCACAGTGTCCGCAGAATCAGGTCAAATCAAAATTGATGTATCACCGACGGTCAGTTAAGCAGTTCAAACTTATATCCGACACCCCAAACGGTTTTCAGTGTCCATTTGTCGGATGCACCGTCCAGTTTTTCACGCAGGCGTTTGATGTGGACGTCAACCGTGCGGGAGTCGCCGAGATAGTCAAAGCCCCAAACTTTGTCGAGCAGTTGATCACGGGTGAAAACACGGTTATAATTCGATGCGAGGAAATACAGCAATTCAAGTTCCTTCGGCGGAACGTCAACCGGTTTGCCGTTGATTTTCAGTTCATATTTTTGCAGACTGATTTCCATATTGTCGAATTTGACGACTTCATCGTCGCCCGAGTTACTGTGTGCCTGATAGCGTCTGAGAACCGCTTTGACTCTGGCGGAGAGTTCCTTGATGTCGAACGGCTTTGTGACGAAATCGTCCGCACCGAGTTCCAAGCCGAGTACTTTATCGAAAACTTCGTTTTTGGCACTGACCATTACAATCGGTTTGGAGGACATTTCACGGATTTCACGGCAAACCTGCCAACCGTCTTTTTTGGGGAGCATAATATCAAGGAGAACGATGTCAGGCTCATACATTTTGAACATATTCAAGCCTTCCGAACCGTCGCCGGCAAGTCTGACTTCGTAACCTTCGTTCTCAAAATAATTTTTCAAAAGGTCGCTGATATTGGGATCATCATCGATGACTAAAATTTTCGTGTCTGACATAATCGGAACCTCCGTGTTTTCTAACTTACGGTAATATTGTACTGCTAATATGGGTAATTTGTGTGACGGAATTTTGAATTTTCTGTGCCTAATCGGTTTTTATTCGAAAAAACCTTGCAAAATTTGAATCGCAAGGTTCTTTCTCTTCTTTATATCGAATTTCTGAATTTTCCGTTACATCGATTCGTAAATGGTTCTTGAAATGACCTCGTCCTGCTGTTCCTTTGTAAGTTTGTTGAAACAGACCGCATAACCGCTGACACGAATGGTGAGTTGCGGATATTTTTCCGGATGTTTTTGGGCATCGAGGAGCATTTCACGGTTGAAAACGTTGACGTTTAAGTGGAATCCGCCGGATTTCGTGAAGCCGTCCAGCATATCGACAAGATTTTCTGCCCGTTCGTCATCGCTTTTGCCGAGAGACGACGGCGTTGCACTGAACGTATCGGAAATTCCGTCCCTTGCATATTCGTAGGGCAGTTTTGCGACCGATTCGAGTGCCGCCAATGCACCGTGACTGTCTCTGCCGTGCATGGGATTTGCTCCCGGGGCTAACGGCTCACCTGCATGTCTTCCGTCCGGAGTCGAGCCGGTTTTCTTGCCGTACACGACATTGGACGTAATGGTGAGAATCGACATAGTCGGCAAGGAATCCCGATAGGTCTTGTGGCTTGCGACTTTTTTCATAAAGTTTTTGACCAGCGACACGGCAATTTCGTCCGCGCGGTCATCGTTGTTGCCGTATTTCGGATAATCCCCTTCGATGCGGAAATCGGTAACGAGTCCCCTTTCGTTGCGGATCGGGTAGACTTTTGCATAGCGGATTGCCGAGAGCGAATCTGCTGTGCAGGAAAGCCCTGCGATGCCCGTTGCGAAAAATCTTCTCACTTTCGTATCGTGCAGTGCCATTTCCAACGCTTCATAGGAATATTTGTCGTGCATATAATGAATGACGTTGAGCGTGTTCACGTAAAGCCCTGCCAACCAGTCCGACATAACATCGAATTTTTGCATGACTTGGTCATAATCGAGAGCGGAATCGCCCGTAATCGGCGTGAATTCCGGTGACACCTGCAAAGGCAAACCGGTCTTTTTGTCGGTGAGAAGTTCGTCTTTTCCGCCGTTGATCGCATAGAGCAGGCATTTTGCGAGGTTCGCTCTCGCTCCGAAAAACTGCATATCTTTTCCGACTCGCATACTGCTCACACAGCAGGCTATGCAGTAATCGTCCCCCATTTCGGGACGCATCAGGTCATCGTTTTCGTACTGAACGGACGAGGTTTTGAGTGAAATATCGGTGCAGAATTTTTTGAAGTTTTCCGGCAGTCGGTCACTCCACAGAATCGTCATATTCGGTTCGGGTGCAGGTCCTAAATTGACGAGCGTATGCAAAATACGGAAGGAGGTTTTCGTCACGAGCGTTCTGCCGTCACACCCCATGCCTCCGATAGATTCCGTAACCCATGTCGGATCGCCCGAAAACAGTTCGTTATATTCCGGTGTCCGCATGAACTTGACAATGCGGAGTTTCATAACGAATTGGTCGATGAGTTCCTGTGCGGTTTCTTCCGTCAATGTACCGTCACGGAGATCTCTTTCGATGTAAACATCGAGAAATGTCGTATTTCTTCCGATGCTCATTGCTGCACCGTTTTGGTCTTTGATCGCTCCCAGATAACCGAAATAAAGCCACTGCACCGCCTCGCAGGCGTTCTCGGCAGGTCTTGCAATGTCGCAACCGTAAGCGTTTGCCATAGATTTGAGGGCTTGCAAAGCACGAATCTGCTCCGAGAGTTCTTCTCTGTCACGGATTTTTTCTTCGGTCATTTCGCCGTCAAGGGCGGACTTGTCTTCTTCTTTTTTAGCGATAAGGTAATCGACACCGTAAAGTGCCACTCGGCGGTAATCGCCGACAATCCGACCTCTGCCGTACGCATCGGGCAAGCCCGTTAAAATATGGGCATGTCTAGCTCTCCGCATTTCGGGCGTGTAGGCATCGA
>CAVGAA010000003.1:0-43165 GCA_963627065.1 bacterium | reverse complement strand
AAAATGTAGCAATCTGCGGATTCATTTCGTAGCCGTACATCTGCAATGCCTGCTCCGCCATACGCAAGCCACCCGACACGTGCATCGGTCTTTTGAAGGGCTTGTCGGTCTGCAATCCGACAATTTTTTCGAGCGTTCTGTCAATATAACCCGCCGAATGACTGTTGACGGTCGATACGATGTCGGTATCGGCATCGAGTACACCGCCGGCTTCCGCCTCTTTTTTCGAAAGGTCTGAAATTTCGTTCCAAAGGGTTTTGGTTTCGTCCGTCGGTCCTTTGAGGAATTTGCCGTCCCCCGTATAGGGTGTATAGTTCAATTGTATGAAATTCCGGACGTCAATCTCACCGGAACTCCACTTTCCTTTTGTAAAATCCTGCCATGCTTTGCTGTTCATTGTTGCCCTTTCCGTCAGCCGACCAAAATCGATTCCGCACGTCTTATCGACACGGCATCGGGTATCGGTGTCATTTCCAGAGGATACGGAATGCCGAGTGTTTCGTATTTTTTCTTTCCCATTGTATGATACGGCAGGACCTCGACACGTTTGACCGTGGAAAGTCTGTCGATTTCCCGTCTGGTAGCCTGCAATGTATCGTCGCCGTCCGTCCAGCCCGGGACCAGTACCTGACGAATCCAGATTGGGATGCCCTCGTCGGACAGTCGATTGGCAAATGCCAAAGTCGCCGAGTTTCCCCTCCCCGTCAGTTTTTTGCAAATGCCGTCGTCAATCTGCTTGATGTCGAGCAGGACCAGATCTGTAAGAGTCAGGAGCTTGTCATACCGTTTGTCGTCCGGATTGTATTCCGCTCCCGACGTGTCGATTGCCGTGTGAATGTTTTCGGCTTTGAGACGTTCGAAAAGTTCGATGAGAAAATCGAGTTGGAGCAGAGGTTCTCCGCCGCTTGCCGTAAAGCCCCCTCGCCTGCCGAAATAATATTTGTATTTTTTGACCTCGTTCACGATTTCTTCCGCCGTAACGGTTCTGCCTTTTCCACAGTCCCATGTGTCGGGGTTGTGGCAGTATCTGCAACGCAGTCGGCATCCTTGCATAAAGAGAACAAAACGCACCCCGGGACCGTCAACCGCTCCGAGCGTTTCGTACGAATGAATTTTTCCCGTCATGGCGTTGCCCTCCTGCTTTTTGTGAGTGAGTGGCAATAGTATACCATATTTATGGTTTGTTGTCTGTTGCGACCACAACATATAGTATCGTTTTCGAAAATATTTTTTTGAAAGCACAAAAAGCCTCCGAAAGTTTTGTGGCTTTCGGAGGAAAAGTGAGTGTTTGATTTTTCTATGTTTACCGTTGCACACGCCCGTTGGCTTTGCCGTTTGCAAGGGCTTCGACCTCGTCGACGGTTGCGGGGTTGGTGTCCCCTTCCACCGTATGTTTGAGGCAACCTGCGGATGTCGCAAAGCGGACGGCACTTTCCGCATCTTTTCCGTGACGGAGGGCATAAATCAAGCCTGCCGCAAAGGCATCTCCGCCACCGACACGGTCAACAATTTCAATGCGGTATTTTTCGGATGTATACAGATTTTTGCCGTCATAGAGTTTTGCACAGAATGTATTGACCTCTGCCGAGAGCGTTCTCCGCTCGGTCAGAGCGATATAGCGAAGTTGCGGATAGCATTTTTTCAGTTCTTCCGCCAATGCGAGATACCCTTTGTCGGTGACGTCATCGCCGTTCACTTCGCCGGCAGGCACATGAATATCGGACAAATCCCCTGCCTGATTTTCGTTTGTAATCAGGACATCGACATACGGAAAATAGCGTTTCATTGCCTCGGAGGCTTTTTCGACACTCCAAAGTTTTGCACGGTAGTTGGGATCGAAAGAGATTGTCAGTCCCATTTCTTTTGCGGTTTTGCAGGCATCCTCGCAGGCATCCGCCAATTCGTCACTGAGTGCCGGCGTGATTCCGGTCAGGTGAAACCAATCCGCACCTGCGAAAATCTTTTTCCAGTCGAATTCCGAACGTTTGGCAAGGGCGATTGCGGAATTTGCACGGTCGTAGATGACTTTGGACGGTCTTTGCGACGCCCCTTTTTCAAGATAATAAATGCCGAGACGGTCGCCCCCACGAAGAATATTTTCCGTTCCGACGCCGACGGCACGCAGACTGTTTATCGCCGACTGACCGATGTCCGACTGCGGAATTTTGGAAACAAATTCGGCACTGTCGCCGAAAGTTGCGAGCGACACGGCAACATTTGCCTCCGCTCCGCCGTATGTGATACCGAGTGTTCTTGCCTGCGAGAGACGTTCATAGCCCTGCGGTGTCAGACGCATCATAATTTCTCCGAACGTTACGACTTTCATCCGATGACCTCCCGAATTTTGCGACAGTTTTCAAGAATGTCGCCTTTCATCATAAAACTTCCGCCGACCGCAACGATTTTGTCGCACGCAAGATATTCCGCAAGATTGGAAAGGTCCACTCCGCCGGTCGGTAAGAATTTCACCTGCGGAAAAGGTGCGGACAGTGCTTTGATGCTTTTCAGTCCCCCATAAACGTTTGCGGGGAAGAATTTGACGGTTGTAATACCGAGTTCGATTGCCTGCATAATTTCGGTCGGTGTCACGCACCCCGGGTAATACGGAATATTTGCGTCACGGCAAACCTTTGCGACCTCTGCCGAAAGTCCCGGGGACACGATGAATTCCGCTCCTGCCGAAAGTGCCTCTTTTGCTTGGATTTGGTTGATGACCGTTCCCGCTCCCACGTGCATATCGGGAAATTTTTCGCAGGCGAGTTTTATCGCCTCCCCTGCACAAGCAGTCCGAAATGTGATTTCCGCCGCCGGAATTCCGCCGTCACGCAGTGCCGTCAACGTGGGGACGGTCTCCCCGATTTCATGAATGACGACAACCGGCAGGACTTTGACATCCTCGGTTTGCATTCCTTTTTTCATAATCATAACTTTTTTCTTCCTTTTAGCACAAAACGGCCGTCCAAGCAGTCGTTTTGCGAAATATATCAATCCGATATTATTTTGATACGCAGAATATCAATTCTGTTCTTCGAATTCCATTTTCATTTGCGATGCCAAAGCACTGCGGTGCTTTTCCATCAAGTTGTTGATACGCTTGACGGGGTTGAGCAATGCACTGATGGTTTCATCGTTGTTGAGGGTATCGATGAGATATGCGACATATTTGCACATATTGACCTCGACGTACCAAGGTTTGGAGGCGAGTTCGGGACGGCGATAGGTCAGGTTGGTCGTAAAGACTTTGTCGAAGACTTTTTCCTCGTATGCCTGATCGAATTTGTCGCAACCGTCGGTGAATAAACCGAACGTAGCGAAACAGAAGACACGGGATGCACCCTTTTCTTTGAGCTGACGGCAGACGTCAATCATAGATTCGCCGGACGAAATCATATCGTCCACCACAATGGCATCTTTTCCGTGCAGGTCCTGACCGAGATATTCGTGTGCTTCAATCGGGTTGCGACCGTTGATGACAACCGAGTAATTTCTGCGTTTGTAGAACATACCGATGTCGATTCCCAGCACCGAAGAATAGTACATACAACGGGACATTGCACCCTCGTCGGGAGAAATGATGACCGTATGGTCTTTGTCGATCTGAACATCCGGAACGGCACGCACCAATGCCTTGATCATCTGGTAGGTCGGGCGGACGTTATCGAAACCGGAAAGCGGAATTGCATTGCAGATACGCTGATCGTGTGCATCGAAAGTCAGGATATTGGACACGCCCATACTGACGAGTTCCTGCAACATTATTGCACAGTCGAGCGATTCTCTGCCACTGCGTTTGTGCTGTCTGCCCTCATAGAGCATCGGCATGATGACCGTAATTCTGCGTGCTTTGCCCTCGATTGCCGCAATGATGCGTTTGAGGTCTGCAAAATGTTCATCCGGTCCCATGGGAACGGTCATACCGTACATCTGATAAGTCACGCCGTAGTTAAAGGTATCGCAGATGATGAAAACGTCCTTTCCACGCATGGATTCATGCAAAACCGCTTTTCCTTCACCCGAGCCGAACCGCAGGCAGTCCGCAACGATGGTAAACGTACCGTCTCCGCCGTGCTTCCGCCAGTCTTTGAGGTAATAATCGACCTGTGACGTAAACTGTTCACAGCCCTTCATTCCGATAACAGCGAGTTCTCCGCAACGATTGTCCTTCATAAATGCCTCCAAAAATATGTTTTTTACTTGCAAGCGATACTTGCTTTTCTATCCCCTGAACTCCGCATACGGTGGTCCGCACACGGTCTCGGCAGGTACTTTTTCGCCGAAAAGAGAGTAGAACTCTCTGAATTACCGAAGTGTACGGAGCTTTTCGTATGCCTCGTCCCACATATTTCTGTCTGCGGTCGGAGTATACTGCTTCGTTTCGAATGATGCGGATACGACACGGCGAGCCTGCGAAAGTCCATTGATTTCACCTGTTGCCATGAGTTGCATCATCAAGTTGCCGATTGCGGTTGCTTCTTCCGGACCGGCACATACCGGTATTCCGCACGCATCCGCCGTCATTTGCGACAGGAATTTATCTTTCGTTCCTCCGCCGACAACATGAATGACCTTTGCACGTCTGCCCATAAGCGTCATGATACGCTCTGCGACAAAACGGTATTTGAGAGCAAGACTCTCGTAGATACAGCGAACCACCTCGCCGACCGTTTCCGGTACGGGTTGTGATGTCCGCCGACAATAATTGCGAATTTTCTCGGGCATATTTCCCGGGGTGGCAAAATCGGGATCGTCCACGTCGATGATACTGCGGAACGGTCGGCACTCTTTTGCCCATGTTTCCATTTGTGCGAAACTGTACTCGTTGCCTTCCCGTTTCCACTGCCGTCTAGACTCCTGAATGATCCAAAGTCCCATAATATTTTTGAGAAAACGGATTGTTCCGCACGCACCGCCCTCGTTTGTGAAGTTCGCTTCCCTGCTCTCTTTCGTGATGAGTGGTTCGGAAAGTTCCGTTCCCATAAGCGACCACGTTCCGCTACTGATGTAGAGAAAATCTTTTTCCTGCGTGGGTACGGCGATAACGGCACTTGCCGTGTCGTGCGATGCGACAGTAAAGACGTGTGCATCGGTTTTGCCGGTTTCTCCCTGCACCTGCGGTAAGATTGTTCCGAGATCCGTTCCCGAAGGTGTAACCGGTCCGAAAAGTTTTCTCGGCAGTTTCAGACGGTCGAGCAGTTCGTAGGCATAATCACGCTTTTTGGCATCCAGCAATGCACCGGTCGAGAGAATGGTATATTCGTTTGCCTGCTTGCCGGTTAAGAAATAATTGAGCAGATCGGGAATGTTGAGCATCCGCTCCGCCAGAGCCAATTTCTCGGGGGCTTCTTCTTTGTCGATTGCAAGTTGGTAAATCGTGTTGAAATTCAAAGTCTGAATTCCGCCGACTTCATACAGTTCTTCCGCAGAAATGGTTTTGCCGAGCAGTTCCTGTGCTTTGTCCGTCCTTGTGTCACGGTAATGAACGGGGTTGGACAGCAGTTGCCCATTCTTGTCGAGATAGCCGTAGTCAACACCCCATGTATCGATACCGATTGACGAAATGTTGTCGCCGTCAATCACCGTTTTCTGAATGGACTGTTTGATTTCGTGAAAGATTCTTAAAATATCCCAGTAAAGCCTGCCGTTCAGGGTAACCGGATCGTTTGAAAACCGATGATTTTCTTTGAGCGTGAGTTTTTCGCCGTCAAATGTTCCGACGATGCCCCGTCCGCTCGACGCACCTAAATCTATTGCAAGCAATTTACGTTCTGCCATTTTTTCCTCCGTAGGAACTTATACTCTGATCACTGCAATGATATTATACCACTTAATAAAAATAATGTCAAGATATTTTTAACGATTTTGAGACAAAATCAACCGATAACCGAAGCCGTGAACCGTTTCGAGAGCCTGTCGCAGTCCCAATGCCTGCAATTTCTTGCGGATTGAGCAGACAAAAACTTCCAATTCCCGACTGTATGTGACCTCGGCGACGTTTTCGAGTTCCGCTCTCGGAACGGGATTGCCGTCGGCTTCCGCCAATTTTTTGACAATGCGATATTCCGCCGGTGAAAATTTAGCCACCAGATCACCGTACCGAATGCCGTCTACGGTCAAAGTGGGAATTTTTTCCTCGATTTCTTCACGAATGACGACCGAACGCACCGTTCCGATTTTGGAGAGCACCTCCTCACGGAGCAGACTCATACGGAATGGTCTGCGTAAAATCATGGAACACTTTCTGGCATCCGCTTCTGCGGAAATTGCCGGCAGGCGACTGAACCCGATAAGGTAGTCGCAACTGCCCTCCGCCGGAATTTCGGAACTGTCCAAGTCGACTATGGCGACATCTGCCGAGTCCTTTTCGGACTGCTTTTCCGAGAGGCCGACAAAGAGGGAACGGTCTTCGAACTCCTCGCAGAGCATCCTGCCGAACACCGCATCCCCGCATAAAATCAGGACCTGATACCGCATCTCATTTCACGACAATATTGACAATCTTATTCGGAACGCAGATTTCTTTTACCACCGTTTTGCCTTCAATGAAACCTGCGACTTTTTCATCGGCTTTGGCAAGGGCAATTGCCTCGTCCTTTTGGCAGTTGAGGGGCATTTCAACGGTTGCACGGACTTTTCCGTTCACCTGAACCGCAACGGTTACGGTACTGTCGACCGTCTTTGCCTCGTCAAATTCAGGCCATTTTGCCAGCGAGCAGAAGCCTTTTTCTCCGATATTCTCCCACATTTCTTCTGCCAGATGCGGTGCAAACGGGCAGAGAATGCGAATGAGCATGGAAAGTTCTTCGTGCGTGAGGCTACCGACCTCGTAAATTTCGTTGAGCAGTGTCATCATTGAGGCGATTGCGGTATTGAATTTGAGTTCTTCGATGTCCTCGGTCACTTTTTTCACGGTCTTGTGGAAGGAAGATTCGAGTTTCTTGTTTCCGCCGTCCGGACGGACATAGTCTGTGAGGTCCGCAATGCGTTCCAAGAACCGTTTGCAACCTTTCATGGAACTTTCGTTCCACGGTGCGGCACTTGCATAATCGCCCATAAAGAGGACATAAGTCCGCAGAACGTCTGCACCGTATTCGTCGACGACATCATTCGGATCGACGACATTGCCCTTCGATTTGGACATTTTTTCGCCGTCCGGTCCTAAAATCAAGCCCTGAGCCGTCCGCTTTGCATAAGGTTCATCGCACGGAACGACACCGATGTCATAAAGGAATTTGTGCCAGAATCTCGAATAAATCATGTGTCTTGTGACGTGTTCCATACCGCCGTTGTACCAATCGACCGGCATCCAGTATTTCAGTTTCTCCGGATCGGCAAGTGCTTTTTCGTTATGCGGATCGATATACCGCAGGAAATACCACGAAGAACCTGCCCACTGTGGCATGGTATCGGTTTCACGCTTTGCATCGCCTCCGCATTTGGGGCATTTGCAGTTCACGAAAGACGGAATTTTTGCGAGCGGACTTTCTCCCCCTTCCCCCGGTTCGAAGTTCTCGATTTTCGGCAGTTTCAGGGGCAACTCGTCATACGGAACGGGAACGATACCGCACTTGGGGCAGTGGACGATCGGAATCGGTTCGCCCCAGTAACGCTGGCGGTTGAATGCCCAGTCCTTCATTTTGTACTGCACGCCCGCTTCGCCGATGCCTTTTTCGGTCAGATATTCGAGCATTTTCGCAATGGAATCTTTTTTATTGGTATAACCGTTGAGAAAGCCGGAATTGACCATTTCGCCGTCACCTGCGTACGCACCTTTTGTGACGTCTCCGCCCTTAATGACTTCGACAATATCGATACCGAATTTTTTAGCGAATGCCCAGTCACGCTCATCGTGAGCCGGAACTGCCATAATGGCACCCGTTCCGTAACCCATCATGACATAGTCCGAAATGTAAATCGGAATTTCTTTGCCCGACACGGGATTGACTGCGGACATTCCCTCGATGCGGACACCAGTTTTGTCCTTTACAAGTTGCGTGCGTTCGAATTCGGTCTTCTTGGCACAGTCTTCCCGATAGGCATCGAGTGCCTCGATATTGGTGATTCTGTCACGGTTCTTTTCGATAATCGGATGTTCCGGAGCGATAACCATAAAGGTCACGCCGAAAAGCGTATCCGGTCTTGTGGTGTAAATCCGCAGTTTTTCGTCGGTGTTCGTCAGAGAGAAATTGACATAAGCACCGGTCGATTTGCCGATCCAGTTGATCTGTTGCTGACGGACGTTCGGCAGGTAGTCGACCTCGTCCAGTCCCTGCAGGAGTTTGTCGGCATACTGCGTAATCCGCAGATACCAGACGGTTTTGGATTTCTGCACGATTTCGCTGTGACAGATGTCGCATCTGCCCCCTTGCGAATCCTCATTCGAGAGGACGACTTTGCAGGACGGGCAGTAATTGACGAGTGCGGTGTCACGGAAGACCAGTCCCTTTTCAAACATCTTGAGAAAAATCCACTGCGTCCAGCGGTAATAGTCTTCCTCCGTCGTATCGATGACTCTGTCCCAGTCAAACGAAAAGCCGACTCGCTTTAACTGCGAGGTGAATTTTGCGATATTCTTATCGGTAACGGCTCTCGGATGAATGCCGGTTTTGATTGCGTAGTTTTCGGTCGGCAGACCGTAAGCATCGAAACCGATCGGGAACAGAACGTTGTACCCCTGCATTCTGCGTTTGCGGGAAACGACTTCAAGTCCCGAATATGCCTTGATGTGTCCCACGTGCATACCGGCACCCGACGGGTACGGGAATTCGACAAGCGTATAATATTTCGGCTTGGTACTGTTGTCTTCTGCGTGGAAAATGTCGGCTTCTTCCCACTTTTTTTGCCATTTGGGTTCAATTTCTCTGAAATTGTGTTTCATTTGTTTGCATTTGCCTCCTGCTCCGCTTTTTCGTCAATGCCGATGAAATGCACCGTTTCCGCATCGCCGTAAAGTTTTTCGAGCTTGTAAAAATCTCTTGATTCCCTGCTGAACACGTGCAGAATGACCGTGCCGTAATCCAGTACCACCCAGTTGTTATTGTCACGCCCTTCGAAATGCAAAGGATCGATGCCACGCAGACCGAGTTTATATTCGACCTCACCGCCGAGAGACTGCACCTGCGTACTGGAAAGTCCCGTGCAGATGATGAAATAATCGGCGATGACGGTTTGTTCTCTTACGTGCAGAACCTGTATATCTTTTGCTTTTTTAGCATCCAACACATCAAAAATTGCGTGTGCCAGTTCTTCCGGCGATGCCCCTGCGAGTGTCGGTAATGCTTCGATTTTTTCTTCTTCCATAGTTTACCTCTTTATATCTTCAGCCGATTCGTACAGCAGGCTGTTTCTTGCGTTAATCGTGTCGATCGCTACCGGTGTTCCCTCTTCGAGCAGATCCTTGATTGTCATATCGAAAGAGAGAATGAGCGTTTCCCGCAAGAGTTTGTTTCTGTCTTCCGCCGACATGGTTTCGGGATTCGCTCCCCAAAAATAGCGACGCAGGATGACGCAGTTGCGGAAAGTTCTCGATTCGTCGATGTAATCGGCAAGGTAGAGCAGTTTTTCGGTCAAGGTCATACCTGCGTGTCCCGTGGTGTGCCAACGGACGGCGGACACAACCGTGTCGGTGGCGAATTCCGGATATTCGACCTGAATTTTTGCCGATGCGGTTCTTGCGTGAAAGGTTTTTGGGGCGAGGACGTCGCCGTCTTCGACCGTCAAACCGTACCCCTGACACAGAAGAATCTGTTCCTGCAGGGAAAGTTCTTTTGTGAGATCGTGCAGGAGTGCCGCCGCACGCATTTGCAGTGTATATTCGGGACAGTACAGATTGCACAATCGCACGATCATATCTTCGACTGCCAACGTATGCCGAAAGCGTTTCGGCGAAAGAATGCCCATGATTTTTTCACGGAGTCCCGACAGCATTTCTTCGGTTATTTCAGCCATTTTGCGACACCTCACTTCCGTATAACTTATGTTCTTTGATATAATGCTCAACCGCCGGCGGTATGAGGTCGCCGACATTCTCGCCGTTGTGAATTTTCTTTCGGATTTCGGATGAGGAAACCTCGAACGGTTCGGTCACGATTTTTCGCACAATTTTGCCGTATTTCTGATTGTAGTCGGCGATTTTTTTCACGAGCAGACCGTCCAGTGAAGGATCTTTCTCCCGTCTGATATAAACGGGGTAAGACAGTTTGAAAATTTCTTCGGGATTTCGCCATTCGTCAAGCGTCAAAACCATATCCGTGCCGAGCAGGAGAAACAGCCGTCTGTCCTCGCCCGACAGTTCACGCAAGGTATCGACGGTATAACTTCTTCCGCCACGTACAATTTCCATATCGCTCACGTAAACGCCTTCCATACCGCCGAACGCAAGACGGCACATTTCAAAGCGGTCGGCAGGAGAGATATATTCTTCCATTTCCTTATGGGGCGGATTTGCATCGGGAATGACGTAGAGAATGTCAAGCCACATCTGCTCCATAAATGCCCGTGCCGCCGACAAATGCCCGTTGTGCGGAGGGGAAAACGTTCCGCCGTAAATTCCGATTCTCGTCATTTCGGCAGTTCAATGGTCGGCTTTTTCTTTGCCGGTCGGTAAAGGACGACTTTTTTGCCGGTCACCGCAACGACATCGGCGTTCAGTTCTTTTGCCAATGCATCCGCTACCGTGCGGACATCCTCACCGCTGTTTTCGAGTACGTTCAGTTTAATCAGTTCTCTTGCTTCGAGGGCATCCGAAAAGGTTTTGAGCAGATTTTCGGAAAGTCCCCCTTTTCCAACCTGCATAATGGCAGGCAGATCATTCGCCAATCCACGCAGGTAGGCTCTTTGTTTCGATGTAATCATTTCAGTTTGCTTTTTCCAATCTTTTTTTCAGTTCTTCGGCGAAAAGTTTCAGGGCAAGTCCCCTATGCGATACCGCATCTTTTTCCGCCGGTGTCATTTCGGCAAAGGTCTTGTCGAACGGAGGATAGCGGAATAACGGATCGTAGCCGAATCCGCCCGTCCCATGATAGTCACGGAGAATTTCGCCACGCACTTCACCACGTACGGTAAAGGACGTACCGTCCGGAAAGACACACGCAACGGCACAGACATATGCTCCGCCACGCCCGCCGTCCGGAATATTTTTCAGCATTTCGAGCAACAGCCGATTGTTCGCCTCGTCATTGTGGGCGGAAGAAATGCCGTGCTTTTCGGCAAACCGTGCCGAGTAAATCCCGGGTTCGCCCCCCAGAGCATCAACCGTAAGCCCCGAATCGTCCGCCACACCGATAAAACCGCTTTTCGATGCGACACGGGCTTTGATAAGGGCATTTTCTTCAAAAGTACTGCCGTTTTCCTCAATATCGCCCGTAATGCCGACATCGTCAAGCGACAAAACCGACACATCGGGAAAGAGTTCCGCCACGATTCGGCGTAATTCGACTATTTTTTTTTGATTTCTCGATGCCAGAACCAGTTTCATTTTTAACCCTCAAACAAGGCTTTGACGAATTCGGTACGGTCGAATTCCTGCATATCGCCCAGTTTTTCGCCGACACCGATGAATTTTACGGGAATATTCAACTCCTGACGAATGGAAATGACGATACCGCCTTTTGCAGTGCCGTCCAGTTTGTTGAGAATCAAGCCCGTGAGGTTGGCGGCATTGCGGAATTCCTTTGCCTGCATAATGGCGTTTTGTCCGGTTGTGGCGTCCAGAACAAGCAGATTTTCACGGCTGACATCCGGCAGTTCACGGTCAATTACACGGTTGATTTTTGCCAATTCGTTCATAAGATTCGTTTTGTTGTGCAGTCTTCCTGCGGTATCGATGATCAACACATCCGCATTTTTGTTCTTTGCGACATGGCAGGCATCGAAGACGACCGCTGCGGGATCGCTCCCCTCGCTTTGCTTGACGAGTTCGACTTTTGCACGGTCACACCAGACCGCCAACTGATCGATTGCGGCGGCACGGAAGGTGTCTGCGGCGGCAACGATAACTTTCTTACCCTCTTTCCGCAGTTGGTTGGAAATTTTGCCGATTGAGGTCGTTTTTCCGACGCCGTTGACACCGATGACAAGAATAACGGACGGTTTCGTATCGAGTTTGAGCGGTTCGCCCTCGCCTATCATGCGTTCGAGAATGCTCTGCAATGCCTGCATGACCTGCTCTTTTTCTTTGAGTCTGCCGTCTTTGATTTCTTCACGCAATTCCTCGATGATTTCTTCGGTTGCATTCACGCCGACATCGGCACAGATGAGCAATTCTTCGAGTTCTTCAAGTAAGTCTTCGTCAACCTTGACGAAGTTTTTGAGCAGTTCGTTGATTTGCCCGAACAGAGCGTTTTTGGTCTTTGAGAGACCTGCTTTTACCCTGCTCCAGAAGGATTTTTTCTCGGCTTTCTTCTCTTCCTGCGTGAGCGGTTCGGGTTCTGCGACCGTTTCCGTTACGGGTTCGCTTGCAGGTTCGTCGGCAGGCTTTTCCTCAACCGGTGTTTCTTCGGTCACATTTTCTTCGACCGCTTCAACCGCCTCCGCCTCTGCGACGGTTTCTTCGACGGTTTCGGCTTTATCTGCAACGGTTTCGACCGTTTCTTCGGTTGTTTTTTCGACTGTTTCTTCGATTTTCTCTTCGGTTACGGCAACTTTTTCGGCATCGTCTTTTTTCTTTTTGCCGAACAGTTTATCCAAAAATCCCATCCCAGTCTTCTCCTTCCTTCTTGGAAATATCGTTGATATTGAGCATCAGCACTTTGGAAATACCGTGCTCCGGCATCGTAACGCCGTACAGTCTGTCCGCCGCAGCCATTGTACCGCGACGGTGCGTGATCATAATGAACTGCGTACCGTGCGAGTAGCGTTTGATGTACTGTGCCAGACGTTCGACGTTGACTTCGTCGAGTGCCGCCTCGATTTCGTCGAGGATGCAGAACGGTGTCGGGTTGACCTGCAAAATCGCAAAGAAGAGTGCGACACCGATGAATGCCTGCTCACCGCCGGAAAGTTGCATAAGGTTTTTGATGATTTTCCCGGGAGGTGCGGCTTTGATTTCGATTCCGCTTTCAAGGACGTTTTCGGGATCGGTGAGTGACAGTTCCGCAGAACCGCCACCGAACAGTTCGGCGAAAACCCGCCCGAAGTTTTCGTTGATTTTATTGAACGAATCGACGAATGCGGTTTTCATATCGCTTTCGAGATCGGCGATGACCGTAACGGTCTTTTTCCGACTTTCTTCCAAATCGTCCAACTCGGCTTTCATTTTTTCGTATCTCGTCCGCACGTCCTCGTACTTATTGACGGCATCGAGGTCGACACTGCCCATAGACCGCAATTTGTTTTTGCATTCGGTCTGCAGAGACAAAAGTTCTGGGCGGTTTTCCTTCGTGACGGGAGGATAGCCGAGTTCAAGTGCCTCGTTGCGAGTCATTTCGTATTCGTCCCAAAGTTTGCCGGCGAGTTTATCCTGCGATTCTTTGAGATTGTTGAGTTTGTTCTCGCACTTGGTATACTCACGCAGAATCAGTTCTTTTTGTGCCTGCTTGTCACGCAAACGGCTGTTGACGTCATTCAGTTTGCGTTCATATTCCGCTCCGCCCTGCTCGACGGCAGTCCGGCTTGCGGTGATTTCGGAGAGCGTATTTTTCGCCGTTTCGAGTTCTTCCTCATACGTCTTGATTTCGCTCTCGGTTTCGGCGATCTGCTCTTTTTTGGCACGGATTTTTTCGTTTAAGACGCTCTTTTCTTCGAGCAATGCGGAAATACGGTTGTCACAGTCGGTGCGAAAGGCATTTTCGGTTTCGATGTCCTTTTGCGTTTCGCTGATTGAGATGTACAATTCGGTGATTTTACGGGCATTTGCGTCTTTTTGCAGGACAGTATCGCCGTGTTCGGACTCTTTTTCACTCCGATACTCACGGATTTCGGCAATGCGATGCGTAATGTTTTCCCGTTCGGCGTTGAGTTTTTCCAGATCCTCATCGTACCGGACTCTCGCCTCCTCATACTGCTTCATATCGTTTTTGAGTTTTTCGAGCAGGGTATTGTTGGCATCGAGTTTTGCACGGAGTTGTTCGAGTTGCCCCGATTCGGTGTTCCGCAATACGCCGATAAGTTCCCGTCTGTCCTCGGCGGATGTACGGGCGGTTTCAAGTTCTTCCGCCTCGTCCGTGAGTTCCCTCAACTGCTTTTCGAGTTTTGCGACGGCACTTGTTTTTTCCGCAAGTTCGGCTTCCAGACGTTTGACCTCACTCCCACGTGAGAGAATGCCGTTTCCGGTGCGGACCGAACCGCCGGTAAATGAACCGCCGACGTTGATTTGCTGTCCGTCGAGCGTGACCGCACGCACTCTGTAATGCGTGGCACGTGCCATAACATTGGCATTGTCGATGTTATCGAAGACAACCGTTCTGCCGAGTAAGGACGACAGTACGTCACGGAATTTTCCGTCACACGTGACGAGCGTATCGGCAACACCGATATACCCGCGGTAACCGGATGCCTCGCTCATTTCTTTGGTCGGTTGTGAGGGCTTCATGGATGTCAGAGGGAAGAAGGTTGCCCGTCCCGCCTCGCCCCGTTTGAGAGCATACATGGCGGATTTTGCGGTGTCTTCGTCCTCGACCACGATATTTTGCAGGTTTGCACCGAGTGCGATTTCGAGAGCCGTCACGAAACGGTCCTCAACCGAAATGACTTTGGAGAGCGGTCCGTAAATTTTTCCGCAGGGTGCACCGTGCGTGTCGGTAATTCTCCCCTCGTCATACTGTTTCATCACATATTTGACCGCACCCGAATAGCCCTCGAAATGCTCTTCCATCGAACGGATGGTGGCAATTCTCTGCGAGAGCGAATCACGGCGGAATTTTGCATCGTTGCAGTCCTTTTCGGCGGAACGCACCAGTACGGCAATCCGTCCGGCTTTGGTTTCGCAGTCGGCAATTTCATCGTCGATTTTTGCAAGTTCCGCATCGTATTTCGAAACGGTTTCTTCTTTGGATGCACACTGCTTTTCCAGATCTGCGGAAATTTTGCGGTAACCGTCCATTTCCTGCAGGGATGTACTGTTCTTGTCAAAATCCGTATTTTTTGCATTTTCCAGCACGGAAATGCGGATGTCGGCATCTTTTTCTTCGGCTTCGAGTTCCCGAATGTCCGAGAGTGCCACAGCAATGGCATCGTTCAGTGCCACTTCTTTTTTACCGAGTTCGACCTGTTCCGCACCCAGTTTTTCCTGCTCGCCCGTCAGTTCTGCGACACGGTTTTCGAGTTCGCCGATTTTCTTGGCGTGTGCGGTACTGCTCTCGGTTTCGTTTGCGATGGATTTTTCCGTGCCTGCCAAAGTTCCGACGGTCGACGCAATGAGATCTTTTGCGTGTGCGATGTTGCTTTCGGCGACCGTTTTTTTGCGTTCGAGTTCGTGACAACGGTTGGTTTGTTCCTGAATTTTTGCAAACAGTTCTTCGCTCTTCTGACGGCTGGACTGTGCCGCCTCGGAGAGTTTGGCATATTGCGTATCGAGTGCCTGAATGCTGTCTTCGGCGGTCTGCAAATCGAAGGTTGCTCTGCTCATTTCCTCTTCCGCCGTGGCAAGTTCCCCACGGATTTTTTCGGTATCGTAAAGCCACAGACTTACGTCCGCACGCTTTTTGCTCTCGTGGAGTTCAATTGCTTTCTTTGCTCTTTCCGCCTCTTTTTTGAGCGGTTCGACACGGGATGCGACCTCATTGAAAATATCGGTCAGGCGATTGATGTTGTCTTCCGCCTCGGCGAGTTTCCGCTCGGCATCGTTCTTTTGGTGGCGGTATTTTGCGATACCCGACGCATCTTCGAAAACGCTTCTGCGTTCTTCACTCTTTCTTGAAACCATTTCGGCAATTTTGCCCTGCCCGATAATGGAATAACCGTCACGTCCGATACCGGTATTCATGAAAAGTTCGTAAATGTCTTTCAGACGAACGGCACGGCGATTGATAAAATATTCGCTGTCGCCGGCACGGTAATACCGTCTTGTAACGGTCACTTCGTCAAACGGGCAATCGAGTTTCGCAAAGTCCCCTCTGTTGTCGAACGTGACGGAAACTTCCGCATAGCCCATCGGTCTGCGACTGTCCGCTCCGCCGAAAATGACGTCTTCCATTTTGTTTCCGCGAAGACTTTTGGAGGAAATTTCGCCCAAAACCCAACGCATAGCATCGGCGATATTGGATTTTCCCGAACCGTTCGGTCCGACAATGACGGTCACGCCCTGACCTTCATTCAGCAAATCCACGTCAACGCCTCTGTCAAAGAGCAATTTTGTCTTGTCGGGAAAGGACTTGAATCCCTGCATTTCCAGTGATTTCAGATACACAACTACTATACTCCTTCTGCATTCTCCGTGCGAATTACGGCGAGTGACTGCACCCCGCTGTTTCCCGTAACCGACACGACTGTCGTACCGTATTCTTCTTTCAGTCTGATGATATTCCGCCGTTTCTGCCCTACCGTTCTCGACAGTTCCGACGGAGGTGTTTCGATTTTCACCGCTTGATTTTCCAAGTGATTTTTTACGATTTCCCGTGCCAGTTTGCGATAGGCAACCTCGCCCAGAACCAATTCTCCCAATGCCGGATGATTCGGTCCTGCAACAGCACAACTACAGTCGGTGAGTTCTTCGGAGGCACAAAGCCCGATCCGCAGACACCGGATGCCGTTTTCTTCGAAAATTTCGTAAACGTTTGCCGACCGCCCGATCGCTCCGTCAAGCGTTAAGGGGTGATAAAGTCCCTCTTTTGTCATTCTTTCGAGCGGTGTGCCGGCAAACACGACCGTCGGGTATATTCTCGATGCCACAGCCCCGAAGGACACGATGTCACGGGCAGTCCCGATTTCGTCCGCCGGTGTCGACTCCGGCAGTCCTATCATCATCTGCCCCACGAGTTCAAATCCGGATTCCACGACCGCACGGCAGGCAATTTCGCTGTCCTTAGCGGTATGCCCCCTGCCGGATGCCCGCAAAACACGGTCGGAGGTACTCTGTATGCCGAGTTCGACAGTCCGCACGGGGTAGGACGATAAAATGCGTAAGATTTCGCCGTTTATCATATCCGGTCTTGTGGAAAGGCGAACAGACGAAACTTTTCCCCGCTTCACATATTCGCTTGCCAAGTCGAGCAGACGAATCATAAGTCCCCTGTCGATTCCCGTAAACGAACCGCCGAAATAGGCAATCTGGCAATCGCAATCCTGCGGAATCGTCAGAAGTGCTTTTTCAATCTGCGGTGCGACACTGCTCTCGTCAAAAGATTTGCAACCGGATATGGAGTTCTGGTCGCAAAACACACACCCGTGCGGACAACCGAGGTGCGGTATGAAAATCGGAATTCTGCGGTGTTTCTGCCCCGTCATTGCGGTTCGACTCCGAAAAGTTTCAGGGCATCCGCCGCCGCTCTCTGTTCTGCCGAACGTTTGGAAGAACCGCTTCCACGCCCGATTCGGTTGGAATTGAGATACAGTTCCACGTCAAAATGTTTGTCGTGGTCCGGACCGGATTCGCCGACCACACGGTATTCGAGATGTTGCGGTCCGTCTTCCTGCAAGAATCGCAGGAGTGCCGTTTTGGCATCGACCTCACCCCCGGGGGGCAGTGTGTCGACCGTCCATTTGAGGAACGGCAGGAGAAATTTTTTCGCCGTTTCAAGCCCTTTGTCGCCGGCATCGAGGTAAATCGAGGCAAGCAAAGCCTCAAACGCATCCGCCAGCATGGCAGGTTTGACGCCGCCGTTGTGGACAACGCCCCGACCGAGTTTGAGATAATCGCCGAGCGAAATTTTTTCGGCATAGGAAACCAGTGCTTTTTCGCAGACCGCAGTCGAGCGAATGTTGGTCAGATTCCCTTCCGTATCGTTCGGAAACCGGTTATAGAGATATTCTCCGCAGATGAGCGACAGCACCGCATCGCCCAAGAATTCCAATCTTTCGTTACAAAGTAGACGGTGGTGTTTCGCTCCCGATTCGTTGGAAAAAGAAGAATGCGTCAATGCCAGTTCGAGCAATTCCGGATTTTTGAACGTATAGCCGATTTTCTTTTGCAATGCATCGGTATTCTGAGGCATTTTCGCATACTCCTTTCGCAAGTAAACTGACTGTTTTTGCTTTTTTGCTTTTTTGTTTTTTATTGCTCTTGTTCTTTCTGCTCGGCTTTTTCCGCCTTTTTGCGTTCTGCAAATGCTTTTGCACTGTCCGCCAGATCGTAAATCGCATCCGAATGCTTGTAATCCATTGCCTGACGGATTGCGTTCATAAAGGCTCTGTCATCGGACGAGCCGTGTGCCTTGACCACCGGTTTCGAGATGCCCAGAATCGGAGCACCGCCACGCTCGGAGGGATCGTATTCTTTCTTCATCGCCGTGAGCGGTTTTTTGATTGCGAGTGCCGCCAGTTTTGCCGGCGTGGAACTCATGAAGATGCCTTTCACCCGTTTGAGCAGGAATTTCCCGACACCTTCGATGCTTTTGAGGTAAATATTTCCGGTAAAGCCGTCTGCTACCAGCACGTCACAAACGTCAAACGGGGCAGTGCCTGCCTCAACGTTGCCGACAAAATTGATGTCCTTGTTCGCTTCGAGCAGTTTATAAGCCGACTGTTGCAATTCCGTGCCTTTGCAGGCTTCCGTGCCGTTGTTCAGAAGACCGACACGGGGATTTTCGATGTTGTACATTCTCCGCATATAGGCAGAACCCATCGCACCGAACTGTTCGAGATTTTCGGGTGTGACGGTGACGTTTGCCCCCGTATCGAGCAGGAGAACGGGATTTTGGAAAGGCAGAACCGTACCGATTCCGGCACGCTGAATGCCCTTGACTTTACGGACAATCAAAGTTGCCCCCGTAAAGAGTGCACCGGTATTTCCGGACGATACGAACGCATCGCCCCTGCCCTCTGCGAGCAGTCGCAAACCGACTGCCATGGAACTGTCGTTTTTGGCTCTGACGACCGACAGCGGATCGTCCTCCATTGTCATATAGGATTCGGTGTGAACAATGTCAAACCGACGGATGTCGAGGTGTTCTTCCTCGGCAATCTGTTCGATCTGCCGTTTGTCGCCGACCATAATATAACTTGCGTGCCATTGTTCCGCAGCCATACAAACGCCACGTACACCGGCTCTCGGGCAGTTGTCACCGCCCATTACATCAACAATAATTTTCATAGGTTTTTATATCTTTCAGGTATTGAGAACCGTTTCGAGTGCCGTTAAGGCTCTCTCGGACAGTTTTTCGTTTCTTGCGGTTTTTCCGCCCTTGACACGAACGTCAAGCATGGGAATGATTCCGAAATTCGCATTCATCGGGACGAAATCGCCGATGCTCCCACGGCTGACATAATTCGCCATTGCACCGAGCATTGTTTCTTCGGGGAACACGAGCGGTTCAAGTCCCAAAGCAAGCCGACCGGCATTGATACCGGCGACCAGTCCGCTCCCTGCCGATTCGACATATCCCTCGACGCCGGTCATCTGTCCGGCGAAGAAAATATTCGGTCTTGTCCGCATGGCGTAGGTATTTGTGAGCAGTTCGGGCGAGTTGAGGTAAGTATTGCGGTGCATCACGCCGTAGCGGAGAAATTCCGCATTTTCAAGTCCCGGGATCATTCGGAAAACCCGTCTTTGTTCGGGAAAAGTCAGGTGTGTCTGGAATCCGACGAGGTTGAACATTGTCCCCTCTCGGTTTTCCTTTCGCAGTTGCACGACGGCATAGGCATCGTGACCGGTGCGTGGATCGGGCAGTCCGACCGGTTTGAGCGGACCGTAACGGAGCGTGTCGTACCCCCGTTTTGCCATAACCTCGACCGGCATACACCCCTCAAACACTTTCGGTTCTTTTTGCGATTCACGGTCAAACTCTTTGAGCGTTGCCTCCTCGGCGGTCACGAGAGCCTCGTAAAAGGCATCGTACTGCTCTTTCGTCATGGGGCAGTTGAGATAATCGGCATCACCTTTGCCGTAACGGGAGGCAAAAAAGGCAATGTCGGTGTTGACCGACGAAAAGTCGACAATCGGTGCGGCGGCATCGAAGAAATGCAGGCTACCGCAACCGAGTTCATTTGCAATATAATCCGCCATTGCATCGGACGTGAGCGGTCCCGTTGCGATAACCGTAACGCCGTCGGGAGATACCGAGGTTGCCTCCCTTTCCACCACTTCGATTTGCGGGCAGGAGCGGATTTTTTCGGTGATATAGGCGGAAAACTTTTCACGGTCGACCGCCAGTGCAGATCCGGCAGGCACTCTCGTGGCATCCGCCGATTCCATAATGAGCGAGGAGCAACGTCGCATTTCCTCTTTGAGCAGTCCCACCGCATTGGAAAGGCTGTCGGATCGGAGCGAGTTGGAGCAGACCAGTTCGGCAAATTCGTTCGTGTGGTGTGCGGGTGTCTTTTTTTGCGGTTTCATTTCGACCAGCGTGACTTTCGGGACTCCAACCTTCACTGCCTGCCATGCCGTTTCGCATCCTGCAAGTCCTGCTCCCAAAACCGTCAGTTGTGCGGTCATTTGTTTTCGCCGTCCTTCGGCAGTTCTTCTTCGGTCATCTCTCTGCTGTATCCGCAATCTTTGTCGTGGCAGATGAGCAGTTTTTTGCCTTTCTTTCGGAAGAGCATTTTTCCGCAGTTGGGGCATTTTTCGTCAACCGGCAGATCGAAAGAGGAGAACTGGCAATTCGGATAGCGTTCGCAACTGTAAAAGACCGTGCGGTTTTTGCCGAATCTCGTGACGATTTTTGCTCCGCAATCGGGGCAGGCAACGCCGATTTCTTTTGCACGCTGTTTTGTGAATTTGCATTCCGGATAGCGACTGCAAGCGTAGAAACTGCCGAATCTGCCGTTTCGCAGGACCATGGGAGAACCGCAAAGTTCGCATTTCATATCGGTCGGGACGGGTTCTGTCGGTTGTTCTTCCGGCTTTTTGACCTCGCCGTTCGCCGTGAGCGGTTTGGTATTTTTGCAGGTGGGATAATTGGGGCAGGCTGCGAATTTGCCGAATCTTCCATTGCGGATAATCATTTTACTACCGCACTTTTCGCAGACGATGTCGGTTTCTTCCGGAGGCACTTCGATGCTGTTCTGACCGATTGCCGTTTCCGCATTTTCAAGTTCTTTCGAAAAATCTGCCCAGAAACCGTCAAGGACCGACTTCATATCGGTCTTTCCCGCCTCGATTTCGTCAAGTTCGTTTTCCATTTCCGCCGTGAAACCGTAGTCAACGATGTCGGCGAAATACTGATTCATGAGTTTGTTCGTCACTTCACCGAGCGGTGTCGGGACAAAGGCTTTGCCCTCCCGTTTGACGTAGTTTCTCGAAAGAATGGTGGTGATGATTGTTGCATACGTACTCGGTCTGCCGAGTCCCTGCTCTTCGAGCATTTTGATAAGCGAGGCATCGTTGTAACGCACGGGCGGTTCGGTAAAGTGCTTTGCGGGCTGAACGCTGTCGGCATCGGCTGTATCCCCTGCGGAAAGTGCCGGCAGACGGATATTTTTCACCTCTGCCACATCATCGGCAGAGCGGCTCGCATCCTCTTCGGATTCCTCATAGACCGCCATATAACCTTGGAAGGTCACGGTGTAACCGCCGGTTCGGAAAACATAACCGGCGTTGGTGAAATCGACCGTCACGGTATCGAGAATTGCCGATTCCATCTGGCTTGCGATGAAACGCTCCCAGATGAGTTTGTAAAGTTTGTATTGGTCGAGCGTGAGGAGTTTGCGGAGTTTTGCCGGTTCGAGTTCCACACGGGACGGACGAATGGCTTCGTGTGCGTCCTGAGCGTTCGCTTTGGTCTTATAGACACGGGGCGTTTCGGGGCAGTATTTCGAGCCGTATTTTTGCGTGATAAAATCTCTTGCACTGTTCTGTGCATCCGCCGACACACGGAGCGAGTCGGTACGCATATAGGTAATAAGACCTTGCGTTCCGCCGAGTTCCGATCCGAGATTGACGCCTTCGTAGAGTTCCTGAGCCACACGCATGATTTTCTGCGACTGGAAGCCGAGTTTTTTCGATGCCTCCTGTTGCATGGTCGATGTGGTAAAGGGCGGTGCGGGGGCTTTGTGCTTGGAGGCACGTTTGACCGACGATACGGTATATTTGCTTCCGTCGACCGCACGGACGACTTTCACGGTATCGTCTTCGCAGGTGAGACGGACCTTGCCGTTCGCATCTCCCCAGAAACGCACCGGAACGGTTTTGCCCCCGATGCGGAGGACCGATTCAATCGTCCAATATTCCTCCGGCACGAATGAACGGATTTCTTCTTCCCGCTCCACGATAATGCGTGTTGCGACCGACTGCACTCTGCCGGCACTGAGTCCGCTCTTGACGTTTTTCCAGAGCAGAGGACTGAGTTTATAACCGACGATACGGTCGAGAATTCTTCTTGTCTGTTGCGAATTGACAAGATTCATATCGATGTGTCTCGGCTCTTTGATTGCCGTTTTGACGGCGTTCTTCGTGATTTCGTTGAAACAGATTCGCTGGGTTTCCTCAACCGGAATGCCGAGTGTGACCGCCAGATGCCACGAAATGGCTTCTCCCTCACGGTCAGGGTCGGTTGCGAGGTAAATTTTATTTGCGTTCTTCGCTTCCTTGCGGATTTCCTTAATCAGGTCGCCTTTGCCCCTGATGCTGATATAGTGTGCCTCGAATCCGTTTTCGATGTCAACACCCAACGAACTTTTCGGCAAGTCCCTGACGTGACCGACCGATGCGATGACTTTATAGTTACTGCCGAGATAGCCCTTGATCGTCAAGGCTTTTGACGGGGACTCCACGATTACCAGATTGTTTGCCATATTTTTCTTTTTTCCTTTTTGCTTTGCTGATTTGCTTATTATTTACAACAGATTCGTGCAGAATTTTCACAGTGTGACTTTATACAGTCCGCCGGCTTGCTTTGCGACAACGCCCTGCAATTCCAGAATCGTCAATTCGGACAGAACCTGCCCGTAGGTCATATCGACGTCGACCAAGAGATCGAGCGACATTGCCCCGCCGATTTTCAGCATTTTGCGGACCATACGGCGACCGAGTTCCGACAGACCTTCCGGCAGTTCGACATCTTCTGCCGTGCGTTGTATCTGTTGCGGTTGTGTTTGCTGCGTTGTTTGTTGCGTTTGTTGCGTTGTTTGTTGCGTTTGTTGCGTAGTTTGTTGCGGTTGCCGTTTCGGCTGTACCGGTTGTACCGTTTTTTTCGTCTCGACAGGTTTTGCCGATTGTCTGTTCGGGGTGCTTTCCCCGACTGCGAGAACGCCGTATTTTGCGAGAGCCGTGCGGTTGACCTCGGATTTTTCCTCGGCATCGGCGAGTTGTTCGGGATGTACTCTGTCGGCATAGAGATAGAGATAGGAATTTAGAACATCCATACTTCTCGTTGCGAATCTTGCACCCTCACGCAACAGACTTTCCGCACCGACCGCACCGTTTTCGTCCCGACCGTACGGAACGGCAAAAACCTCTTTGCCTTGCAGGACGGCTTCTTTTGCCGTAATGAGCGAACCGCTTCCGAGTCCCGCCTCGACCACGACAACGCCTTGCGACAGACCGCTGATGAGCCTGTTCCGCACGGGGAAGTGATAGGCGACCGGTCTTGTCATGGGCGGATATTCCGAGAGGAGCAATCCTCTGTCGGCAATGGCTCGCATGAGAGGCTCGTGCTGTGCCGGATAGGCTCTGTCAAGACCGCAACCGAGTATTGCGATGGGGAATCCCCCTGCCTTCAACGTTGCCACGGCACTGACGCCGTCAATGCCTGCCGCCATACCGCTCACAACCGCCAGACCGACCGAGGAGAGTTCATACGCCATACGGTAAGCGGTCCGCATTCCGTACTCGCTCATTTTGCGTGTACCGACCATTGCGACAATCGGCATACGGTCAAGCCCCGGGATTTTCCCGCGGTAGTAAAGAAGCGACGGCGGATTTTTCAATTCTCGGAGTGCCTGCGGATAGCGTGTCGACTGAAAGGGCAGAATGCCGATGTCCGCTTGGCGACAACTTTTTGCAATTTGGTACGCTCTGTCGAGATTTTTATTTAAGAGTGCCGATTTTGACCGTTCCGAAATGCCGTCTATGTGTTCGATTTCATCTTCGGTCAGGGAAAAAATGTCGTAGGGAGAACCGCAGGCACCGAGTACCGTGCGGAATTCGCCGTTTGCCGGTCCGAATGCCAATGACAGCCAAATCCAAAAAAGATTTTCTTCAAACTCCATGCGACATACTCCTTTCTGAAATTTCCGAGGGGCTTTATTTTTTACGGAATTCCCACATGAGAATCGATGCCGCAACCGCCGCATTGAAAGATTCCGCACGGTCGCTCATGGGAATGTAAACCTTCCTGTCGGTCGCCAACAGAACGTCCTGCGACAGTCCGTGTCCCTCGTTGCCGATGACGACGCAATCGCCCTTTTCCGGTTTGAATGAACCGAGTTTTTCGGCACTTTCGTCCAGTGCCGCAGAATAGACGGTCCTGCCGGTTGCACGCAACTGCCCGATGACCGCCGAAAGATTCCCGACACGGTCGATCGACTGCCCGAACAGTGTCCCCATAGATGCTCTCACTGCCTTGGCGTTGTAAACGTCGGCACAGTCTTCACTGATAATCAGGCGGTCAACGCCGAGTGCCGACGCACTGCGGATGATTGCCCCGATGTTGGAAGGATCACGCACCGATTCGACGAGAACCAGCGACTCCGAGAAGGGCGGAATTTTGCCGTCACTATATATTGTAGCGATTTTTTTGCATTTGTCAAGATATTTTGCAACACATATTATCCCTTCGGGCGATTTTTCTTCGGAAATTTTGTCAAAAACGCCGTCCGAGAGAATCAAAGTCCGCTCTGCGATACTCCCGAGAGGTTGACCGCAGGATTTTTCGAGTTGGTTTTTAATCGTTTCGAAATTGCTCTCCCGCAGGAATATCAGAGGCATTTGCAGGTGATTTTTCACTGCCTCGCATGCCAGTTTGATGCCGTCAAAACGGAAGCATTCCGTCTTTTCCCTTTCCCGTCTGTCGGTGAGTTTTCCGACCTCGACCACCGTTCTGTTCTGTCTTGACGTGATGACCTCGCCGTTATATTGCATTCAAAATTCCCTCCTCTCAATGTTTTTTGCCGATTTCCAAGTGTTTGCAAATACCCCGTATCTATGACAAAAACCCGATTGTTCATCGGGTTTTATGTTCAGATAAGCTTACAGAGCGGACTTTGCCGTTTCGCAGATCTTTGCGAATGCTTCCTTGTCGGAAACCGCAATTTCTGCCAGCATCTTACGGTTGAGGTCGACTCCTGCTTTTTTCAGACCGTGCATCAAGGTAGAATAGTTCATACCGTTGACTTTTGCCTGAGCGGAGATTCTTGTAATCCAGAGAGAACGAAAATCTCTCTTTTTCATCTTTCTGCCGGCGAATGCGTAGTTGCCGCTCTTCATTACGGCTTCTTTTGCCATTCTGAAATGCTTTGACTTTGCTCCCCAGTATCCTTTTGCCGCTTTCAGCGTTGCTTTTCTTCTTTTGCGTGTCATCAACGCACCTTTAACTCTTGCCATTTCTCAATACCTCCGTTTCGACTTACTTTACCAGCGTTTTGATGTTGTTTGCCATCTTGCCCTGCACCATTGCAGAGGAGCGGAGATGACGGATTCTCTTTGCACTCTTTTGACCGGTCTTATGCCGATGCGAGCTGTGGAACATCTTTACTTTTCCGTTCGCCGTGACGGAGAATCTTTTAGCCGAAGCCTTATGCGTCTTGATTTTTCCCATTTTGTGAAAACTCCTTTTCTTCTGTCCCGCTTGTGCGGAACATTCATAATTTTGAACAGTTTGATTGACTTATTTTGCCTTTACGGGCGAAATGACCATACTGAGAAACCGACCGTCAAGAACCGGTGCTTTGTCAACCGTTCCGCAATCGGCACACGCCGCCTGAAATTTTCCGAGAACTTCCCGTCCGATTTCGGTGTGACTCATCTCACGACCTTTGAATTTCATCACCACGCGAACTTTGTTTCCGTCTCCCAGAAAACGCTGTGCGTGTCTGACCTTCGTTTCGAAATCGTGCGTATCGATCCGGCAAGACAGCTGAATTTCTTTGAGTTCCACCGTTGCTTGCTTTTTGCGTGCCTCTTTCTCTCGCTTGTCACGTTCAAAGCAGAATTTGCCGTAGTCCATGATTTTGCACACCGGCGGAGTAGCCTGTGCGGACATCATAACAAGGTCCATGCCACGTTCATATGCCTGTTCCAGTGCATGGGACGAACTCATAATGCCGAGCGTTTCTCCTGCAGGACCGATGAGCCGGACTTCTTTTGCGGTAATTTCCTCGTTGAGCAAGGTTTCTTTTTCTTTCGCGCTAATGGTGCAACACCTCCAAAAATCTAATCATAAAAAATAAGCCATGCAAAGACATAGCCTCCGCACGACATAAACCACGCATAACACGGGAAAATCGAATATCAACCAACGGTCACTGCACCGTGCCGAGGTGAGAGCGGAGTCGCTCTGCTTTGTTTTCGCTATATTATACCATACATTTCCCGCCTTGTCAATACCTTTTCGAAAAAAAATTGAAAACAAATAGACTTTATTTTTGCGGGAAACATTTTTTGTAAAAATAGTTTCCCGCCCCCTGCAAAAGGATAGAAACTTAAATTATGCAGGGGGCTTTTTTTGCAAAAAGCCCCCTGCATCCCAAAAAAACTTGGAGCAAGTGATATTTGGAGCAGATTTGTTACGGTCTGCTCCGATTTTTTTGTAATACGATTGGTGACTGCGTAGCCGTGAAAAAGTGAAAAGTCTGCACAGAACCTTCCTTTTCACTTTGGTAATTGCTGTTCCTGCATAGACCTATTATCATTAAGATTTGTCGGCGGTTTGTCGGTTTGTCAGTTTTACGGTAAAGTTTGTCGGGTAGTTTGTTGTGTGGGTTTGTTATGTTGTTTTGTTGAGCGGTTTTGCGTATCAACGGTAAGAGGTAAGAGATAAGATTTTGGGACTTTGCCCCGACTTTGATCAGAGTCTCCTTGTGAGGAGCTTAAAAACTCAAGAGTTTCGCATTGGGGCATCCTCTGTAAGGAGCGGTTCTCACTGTATAAAGTTTATAATTCCATACAAAAAGGGACACCCGATAAAAATGCTATCGGATGCCCCAAATGCGAAAGTTCTTTGGGTTGTCAGGACTTTCTTCCAAGAAAGCCCTAACCAAGGTTTGGGACAGAGTCCCAAGGTCTTACGTCTTACTTCTTTAACCTCTTATCACACTTCGAGGCAATACGGGTGCCGACGGTTTGGAAAATCTGAACCATAACGACCAGCAAAATTACGGCAATGAGCATAACAAGATACTTGAAACGGTAATAGCCGTAGTCGATTGCGATTTTTCCGAGTCCCCCACCGCCGATAGCACCGCTCATGGCAGAATAACCCAAAATAGTTGTGAGAGCGGTTGTCAGATTGGAGAGCAGGGACGGCACACTCTCGGGAATCATCACATGTACGATAATCTGGAACGGCGACGCCCCCATACTCTGTGCGGCTTCAATGATGTTCGGGTTCAATTCACGCAGGGAGGTTTCCACCAAACGTGCAACGAACGGAAATGCCGCCACAACAAGCGGTACAATCGTTGCAACCGTGCCGATGCTTGTTCCGACAATGAGTCGGGAGAGCGGAATAACCATAATCATTAAGATGAGGAAAGGCACGGAACGCAACAAGTTTACAATGACGTTGAGCGTTGCCATAAGCCATTTCGGCAATGGCAAAACACCGTTTTTCTCGCCTACCACCAAGAGAACGCCAAGCGGTAACCCGATGAGAACGGCGAATGCGGTCGAGAGAACCGTGACATAAAACGTTTCCCAGATGGCAAGCGGAATCTCATTTTTGAGGACATCCAACGCCTTTTCAATCGATGCCTCGGTGAACAGATTGTCAAACATTGGTTGTCACCTCTTTCACGGCATCACCGGCAGTTTCCGAACCCGCCGGTTCGGTTGTTTCGGCTGTCACTTCTTCCACATAGATGTCGGAATAGCCACGCAGGAACTCGAGCGTTTTTTCCGCCTGCTCGGTCGGAACACCCAAAAGCATTGTCCCGTAAACCTGCCCTTCCAGACTTCTCGTCGAGGCGGAAATGATGTTTGCGAGGACACCGATTTTCACCGCCATCGTTGCAATGAGCGGTCTTCCGGTTGTCACCGCACCGTTGAAAACAATGCGGATACGGCGTTCTTTTTTCGGATCGCAGACCGAATCGTCCGCTCCGTTCGGGAAAACCAGCCGTTTTGCGGCAGAGGAACGGGGGGCGGAGAAGACCTCCCCGACTGCCCCCTCTTCCACAACCGTTCCGTTATCGAGAATGGCGACACGGTCGCAGATTTCTTCGACAACGCTCATCTGGTGGGTAATGACGATAACCGTTATATGCAGTCTTTGATTGATTTCACGAATGAGTTGCAGAATGGCGTGCGTGGTGTTCGGATCGAGAGCCGAGGTTGCTTCGTCACAAAGCAGGACTTCCGGTGAGGTTGCGAGAGCTCTGGCGATTGCGATTCTCTGTTGCTGACCGCCGGAGAGTTGTGCCGGATATGCCCTTGCCTTGTCCGGCAGACCGACCAGTTCCAAAAGGCTTTTCGCCTTTTCTCTCGCATCGCTCTTTTTCATTCCTGCGAGTTCCATGGGAAAGCAGATATTGTCGATGCAGTTGCGTTGCATGAGCAGGTTGAAGCCCTGAAAAATCATGGTGATTTTCCGCCTTGCGTCACGCAGGGCACGGGGGGACATGGTTTCCATTTCCATGCCGTTGACGTTGACCGTTCCCGACGTGGGGCGTTCGAGCAGATTGATGCAACGCACGAGGGTGCTTTTTCCCGCACCGCTCATGCCGATAATTCCGTAAATGCTTCCGTCCGGTATGGTGAGGTTGATGTTTTTGAGAGCATCGACCGTTCCGCCGGCACCTGTGAATGTCTTTGTGAGATTTCGGATCTCAATCATAAATCACGATACCTTCCGTTCTTGTTTCTCGCTTATTTCTCGCAGTAAAGTCCCATCGGCTCGACGTGAACAGATGCGACCGATACGATGTGCGTACCGTTTTCGGTGTTGAAATTATCGAGGTAAGGCGTGTGCTGGAAATAGTTTGCATCGCACTCGCCCTGCTCCACAACGTTATTCGGCTGGACGTAGTCGGTGTAAGTGATGATTTGGAGGGTAATGCCCTTGGTTGCGAGAATTTCTTTTGCTTTTTCGAGAATTTCTGCGTGCGGTTCGGGAGATGCGGCAACTTTAATGGTTGTGCCTTTGAGTGCCTCGTAGTCAACGGTGGAATCGAAACCGTCCGTGGTGTTCTCAACAACCGAGATAACCGCACCTGCATAATTGGAGGTGATGAAATCTTTCACGGTCTTGCTTTCGAGAGCGGCGACAAGTGCTTTGATTTTGTCGGTGTTTTCGTTACCCGACTTGACTGCGAGAATGTTGCTGTATGCGGAGTAAGAACCTTCAATGATAATGGAATCATTTACGGGGTTGAGATTTGCCGGAATTGCGTAGTTGGAGTTGATGACTGCGAATGCGACGTCGGAGAGTTTGAGGGGCAGTTGTGCGGCTTCGAGTTCGACGATTTCCACATTATAAGGATTGGAGGCAATGTCGGCTTTGGTTGCGGTGATGCCTGCACCGTCTTTCAGTGTGATGACGCCGTTTGCTTGGAGCAGGAGCAATGCACGTGCTTCGTTGGTTGCATCGTTCGGAACGGCGATTTTTGCACCGGAGTGCTTTTCAAGGTAAGCGACGAGTTCTTCTTTGTTTGTGACGTTGATTTTTTCTTCTTCCTTTTTGCAGGATGCGAAGGACAGAGTTGCAAATGCGAGGCAGACGAGGGCTAACAGAATCGATACGAACTTTTTCATGGTTTTAATCTCCTTAAAATTTGTTTTTTATTTTTTGTGTTTTTTTTGATTTCTGTTTTGTTTGCGATATACGGTAATGGGTTGTGCAATGCTTATAAATTTTGCCTGTCAAATATTTTTTTCTGTGCCGTCCGGCACATTCGTCTGCAATCTTTGTAAAGAAAAAGCCACATAATTTTACGCTCCTTTCGGTCAAACCAATCAAACCAAAATAAAAAATGCACGGTCGGGACTTTCCCTACCGCACACAAGATTTGCACCGCTTTGCGTTATTATGCAGCCGTTCTCATGCTATGGTCGAAAAAGAAACCCCGTTTGGAATCATCATTCTGCACATCATGCACATGGCGTACATCATCATTCTTGTCATGGGGTTCTCCTTTCTCCCGATAGTCGGGAACATTCGTTTCGTTTGTGATGCACATATTATACACCTATTTTTTCGGTTTGTCAACCCCTTTTTGCAATTTTTCAAAAAGAATCCTGCATTTTTGTAAAAACTATTGCATTTTCGCCGTTTTTTTGGTATACTATTAGGGCAGATAAAACGAAATGCACGCCGTTTGATACGAAAGGACAGTCAATTTATGAGAATGCGAAAGAAAAAACACGGTGCGGAACGCATCGAACTCTGTCGGGAACTGCTCATCCCCCAGCCCACACAACCGCCGATTGCGACAGACGATTATTTTTCCGATAAGACAAAGCCCCTCGCACTTGAAATCGGTTGCGGAAAAGGCGATTTTGCGGTCGGCATGGCGGAAAAACATCCGGAAACGAATTTCATTGCAATGGAAAAAGTTCCGGACGTCGCCTGCTTGGCTCTCGAAAAGGCAATGGCGAAAAAGGAAACCAGACCTGACAATTTACGCTTTCTCATCGGCGATGCGAAAAATCTTACCGATTGGTTCGCCCCTCACATATTCGAAACGATTTACCTCAATTTCAGCGATCCGTGGCCGAAAGCAGGTCACGCAAAACGGCGTCTGACGCATCCGGATTTTCTCGCAATCTACCGCAATTTGCTCGTACCGGACGGTGTCCTGCGGTTCAAAACCGATAATGTGGGACTTTTCGAATACAGTCTGGAACAGTTTGCTCTTTGCGGTCTTGATGTCGAATGGCAGACGAGAGATCTGCACAATTCGCCTTATGCGGAGGGCAATGTCATGACCGAATACGAGCGGAATTTTTCCAAAAAGGGGCAGGTAATCTGCTCGGCTTTCGTGCGGTTTCCGAAGGGTGAATAACATGAAATTGAAAGAATTATTAAAAGAAACACGCAGTTACCGCTCGTTTGACCGCACTTGCAAAGTTCCGGAAGAGGTCCTTTTTGATATGGTCGACTGCGTGCGGTATGCACCGTCAAGCAGGAATGCCCAGATGCTGAAATTCCGTCTTGTCACGGACGAGTGCGAATGTAAAAAAGTCCTCTCGGCTACCCGTTGGGCCGCCAAACTCACCGATATACACCTGCCTCCCGTCGGTCACGAACCGACCGCTTATATCATCGTCTGTGGCGACAAATCCATTCTGCCGAATGCCGAAACATTTGATAAAGATGTGGGAATCGCCTCCGAAATTCTCATGCTCTCGGCAGTGGAACACGGTTTCGGCGGGTGCATCATCGGTTCGTTTAACCCCCAAACGATCGGCGAAATGCTCCCCTGCAACCTCGTGCCGAGACTGGTATTGGCTCTCGGAAAACCCGACGAAAAAGTCGTCCTCTGCCCTGCAAAATCGGACGGCAGTGTCACTTATTATCGGAAAGACGGTGTGCATTATGTTGAAAAACGCCGAATGGAGGACCTGATTGTATGATGACCGAACCGGACGGCATCCTGCTTGTCAATAAGCACGCCGGTGTCACCTCGCACGATATTGTCTACAAGATAAGACGGCTTTACGGGACGAAAAAAGTCGGTCACGCAGGCACGCTCGATCCCATGGCAACCGGTGTTCTGGTCGTCCTTGTGGGGCGGACCGCAAAAGCCTCCGAATATATCGGTCACGACCGCAAACGGTACCGTGCCGTCCTGCGATTGGGACTGACAACCGACACCGAGGACACAACCGGAAAAGTCCTCACGACCTGCGAAAATCTGCCGACTTTTGAAAATCTTTTGCCGGTACTCCCCTCTTTTACCGGTCGCATCAGGCAAATTCCGCCGATGTATTCGGCTCTGAAAGTGGACGGTCGGAAACTGGTCGACTTGGCTCGGCGTGGCATTACGGTCGAGCGTGAGGCAAGAGAGATTGAAATTTTCTCACTCACCGCCGTGGCTACAGACTCCCCTGCCGATTTTATTCTCGATGTGGATTGTTCCGGCGGGACATATATTCGCACGCTCTGTGCCGACATCGGAAAAGCACTCGGTTGCGGTGGCGTAATGGCGGATTTGTGTCGGACATCTTCCGGCGGTTTCAATCTTGCCGACGCTCATTCGATAGCGGAATTGGAAGAAATGAACGAGGAAAAGCGATTGTCGCTCCTCCTGCCGACCGAAGGACTGTTCGAAGACCTGCCGAAAATCAATCTTTGCGAATTTCACGAAAAACTACTGCGGAGCGGTTGCAGAGTATCGCAGACAAAGTTAAAATGCGTGATTGCAACCGGTGACAGAGTGCGTCTATGCTCGGCAGACGGTACATTTTTCGCTCTCGGCGAGGCAATCGACGACGAGGAACAAGGAAAAGCCGTCAAGGCGGTTAAAATATTTTATTTGAAATAGTATTGTGCCTCTGAGAAAATCAGTCGATTTCCATCGGTCCGAATATCCGCAAAAGTCTTGAAAACGGCGATATGGACATTGAGGACTTTCGCCGACAGATTCTCACAATGGAATTAAATCATTTGAACCGCCCCCGAAAGCGTCAAACTTTCAGGGGCGTTTCTGTCTAAAAATCAATTCGGTCACACAGTGAGATCCCACTCACCGATATTCTCGTCCGAGCCTATCGGAATATCGGATGTGTCGGATGAAGTTATAACATCAACGGTTTCCAACTCAATTACCGTAATTTGCACTTTTTGATATGTTTTTTTCATTATTTTACCTCTTACATCCGTTCGGTCAGACCGCTTTGGAAAAATAGTTTTTCGCACTGTCGGAATAAGACAGTGTTTTTTTGAGAAGTTCTTTGAAATTCTCGCTATCGGAACCTGCCAGTCGGTGCAGAACATACGCATCGAAACCGTATGTGACCGTTTTGCTGATCTCCGTCCCATCCTTAATCAAAGTGAGTTCAAGGCTTGTGCGAAGTTCCGATGCCTTCAAGCCGTCAAAGTAAGCCGTATAGCCTTTTACATCGGTTCTGTAAACGAATTCACTGCCGTCAACGAATTTTTCAACCGAATTACCGTCAATATCCGTATATCGGATTTGCAGAGACACTCCGGTGAGGTCACTGTCCTGCGTAAAACTCGTTGCAACGAGCAATGTGATTCGATTGCCGAATTGAATGTTCTTTGCGATAATAGAAGTTGTGTAGTCGGTGTCACCGCTACTGTCGGTATCTTTTGATATTGGCAGAGCAGGAATGGTTGCAAGAGATTTCTGTTCATCCGTGAGATCGGCATTGACAAGAGCATTTGATTTATAGCCAAAGTAAGTTTGTGCCGATGCACCATAATTGAGCAGGTCAACAAGGACGGTCTTAAAATCGCTGTCGGCGGAATTTTCAAGTCTCTCCATTGCGTATGCTTTTAGACTGTAAGTATCGACCGTTCCGCTGTAAGCAACACCGTCTCCGATGAATTGCAATTTAGCCGTCAGAATATCTCCCATTTCCTTTGCGGAAATTCCGGTGTAACGGAAACAATAATACGTCTCACCGTTTATGGTTTCTTCCGTCGGTGTCAACTCTTTTGCAACAGTGCTGCCTTCTTTCGTTACAATAAGGCAAATGTCCGTATAATCGGCGAGTGCAGATTTTGCAATCGCATACAGCATCGAGAGATCATTTCCGAAAGAGCAGTTGTGCCAAACCTTGTAACGCTCGCCATTGACCGCCTCAAATGTCTTGCTTTCCAGTTGTGTACCGCAAACCGTGCATTCTTTGATTCCGTACCCGACCTTTCCGTCGGTAGGAGCATTTTTGACAATCCATGCAGATTCGGTATGTCCCGAATATGTCACTTGCCCGCCGACATAGTCAAGTGTCAATTTGTTGTATGCTTTGTCGGCGACATTCCGTCCTTCCACTGTCATTGTTCCGTTTTGAGTACAAACATTTCCGATTACCGTAAAAGTCAATTTTGCCAAGACTGTATCTTCCGTAATTCCGTTTTCACAGATAAAGGAAAATTTTGCAACGCCGTCTTTATAACTCGGATTGCCGATCAGCATCGCCCCGTCAAGAATTTTTGTGACAGACGTACAAGTATAAATGCTTGCATCATAGGAAACGAGAAAATCTCCGACCGCAACGGCGGAATTCCCTTCCGCAATGATTTCCAGATCGAATGTGCGTGACGAGGTTATCAAATCTTTGATATAAATTTTCGGATTGGTCACGGTCGGAACCGTTTTTTCAATCTGAACCGATGTTCGGATTGAATTTCCGCCGTACGCAATTAACTCGCTGTCATAAATCTCGCTTGCGGAAAAATCAACGGTTGTATTTTCCGTTGTGTCTTGCAAAACCTTAAAACTGACCGTCATGACATCCGAGAGATAGTCGGAAACACCTGAAAGAGCGATAAAAGTTGCTTTGATGTATCCTGCGATATTCGTATTGACATCATAGACAGCACCGTTCAGATTTATCAGTTCGTTTCCGAATTTGGCGTAATTGACCTGCAACAGACTTCTGTCATAACTGATTTCAAAGTTACAACTTGCAAAGGAGTAACTGTTTGAGGTTGCGTAAGTAATTGTAAAATCATCGCCTTGTTTCAAAGCGTTTCCCGTCGACACGGATGACCAAAAAGAAACCGCTTTTTGTGCGACAGATGCTTTTTTGACATTTACTTTGCAACTTGTCGATGCGATTGCCACGGCAGTCAAGTCTTTTCCGTAACATTCACCGACCGCAATGTCGACCGTATAACTTCCGATTTTTGCATCGTCTTTTACATAGAGTATAAAATACAGCAACGTTCCGCTTCCCGTTACGCCGTCCGCCGAAATCATATTCAAAGTTATCTGCCCGTCGGTTTCGGTATTAAATTCACTTGATGTATTTTGCAAGAGACCGGACGAATAGCAACCGCCGAGTGAAAATACATCCGGATCATAACCGATAAGCAATTCCAAGCCGGCTATATCGGTAAAATCATTGCCGTAAATATAAACATATACACCGCTACCGACGGTTGTTTCGACATCACTTGCCGTTACGGTCGGGGCTTTTGCCGTGCTTTCGTCCGTGTCCGCATAAACGACAATACCCATGTTGCAAAAAATCAGCATCAAACCGATGAGAAAAGCCGAAAGTCGTAATTTTATTTTTGTTTTCATTCTATGCTTCTCCGTTTCTCAACCGACACGGTGGCAGATTGTCACCGTGTCGGTTATTTGCCGTCACTCGGTTACGATTGTGCTTACTTTTCCGCTGACGTATTGCAGAATTCTCAATGCTTCGACCGCAGAAAGTTCGCCGTCACCGTTCAGATCCGCACGCAGGAACTGCTCTTCCGAAAGATTCAGAAGGTCGTTTGCGGCTTGCAAGAGCATGAGAGCATCTTTTGTCGTAATAGCACCGTCACCGTCGACGTCGCCTTTTGCACTTTCGGCAACTGCCAGACGGACATTTACGCTATACGGGCTTTCGGCACTGCCACGGCAAGTTTTATTGATACCGTCGGTTGCCTCGATGTAATATTCAATACCTGCAGTCGTCAAACATTCCGAACCGATTACCGCACTGTATTTTGAATTGTTCGCCTGCATCACGGTTACATTCCATTCGACAGTACCGACCGTACGATAGTAAAGTTTAACGGTCGATACGGCAAGATTGTCGGTTACGGTTGCCGAAATGATGAGATTGGAATTCGTATATCCCGTGCGAACGGGGCTGTGATAAACATTCGGTGCCATGGTGTCCATACTCATAATGGTAATTTTACCGGACGGCGTGCTTTCCTGCATATCGGATTGCACAACCGTGAAATTGTAATAGTAAACCGTCCCGGGTTCAACCGTATCGTCGAAGAATTCTTTCGTATCGGAGGGGATGACGGCGGTATTGAGTTTCTGATAGAATCCGTCTTCCGATGTGGAGCGGTAAACATTATAACCGAACAGCGTGTCGAAATCGTCCTGTTGCCATTCCAACTGAACACCCGTTTCGGTTGCGTTGCCCTGCATGGTCATGGACTTTGCAGATGTCGTATCGATTTCGAAGCGGAAACGTCCTGCATGCTCGTAAAGTTTCAGGAACGGATCTCCGCTTGCGGAAGCTCCGGAAATATTGAAATACTGATTTCCGTTTTCAATAGTGGTTTTCAGCGTATACGTACCTTCCCAACGGCGTGCCGTTACCCATTCGCCGGAAATTTCATATTCTGCATAGGGTTTGGAAGAACCGAATTTCACACGCAATTTTGATGCGGTATCCATATCACGGTTGAATTCCACAACAAATGTTACGGTTTCGTTTCCGACTGTGTCGACACGTTCACCGTCCGCATTCAAAAGATATGCATCGGTCACGAACGGCCAGACATCTTCGGGGGCTTCCGTTAAGTAAGGAGTTTCCAGCAGATCCGCCAATGACTGGTAATCGTCAAAATCGATAATCTGCTTTCCGATGAGTTCTTCATTCACCGTACCCCAGTAGTTACCGGCAAGACCGTAGCGTGTCAATGTGGTAGTATCCTCACCGGTTATACGCAACCACGAGGAAACCGAATCCGCTTTGAAACTGTTCAGAATGACGTTGTGGTAGAAGAGCAAATTGCAATTCTTGTAATTTGCTTCCATACAAGCATCGAAATATTCCTGCGTCCAGAAGAACCGTTCGGACGATTGAACCGTCGTAAAGCCGGCACTCCATGCAGAGCTGAGAGCATTTTCCGCATCGTACAAGAAACCTTCGTCCGCCGTTAACGTATATTGTGTCCCCTCTGCAAGTCCCGCATAGGACACCGTCACGACAGATCCGTTTACGGTCACGGTTAATGCAACCGCATTGCCGTCGGCATCGGTGAGATGAATCTTTTCGGCATCGGCAAGGCATTCCTTGTTTGCGGTAAAGCGGAAACTGCCGGAAAGTGCAACAAGCGTTCTGCCGTCGGTCAGGGAGATATTTTCGACCGTCAGCGGTACATAGACGGGTTCTTCAATCGGTGTCGGATCGGATACCGTGAAAGTGTAGGTCAGTGCTTCGTTGAGATTGCCGTATTGATTTTTGACCGTGCCTGCCGGAACTGTCAGGGTATATTCACCGGCGGTGAGTGTTGCGGTGAGCGACAGTACATTGTTTTCCAAAGTGGCGGTCACATCTGCCGATTTTCCGTCCGCATCGGTCAGTTTGATATTGCTGTAATCGGAGGATTTCATCATTGCATTGTCATACGTGACGATCACCGCACCAGTCAATGCATCAAACTGCACATCGGGTGTCGGAATTTCGCTTTCGTCCGATGACAAACCGAAATAAATCGGAACCAACTTGTCATTTTCGGTTGTATCTGCAAGGCAGGTTAATTGCCATTTGTCATTCTTGCCCATGCCCCAAAGCGTACCGTCGGAGCAGAGAACGAAGACTTGATCATCACCATAAACACGCCACATAGTTTCAATGTCGGAAGGACCTGAAATGAGTTTATCGTCGTTGTAAAGGCATCCGTTATAAATATCAAATCCATTTTTATAAGAAATTGTTGAACAAGAGCCGGAACTATCAACGGCATATTTTAATCCGTCTGCAGTTTCGGCAATTAAATTAGAAAAGCCACAATCGAGATATCCTCTTATTTTTTTGACATTGGAAAGAATTTTTTGCGGTTCACTGTAAAGCGTAGTTTGACCGCCTGCCAAATAAACATCGCCGTTTTCGGTCAAGAACAAAGTGCAATAATGATTGAATACAATTTCTTTTACGCTGTCAACTATCAAAACCTCGGTCGGAGTGTTGCAATTGCCGGATGTGCCGATTCCGAGTTGCCCATAAGAATTGTTGCCTCCCCATGCATAAACAACGCCGTCTTCATCCGTTGCGTAGTACATTGAGCCACTGGAACCGTCTATCCTAACAATGTTCGTTAAACCGGCAAGAATAGAATTCGATCGTTTTTCTAATTCATTCGATTCAAAATAGTATGTATATTGCTCAACTTTTCCTTCCACGTTGACAATATATAGATTTAAGCAATTTAAATAATTATATAAACTATCAATTGTTGCTGAACGAACGCCGTTCATAATCTTGCACGGAATGGGGCAAATGCTATAACCCCAAACCCACAGTTCATTGTCTTCGGTCACGGCAATCATACAGCCCGCATACGAATCAATCTGCTTTACCTTTGCCAATTGGAAAGTATCGTCCTCGACATAGATAACAATCTCATCGGCCAAGCCGAATGCATCGATCGTTGCCGTCAAAACCGTATAGCCGGCTTTCGGCGGACGAGGTTTCCGCTTTCGTCCACATAAGCCACGGCAGGATTGCTTGATGTATACCGCACGGTGGCATCTGTCGCATTTGACGGAAGAATTTCGGGTTTCCAACTCTCATCGGTGTCGGACAGTTTGGTCAGATAACTCGATTGCGTAAAGGTCAAGGCGGTCGGTGCTATCATCGCACGAACAAGGAACTCTTTTTTGATATTCTTTGCTTCAACCGTAATTGTTGCCGTACCGACTTTTAATGCCTGCAATGTGCCGAAGCCGTCGACTGTCAAAACCGATGTATCGGACGAGGTAAATGTCAATGCACGCTCGGTTGTGTTTGCCGGTTGGAAAGCGGTTTGAACGATGGCACTTTCTCCCAAGCCGATCTCAGTCGGCACGGTCACGGTAAAATCTTCCAAAGCGACTTTTTCTTTGACCGTGATATGGCAGACTGCCGACACCTGATAATCGGGAGAATATGCGGTAATGTTGACTTCGCCCTCTTTCAGCGGTGTCACAAGACCGTTTTCGTCTACCGTTGCGACGGACGGATCATCGCTGACAAAAATTAAGGTTGACAAGTCAAAAGTGGTCGGAATTGCCTGCGGTAATACCTGATAAGTGCTTTCGGTATCGATTTCGACATCCGATTCAACCATTTGCAAAGTGTCACAGTAGACACTGCCGGGGATTTCGATGACATAATTATCAGTTGAGCATCTTTCTAAAGCCACTCTTGTATTTCCAATTTTTTGATAATCGGCAAAAGTATCCGAATAAAATTCGTTGGATATAATTCGCAAATTTAGATATTCCGAATCTGATACGATGTCATCACCATATATCGACAATGTATAATCCGCACCGTTGAACCATTTTTGGTTTGATAAATTCAGTCCGACTGAAAAACCCATATACGAAGCATAAACGGATTCGCTTGTCGTAGACGCATCGCAGAAGTATTCCAACTCCTCCATTGTTTCAAAGCAAACAAAATCACCGCCGAGTTCTTTTGCCAACTTTCTTGAAGACGGAAGGGCAATATCGCCGCCAAACGCCAAATAAGTTGTTCCGGTTTCGGAGTTTCGCAAAATACCTCTCAATGAGTATGCGAGTTCACTTCCAATTGTCATTGAGGAAGTTGTAATGAGTCCATTTTCGGCAACAATATTATTTCCGGAAAAAATGCAGTTTCGGAAATAGGAATCTGTTGCAGAATAAAAATTTCCGCAATCGTAAAAAATACAAGAGTCATATCCACCCCACAGATTGCATCGCAGTTTATAAAAAACCGATTGATTTGCATATTCGATAAATATAACCGATGAAGAGTAGCGGTCATACACGCTTCCGTTTGAAAGGTATCTATACAGCAATTCGCTTGCATAATTCGCATTAAACAAGCAACGTTCCGCAACATCCACCTTGATAAAAGGATTTGTCACGGTTGTATAGTTCAACTCGACATAACCGTCACCGGACCGACGAATATCAACAACATACCTGTCCATCATATCGGACGGGAACATTGTAACCGGTTCGTCAGCCGTTCCGTTTGTCACGAATTTTCCTGCGACATTGAGATACGGAATATAGGTATCGGCATATTCGTCCTTCGGATCGTTGGTATAGAACTGAATCTTTGTTCCTGCTTCAACCGTAACGGTAACGCCCTCGGCGATATAAGTTGCGTTCGGAATGATATAATAATTGTCTTTCGTCAAGGTCATATCCTCGTTGATTTGCGACGGCAAGACGTAACCGTTCCGCACGTAGAAGCAGAAATGACCTTCGCTTGAATAGGGGGTGTTGTCGTTCTCGTCCAGTCCGTTTCCGCAAGTAATTGTCACTCGAATATCAATCAGATAATCGTTCGGGCAGTTCTTTGAGACTTGAATTATGAACGGATCGGAAACGCCCGTCCGCACGCTCCCCTCTCTTGTAAGGTTATCTTTTGTGGAGTATGTGCCGACACCGTCAAAATTCTTTGTGCCGTCTACGATTGTAATATAAGGATTCTGCAAACCGAGACCTTCCAACCCTGCCGGTGCATCGACCGTCACAACGGTATCCTTACTCATTCCCCAACGGTTACGCAAAACAAGCCCGATTGCAATCGTCTCCCCTGCATCGGCTACGCCGTCATCCGAATTGCCCTCTGCATACTGTGTTTGGCCAAAGAGATAATAGTTATAAAGCGTGACTTCCGGTTTTGGGAGTTTTGTCAATGCGGAATAGGCATCCGCAATCATCGGAAGGTTATGGGGCATTCCGCCTACCGTGTGCATTTTTGGGTTACAGCAGGTTGCACTTTCACCGCTTGTTGAGCAAATTTGAGCCGTAATGAATTTGCTCGGGTACATATCACGGTCGTTGAAATAGGATCGCAACAATGCCGCAATACCGGAAACAACCGGTGCCGCCATAGATGTACCGCTCAAATAACCGTACTTTTCTCCCGGGAGTGTACTCAATATTTTCTCACCCGGGGCATAAACCTCATATTCGACCGTGTTGTAGGCAGTTGCATCCCAGTTTGTAAATCCGGATTCAAAGCCCAAAGCACCAACGCTCATTACGCCGACCACGTAACTCAAAGCCCCCGGGTAACTCGGAAGCGGTATCGGATAGGAATCGGTCGCTTCATTCGGGAATCCGTTATTTCCTGCCGCTGCGATGAGCGTACATCTTGTATAAGCCGTTTCCAAGGCATCCTGAACGGCAATGGAGCAGGCACTGCCTCCAAAAGACATATTGATGACATCTGCACCCATTTCGTATGCGTAGAGAATGCCCTCCGCAATATCGGACTGATTGAAAACGCCCGTAGCCTGCCCTGCTTTGATTGCCATAATTTTGGCATTATAGGCGACACCGACAGTGCCGACTTTGTTATTAGAAGCGGAGATGATACCGGCAACGTGTGTACCGTGACCGTGATCGTCCATGGGACTGCCCTCCTCGGAGCGATTGGTTGCACCGTTATTGGCAATCACGTTGACACCGTAAACATCGTCAATGTAACCGTTTCCGTCATCGTCGATTCCGTTCCCCGAAATTTCACCGATATTTACCCACATATTCGCTTTCAGATCCGAATGCGTATAATCAACGCCCGTATCGATAACGGCAACAACAACCGAAGAAGATCCGCCGGCATCGATTCCGTTTTGTTGCAAAAATTTCCAAGCCTTTTGGAGCGAGCAACTTTTGAGATACCACTGTTCCAAAACTCTCGAGTTACCGAGAATTTCACCGATAAACCCGTCCGTTTCGGTTGATTCTTCCGCACTGCTATCTTCGGCCGTGTCGGTTGTGTCGTATTGATAATCGTAATCCGCTACCAACACTTTTTCGAGCGAACGTGCTTTCTGAATGGCAGTGTGAATGTCAAATTCGCCAGACAAGGTTGCACGGTACCAGTCGCCCTCTTTGGTCGACAAGAACTTTTCCATAGCGGAAAAACCGCAATGGATGAGATCCGACGTCATGTCACCGGTATACGACGGCTTCATTTTTAAGAGTAACGAAGACGTGTCGTATTTGTAATCTCCGGTTGCAAATGCCTCGGAATAAACCACATCGAAAGGAGCAAGCAAACGCCCTTCCTCGTCGGTGGCGTCGCCCTTCCATGTGCTTGCCAGATCGGTCAAGGGAACGACATTGTTGAGTTTCTTGATCACGGCTTCCGTCACTTTCTTTCCGCTACCGTTTTCGGACGGTGACGGATTGGCGGGTGTTTGCTCGGCATTGTCGATCGGTGTCAGCCACGGACCTACCGAACAGCCGACCGATGACAAAAGCATCACCAAGCACAAAAGCATTGCGAGAATTCTGAACCCTGTTTTCATTTCAAAAACCTTCTAAAAAATTTTCGGAATTCATTTTTTTTTGCATACGCAGGATGCAAAAACAGACCAAGGCATTATATCTACCCTGATCTGTCAGATGATAATACAAGTATTACCCCCCCCCGAATTTTCAACGCTATTCGAGTAAGGCAAGGATTTGTAATGTGTTAGTTGCTTGTTTGTACCTGTTTACCGAATTTATTATACCATATATTGCAATGCTTTTGTCTATGCTTTTCGGTTATAATTAACAAATAATTCACAAATAAGAACCGTCGGCAACGAATTGTTACAACTCGAATGACAGGGACAAGGCTTGCGTTATTGTAAACATCGCTCTCTGCCGTAAATCCGCCTTGTATGAAATCCGATTTTTTTACCTTTCGCACTTGACTTTTCCGCTGTTTTGTGCCATAATAATAGTGTAAGAATCGGACGAAGAGGAAGTTTACAATGACCAAACAAACAAGACGGGATAAAAGCATACCGGAGCAGTCGGTGCAATCCGTAACCGATCCGGCAAAGCAAAAAGCAAAAAGCTTCGAAGAAACGCCGAACGATCCGCCGAGAGTCTTTGAGGCGGTCAATACCGCTACGCAATGGAAGAATTGCGTTCCGAGTACATTCCGGATCAGACGGCATCCGCTTGAATTTCTCCACTTCGCCTACGGAATACCGCAAACGCCACAAAAACGAACAGTAGCGGTAAACGCACGGCAGTGCCGAATTTGCAAGTTCTTCTCTCACTTTTGTCAAAATGCGATAATAAGAATAAGAACCGTTCTTAATATAGGACGGTTCTTTTTACACTGTCT
>CAVGAA010000002.1:30505-137444 GCA_963627065.1 bacterium | reverse complement strand
CACTATCTCAAATTGCGTAATTTTCTTTTCGGACGGCGGAACAATGGGCGGAATAGCAGAGCGGAACGAGTTTGCAGTGCTTATAACCGCCCATTTAGGTTCAGAGTCCCGCAAGGCTTTATCTTTTTCGGACGGAATTTTTCCGTCCTGTCTTGTTTTGATATGGTTTTATATAACGATGAACCCCATCCGCCGTAGAACCACTTTCAGAGCGTGGTGCTATGTTCGCACTATCTCAAATTGCGTAATTTTCTTTTCGGACGGCGGAACAATGGGCGGAATAGCAGAGCGGAACGAGTTTGCAGTGCTTATAACCGCCCATTTAGGTTCAGAGTCCCGCAAGGCTTTATCTTTTTCGGACGGAATTTTTCCGTCCTGTCTTGTTTTGATATGATCTTTATAACGATGATCTCCATCCGCCGTACTCCATCTTCCGTGCGATACTTTCAAGCGTTTTACTTTTTAGATGTTAATATGGCTCACTTCAAGCCTTCAGACTGTTTACCCAATCTTCAACAGTGGATTTACTTGCACCGGATGAGAATCTATGTCCCTCTTGCCAGTTGCCTGTGCCTGCCATTTCGGCAAGGAGCGTTCCGCTCTGCCCCATACCGGAGCTTGCGGAGGTAGCAAACGGGATAACCGTCTTACCTGTGAAATCGTTGCTTTTCACGAAGTTATTGACCGGCCATGCCGCAATGCCCCACCAAATGGGGTAACCGATAAAGACTGTATCGTATTCGTCAAAATTTTCGGGCGTTGTCGTGACAAGCGGAATATTACGCAGTGTTTCATCGTCATGTTCGAGGTTGACACGGCTACCGGCAGCCGTCCAATTGAGGTCGGCATTTGTGTAGGGCGTTACCGGAACAAGTTCAAAAAGCGTTCCGCCCGTTGCTTCGGCAATGTATCCCGCAACTCTTTCGGTGTTTCCGCTACCCGAAAAGTAGACAACAAGCGTTTTTCCGCCCACTGTCGGCGTGCCGGCGGAATTCGTCGTGCCAATTGCATCATTTTCACCCGAAACGGTACTGTCGGGCTTTTTTGTGTCATTCATACCGTTTGTTGTTTTAGAGCCGTTGTTTGACGTTGCTCCCGTGCAAGCCGTGAGCGAGAATATCATGACGATTCCGAGCATAAATACAATGAACTTTTTCATTTTTGCTCCTCCCCTTACCAATTTTTCTTTTCCTTGCTGTGATCGTTGTTGTGCTTGCGTTCCTCCACCATCTGTGCAAACCATTCTACCATTTTGGGATCGGTGTGTGAAAAGAAAGAACTTTGTTTCTTATCCAGCTCCGCAATCGCTTTCATATCGTCATCCGAGAGCGTGAAGTCGAACACATCAAAATTTTCTTCCATTCTCTCTTTATGAGTGGATTTGGGAATGACAACGATCCCGCATTGCAATTCCCAGCGGAGAATGACCTGTGCCGAGGTCTTGCCATATTTTTTTCCGATTTCCACGAGTACCGGTTCTTCAAACATACCGCCTCTGCCTTCGCCGAACGGTGCCCACGCCTCATGCTGTACGCCGTACTTGACCATCCATTCGTGTGCTTCAATCTGTTGATTGTGCGGGTGCGTCTCCACCTGATTGACCATTGGTTTGATGCGGGCAAAAGAGCAGATATCAACCAGCCTGTCGGGATAGAAATTGGAAACGCCGATTGCCTTGATGACGCCTTCGGCATACAGATCCTCCAACGCTCTCCATGCACCGTAAACATCCGCAAAAGGTTGATGAAGCAGAACCAGATCAATATAGTTGGTTTTCAGTTTCCGCATAGATTCCAACACCGACTTTCTCGTCTCGTCGTACCCGTAATGCTCAATCCATACCTTGGTAGTTAAGAAGATTTCACTTCTCGGCACACCGGATTTTGCAATTGCCTCGCCGACCTCTCCCTCATTAAAATAACTCTGTGCCGTATCAAAATGACGATAACCGACCGAGAGTGCATCCAGCACGCATCTCTCGCACTCGTCCTTCGACACTTGATAAACTCCGTAGCCGAGTTGTGGTATTCTTACTCCGTTTGATAAAGTTACATATTCCATCGCGGAACACCTCCGTTTTTCTTTTGTACCGTCATTATACCATACTTTTAGGCAAAACGGAATCTCCGAAAAGTTTATTGCATTAACTTATTGTTAAAGCAAGAAAAGCACCCGCCCGCAGGCAAACGCTTTTCCTATTTGGCATTATTCAATTCAGGATACCGTATTCTTCGTCCGATACTTTTTCGCACCATTCGGTTTTCGTATTCACGCCGGCACATTCCACGGCAATATGGGAAAACCAACTGTCCTTCGCCGCACCGTGCCAGTGTTTGACGTTTGCCGGAATCGTGACCACGTCCCCCGGGTGAAGTTCTCTTGGCGTTTTACCTTCCTCTGCGTACCAGCCTCTGCCGTCGATACACAAAAGAATTTGTCCACCGCCCGACGTAGCGTGATGAATATGCCAGTTGTTGCGACATGCAGGTTCAAAGGTGACATTAGCCATAAACACCGTTTCTTTTGGATTCGTAAGCGGTTTCAGGTAAGAATTGCCTACAAAATATTGAGCATAAGCCGTGTTAGGCTCACCAAGCCCGAACATTCCGCCACATTTTCCGTCATCATCCGCATAAACCTCCAAAGCCTTTCTGAAAGCCGCCCATGCGTTCGGCCAACCGGCGTAAAAAGCAACGTGCGTAATGATGTCGGCAATTTCTTTTTTCGTAACGCCGTTTTCTTTTGCGAAAGCCAGATGATGTTCGAAGGACGAGTCAATAAGCCCTTTTGCAATAAGTGTCGTAACGGTGAGCATAGAGCGGATTTTAGGACTCAATCCGTCACCGGACCACACTTCGCCGAACAATATGTCATCGTTGATAGTCGCAAATTGCGGTGCAAAATCGCCTAAGTTTTTTCTTCCTGCCGTTTGTTTAATTTTCATATCAATCCCTCCGCATATTTTTATTTATTATGAATTGAACGGCTTTTATGAATTTTCTGACCTGCCCCGACGGTTCCGGTGAGTACATTATCCCGTAAGGCACCGTGACAGATACCTCCGACGGAATGATACGCAGAAGCGGATGGACACTCTCCCAACCGTCTATCGCAATGATAGGCAGATTCTCCTTGACAGCCGTATTGAATGCCGAAAGATTGAACAGCGGAAAATCGACAATGCCAATTCCGTCTTTCTCAAGTTTTTTTCGCAATTCATCGATATAACAGTTCCATCCGCGATGGATAAACATTACACCGCTTTCTTTCAGATCCTCCGGTTCAATCACCTTTTTTGTCGCAAGCGGGCTTGTCAGCGGTACGGCAAAAGCAATCGTTTTATTCTCCAGATGAATCACCTGAAAATTCCGATTGTTCATCAGGCTGTCGTCATAAATTCCGGCGACCACATCAATCTGCTTGCCGAGATTACGCAAAATTTCACGTGCGTTTTCGGGCGTATTCTCAAACGGAATCAACTCGATCTTCAAATCGGGTGCAAGATACTGAATATCTGCCCAGATGTCCAGAATGAATTTTGCAGGAGTCATGACAGATGTACCGATGCGGATAGAGAGTTGATTTTCAAGACGATCGACCTCCCGCACCCTTTCTGTCGCGCGCTTTGTGTAATCAAGAAGGTATTTCGCATCGTCCAGAACGCTTTTGCCTGCCTCGGTGAGTGTCAATCCATGGTTGGTGCGATAAAAGAGCGTCACACCGAGTCGCCCCTCCAGTGCATCGATCTGCTTCATCACTGCCGTTGGGGAGAGGAACATCGCTTCCGCCGTTTTTGAGAAACTCCCGTTCTCCGCCACCGAAAGAAAGGTCAGCAGTTGCGGGTGAATCATATTGCCACCTCCTTGCTTGAACTTTTACTTGATATAGTATAACATATTTCGAGAGAAAATTCAAGTGGAATTTGAGATGTCGCATAACATATTTTGAGGAAAGTTCATCGGGACTTCACGCATCCGAATCGGTGCCGGACAATGCTCGTTTGTTTTTTGATCGGTCAAATCGGGGTAGCAGTCAAATCAAGTTTGCAAGATTCGTCAGTATACCGGAAATGTCGGTGTCGGAATAGATGAGTGCGGCATGGTGAATGCCTCCCGCACGGCTGTATGTTTCCAAAAATTCCGGCAGTGGCATATCGGGACGGAACCAACCGGACACGATGTCGTTTTGCTTGTTCTCTCTCGGCGTGTAGAGCATCGATCCCGTTTGCGTAAAGAGTTCGAATTTATCGTCTTTTGCAGGATTCAGGCTGAGGAAGGTGACCTTTCCGGCTTTGAACGGGGAGAGCAAAATTGCAGGATTTTCGGCATCCCCGAAACTGAATTCTTTTTCCCGCATCACCGGTTTGCAATCCGGTACGGACAGTCCGACATTATATTCACCCATGTGACTGAGGAACAGCGTTTCGTCTTTCCAATCGGGACAGAAAATTTCGGTAAATGACACCTCGTCAAAGACCTGCATGAGAGAGGCGACAAATGCGGATGTGAGTACATCCCCCTCGCCAGCGTAACCGATTCCCCTCTCCATTGCAAGGCTTGCCTCGGCAAACGGCATGGTCGGAAAAGACGTCCCGCTTCCTGCCGATTTGAAATTCATGGTAAAAGCATCCAGATTTTCATTTTTCAGCCATTTGCGGATTGCAAGTGACACACGTGTTGAAAAATTGTAAACCTCTCTCGGCACGCTCATTTCAAATCGCTCGGAATTGCTTTGATATTCCGCCTCGATTTCTTCATCCGTAACGCTGTCAAGATAGGTATAATTCTGTAAATTGTACGGAATCACATCAATTCCGATTTTTTCTTTCAGCGTTTCAAACGGAATGCGGAAATCTCCCATTCCCTCAAACGGTTCGCCGACAATGCCGACTTTGGCGTGCGACAGGGTATGACGAATCACGGATGCTTTTGCGAAATCGGTAATTCTCTTGCAAAGGACTGCATAATCCGGATTTTTTTCGTTGAAAAATCCCGCTACGATTTCGTACTGTCTGCCACGCCGACGGAGCAGATTGCACAGATCCATAACGCCGTGAATGCCGTGATTATAAAGCATTCCCTCGGTATAGGAGTATGGCTTGAATTCATAATCGTATGTCGTATCAAGCATTAAGAGCGGAAGATTTGTCGAGCAGAGTGCGTCGACAGATTCGAGTGACGGCGAATAAGCGGCATGCAAGGTAACGATCAGATCGACATCGGCATCGACAAAGGATTGAACGGCACGGTCAAATTCACTTTTGACTCGGCAAACGGGAGATATCACCATATCGAAACCGAGTTTTTGCAGTCTGTCTGCGACCTCGTCGACGTGCTTGTCGACGTTTTTCCGCATGAACGGCGTACTTTCGTCATACGTTAAAATATAGAGCGGAAGAAATCCGACTTTCGGTTGCCTTTTCATACTTTTACTCCCCTATCACCATAACCTGCACCGTGCGTGTTCTAGCACGTGTCTGGTCAAAATCGATAAAATAAATAAATCCGAATTCACCCAAATCCATCTGACCGTCTTCCACGACAATCGTCTGACTTCTGCCGATAATCGAAGATCGCAGATGTGCATCTGTATTATGGCAACCGCGGTTGTCCTCGCCGTGTTCTTCGGCAAAAATCAGTGCTTTTTCCCCAGGGTGCAGGTACATTCCCTCGCTTCGTTGTGTCGGGATGATGTCTTCCATGACATTTATCAAATCTTGTTGGAGCGTTTCGAGTCCCGTCATAGACAAATCAAACGCACACTCCTGCGTAATGACACTGCAAGTGGTATGATGCGAATAAACGACCACGATACCGTTTTGAATTCCCGATTCACGCAAAGCCTCTTTTGCCTGTTCGGTCACGTTGTGAAATGTGCATATCTTATCGTTCGACTGCACCTGAAATTTCTTTCTATATACCATTATTTGTTTCCTCTTTTCATCAAATCGTCTTTGGCACGGCGTGTGGCACAAATCAACTCATCGATTTTGGCAATGGGATCATCCGCATTCATAATACCGGATGCCGCACCTGCCGCCTCCGAGCCTGCCATAATAAAATCGTATACTTGCCGACCGTTCGTAATGCCTGCCGCCTGCTCGACGAGAATATTCGGATCGATTGCTTTGATTGCCTCGATACAGTCTTTCACATAGCCCATTCCGCTGACCGTTCCTCCGCTACCGCCGATGAGTTCGGACGGTTCGGGGTTGATAATGTCGGGATGCAGTTCGGCAATCGCTTTTGCCTCCGCTACCGTATCGGCACACGCAAAGACCAACATATCGAGTTCATTCGCACGGTCAATCGTCTTCTTGATCTGTGGCAGGGGCATCGGCTTTTCGCAGTGGTTTACGACAACTCCGACCGCACCTGCATCCCGCAAACCTTCCGGAAGAATGTCCGCCATGCCACGCCCGGGACGTAGGGTGTCCATATATGGTGCTAAAACAATTAAGTGTTTTGTATGCTCTGCAACCCGACGAATTTCGACAGGCGACGTGATAAAAAGCACGTCAATGTCGTACTTTTCCGCCGCACGGTCCGCCGCCAAGGCATATTCCAACACTTTGTCGCCCCAGATATAATTTTTCGTTCCGATTTCAAAATAAGGTGTTCTGATTTTTCTTTTCATAGGTTTTCTCCTCCGATATCGGTCATTCTGCGATACCTGCCGAATTTTTCGTTATAAAATGCAACGTTTTCCGCAATCGGTTTGTCGAGAAGGGACAGTTTTGCCATTCCCCTCGATGCATCGACCGGCGTTTTATACAACCCTGCTCCGACCGCGGCCAACACGGCAGAACCGATACAGCAGGTGTCCGCCTCCTCGGTTACGGCGATTTCACAACCGGTGGCGTCACGAAGGATGCCACGCCAAACGGCACTGTGTGCGGTTCTGCCGGTCATAAAAAGTTTGTCGGCATGACAACCGAGTCTGTCCAGTTCTTCCAATACCAATCGCACTTCAAATGCAACGCCTTCCATGAGCGACCGTGCAATGTCATAACGGTCGTGTGACAGTTTCAAGCCGATGATTTTAGCCGTTTCGCCTGCATTCCGATGCGGGAATCCGGCACCTGCAAGATACGGCAGGAAAAACAAATCTTTTGCACTGTCACGATGCGTTTCCGCACCGCCGTCAAGTTCCGCATAATCGCCGATCACGAGGTTTTTATACCATTTCAGTACCGAACCTGCCGATACGAGGGATGCCATTGCACCGTACAAACCGTTTACGGGATGAATACCCGGGGACACATGACTGGGTGAAAAAATCAGGCGATCGGTCACACCGAGGACCACCCAAGCCGTCCCCGTAGCAACCAAAACATCACCGCTTTGAACCGCCCCCGCACCGAGTGAGGCACAGTATTGGTCGTGAGCCCCGTTACAGACGAGTACGTCACACGACAATCCCAATTCATTTGCGACCGCAGGCAACAGCTTTCCGATCACCGCACCCGTCGGCAGAACTTTCGGCAGTTTTTTCTCGTTGAGACCGAGCAGATTCAAAATGTCACCGTCGTATTTTTTCTCTTTAATATTGTAAAGAATGCGGATTGCGGAATTGGTCGGATCGGTGACATTCTGACCGGTCAGATAGCGATTAACGGTTTCCAAGGTGGTATCGAAAGAAACCGCTTTTTCGAAGATTTCCGGTCGGTTTCGCCGTAGCCACAACAGTTTTGCAATGTCGAAGCCTGCACCGACCTGCCAGCCGGATGCACGGTAAAACCGTTCTCCCGCCAAGTGTTTCAGGTCTTCCGCCTCATTTTCGGCACGCCCGTCCATCCAAGTCAAAACGGGAGTGAGAGGCGTTTCGTTATCTCCCCTTGCCCACATACTTCCACCCTGCGTGGAGAGCGACATCGAAACAATTTTGTCCGTCGGCACACCGGAAACTTTTACCGCTTCCCGAATCGCTTCACGAACAGCAGATAGCCAATCGTCCGAATTCTGCTCCACTCCGCCGTCCGGTGTAAAGTGCAATTCATATTCCCGATAGGCTTTGCCGAATACCGTGCCGGTACTGTCACAGACGACCGCTTTCGTTCCGGTCGTGCCGACATCAAGCCCGATTACAAACTGCATAGATCTCTCCTTTTCTCTTTTTATTATCTAAACGGTTAGTTTTTAACTATCGATTTTTATGAGGAAGAGAAAATTGCTCTTCCTCGTGGTATCATTTTTTCGTTTCGGGTATCGAGTTTTTCTCCTCGATTATGATACTTTCCGCTTTGATTATACGCTTTTCGTTTTGGTTGTATGCTTTCCTTTTTGGTTATCTGCTTTCTGTTGCCCGGAAAATAAGTTCCGTATAAAAAATGGAAACGGAAACGGAAAATAGGTTATTGCACTATATAAGGATAGGGCATAAAGCCCTGCCCTATCCCCGATATAACAGTCTGTCAATTGTGCTTTTCGGGAAGAAAAAAGGAACGAAAACGGAATCCTTTTCATAACCGTTCAGAACGCACGACACCGATTTTTTAATCCGCCTGTCTAACTTATGTCGATGCTCTGTCGGACATATGCGATGCGTAAGATCTCGTAATTTCGAGTTTCATTTCTTCCTTCTTTTCAAAGCGAAGAATATCGTCAATCAATGCCATACTAATCAGCCACCTGCGGTCATAAGTCGGTCCGCCCATGTGCGGAATGCAATAGGCATTCGGAAGTTTCCTCAACTCGCTGTCCGCTTTCAACGGTTCTTCCTCGTAAACATCGAGAATTGCACGGATACGTCCTTTTTTCAGTTCTGCCGTCAAAGCATTTTCGTCAATGACCGCTCCCCTTGCCGTGTTGATAAGGAGAGCCCCGTCCGGCATCATACCGAGCAGTTTTTCATTGACTAAATGATAATAGGATTTTGTCATTCCGCAATGGAGCGACACAACCTTGCAGGTACTGAAAATTTCTTCGAGCGATGCCACCTCAAATCCGTACTCTTTCTGAACATCTTCCGTCAGATACGGCTTTTCGAGAACTTTGAATTTCAGGCGGAACGCCCGTCCCATACGCATGAGGTGACGGGAAGTCATTCCGAAGCCGATAATGCCGACCGTTTGGTCGAGCAACCCTTCCCAGACCTCGCCGTTTTCATACCAACCGCCGTTTCCCGTGCGTTCGAGATAATCCGGAATTTTTCGCAATGCCGTCAAAGCGTAGGCGATGACCGATTCCGCCACAGATTCGGCGTACATATCGTTTCCGCTGATGACACGGATGCCCCTGTCGTATGCTTCGTCCGACATAACGGGTGTTACCGATCCGCCGGTGTGTGCAATCAGTTTCAGTTTGTCGGCTTTTTCCAAGACGTAACCGTCAAACAGTGCTGTTCCCCAACCGGTCAGTGCCACATCGACACCTGCCAACTTTTCACGCAATTCATTGGGCGTCCAGTTGTGGTCTGTGCAGTTATATTCCACATCCGCTATCGTTTCCAATCTGTCCCTGACTTGTTTCGGCAGAAAACTTTCCCGAATGATACCTTCCGGAGCAGTTACCAAAATCTTCATATTTATCCCCCATGGGGCTGTCGCATTCGGCACAAGCCAAAAAACACGGCACAAAAAAGTGTAAGACAGTCCCTTTTATTTTTTCAGATAACTTTGAATGCCGGAACGGACGATTTCTTTGTGGGCTTTCAGAAAATCCGAGTTTTTCAGATCAATATTCAAAAGTATCGGCAGTGTGTAGCGGTTTGAAAAGTAGGAAAATGCCCCAGTGATGAGTGCAAAAACCACTACTTTGCTGTTTGCGTTCTCGTTGAACACACCGATTTCCCGTCCGTGTCGAACCGTTTTGCGAATGCAATCGATAATCGGTGCTTTGACCGTTGTCAATGCTTCGCTCGCCTTGATTGTCTTCGCTTCGTTCAGATTTTCCCACATGATGATTTTGACAAAATCCGGATTTTCAATCAAGAAATCGAAATATCTGTCCACAATCACATCGATGAGTTCGGCAGGATCGGTATATTTTCTCTGAATAAGTTCCGATTCAATGGTTGACAGCAATTTATATTCATGGGCAATGACGTTTTCGTACAGTTTCTCTTTCGATCCGTAATACTGATAAATCATGCCTTTGTTGCATCCCGCTTCGCTCGCAATGCAGTCCACTCTTGCCCCTGCAAAGCCGTTCTCGGAAAACTCCTTGACTGCTGCCGTCAGAATATTTGCTTTTGTCCGTTCCGCATTCCGTTCCATTCTTTTACCTCTTGTGTCGTATAATATACAAACGGTTATTTATGTATTATGTATATTATACTACAAAAAGCGGAGTTTGTCAAGCAACTTATTTAATACTTTCCGTTCCTTGCTTCGAAATGTGTCGGTTTCCCGAGCGTTTTTCCGTTTGAACGTAGCCATTCGACCTGCAAATCCATCAACTGTCCGGCACTTATGGCAGGATAGCCGAATGTTTCGGTGCATTTCATGGTGTTTACCAAAAACGCATCGTTTTGCGGTGTGCCGACAAAGGTCGGTTCGATGCCGAGTCCTTTGCCCATTCGTTTTGCGGCATATTCCACCGACACAACCTCGGGGCCGGAAATGTTCATTTTCACGGCAGGCGAATCGGCATAGAGCAATGCACGCAGGGCATATTCGTTTGCACTCCCCTGCCAAATGTAATTGAAGCAGGCATTGTCGACACGGACAGGGTTACCGTTCCGCATATCTTCGGCAATGTCGCACAGAACGCCGTAATTCAACCCGATTGCAAAGCACAAACGGTAAATAAAAACTTTTGTGCCGTATGTATTGGCGACATACTCGAATGCACGTTCCCGAGCCAGACAACTCATCGGATATTCACCGACCGGAACGACCGGATCATCCTCGCACGGTCCTCCGTTTCGTACGGGGGCAATCGAATAGATATTTGCGGAGGAGAACACGACAATTCTCGAATGTTTGAACTTTTCGGCTACAAATGCCGACAAGGTTGCGTTCATACCCCATGTTTCCCATTCATGCCCGTCCGTTCCGAACTTTCTGCCTGCCATATAAATGACATTCGGAATGTCCGGCAATGCCTCCAATTCGTCCCGCTTTTGCAGATCGGCACGAATAATTTCCACACCTGCTTCTTCGAGTTCACGGACGGCATCGGCAGAGGAAAATCTTGATACCGCAATCACACGCTTTTTGATTTTCGCTTTCTTTACGGCATTGACGGCAAGAATACAAAGGGACGGTCCCATTTTTCCTCCTGCCCCGAGAATCATAATGTCCCCTTCGATTTTCTGAATGTCTTCTATCAGTTTTGCCGATGGTGTCGTCAGCATTTCGTCCAACATTTTTTGTGTCAACATACTGTCATCCTTTCTTTCTAAACGAAAGTCGAATTTCTTTTGCAAGTTTCGCGTTGTCGCAGAGCAGGTCAACGGTGGATTCCGTCAAAAGTATTGTCGGCAGGAGAATTGCACTTTTTTCATCGACAACCGAAAAATCCGCTCCGTGTGCCCCGCCGGCATATCCTCCGCAGGTCGGCTGAATTGCCGGAATCCTTTGACTGACATCGCCCATATCGGTAGAACCTACCATATCCGCACCGAATATAATCTGCTCATCGCCGAGGTATTTCCTTGCGTTTTCCGCAAAAAGATCACTCAACATTTTATCCTGTTTGAGTGGGGCATAACTGCCGACGTCGTGAATTTCGACCTCCGCACCGACGGCATAAGTCGCCCCCCTGATTGCTCTGTCCACTTTTTTTGAGGCATCGGCAATTGCCTCGGGCGTTGCCCCTCTTACATAGGTTTCCATTGTCACGTCGGACGGAACGATATTGACGAGGTCACCGCCTTTGGTGATAATGGGATGTACCCTGATTTTGTCGCAGTCACGAAAAGTTTCCCGCATGGCGTTGATGCAGTTCATTGCGAGCATGGCGGCATTCAGAGCATTGACGCCCTCCCACGGAGCACCGCCGGCATGAGCCGATTTTCCTTTGAAATGCACCGTTTTGGCGACAAAGCCCAAGCTGTTGCAGGCAACGAAGCAGGCAGGTTCGGGACAATTCGGTTGTGCATGAACCATCATGGCACAAGAAATTCCGTCAAAGAATCCGTCTTCCAAAAGTTCGAGCTTTCCGCTGAGTGCCTTGATTATTCCCTGCTTTTTGAGATCTTCCCGATAAGTCAAGTCTACAAATTCTTCGGCAGGGACTGCGAGAAACGTTACATTTCCGCCGAAATTTTCCGCAATTCCGCTATTTTTCAAGGTTTCGGCAATTCCGAGCAATTCGGCAATCTGAATGTTGTGTCCGCAGGTGTGTGCCGTTCCGGTAGCCTTATCGGCATACGGGCAATCGGGGGTTAAAACCGCATCGAGTTCACCGATTATGCAAATCCGTTCTTCGCCGTCTTTGGACGGAAACAATTCTCCCGCAACGCCGGTAAGAGCGACTCTGCGTATGTTGCAAAGCCCGATTTTTCGCATTTGCTCCTCGACATAAGCCGATGTCTTCAATTCTTTGAAACCGAGTTCGGGTGTACCTTTGATTATTTCGGCATGGGCATAGATTTTGTTTGCGATGCTCTCGATATACGAATCGGCGATCCGCTTGATTTCCTCTTTCGTCTGTTTCATTTTTTATTCAAGATCGAGTATTTTTTGTTTGAGCGTGTTCATCAAAAGCGTGATTTGCTCTTCCTGCGTGGAAAGTCCCGAAAGATTTTCCTGCGAACCTATGGGTGTCGGGAAGGGCGAACGCAGTTCGGTTGAGAATTGCGAGCCGAATGTGCAGGTCACGCTATTCAGAATGATATTGAGCATTTCAACCGATTCAGGTTCACGGTTGTTGCGGTATTTTACGGTTTCAAAATAGACATCAATGACATTTTCTCTCGTCTGATACCCCATTTCTTCGAGCAGAGCCGAGGATGCCTCGATCTTTTCGGATGCTTTCATAATCGAGATTTGCGAATGTACCGCTTCGGACAGAGTGGAATAATCGTCCTGCGTACTGTCATATTTCGGAAGCGGGAAAATACCGTAATCTCTGTCCTGCGTACGCAAAGTTCCGGCGTAATTGAGTAGTTCCGTAATGAAAACAGTTTGACCGGATGTAAACATATTTTTACATTCGTCTCTCGCTCCGTCATTGTTTCCGTTGACGAAAACGCCCTCGTTATCGTTGACAAAGTGGTAAAAATCCGAGTATATCGTGACATTCCGTTCCTTGTTGAATGTCGTTGTAATTTTACCGCTTTCGTTTTTCGAAACAACCGTCACGCCGAATGCGGTCGGAAAGCCGTCACGTCCGCAGGAAAATGCGGGAGACACCATACCGAAAAAGTCCCCGTTTGATTTTTTACTGTCCGCATCGTTATCAAGCCAACCGAATTCGGTGACATACTCCTGCATTTTTTCGAATGTCCAGTCCCCGTCATTCACCACGTCATACAGACTTTCGTCCGCAATTTTCGCTTTGAAATTCGCCGTATCGCAGAACATGACGAATGAGCTGTCGAGCATGGTGAGTGTCAATTCGCCCTCAAGCATATACAACTTTCCGCCGTATGTGCATTCATCGATGAAGCTCGTGTTCCACCAATCCGATTCCAAATCGAGATATTTTGCTTTGGTCGAATCAGTCAGGTTGAGAAAATACCCCTCCAACATCAGAACCGTCATGGAATAGTTCGGACCGAACAGAATGTCAATCGTGTCGTCCCCTCCTGATTTGATGCTGTTGCGGACCGACATAACGTAATCATTTCGCTGTGACCAGTTTCCGGGGAGCGTTTTGAGTTTGATACTTACGTTCAGTTTGTCCTCGGAATAGCGGTTGCGGTTTTCGATAGCCGTAACCAGTTTGTCAACCGTATTTCGCTCGGGATCAAGTTCGAATGCAATGTCGTCACGGTCACGCAGACCGATGTTGATAACCGCATTGTCATAATCGAGATCGTCCGGCACGGGACTTTCACCCGCACCCGTTGCATTTTCGGTACTGTCCGTCTTTGTATCCGTCGACTTTCCGGAATTCTTGCTACCGGAGCAACCGACGATTGCGATAAGACAGAGTATTGCCAAAAGGCTCAAAAGCCAATGTTTCATTTGTTTTTCCTTTCTTACGAGCGGAGATGTTCGAATGTCACCCGTCTTCCGTCCGTCCTGATTTTTAAGACACCGCCGTCCGGTGCGATATATTGCGTTTGCGTATGTCCGTTTTCCTCCGTTGTCTTCCAGAGTCCGCCGTCAAGCCCCGTGACGATCCATAGGGATTCGTGCTTTTCGGTACGAAGAGTAAAGTCCCTTTGCACAGCTGTTTCACGAAGTGGGAAAAAGGCAACCGTGTCGAGCAATTCCGCACCGACAAAACCGTCACATTCCGTAAGTGTCGCATCGGCAGTGGCATTTGATTCGATTTCCGTATTGTCGGCATCGCATACATACATTGCGTTTAAGAAAAAGTCTTCTTTTGCAGGCACTTTCGGTCGAATTTCCACCCGTCCCCAACCGAGTTCCACACACGGTTTGAGTTTTCCCGTGTAATCGTACGGATAGTTCTTCCCCTCAATGAGGAATTCCCGTCCCTCACCGCCGAGAATTTCAATATCGGTTTCTTTCGGCAGCAACACTTTTGCGACCAGTTTTCCGCCGTATTGTGTCGGTTCTGCGACAAGACTATCCGGTTTTGCCGTTCTTGTAATGACAATGCAGTTACCGTCTACGTGCGGTTCTTCCTGACAGTGCAAAAGCGATGCTTTGCGATAGGTTTTGTCTGCCGATACGACATGGTCAAATACCAGCATCAACACCGGAACGGTTTTGTCTTTTCTCGGAATGAAGAGCATTCTGCGAAATACCCGCTCGGTCTTTTTGCCGTAAGCCGATGTCAAATCACCTGCAATGTATGTTGCCTCCGGATCTTCGCTGTGTCCCGTTACGGTTGCCATACGGTATGCGGGATCGGACAGCCACGACTGCAAATCCATGACTTCGCCGTGTGCCATCAACTGCCCACCGCAGTTGTCGGCTTTCCCGTTTTTCTCATCGGGGCGGAAAACCGTAATGCAGTTGTGTGCCACCGTTTGTTTGTTGTAACTCATATCGTGCGGTGAACCGTAATGAATATATGCTCCGGAGTCGGATGCCAGAATGCCTCTGTAGTAAATCTGAAAATGTCCGAAATCCATGTGGTGATGGTTCGCCGTCCAAAGACCGCCGATTTTCATCAGCACCATGACATCTCTCGATTCGGGGGAGATGTCATAGCCCGTCCGTGCCAGTGTGACACCGCAGGGATCTTTGTAATGGACGACCAACGGATACTCTCCTTCGAAGTCTTTTTCACCGATAGTATCATCGTCGAAGAGCATCATTTGCACAGGTGTCAGCGTCAACTCGGTATAGGAAAAGTTGCCGTGTCCGCCGAGTTTCAGAAACGCCTGTTTCCGATAAATCGGATTGCGGAACAAATTGCCTGCCAAAAACCACGGATAAGCATATTGATTCCACCATCCGCCGAATTCGTTGTAATCATCGCCGTCACGAAGCCCTTCCCCGTCCGGTCTGCGAAAATGAAGCCACTGTGCCGGCAGTTTCTCCATATCTGCGGAATAGACAAGGTCGCCCGTGAGTTTGCGGAAAATCCACGCCGACCACAGATCCCACGTAAATCTGTAACCGCCGTAAGAAGAACCGTTGACCGTTGAACCACTCGTGTACCAGTAATTCCGAACAGGAACATAAAGGTAGAAAAAGCGTCCCGCAACGAATCGGTATATATCGGGATATTCATCGTAAACCGCAACGGAAAAGGACAACCAATCACGGAGCAATTGTGCCTCCGCCTGATGCCCTGCCAATACGCCGTATCGGCAAGGCGGGAATCCTATCTCCATTTTCGGTGCGATTCTGTTTTCAATGACCGCTACGATCGTATACATATCGTCTTCGGTCAAAAGGTCGTGACACCAATCGTAAACTTCCGATGCCGTGAACATGGTCTGCCCCATAAAGCGGTAATCATCGGCAAGTCCTTCGAAAGATACCACATCGAAATAACGCCTGATATAGCGAATTGCATCCAAACCGTCGGCTGTGTTTCCGTCCAGCATATAGGAGTAGGCTCTCGCCTCAATGGCAGACAGGACAATTCCGTCCCTTGCGGTATCGGCTGTCATCCGATCGTCAAGACACAACGTCCGCAGGCATTCCCATTCGGCGGTGGCTTCGGCATAAATCGGTTTATTCCGCTTTTCCCTGAGCATTGCAAGTTCTCCGTCCGCCACAAGCAGACGGGGATGCCGTGCAGGAGGTGTCAAGCGTGGTGTCGGATATTTGTCTTCCGGCAGTTTTACGATTTCGCCGTATTTCCCCGAATGTTTCATAAGTTTATCCTTTCGTTTGGTATTTCAGATAGTCTTTGACGAATTCGTCATCGGTCAGATTCGGATACATTCTGCACACTCTGTCAATTTCTTCCGCCTGCCCCGCCGACAAATGTTCCTTGTCGCAAAGACAATGGATGTAGGGCATCAGCCCCTGACGGTGCAGAACCTCGTGAATGCCTGAAATGCAACCGGTAAAGTTGTTTGCAACGTCGAAAATCGCTCCGTTTGCATCGGTCACCTGACCTGCCAGAGTCCGCCAATCGGGATTATCCGGATTCTTTTTGATTTCTTCGAACAGTTTTACAACCGTATGCGTCCAGACCGACCAATGTCCCAATAGTCCGCCGACAAAATGCCTTGTATAATTTTTGCCGTCTTCGCCTTTGAAGGTAAAGTTTGATGTCAGGTCGGCAATGATATTGTCGTCGTTTCCGGTATAAAGTGCAATTTCTTCCGCTCTGCTCGAAAAGGTTACCGCACGCATCACGTCAATTGTTGCGTAGCGGTTGAATGCCGCCACCTTTACGCCGATAACATTCGGAATTTCGCATAATTTCGTCCAATAATCGTAAGAAAGTCTTCTTCCGCCGACCGCAATCTGCAAATAAAATGCGATAACCGGCATCACCTCGGCAACTGCCTTTGTGCGTTCAAGGAGGTAGTCCTCGCTCTCGTCGTTCAGTCCCCCGGGGCTGAGCAATACCGCATCATAGCCGTATTTTTCGGCAATTTCGGCTTCTTTGACCGCCTGCTCCGTCCGACCGCAAACACCTGCGACTCGGACAATGACCTTTCCGGTTTTCTTTTCGAATTCGTCGATCGACTCTGCAACCGTTGCGATAACCGGCTCGAAAAGTCCGAATTCCGAACGGCGAATTTCAAACTGCGTACTGTGAACCGCCGTTGCAATACCGCCGACACCTGCCGTCAGGTAGTACCCGTTCAGAAGTTTCTGCCCTTTCGCATCAAACCGTTTGTTTTCATCCAGCACCAAAGGCGTTGCGGGTATAACCGTTCCGGATGCAAATAGTTGTCTTGCCGTAACCTTTCTGTCCATTTTTTCAGCCCTTTCCTCTTATCACTTACATTATAACACAAACTTTTGATTTTGTCAAGATATATCTAACTGTTTATTTAGTTATTTTTAAAATTGAAAAACGAAATTTCAATGCGAGAAGAAAATCGCTTCTTCGCCGTTTTCGGAATTTTCTTCGTTTTCGCTTTTTCCATTGCTTTTGACATGGTCGGTGGGATCGGCATTCACCCTTTGAATGCACTGCCGGCGTAATATTTGAGCATTTTACGCAATTTTTCTTCGGTTTCGAAAATCAGGACGGTCTTCTCCCCTTCTTCTGGCGACCAAATTGCGTACCAGAGCGGTTTGTTCCCTTCGCCCGACTGCATCACATACCGATGCTCTGCCTCGAACGAATCCGCCTCTTTTTTCTGCTCCTCCGTTTCGTACGGCGACACGGCTTTCAAGTCCTGAATGCGACACGAAAAAAGTTCTTTTCTCGTCAGTCCGCCGTAAATGACGGCAAGCCCCAACTGCCCCATATGGACGGTGATTTCATACTCGACTTTCGAGTATCGCCACGTGAGAAAAATCAAAATGCAGAGCGTGACAAGCGAAAAACAGCCGATGTACATCACATAGGTGGAAAGGAATGCCAGTGCGATTCCCCAAAGTCCCACGTAGCCGACATAAAGCAGAATGAGGAGCAGTTTGCGTGTCTTGATTTTTTTGTCTTTTTTGAGCAGAATGCTCATTGCGACCGAGCGTTCGTCGTCGTACTTGGTGTAAACGGATTTTTTGATGTTGTCGTTTTTCATGTTTCTGTCCTTTCGGGTGTAAATATTGTTATGTGTGATCCGATTTCCGCATGGAAAGCGGTAACGGAAACAACCGATGTAAAGAGTTTCGGCAAGTTTCTCTCTCCCTCGAAAAATCCGAGAAGAAGAACGCCATGGCATCCGCATAAGAGAGAATGAGGTCCGGCTTTCCGGTCGATTCTTCCGCCACCGCAACACCGTCACGAACGGTAATGCGAACGGTTTCGGAAGATTCCCCTCTGTCGATTTTGACGGTCATGATGCCGTCGGGAAGTGATTTTGCAGAGTCTTGCAGAGTTAAAAACGCACGGAGAACCGGCAAAAAGCGGAAAACTTCAAACTTTTCCCACTGTTCGATGCGGTAACTTTCGGCGATTTTCGATACAAGCAAGCATAGATTTTTGTCGAAGGCATCGATCTCGACGAGCAGGTTTTCGTTTTCGAATCTCGCAGACCGCAAAACGGGGAACAAATCCTCGTCATTCTGTAAAATCAGTTCACGGATTTCGCTCTCTTTCCGCAGGTAGTACCCCAGCGGTTTGCCGTCACGGTATGCAACATAAGGTTCATAGTTCCACGAGGTTAAAATATCGTAAAAAATCTCTTTTTTTCGCTCGGTATGAAGGGGCTTGGAATTATAAATTGCGATAAGGACATCCAGTGCCGGATCATCCTCAGTGAGTTTTCGGACTTTGACGTCGTTCGGTATATCGCCGAAACAGTGCTTGAAATTCGAATCGGTCAAAAGAAAAACATTGTTTTTGCCTGCCGGTTCAAAGCCGAAGGTTGCATAGCGTTGACGCTTTCCGCCGAGAAACGCGAAATCGCAACCGGCTTTACGGCTCTCGTCGACCGCATATTGCATCACGGATGACATCAGCCCCTGCCCTCTTGCGTTCCTGTCGACACCCATATTCCCGTAGCCGTGACAGAGCAATTTTTGCCCGTTTACCGACAGCGTCATGGGATAAACGCCCAACGCACACACGAGTTTTCCGCTTTTTTCGTCACGGATGCCGTAGTTGTATTTCCAAGGTTCTCTTGCAGGTCGGTAGAGTTTCGGCAAAAACGTTTTGAAACCGTTTTGCACATTGAAGCCGAATGCGGAATCGAGCATTTCCATGAGTTCGTCATAATCTTTTCCGGCTAAAATTTCGATTTTTCTTGTCATTTCATACCGTTTCCGTTTCCGTAAAGTTTTGCAAGTCCCCCGACCGATGTTTCCCGATACGATGCCAACAAATCTTTGCCGGTTTCGTACATATTCCGCACGATGCAGTCGAAGGAAACTTTTTGCGTATCGCCTAAAAATCCGCCGAGCAATGCCGCATGAACCGCTTTCTGCGACGCAACCGAGTTCCGCTCGATGCAGGGAATCTGAACCAATCCGCAGACGGGATCGCAGGTCAGCCCGATGCTGTGCTCCATTGCCGTTTCCGCCGAACAACCGATTCTTTTGATGTCATAGCCCCTGAGTTGCCCCAGTCCCGCCGATGCCATAGAGCAAGCCGTGCCGATTTCCGCTTGGCAACCGCATTCCGCTCCGCTGATCGATGCATTCGTCCGCACGAGATTTCCGATAAGCCCCGCAACCGCAAGAGCGTCAATCATTTCACGATCCGTGTACCCCTCGGTTTCCTGAGCCCGCAGGAGTACCGCAGGAACGACACCGCAAGCACCGCAGGTCGGAGCGGTACAAATTACACCTCCGGATGCATTTTCCTCACTGACGGCGTATGCGTAAGCACTGCGAAGTCGCATTTCTCTTGTTTCGGGATATTCATTCGGCAGGGACGTTTCAAAGAGCAGTTTTGCTTTTCTCCGCACGCCGAGATTGCCCGGGAGAATTCCGTCTGTCGAAATTCCCCTCCTCACCGCATTTTTCATCACCTGCAAGACATTTGCGAGATGCACCGTCAAGTCGGGTTTGTCGAATTTTGCGACGTATTGCGATAGCGTGAAGTGATTTTCGGTGCAGTAGTCGGCAATTTCCGAGAAGGTGTTGTGGGGGTAACGATCTTCGCTCTGCGGTATCGGACGACCGTCTATTTCAATTGCACCTCCGCCGACACTCCGCACACGCAGGAAAGCGGTTTGTTTGCCGTTTTCGTATGCGAACAGATCCATTGTATTCGGATGTTCGAGCGGAAAAGGCGGATTCGGAATCAGTTCAATTTCGGTTCGCCCCTCCCCCAAGGTTTCCGAGAGGATTCTGTCTGTGCCGTGGCCGTGACCGGTCAGTGCCAGAGAACCGTAAAGGCAGACTTTGAAATGTTCGGCATTCGGATTTTCGGCAAGGAAAATTTTCCCTGCTTTTTCAGGTCCCATAGTGTGCGAACTGGACGGACCTCGCCCGATAAGATACAGTTCGGTAACGGATCGCATTGGCATTCCTTTCTGTTTGAGTCGGATTTAAATATGTTTTTTGAAAGTTGCGACGGTAATTTTGCGTTTGCCTATTGACAATTTCGGCTTGATGTGCTATGATATAATTAAATAAACAGTTGGTTACATATTCCGTGCGAACACCGGTGTATTTCGGTTTTTGTATGGGATGTCATAATTTTGGAGGCAAATAAAAATGAAGAAAATACGGAACATCGCCATTTTGGGTACGGAAAATTCACACGCTCGTGCTTTTGCCGGACTGATTCGAAATTGTCCGGAGTTGAAACTTATCGGTGCTTACGGCTCGGAATCGAGTGCAAATATGCGATTCGAACACGATTTCGGCATTCCCTGCACAGAAAATCCGCAAGCCTTTGTCGGAAAAGTGGACGGTATCATGATTACTGCCCGGCACGGCGGTACACACCTGCCACTGGCAAAGCCTTATTTCAAATCGGTTTCGGCGATTTTTGTCGATAAGCCGATTTGTTGCACCACTTCCGATACGGAAGAACTGCTACGCTCGGCGAAAGACTCGAATGTATTTCTTTGCGGTGGTTCTTGCCTGCAATATGCACCGTCGCTTTTGCGTTTGCGGGCATTGGCAGACGAACATCGGGATGACATTGTCGGTGCATCGTTTTCCGCCCCCATTGAAATGGAAAGCCCATACGGCGGATTTTTGTTCTACGCTCCGCACCTTGTGCAGATGTGTTTAACGGTCTTCGGAAACGGCGTAAAATCGGTTTATGCCGTTCATCACGGCGACTATATTTCGGCACTTTTGGATTACGGAACATTTTGTGCAACGCTTATTTTCGGTTGCGATGCCTATTCGGCATCAATCTCTTTCCGCAACAAAACCGTCAACGGTTGCGTGAAGAACATTCCGAATCTGTACAAACGGGAATTTATGACCTTCCGTCAGGGGTTGAAAAATCCGAAAAGCAATCTGTCTGCGGAATTTGCCGACCATGTCCGTATCTGCTCGGCTATCGAGGAAAGTTACAAATTGAACGGCACTATATCCTTATAATATCATAACAGAAAAATACATTTTTGTCAAGTGGTTTTGGCTAAAAACACCTCAGAAAGGAAAAAATTATGTTACCCTACTTTGAAGCAACGAAACTCGACCGTGCATTTTACGAAAAGCATATCAACGAAAGACTTCCGCATAAAATTTTCGATATGCATCTGCACGTAACTCGCCCCTGCGACACGACAGATGTAAAGCAAGAACAAATCGACAAGGACTGGGCAATGCAATGCGGTTTTCGAATGGACGAAACCGATCTTGCCGATTATATGAAAACGTTATGGGGCAACCGTGACATATTCGTCAACGCATTTCCCATGCCGATTCGTGGAGTTGACCTTGACGGTGCAAATGCCCACATTGGGAATTTGCTTGCCCTAAAAAAAGTCGGAAAACACCTTACGTTCCGCACGGGAGAAATGGCTATCTCCCCTCAAATGAATCCCGAAAGATGCGAAGAAATGATGTTAAAAGGAAACTTTTTGGGGTATAAGCCTTACCCCGATCTCGTATCAGGTGAGAAAGGCGCGGAAATCCGCATTCCGGATTTCCTGCCGGATGCATTTATGAAGTCACTCGACCGACACCATCGTGCCGTTACGATCCACCTGCCCCGTGCCGGTCGAATTGCATCACCCGACAACATTCGGGAACTACTTGAACTGCGTCAAAAATTTCCGGACGTCCACATCATCATTGCACATTACGGAAGAAGTTACAATACTGAGGTGATCGAATCCGCCTATCTGCAAATGGGCGATGATATGAAAGGGTTTTGGTTTGACTGTGCCGCCGTCGTCAACCCCGATATGCACCGTTTTATGCTGGAACATATACCGCAAGACCGCATTTTCTACGGTAGCGATATGCCCCTCTTGCTATGGCACGGAAAGCGGACTTGGGAAAACGGCACTTACAACAACCATGTGAGGGAAAATTTTCCTTGGAGTGCAAAATGCGGTGACGGAGAGAAGGAGAAAAAAGGTTATACATTCTTCCTTTACGAGCAGATGAAAGCCCTGCTCGACGCCGTTTACGATGTCGGCGGTGTCGATTTGGCAGAGAAAATCTTTTATGGGAATGCAGAAAACTTTCTTGCCGAAATCAATGTTTGAATAACTTTTTACGAATAACGGGGACAAGAGCCGGAATAACGAGAAAAACGAAAACATTTTCCGTCCCACTCTTGCATCCCCGTTCTTTTTGTTCGGTCGGTGCGATATCTGTCGTGCTTTCCGTGCTGTTTTTCGTAATTTTGTTTACGGTTATAACTGCTTTTTCTTCCTTCAAAATCCATTCGCAATAGCCGTCTTTATCGGGTATCAGACCGCCGATGCCGTTCGGAGCGTAAAAGCGTATTTTTGTGCCGATTTTTCCCTGCAAAATGCTGTTCGCTCCACCGTAAGTCACGGAAAGCGACACGGGATTGTCTGATGTCAACAGCGTTTGACCGTTATAATCTATTTTCGTTGCGTTTGTCGCGGAAAAACCGTCAAAACTTTCATTCGTAAGACCTGACAACACCACGCTGTCGGCGGCGGCAGTCAAACCACCGCCCGAAAGGTTGTTTTCATTCAGTGCGACAAGGATAAGATCGCAAGAACCGTTATGCGAAGTTTTCACACCGGTTTGCTTTTCATTGCCGTAAGATTCTACAACAGATACCCCCTGCCACATGGTGGCGGAACTGATACTTTTTCCGTCCATGGCGGAAATTACCACGCAAAATGAGCTGTTTGCCGTCATTTCGCCGGTTGTTGCCGAAATGACACCGCCCGTTCCGCAGGATTGATACGAAAAATTGAGTGTTCTGTCGAATGCAATTCGAACCGCACGCTTTTTGCCGACCGCAAACAACTCATTGCCGGAAAGTTTTGCTCCGTTTACCTTTACGGAATCGTAACCGCCGTCATTATAGCATTTGACCGATGTCGTTCCCTCCGCATTTACATTCCATTCGTATGTGTGAACTGTGTTCGAGGCAAAGCTATCGACCAATACATAATATGCCGTGTCGCCGGAGTGAATCAAGAAATAGGTGCGTTTTGCCTCAGTCAGATCCGAATCGGCGTACGCTTTGTGTGCATCCGATGACAGAACCGAATAATGAGAACCGACAAATTCCGCCGTCATATTTCCTCCGCCTTTGATGCTTTGCGTTTCTCCGTCAACCGTTACCGTACTGTGTCCCCATGCGAGCGTATAATCACGCCTCGCTCCCGATCCGTAATCCTGATATCCGGGATCGGAAAGAATCCATTCTCCGCCGACCGACAAAACAAAACTGTTTTGGTCATAATGGCTATGTCCCTGCCCCGAATTGTTACCGACGGCAACAAGCAATAAATCGTCCTCGCTCCAACCGGTACGCAGATACCCCCAGCCGGATGCCTCGTCAACGCCTGCGGTTAAGTCAACACCGGTTCTTTCGGTGTAGGCGGTCGGTGTTTCTACCTGCCCGTCTTTGCGGAAATAGACCAGTTTTTGAAAATTTGTCACATCCGAGTGTTCCCTTGTCGAAAGGTACCAATTTGCAAGCCCCGACACGTCATTTTCTTTCATCACCGATGCCGTAACAAAAAAGCAGGTTTCGAGATAGGAATCCGAAATAGGCGGTGTCCTGCCGTTTGCATTCTCACTTACCGCAATTACCCAGCGAATCAGCGATTGCGGGTAAGAATGTTCCGTCAAAGTATGATTGCCGGTCACCCGTTCCAGACTGTCGAGAGCCGAAAAGAGCAAATCCATGGCGTAGGAAGTATAACTGAGACCTTCCTGCCCTTCCGACGTTTGGCGACAATCGAGATACCAACCGGCAAAATCGTATGCCCTCGACAGATATTTCGGTGCGTTTTCGAGCGTTCCCAAAAGTGCCAAACTTCCCGTCATGAGAGCCGATGCTTTGTTGACATAATAGTTGTGGTCGGTGAATGCCGACAAATCGTCAAAGAGCGGTTTTAAGCCTTTTTCTTCCAATGCAGTTGCAATTGTGTCCCGTTCCGATTCGGCTAATCGGTCATAACACAAATCGTATACCGTTGCGACACCGATGACAAAATAACCGGTTTCGAGCGACGTGCGATTAACGGTCGGATATTCGGTCCAAGTTGACCATTCACAAAGGGATTTTGCCAATGCGATTGCCCTGTCGGCATATTTTCCTTCGGTTGTGATTGCATATGCCAGTGACAGCGTTTGCATCAGATCTTTCATTTTGTTACCCATTTCCTGCCAGTAAGGGTAATTTCCGCCGTTGTAACCGCTCGGTGACGATGTGAAGTGTTGTTCCGAGAACGGTATGGAAAATGTTTTTGTCGTCGTGCCGTAATAGGTCAGTGAAAAGGATGTTTGCGTGAGATAGATGTCGGCATCGGCGATAAGCGTTTCCGCACACGATTTACCGGAAAATCCGGCAAGCCCTTTTTCGTCACTCTCGGCAATCGCCCGCAATTCGGACAGTTCTGCGTTTGTAAAATACAACCTCGGGTGCGATGTTTCCGCTATGTCAAAAGCATAAATTTCCTGCTCACTTTCACCGTCCGCTTTTTCCACACGGACATTGTCATAGCAGGTCGTGCCTTTATTCGCCATTCCGCTGTAAAGCAAAATCTGAATTCCCGTGGCGGTATCCGGAAGATTTACGGTCAATTCCACAGTTGTCCATTTTCCCGTTTCCGTCACCGTTGTACTGACGGTATCGGTCTGCTTTCCCGATGCATTCACAAGGTACACGAATACGCTCCCATTACCGGAAAGATTCATCACGTCGACCGTGATGCGGTAATAAACACCGCTCTCGAGTGTAATTGTCCGGCTAATCAACGATGCACTGGACTGCGTGGAATTATCGGTTACCGATACGGAGGCATTTCCGCCCGAACGATATTCCGTTGTGCGGGTAACCGTTCCGGCTATCACTCGCCAACCGCTCGGAGCCGATGAAAATTCACTCTCGAAATTCTCTTCGAATACCACATCGTCCGTATTGGAAGAAAATGCCGAAAAAGTCCCCAAGCTGATAGAGATGAGAAGAAATATTGCGGTTATAATTCGTTTCGTCATTCTTTTTCCTCACACTGCCCCGCAACCGGTCGGTCACGGGGCAGTTTTTTGATTTTACTTGAAAATTTACTTTTCTTTTTCCTTTTTGCCGATTACGACTGCAAAGGCAGATACCGTCAGAAGGATTGCAAGCGGTACAAAGGAAATGCCCGATTTGCATCCCTTATCGCCACTGTCGTTCGATTCCTCCGTCTTTGTGTCCTCCGACGTCTTTTTGCTCTCATCGGTGGGGACTTCGGCAGTCTTTTTCTCCTCGGTTGTAATTTGATCGTCGGGATCTACAATCTCACCCGATCCGCCTGCAACCTTCGGTTCGCTTGCCGAATAAATCTTGAATTCACCGAACGAAGCCGGTGCGAATTTTGACTCGTTTGCGGAATCGATAAGGCAGAAGCCCTGCGTTCTGTCGATTTGTCCCAAAAGGTTGACATCATCGCTCATATCGAATGCAACAGGACCGGTTGTTTTACTTGCATCGCTTGCAAGATGTGCCTCGGCGACAATGAGATCGTCTTTCATTACAATTGTAATTTCCACTTCGAGTTTGCCTGCTTCAATGCCTGCAAGGCTCAAAGTCGATGCGTTTCCTGCGGTTGCCGGAAGCGGTGAGAGATAACCTGCTCCGCCCGTGCGATAGCAGAAGATATGAAGGATGTTTTCTTCCGTCGTTTCAAAATAAATGCGGTAACCGGTCTGGTTCTTGAAATTCACGGAAGACAGACCGTCTTTGTCATCCCAACGGGAAAGGACGCTGAAACGGAAGTGGTTGTTTGCATCTGCTTTGACTTTGAAGGTCAATTTGTAATCTCCGCCGTCCATTACGCCTTTGTACTGTGCGTTTGCGTATGCGTTGACACGTATCTCACTGCTTTCGTTGTCGGTCTTATTCCCCTCGTTGGTTCTGGTCATCCAGCCGTCTTTGATGCTCATGAGTTCATATTCCGGCAGACCGTTATAGTTGTAGAAGGAGAAATTGTCCTCGGTCACGGCAATACTGCCGTTCCAAGCATAACTGCCATCGCTTAAAATCTTGTTATAATCGTTGGTGTCGACATCCTCGTCGGTCGGAGCTTCGCCTGCCAGAGCCGTGTAGGTAATTTTACTATACGAAGAAGAAACCAAGCCTTCCTGCCCTGCCATATCCATAATGGAAAAACCGAGTGTACGATCGACCGTGCGGTTAATCGTGCGTTCACTGCCTGCCGAGAAATCGTAAGTAACCGTTCCGGCTTTCTTGCTTGTATCGTTTGCAAGGCATACATCAACCGACAGTGTTTTGTCCTGCACCGTTACGGTAATGAGCAGCTCGGCATTTGCGGTCTGTCCTTCAAGAATCTTCACATCCAGTGCATTTGATGCGGTTGCGGACGTGATAAGGCTGTTACCGGAAGAATATTTTCCGTCATAACGGGCAAGTCTGTATTCAAGTTTTCCGCCGTCAAGTGCGGTCAAGTTAAACATATATCCGTAATGCGAACCGGAATAAATGCCGTCCCAAATGTTCCACAGACCGACACGTCCACGGTTATCGGCATTCAGTTTCATCACGAAAGACAGTTTGTAATTATAAGAAGTTGCGTGCTTATATGCGATTACGGCATTATCGGTTGCAACCGCCGAGGTGTCACGGGCAAATGTTCCGTCTGCATTGTGAATGAATGCATTGCCCTCACTTTGACTTGCATAGGTGGAAGGATTCAATACGCCGAAACTGTAATCGGGATCGATAATCGGTGCATCGGTTGAATAGTCGGTATAAGAGATATGACCGACTGCGGAACAAGCATCCGCATCCGCTCCCGCATTCAGGACAAATGCAAAGCCTGCCGGATCTTTAACCGCTTCGAGAACATTCGCTTTTGCGGATGCATCGAAAATCGCATCACCCGTGGTTTTGGTTTCATCCGATGCGAGCGTTGCACTGACCGTGAGTTTGTTGTCTGCCCATTTCATTTTGATATTGAGTACCGCATTTTCAGATGCTCCGGTCAAAATGTCGTCTGTCGGTGCAGGTGTGCTTGCGGTGACCTTTGCATAGGTTGACGATGCATCATAACTGAGAACCGAGAAGTTTACCTTCCCATCGGCGACAGATGTCATGAGCGTAAATCCCGTACCGCGTTGCGAAGTTTCATAGGAACGACCGGCATTATTTCCGCTCGTTGCGTAATCCTGCCAATAGAAGAAGGTCATCATGCTGTCTTTATTGGTTTTGTTGAGTTTCCAACTGTAAGACAAATCATAATTTCCGGCAAGGACTTTGCGGTATTGGAGAACCGCACCGCTATTGGAACGATTGTAACTGTTGTTCATTGCGGACGGTTTGACCGTGAAATATTCGCCGTCACTTGCAAAGAGCGTATCACCGGTCGAGGCATCAAACGCGTTATAATCGTACATATAGAATTGACTGCCGTTTTTGAATGCACCCTTCACCGGTGTAATATCGGTGGCAGTCGGCGTTTCGGCGGTCAAATCCTTGTAGGAGATATGACCGACTGCGGAACAAGCATCCGCATCCGCTCCCGCATTCAGGACAAATGCAAAGCCTGCCGGATCTTTAACCGCTTCGAGAACATTCGCTTTTGCGGATGCATCGAAAATCGCATCACCCGTGGTTTTGGTTTCATCCGATGCGAGCGTTGCACTGACCGTGAGTTTGTTGTCTGCCCATTTCATTTTGATATTGAGTACCGCATTTTCAGATGCTCCGGTCAAAATGTCGTCTGTCGGTGCAGGTGTGCTTGCGGTGACCTTTGCATAGGTTGACGATGCATCATAACTGAGAACCGAGAAGTTTACCTTCCCATCGGCGACAGATGTCATGAGCGTAAATCCCGTACCGCGTTGCGAAGTTTCATAGGAACGACCGGCATTATTTCCGCTCGTTGCGTAATCCTGCCAATAGAAGAAGGTCATAAGGCTGTCTTTATTGGTTTTGTTGAGCTTCCATTGGTAAGAAAGTTCGTAAGCGCCTTTCATGGCTTTGCGGTATTGGAGAACCGCACCGCTATTAGAACGATTGTAACTGTTGTTCATTGCGGACGGTTTGACGGTAAAGAATTCACCGTCGCAAGAAAACAGGGTATCGCCCGTTGCAGAATCAAAAGAGTTGTAATCATACATATAAAATTGACTGCCGTTCTTGAATGCCCCCTTCACAGGTGTTATGTCTGTTGCCGTCGGGGTGGCGGTTGTGTCTGCCGAAACGGCTATCGGGAGGGTGAGAAGCATTGCGAGAATCAGGACGATGCTGAAAATCTTTTTCATTTTGAAAAACCTCCTATTTTGGGCATCTCTAAAATCAAATGTGCAATGTTAAACAAAAAAGTTCATTCACTTTATTCGTTTTGTGTTTCAGAGGTGACCTTATAATTGAAAACTGTTTTCATCGACGGAACGGCGACCGGCATCACCACTCCCCTGCCTTTTTTGGCTTTTTTATTCCCAATTTTTAGTTAATAACTAACCGTTTAGTTATACTAAATAAGAATAAAATCGGGATACTGTTGCTACACCGCAAGTCACGCACAAATCGACTATATGCACTTTTCAATCTTTAATGTTAATAGTTTACCACAAAAATTCGTTTTTGTCAACCTTATTTTGAAAATTCTACTTATTGCACAAAAATGCACCGCACAATTTGTGCAAATATCACAAACCATGCGGCGTATAATTTCCTATTCAACTTCTCGGATTTTCACTTTTCACTATTTTTCGTATCGGACAGTTCACGGTAGGTCTGTCGGATGAAGAACACGGCGATGATGAATGTCAGAATATCTGCCACGGGGAATGACCACAAAAGTCCGTCAAGTCCCCAAAAATACGGCATAACAATGGGGAGCGATACGCCGAAAATGATTTCTCTCGTCATGGAAACCGCTGTGGATGCAAATGCTTTTCCGAGTGCCTGCAGGTAAATAAACGTGCCTTTATTCATGGTTGCAACCGGCATCAGGCACAGATAAATCCGGAAGCACTTGACCGTAAAGTCCGCATAATATTCGCTCTCGTTTGCCGCACCGAACAGCATTGCAATCTGCAAAGGAAATACCTCCACAATGACCAGTGCAACCGCACCGACAATCAACTCGACCAACAGCAACCGTGTGAACAGCGACTTTGCACGGTCCTTTTTATTCGCTCCGATATTATATCCGGCAATCGGAATGCATCCTGCCGCTAGACCGATTGCAATCGATATGGCAATCTGGAAGAATTTCATCACGATACCGAGCACGGCAAGCGGAATCTGGGCATACTCAGGCTGTCCGAATACGGAATCTTTTGCACCGTATTTCATGCACATATTCTGCACTGCCGCCATAGAGATGACAAGCGAGATTTGTGCCAAAAAACTGGTAAGCCCCAAAACTAAAAATCTCGGGATCAGTTTCAGATTCGGCTTGAAACTTTCCTTTTTCAGTTTTACAACTTTCATGTGTACAAGATACCAAGCCGACAGAACCGCCGTGAGTACCTGCCCCGCAACAGTTGCAACTGCCGCTCCCATCATACCCCAATGAAATCCGTAAATAAAGAGCGGATCCAGAATGATATTCGCAACAGCACCGGAGACGGTGGCTACCATAGCGAATTTCGGACTTCCGTCACTGCGGATAATGGGGTTCATCGCCTGCCCGAACATATAGAACGGAATGCCGAGCGTGATATAAAAGAAATATTCTTTGGCAAAAACGTGTGTTTCCTCATTGACCGTTCCGCCGAAAAGTTTGAGAATCGGTTCACTGAAAATCAGGTAGACTGCTGTCAGCACGATACTGCTTGCCACGCATAGAACAACGGCATTTCCAACCGATTTGTGGGCGTCCTCACGGGCGTTCCTTCCAAGTGCAATACTTACGAATGCACAACAGCCGTCGCCGATAAACACCGCAATTCCGAGAGCCACCACCGTCACGGGAAAAACGGCGGTATTTGCGGCATTTCCGAAAGAGCCGAGATAACTTGCATTTGCGATAAAAATCTGGTCAACAATGTTGTAAAGTGCACCGACCAGCAACGAGATGATACAGGGAACGGCATACTTACGCATCAGCTTGCCAATACGCTCCGTCCCTAAAAACTGATTTTCGCTGTCCATAATTTACCCTCCTAAACAGCATAAAAATAAAACGCATAATTCCGAACGAATCCGGATTTACGCATTTTCTGCCACACGATTGCCCATAGAATTGACCGTTTTTTCGCCGATATTCGCTCGGCAACATAAAAAACGTGTAGCAATCTGCAACTGGATTTACGCAGAAATGCTACACGCCGTATGTATGGATTATAACATATTTTTCGAAATTTGTCAAGCGTTTTTCCGATTTTTTGCGAAAAAAAAGTTCTCCGAGTGTCAATTTTTTCGAGTCGGAATTTAACCGGTGTTGCCTGTTTCGTCATCGGTATGGGTTGATTTTTGTATGGTTGTTTCTTCGGCTTTGGCGGTCGGGTTCGGGGTTGCCGTGATGCCCGTGCTTTGGTACGCGACTGCCGTGTCGAGTTCGTCCACCTCGCCTTTGCGTTCGAAAAGAACCGTTTTGACTTCGCCGGTCGCATCGGTCAGTTTGAAGGTCACTGCGGTATAGGTCGGGTAGGTTTCGTTCGTGACGGTGTCGGTATTGACGAATTGCACGCCGGAAATGGTATAGGACGTGCTACTGCCCGAACCGCTCCCCGATCCGTTCGCACCGATGTCAAGGTACATCAGATAGCCGTTACGGCAGGTTGTGTCGACTCCGTCATAACCGATGACATAATCGCCTGCCGGAACCGGTATTTCGATATAGCAGGCATAGTTACACGGAATATTTCCGTTTTTCTTACCTTTTGCATACCAAGTTCTGTCATACCGTAATGTTCCACTGTCATTCGGATTTTCGTTGATATAATATTCGCCGTTATACTCATAGATTTGGTTGACGGTTGTCAAGCCTCCGCTCGATGCGGAAGAACCGACGGTTAAACCTTCTTTGTCGACTTTGTAAAGTGTAAATGCATTTTGTTCAACATCTGAACCGTAATATGTTCCGACAATAGCAGTAATGATTCCCGCATCTTGAACATTGAAATTGATAGCACCGGTCACCAATTTTTCCGTTCCGTTCTCACCGTCATAAGAAATAACCGTTGAGGCATTGTTGATTCCAAAGCCGTACTGGCTATTGAAAGACAAACCGTAAATATTCGTGTTGCCGTCTCCGATTCCCATATACCGTTCGAAATTGGAATCACTCCGCACTTTTTCGTAATGGTATGTTCCGTCCGCCTCTTTGTTGAGGTAAGTCGCCTCCGACAATGTTACTTGACCAAGTCCCGTAGGTCCGGTATAGCCGGAATCGGTCGTATTGTAACTGTCTTTGATAAAGCAAAAACCGGAATCCCCGACTCCGCAGTAGGTTATCAGGGCAAAAGTCGACGCACCGTAACTCGTTCCGTTAAAGGAGTTTTTAACGGAAGATGAGGAAGACCGCAAACGAACATTGATTTGAATTGCACCTTGCACGGCACTCGTTTTCGTTGTCGTTCCCAATCCGACAATATACCCCGTATTATTCGATACCGTTTCGGATGTGGCATTTTTATATTCCGTATTTAATTTGAATGTCGCATTCGTCTTTGTCGATGTGGGATAAAAGACATCGAAACCCGTGTTGAAACTTCCGTTATATTTATAAACCGTTCTTGATACCGTTTCCGTTTCGTCATCGCTGTCTAATCCCATTGCCGATTTGTTGACATTGATCGGCAAAACCGTATAGAGGCTTTCCGTTGTCGAAGAACTTGTTTTATAACTTCCGCCGAGCAGGTTTGCATCAGTTCCTAATGATTGCGAACCGTTCGGATTGTAACCGTATTCGAAAATATAATTTTTGACACGCTGGGAGCTTGCATACAAATGGTAATTGTCATTTCGGAATGTTGCGATATGGACATATTGGTAATATGCATTTTCCGATGTCGCCATCATATAGTTGACACGTCTTGCGAGGGTTCGCATATCGATTGAACCGCCCCAGTCGTTTCCGTCGTCACTGCTCCCCCAGTCGGTCGCTTTCGTTTTTGCGGACTTGTTCCCGACCAATGCGTAATAGGAAATCGCTCCGTCTGCCAAAGTCGATCCCTCCGTCGTGCCTGCCGTTAAAGTAATGTCACTGCGGTAAATGCCGATGTTCGAGAGGTTTGCACTCACATAACCTGCCGTAAGTCCGACCAGCGTTGCACCCGAACCGCTCGTGACGTGAATTTTATCGACATAAAAGTTTTGGAGGGTGATTTTGCCTGCATCGAAATCGGTATAGATTGCCGAATAACCGTCGTCCCCGCTCACATAGTCGCTATAATCGCCGACCACGCCGAATAGCCCTACAATGCTCACCTCGCTCCGATTGCTCTCATCTGTTTCGATTGTGGTTAAAAGAGCATCATCGCCCGTGCCATCAAATTTTGCATCGGTTGGTCTTATCGTTAAATCGTTCTCCCGATTGGAAATATTGACACAACGGATTGTGTGGTGATTGCCGTCAAAATTGCCGACAAAGGGGTACTGTTCCGTACCGATCGGCGGAATGGACAGTCCGTCCATATCGATGTCGGCGGTCAATTTGAAATAGGTCTGGGATTTTCCGTCATTGAGGTCGCTCCGCATATTGAAATAACCGAGATACTGCAACCATGCAAGGTTGTAAAGGTGTACTTTGTTGTTGATGATATACGGATTGTCGGCAGAGCCGTCCCCTCCGCCGAAATATGCCGTTTCCGCAGAACCGCCGAAATCGGTCGGGAAATTAACCGAATTATTTGCAAACCAACACAGCGTTCCGACACTCACCGAAAGCACGGCAAACAGGATCGCCAGCGTTGCGACCATTCTTTTTTTCACTCTGTTTTCTCCCATGCTTTAACCTTCTTTCACGGAAATGCCGAAATCGCAATCGAACGGAACAGACGGCACAACACTACCCGTACCGACCACACCGCTGATATTCGGGTTGCCGAGATTTGCCGAAAAGACTTTTGCAATCAGATCTCTGTCATAGGACATCAACAGATACACGACTTTGCATTTTTCGTCCGTGCCGTCACTGAGTTTGATTGTACCGTCAATCGTTACGATATTGCTACCGATCGTAATTTCGGGCAGAATTTTCGCACCCGTGTTTTTCGTATCGTCCACAAAAACCGCCGTATCGGTCGGCAGGTTTTCAATGTAACAGTCATAATTCTCACTGTCGGTTTTCACCTCGCCCGTCAAGGTCGAAAGGCTCACCACACCGCAGAGTGAATTGACGTAATCTTTCGTTTCGCCGTTGTATTTGCCGTCCCCGTCAAGCAGAAAATGCCTTTCGTCTTCGCCGTCCCCCTGAAAATAGTCGGTCGAGGTCTTCGCCGTTACGGTCACGGTGTCGATGTCAATCTGAAAGCAGAGTTTGACGAGCAGTTGGTATTTGTTTTCGAGCAGTTTGTATGTCCCGAGTTTGGCATCGTCATTGGAGATTTTTTCAAAGTAAAAATTGTCCCCTTCCGTGTCGGTGACAACCGAATAGCACTCCCAACCGAGCAGAAGACCGCTCCCGTCGATTGACAACCGCATTCCCGTGCCGGTGACTTCCCGATTTTTCGCAAACCAAGACAGCGACAGCGTGATTCCGGAAAACAAACTCAGAATGCACATAACGAGTGAGGACACAATTTTCATTTTTTTCTTGGACCGTTCCGTCATATTCCGCTCTCCTTTCCGATTTTTCCCTGAAAAATGAAAAATGCCCAACCACCGTACAAAACGGTGATTCGGCAACTGGCTGGCTCAATAAGCCCCTATAGCTTTGCGTAATAATCTTGCGACTATCTTGCTCTTATCGCCGTTATTATACACCTTTTCGGAGGATTTGTCAACCCCTCTTTTCATTTTTTTGTGTGAAGATTTTCCGAAAAAATTGTGTTTTTATTTCCTCCCGATTTTATTTCACCTCAATTGCTCATTTTTTCGGTTTTGGTATTGCATTTTCGGGGCTTTTATGGTAGAATATTATTGATTGTTTTTCCCTCTTTTTGTTCATTATCTGAAAGGAGTTTTTCGGTGGTCTTTTCGTCTTTATTTTTCCTTTTTGTCTTTTTTGTGCTTTGTATGGCACTCGTTTATACACGCAGGACCGTCAAGGCTCAAAATGCGGTACTTTTGATATTTTCTTTGATTTTCTATGCGTGGAGCGGTCCGGCTCTGCTCCTTTTGCTCGCCGTTATGACCTTTATCTGCTGGCTTGCCGGTCGCCTACTCGGTTCTTTGCAGATCGCTTTTTACCGCAAAACCGTCCTTTTTATGACGGTTGCCTCCTGCATTCTCATTTTTGGGTTCTTCAAATATTCCGACTTTCTCGCATCGACTTTGCAATCGATTTTCCGCTTTTCCGCAGTCCTGCCGAACATCGTCCTCCCCGTCGGCATTTCCTTTTACACCTTTCAACTGCTCTCCTATGTCATTGACGTTTACTGTGCGGAAACCGAACCGCAGAAAAATTACTTTACCCTCCTGCTCTATGCGTCGCTCTTTCATCAATGCGTAGCAGGTCCTATCGTCCGTTACAGCGACGTTTGTGCCGAACTCCGTCGGCGTGAAATCAACCTTTCCGGCATATCGGCAGGCGTTACAAGGTTTGCGATAGGGCTTGCGAAAAAGGCTGTTCTTGCGAATTATTGCGGTTCTCTTGCCGATACGGCACTCTCCGCCACGTCACTTGCAACGGCTTCGAGCGGAACGGTCTTTCTCGGAACGGTCTTTTATATGCTCCAGATTTACCTTGATTTTTCGGCTTACTCGGATATGGCAATCGGCATGGGTTTGATGTGCGGTCTGCACTATTGCGAAAATTTCAATTACCCCTACTGTGCCGATTCGGCGACCGATTTCTGGAGGCGTTGGCACATCTCCCTTTCCACCTTTTTCCGTGATTACGTCTACATTCCGTTGGGTGGCAATCGGCGAGGACTGAAACGGCAGATTTTCAATCTGTTTGTCGTGTGGCTTTTGACGGGGCTTTGGCACGGGGCATCGTGGAACTACGTTCTGTGGGGACTTTACTGGTTCATCCTGCTTGTCGGTGAAAAACTCCTGCACGTCAAGTCGGGCAAAGAATTGCCGATTCCCTTGAAAATTTTGCGTCACCTCGCACTTTTGCTTGCCGTTTGGTTCGGCTGGATCATCTTCTATTTCGAAGACCTCTCGCAAATGGGTTCGGCTCTCGCCTGCCTTTTCTTCCGGCACGGATTCTGGGATCTGACGGCAAGATTGACGCTCCTGAACAATCTGTTCTTCCTCCTGACCGCTATGGTTGCCTGCACGCCCGTACTCCCGTGGTTGAGGGGAAAATTCCGCACGGCAGAGGAAATTTCCCCCGCATGGCGTGGACTCGGCAGTGCCGTGTCCGTTGTGTCGCCGGTTGTCCTTCTGGTGCTTTCGTTCCTCTGCCTTGTCGGAAACACCTACAACCCTTTCCTTTATTTCCAATTCTGACGGAGGTTTCAAATGGATACGCAAAATATGCAACCGAAAAAACAGCCCTCCGAGCAAAAACTTCCCGAACAAATTTCCGAACAGCAGTCCTCCGAGCAATCGGCGGAAGGTCACCCCGTAACGCTCAACGCCAAAGAAAAAACGGACGTTGCGAAAATTTTGGGGTTTTTCGGAATGCTCCTCGTCATCGCCATAGTGGGACTGCTCATTTTTCTGCGACCGTCCACGTCCGAGGTCGAAGGGCGGAAACTTGCGGAATTTCCGCATTTTACACTTGAAAGTTTTTGTGACGGTTCTTACTTTTCCGCCGTTTCGACTTGGTACGCCGACACCTACCCCCTGCGTGACGGTCTGATTTCCGTGCAACATTCGCTGGAAAAACTGTACGGTATCCGCACGACACGGATCATTACCCCCACAACGCCGACCGACAAAGACAAGGAGCAGGACGGTGATGACGGCAGTGATGTTTCGATTGAGCAACCGACCGACGGCATTTACATCAAAGGTGACAGTGCATACGAAATTTACGTTTACAACGAAGATAAAGCAACAAGATATGCAAATGTTCTGAACAAGGCTCACGAGGTCATGCCGGATGTGGAACTCTACGATATTGTCGTACCGCTCTCCTACTCGGTCAATATGAGTGCAGGTGAGCGACGGAGCATCGGTGCATCGGATGCCGAAGAATCGATTACGAAAATCTACGCCAAAATCAACAGCGGTGTAAAAACAGTTTCGATTCTTCCCGAATTGCAGGCACACAAAGACGAATATCTCTATTTCCGTACCGACCACCACTGGACCGCAAGAGGGGCTTACTACGCTTACCGTGCATTCTGTGCGGAGAGCGGAACAACACCGCTCGATCTCGGCAGTTGGAAGTCGATGACCTTTACCGGTTTCAAAGGCTCACTCCAAGCGAAAGTAACCGACGTCACGCTCAAAGAGGACTATGTCGAGGCTTGGTTGCCGAATGCGACAAACAAAATGACGGTTTACACCTTCGAAAACTACGGCAAGGAGAACGAGAAAAAGATCACCACCGATAGTTACCCTATCATTCAGACGAAAACCGGTAACGGTTCGGAGAACGGCTATTTCTACGGACCTCGCTGGAAATACAACTGTTTCATTGCCGGTGACAATGCTCACTCGGTAATCAAAAATCCGAATCTCTCGGACGGATCGAAAATCCTTGTCGTAAAAGAATCTTTCGGAAACGCTTTCGTCCCCTTCCTCGTTGACCAATATCAAACCGTTTATGTGGTGGACTACCGTTTCTTTGTCGACCGCATGGGAATGTCCCTGCAGGATTACGTCAAGCAGGAAGGCATCAAAAAAGTGCTGTTCATCAACAATATGAATGCCATTTCGTCCACTTGGCTTCTGAGCGAAATGGAAGGTCTGCTGAAATAATGGAATCATTTCGAATATTTTTGAGTTTTTTCGCTCTCCCCCTTGATTTTTCGCCTGAAATCCTGTATAATGGTATTGAAAACCATATTATACGGATTTGATATTCACAAATGTAGAAAAAACATATCGGAATATTTGCGGTTCTGTTCCGAAATTGACTTGCAAAACGATATTTTGCAGGACCGTTTCCGGATGATATGTACATCGGAGGAGTAAAATGGACGAAAAAACACTGAACGATTTGGTGCGGGATGCCGTAAACGACACCGACCTGAAACCGGAAGAAATTCCTTCCATTGACCTTTATCTCGACCAGATTACAAGTCTTGCGTCGGAAAAGTTGCGGGAAGGTTCGCCACGCTTTTATGACAGGGCTTTGACAAAAACTATGGTCAACAATTACTCCAAGGACGGACTGATTTCCCCGATCAAGGGAAAAAAATACACGAAAGACCAGTTTTTGCAGATTCTTTTGGTCTATGCCATGAAAAATACGCTCTCGATTGGGGAAATCAAGCGAATTTTGCAGAATCTTTACCGAGTGGACGGTTTTGACGGCAGTATGCTCACCGATATTTATCGGCGTTACCTCGACATCAAGGCTTATGAGCGGAAGAATGCCTGCCGATTCATTAAAATTTTTCTCCGCAGTGCAGGGCTTGACATTGAAAAAGAGGAGGATTTTGCGGTCATTCTCTTGGCGTTGACCTCCATTTCTTCCTATCTGAAGACAATTACGCAGGCACTGCTCGAAGACCACTATCCCGACACCGCAGATGAAAAAGAGCGGGAGGACGGCAAAAAAGAAAAGCCCGTCAAGAAGCCCGCAAAATCCGAAAAAGGCGGAAAGACAGAAAAATCCGTAAAAGTCGTAAAAGAGCAAAAAGCCGAAAAGGTCGGAGGAAACACCGAAAATGACTCCGAATGATTTGAGCATTCCGGCACTTGCGTATCTCGGCGACAGTGTTCTCGAACTGCTGGTACGCCGTACGCTTGTCGCCGATTCGGGACTTTCCACGGCAGGGCATCTCAATTCGGCATCGTTGAATTACGTGAGAGCCTCCGCACAGTCGGATGCTATGGAACGGCTATTGCCGATTTTGACCGAAGACGAACTGTTATGGTTCAAACGGGGACGCAATTCGGGACATCTCAACATTCCGAAAAGTGCAAGTCCCTCCGAATATCGCAGAGCAACCGGTATGGAAGTTCTGTTTGCATATCTTTATTTAACAAATCAGACCGAACGCATCGAAAATCTGTTTTCGATTGCCTATCCGGCAGAAAGAAAGGAAACAAAACAAAATGAACAATCCGAAAATTAAAATCACAGTAAAAAACTTCGGCGAAATGACAGCCGAACTCTATCCCGATAAAGCCCCGAAGACCGTTGCGAATTTTCTCTCGCTCGTCAAAGACAACTTTTTTGCCGGCACGGTCTTTCACCGTGTCATCAGCGGTTTTATGATTCAGGGGGGCGGTTACGGCGAAAATTTTGAAGAAAAAGAGGCAGGCTCGATTTACGGCGAATTTGCCGCAAACGGTTTCGGGGCAAATGACCTGCACCATTCGAAGGGTGTTCTCTCCATGGCACGCACGAACGATCCCAACTCGGCATCCAGTCAGTTTTTCATCATGCACGGCGATGCAGGGTATCTGGACGGGCAGTATGCAGGGTTCGGCAAGGTCACGGAGGGGCTGAATGTGGTCGACAAAATCGCATCGACGAGAACCCACAGCGTCGGTTGGTATGACGATGTTCCCTGCGAACCCGTCGTAATCGAAAAAATCGAACTGATTGAAGATTGATTCCGGAGGTTTATGCTATGAACACGAAATTGTTGAAACTGCTCAGCAAGGATGCACGCACCGAGCCTGCGGAACTTGCCGTTATGCTCGGTATGACCGAAGAAGAAGTCAGAAAAGAGATTGACGAACTCGAAGCGGCAGGCATTATCAGAGGGTACAAAGCCGTTATCGACTGGGAAAAATTGAACGATGCGTACGTTTCCGCCATTATCGAACTGAAAGTCACGCCGAAAGCAGGTCTGGGATTTGAAGACGTTGCCGCAAAGGTCATGCAGTATCCGGAGGTCGAATCGGTTTATTTGATGTCCGGTGTTTATGACTTAAATGTTGTCGTCAAGGGAAGAACCCTGCACGACGTGGCAAGATTTGTCGCAAAGGAACTCTCCACCATTGAATCGGTTACCTCGACCGCCACGCATTTCGTCCTTCGCCGTTACAAGGAAATGGACGTGCAACTGCTCGGTGAAGGTTCGGACGAACGTGGGAGTTATCTGCTGTGATGGACTACTCGAAACTTTTATCTCCCATTGTTCAGGAGATCAAACCCTCCGGCATACGCAAATTTTTTGATATTGCCGGCACGATGAAAGACGTGATTTCGCTCGGTGTGGGCGAACCCGATTTTCCGACGCCTTGGGAAATCCGCAAAGCGGGCATTCTCTCGCTTGAAGCAGGCAAAACCCGCTATACGTCAAACAGAGGTCTGGAACTACTCCGTGCGGAAATTTCGGCTTGGATGTCACGCAAATACGGTGTCGGATATGAGCCGGAAAGCGAAATTCTCGTAACGGTCGGCGGTTCGGAAGCGATTGACGGCACGATCCGTTCGGTTGTCTGTGCCGGTGATGAGGTCATCATTCCGCAACCGAGTTATGTCTGCTACGAACCGCTCGTGCGATTGGTCGGCGGTGTACCGGTGATTCTCGAAACCACTGCGGAACACGATTTCAAAGTCACGCCCGAAATGCTGAAAAACGCACTCACGGAACGGACGAAACTGCTCATTCTCCCCTATCCCTGCAACCCCACGGGCGGAATTATGGAGCGGGAAGATCTGGAGGCACTCGCCGAAATTTTGAGAGGCACAAACGTTTTGGTTCTCTCGGACGAAATTTATTCGGAGCTTACTTTCGGCGGTAAAAAGCACGTGACGCTCGCATCGATCCCCGATATGAAAGAACGCACAGTTGTGGTCAACGGCTTTTCCAAGACTTTTTCCATGACCGGTTGGCGTATGGGCTTTGCCTGCGGTCCTGCCGATTTGATGAAACAGATTACAAAAATTCACCAGTTTGCCATTATGTGTGCCCCCACGACCGCACAGTATGCGGCAATCGAGGCACTCCGTCACGGTGACGAAGCGGTGGAGACAATGAAAGAAGAATACGATATGCGTCGCAGGCTCATTGTCAACGGGTTCAATCAATTGGGGTTGACCTGCCGTGAACCGAAGGGTGCATTCTATGCGTTTCCCTGCATCCGCTCGACCGGTATGTCAAGCGACGATTTCTGCGAAAAGCTCCTTTATGCGGAGCGTGTTGCGGTCGTCCCCGGGACGGCATTCGGAAAAGGCGGTGAGGGTTTCATCCGTGCATCCTATTGCTACTCGACCGACCATATCAAAGAGGCTTTACGCAGAATCGAAAAGTTTTTGAATTCGGTCAGATAAGAGGTATTTATATGAAAGCGGTTATTACGGTTACGGGCAAGGACAGTGTCGGTATCATTGCCGACGTCGCAGGTGTCTGTGCAAAATACGGTGCAAATATTCAGGACATTACGCAGACGGTTCTCTCGGATTATTTTGCCATGATTATGTTGGCATCGATTGACGGATTGACGATCGAATTTTCGAAATTTGTCGATACACTGAACGAACTCGGTCGTGCGAGAGGTCTGGACGTGCATACCATGCACGAAGATATTTTCAACACCATGCACCACGTGTGAGGAGGATTCCGCATCATGATTAACACGCAGGATGTGTTGGAAACCATTCAGATGATTCGGGAGGAAAATCTCGACATCCGCACCGTTACCATGGGTATCTCTCTTTGGGACTGTGTCAGTGACGACATTGACAGACTCTGCACCAAAATTTACGATAAAATCACGCATACGGCGGAACGGCTCGTTTCGGTCGGTTGCTCCATTGAGAAAAAATACGGCATTCCGATTGTCAACAAGCGGGTATCTGTCACGCCGGTGTCTCTCATCGGCGGAGACGCCACGCCCGAGGGATACTTGAAAATCGCAAGAGCGTTACAGCGTTCCGCAGATACGCTCGGCATCAACTTTTTGGGCGGTTTTTCGGCACTCGTGCAGAAAGGTATGACTCGTGGGGCGGATGCGATGATTTCCGTTATTCCCGAGGCCCTCGCCGAAACGAAAAATATTTGTTCGTCGGTCAATGTGGCAAGCACGAAAGCCGGCATCAATATGGATGCCATAGCCCGTATGGGCAGTGTCATCAAACGCTCGGCATACCTCACCCGTGACGAAGATTCCATCGGTTGTGCGAAACTGGTGGTGTTTGCGAATGTGCCGGAGGACAACCCCTTTATGGCAGGTGCATTCTGCGGAATCGGCGAACCCGAAACAGCTATCAATGTCGGCGTCAGCGGTCCCGGGGTGGTTGCATCCGCCATTCGGCGTGCCGGTGACTGCGATCTCTCGACTTTGGCGGAGGTCATTAAGAAAACCGCATTCAAAATTACCCGTGTGGGACAACTGGTCGCATCGGACGCCGCAAAAGAATTGGGTGTACCTTTCGGAATTGTGGACCTGTCGTTAGCCCCCACCCCTGCCGTGGGCGATTCGGTCGCTTACATTCTTGAAGAAATGGGGCTGGAATCCTGCGGGGCACACGGCACGACTGCGGCACTCGCAATGCTCAACGATGCCGTCAAAAAAGGCGGTGTCATGGCATCGTCACACGTCGGCGGACTGTCGGGAGCGTTCATTCCCGTGTCCGAAGATGCCGGTATGATTTCGGCGGTCGAACGTGGGGCTTTGTCGATTGAAAAACTCGAGGCGATGACGGCGGTCTGCTCGGTCGGACTGGATATGATAGCAATCCCGGGCGATACGCCGGAAGACGTCATCAACGGCATTATTGCGGACGAAATTTCCATAGGTGTTGTCAATACCAAGACAACCGCCGTACGCCTGATTCCCGCATACGGAAAAAAAGCCGGCGACAGTGTCAATTTCGGCGGTCTGTTGGGACGGGCTCCGGTTATGCCCCTCAATACTTATTCTCCATCGAAATTCATTCGCCGTGGCGGTCGCATTCCCGCACCGGTTCACAGTTTGAAGAACTGACAAACATCTTGCTTTTTTCACATTCTCTGCCGTTATGTCGGTGGGGGATGTGATTTTGTTACCTGACGAGGCTGAAAATCAGAAAAAGATGTAACATAAAAACATTGACTTTACAAAAATAATATGGTATAATGTATTTGTCTGTAAATATCGTAAAAATCCGTTCGGAGATTTTCTGCTTTTTTCGATTTTCCCGATGATTTTTCGATTATATTTTCGATAATTTGGTAATTTTCAGTTTGAAAGGAATTGAACTATGGAAAATTTGACTTTCCACAAAGGGCTTGAAGTTCTGCACAAGAACTGCATCGAACCGCACGCCTATTTCATCCCCTACCAGTCCGAAGAATCGGCAAAAACCGCCGACCGCACGCAGAGTGACCGTTTCGTATCTCTTTGCGGTGAATGGAATTTCCGTTGGTTTCCGTCCGAAAATGAAATGGGCGATTTTCTCTCCGCCGAGTTTGATGCCGAGCCTTGGGAAAAACTGACCGTACCGATGAGTTGGCAGTACAAGATTGACCGCCCGTACGACAAACCGCAATATACCAATACACGCTACCCAATTCCGGTCGATCCGCCGTTTGTACCGTCCGAGAATCCTTGCGGTCTTTATATGCGTACGCTTACGGTCGATGCCGATGCCCTCGAAAAGTATGACCTGCGTCTGCATTTCGAAGGGGTTGATTCCTGCTTCTATCTCTACATCAACGGTGCGTTTGTCGCTTACAGCCAAGTCAGCCACATGACGAGCGAAATCGATGTGACAAAATACCTGCACGCCGGTGAAAACCAACTCAAAGTCCTCGTTTTCAAGTGGTGTGACGGCACATACCTCGAAGACCAAGACAAAATCCGTTCTTCCGGCATCATCCGTGAGGTTTACCTGCTCCTGCGTGACAAGGTACATGTGGAAGATTTGTTTGTCCGTGTCGCAACCGAAGATCCGTTTGCAAATGCATCGATCTCGGCAGACGTCACCCTCAACGGTGAGAGCGATGTTGCCTACCGCCTGCTGACGCCCTGCGGAAAAGAACTTGCCTCCGGTACGGAGCATCTGACCGGCAACGGAGTCTTGAAATTCGATGTGGAAAATCCTCTGCTTTGGAGTGACGAAACGCCGTATCTGTACGAACTGTACTTGACGGTCGGCGGTGAGGTTATCCGTCAGGCATTCGGCATCAAAAAGTACGAAGTGCGTGGAAAAGTCCTCTATGTCAACGGCAAAAAAGTCAAGGCAAAGGGTGTCAACCGCCACGACAGCCACCCGCTTCTCGGCTCGTCAACTCCGCTCGAACACATGATAAACGACCTGATGATTCTCAAACGGCACAACGTCAATTTCATCCGTACCAGTCACTATCCGAACGATCCCCGTTTTCCCGAGCTCTGCGACAAATATGGTTTCTACCTCTGTGACGAAACCGACATCGAAACGCACGGTATGCAACACGTCGGCAACTGGGACGAACTCACGAACGGTGACGATTGGAAAGAGTCCTATCTCGACCGTGCAAAACGCATGATGGAACGGGACAAAAATCACCCGTGCGTCCTGATGTGGTCGGTCGGTAACGAAAGCGGTATCGGGAATAACCACTTTGCAATGGCAGACTACTTCCATGAAAGATTCCCCGGTTGCATTGTGCATAGTGAAGATTTTTCCCGCCGTTTGCTTGCAAAACCGAGTCACCACTACAGTTTGGTCGCAGACCCCGAAAAGATCGGTAAATTTGATATTTACAGCCGGATGTACCCCAATTTCAACGATATTCTGACCAATTATCTGCAAAACAAAAATTGCAAAAGTCCCCTTTTCCTCTGCGAATATTCGCACGCAATGGGCAACGGCCCCGGGGATTTGGAAGGTTATTGGGAACTCATTTACAAATATGATCAGTTCTTCGGCGGTTGCGTTTGGGAAATGATCGACCACTCGGTCGACATCGGTACGCCCGGGCATCCGAAATACATTTACGGCGGTGACTTCGGTCACAGACTCAACGACGGTTGCTTCTGCGTTGACGGTCTTGTTTACCCCGACAGAAAGCCTCACACGGGACTTCTTGAACTCAAACAGGTTCTCCGTCCTTGCAGACTTGAAAACGTCGACCTCAAAAAAGGTGCGTTCACGGTGCGTTCCTACCGTCACTTCACGTCGCTTTCCGACCTTGATCTCTACTGGAAAATCGAGCGGAACGGCGAAACCGTCAAATCCGGAAGAATTGCCGAATTGAATGTCGCTCCCGAAAAGGCACACCGCTATTTCCTGCCGGAAGGTGCAACCGAAAATCTCGACGGCATCTGCTACCTGACAATCTCTTACCGCAAGAATACCGCAACCGAATGGAGCGATGTCGGATATGAGATCGGTACGGAACAGTTCCGACTGGAAGCCGAGCCCGCAAAAGTGCCGGCTCACACGGGTACAATGCTCGCAAAGAATTTCTCGCTTGTCGAGGACGGAAAAAAATATACCGTCACGAACGGTGCGGTCGTCACGACCTTGAACCGTTTCACCGGAATGGTGGAATCGATTGTTGCAAACGGCAAGGAATTGCTTGCAACGCCCATTGAACCGAACATCTGGCGTGCTCCGACCGACAATGACCGTGTCATTCGCCGTAGTTGGGAAGACCTTGGGTACGGAGCAGGCATTGTCGATGCAAAGACGAACTGCACCGATTGCAAAGTAATCGAAAACAGTGCAACCTGCATTTCAATCGAGTCGACCTTTACGCACGCAAGCGTTGCGACCACTCCTATTCTGCGTGGCACGCTCACCTACCGTTTTGCACCCGATGCCGATATGGTCCTCGTCTATGACTGCGACGTCAATTACAGAAAGGTAGAGGACTGTCGCACCCTGCCTCGCATCGGTCTGAAATTCGCTATGCCGAAGGGCTCGGAAAAACTGAAATATTTCGGTCGCGGTCCTGTGGAAAGTTATGAGGACAAACGGCAGGCAAGTCTGGTCGGACTCTATTCTTGCGACGTCAGCGACCACTTTGAGCATTATGTCCGTCCGCAGGAAAATATGGCACACACCGAAACGCATTGGGTGAAAATTGCCGATTATGCGGATCACGGACTGACCGTCCTGCCGGCAGACGACACTCCGAGCATCAGTTTCAACTGCTCGCATTATTCGGTCGAACAGGTTACAAACACCAAACACGATTACGAACTTGTTCCGAGCGACCTCACCTATGTCTATATTGACTACAAGCAGGCAGGCATCGGCTCGGGATCTTGCGGACCGCAACTTGCCGAGAAATACTGCCTGAAACCCGGACATTACCGTTTCGCATTCCGCTTCAAGGCTTAATTTCGCCGTTTCAAGGCTTAATTCTAAAATTTCAGGGGGCTTTCCGAAGAAAGCCCCCTTTTTTGTGCTTTTCCTGCATAAACATGAGAAAAGGAACTGCCATGTATGCTTTTTTCGCATTTGTGACAGTTCCTAATCAGGGTTTAATGTCTTACTCTCTCACATACGGTAATTCGGTCATGCGGAGCATGGTGCAACCGTAAGGAATCAAAGTGCGGATTTCGGGGGCATCACACGGTTTGCGATGCATCGGTACGCTCGCCGGAACGGTTTCAAATCCGTCAGTCAAGCCCCAATCAATATGACAGAGCGATGTTTCAACCGTCAGCGGAGGATTGTTCTCCGAGAACGGAATATCTCCTATCGGATGTTCTGTCACACGGAATTCTTTTCCTACAAAGGCAACATTCCAATCGGAAACACCTTTGTAATCGTAGTCGCAGTACGGATATTTTCGTTCAACGCCGTTCCGCTCGTACTCTACCCTCCGGACCTCCGACTGCACCGGCAGTGAAAATACCAACGAACCGTACCGCAAAACCGACATGGCGTGCGGTCTTGCCGTTAAACACGGTTCCGCGTCAAAGGCGATTTCGATTGCCGTTTCCCCTGCCCGAAAACCGGAAAATTTCAGAATTTCACGCTTGGATTTCGGCTTGCCGTTGACCGTCAGATGCCTTGCAAAGGACGGAATCCGCACCGACAGACAAAAGTCCGTATCGGCATCGGCTTTGATGCGATAACGCATAAAATTACGGAATGGGTAGTCTGTTTCGAGCGTCACGGTAACGGGAACATCCTTCCAAACGGTTCTCAATTCGGAGGGCAGTGCAACAGCCGACAACGCTCCGTCCTTTGCAGACATCCACGTCGATAGTGCCAGTTTCGGGTAACCCTGCCCGAAATTTGCGGTACAGCAACCGAAATTCGGTTCAAGTCCGAAGCGGTGTGCCTCGCTTCCGTTCGTGCGGAAATGGGAACGTCCGGGGAAAGGCGTACAGTCGATTTGGTTGACCATTTGTACATATTGATGAGCCCACATATCTTCGGTTAAAGTCGCCGGCAGGGCATTGAAAGCAACAAGTTCAAGTCGCTCCGCCCACTTTGCGTTTCCCGTGTAGGCATAGAGTTGCTCCATGGAATCCATAAGTTCCACGACCGCACAAAGTTCCGTCCCCCGCGTAGGACTGATACCGGACAGACATTCGTCGCCCGTAAACGTACCGACCGCCGTGCCGTTGAATTTTTCGAGTTTTTCGACATAACGGTCGGCAAGTCCCTGCAAGTCACGCCCCAACAAGTCGCAGGAAAGGACTTCGGATTTGAGCATCTGGCAGATGTTGACAATGTGCGTGTCGAAAGTCCACTTGTTCAGCGGTCGCTCCCACAGATGTTCCGCCATACGGTAGTCCGTGCCGTCCGCAGCAAGTTTTTCGGCAAGTGCTTTGATCCAATCTTCACCGTATTTCTTCCACAGTAAATTCAATGCGGGAAAGCCTTCGAACCAACGGTATTTTCCCCATTCGAACAGCGTAAGTTTACCGGTCGATAACAGGTCGTGATAATTTTTCATCAGGCGGTAGAGAGCAGACGGAATTCGCTCGTCCTGCGAGCATTCATAGTACCGCACCAAGACTTTGGAAATGAGCAGAACTGCCCACGTGTCGTAATTTTTTCGTTCTTCCGACGAAACGGGGCAGATCCAACCATCCGATTCCTGCCGTGCCAAAATGCAGTCGATGTAATACCGTGTGCGTGCAATCAGATCGGCATCGTCAAGCAGATATGCAAGCGGAATTGCACCGTCCAGCCAATACGGGACACGCTCCCAACCCTCGCAGTTTCCGCCGATCCATGCACTGTCACGGACATCCCGCCAGACCTTATCAAGGTTTCCGCACAGACCTTTCGCCTCGATTTCCAACTGCCTTCGAAGCCAACCGCACGGCTTGATTTCCTTCGATGTAAAAAATGTGTAGTTTGCCGACATGGGGACTCCTTTATCCTATATGTTGTCTTTCCGGCTGTCATTCTTTCGCTTTGGCAATGTTTCTTTTAACATAGCTTGCGGACTGACACCGTAATATTTGAGAAATGTACGGTAAAATGAGGTATAATTTGCATACCCGACAATGCTTGGAATCTGTATTATGGGAGTGTCGGTATTCCGAATGATACAAAGTGCCTGCTCCATACGAACGGTCTGCAAATATCGGTGTAACGATACTCCGTACTCCCGCTGGAACAGTTTGTAAATATAATCGAGTGTATAGCCGAAATGGCGTGCCATATCATCAACCAGAGTGACACTCGAATAATTCGAATCGACATAATCCCGTACTTTTGAAACAAACTGCATTTTCATACTTATTTCAGAGCGATTTGTATACAATAAACCGAGTATCTTGTACAGATATGCATTGCACATGAATCGATTGACATTCGCAAGTCGGTCGTTTGCAAGCTCGCAAGCATGTAAAACAGAAGTCATCATCACACCGTCCCAAGTCCCACGCAACGGAATTCCGTTATCCTTCTCGGAATCACCGTAAACGCCACCCTCGAATTCAAAGTAATAATAATTCGGTGCTTTTCCAAAGAACGGAAGTAGCGGTTCTTTACCGAGATAACCGCTTTGAAAACGGTTTGCAGGTTGAATGTAATACTCACCTTTTTCCAGTTCAATCAAAACACCGTCTTCGCAAAAGCGAAGAATTCCTTCTGTCATCAGGATCAGCACACTGCATCCGTAAATTCGCGTGACATGCACTTCATCCGGTGCAAACCGTTTTAAGGCACAATTTTTTACATTCAGTGCACTTGCTTCGGTCAGAACCTCCATATGTATTTCCTCTCTGTGTTCTGCAAAAAAGAATCTTCCGGCAGTTCAATACCGTTGCCGTTGAAATCATCATGCTCTTCCACGGGTGTTTTGGTGACCGTCATTTCGTAGTCATCGGGCGAAAGAACCCATCGTCCGGCGTTCGATCCTGCATTGATACCGACCTTGCAGTAGCCGGTCTGCGTATAGTGATCGGGGGCTACCATTTCATCGTCCAGAGAGGAGAATGCCGTGGAGACCGGCACGATCTCCGACATTTCACTGCAAAGCATACTCTGTGCCTCTCGGATAGTCTGTACTCCTGCCACCGCATCGATGCGTGAACCGCAACCGATAAGGAAGCACTTCTCAACCCCACGCCGTTTCATAGTGCGAATCACAGTACGAACTCCGTCTCGATAAACATCCGCCGTCACATTTTCCACAGCATCGGTTTCTCCGTGCGACCAAACCATAAAGATATGTCGAACGGAATAAGTTTCGGACGAAGAAAGAAACGCTTTTGCACTCTCCAACCGATCGATGGCATCTTCCAAAATTCCCTTGCCGTTTTCCCAACCTGCGATATTAACTCCGCCCACACTTGCTGAGACCGCTACAACAGGAACGCCGGTTTGGGCATAGTATTCCTCGCAAAAAGAGGAGACGAGCGAACCGCTCTTATTTTTTCCGTCGTCAATGCCGTTTTCCAGATTTTCGGCAATGCCGAAATCGGCGGTCATAGGATAAAGTTTTGTCGGATCACTGATTGCACGGAATTCATAAGCATGTCCCGCGGGAACGGTAATATCTGCGGTCTTATCCCCTCTTCCTGCCATGTTGATGTCCCCCATAAAGAGTATGAGATCCACCACGGTTTTCGGCGTGACCGGTGATGTTTCCTGCTCTGTTGTCGGTATTTCGATTGTCGGTACTTCGTTTGTACGTTTGCTGTCCGTAGATGTCGGATTATTCTTTTTGCCCGTGCAGGACGGAAGGAACACAACTCCGAGTATCAGAACGAGGGCAAATACGGCACAAAGCATTTTTCGCATGGTGATGTCTCCTTTTCAGCACGGTAAGACTGCCGTACACGTTTGTGCGAACGGCAGTCTCTTTTTAATTTAATCAGTGAATTTCAAACTCGTCAAGTTCAATCGAACTTTCACCGCCCCCACTGGCAGTCAATAAATCAATATCGGAAATGGGCAGAAATTCAGCCGTAGGAGTAATATAATCAAAAGTTTTCATCATTTCGCAATCCTCCTTTACGATTCGGAAACCGCTTTTGCGGATTCGCCGTAACTCCATAAAGCCCGAACCAAAGCAAGTGTCTTTTCGGTGGTCGATTCGGAATGTACAGCCTCACGGATGTATGCCGAAACACTGTATGTCAATGTTTCTCCTATCTGTGTGCCGTCTTTTTCCATAATTGCAGTGACGGAATCATTGTATTCATTAGCACCGATATTGTTGAAGATGATAGAGTAATACCCATTTCCCTCGTCGGTGATATTGCTTTCGCCGTAAGCCACGGTTCTTCCGTTCATAGTCACTTTAACCGTCAGTCCTTCAAGGCTCTGTGCGGTAAACTTTATGCGGATTGCCACGGTATTTTCCAGACGCAATGCAGTGGAAAACCACTTGTAACTTTCGTTTGCCGTTACCGTAAGACCTGCGGTTGCCGTAATTGCTGCGGTTGTGTCAGCTGAGTGAAGTGCCTTTTGTGCATCGGTCAAGTTCTTGGTTGCAAGGTCATCGGTCTTATAATTTGCGTAGTTCTGTGCCGATTCCGCATAGTAGCAAACCCTTTCCATCCCGTAAATGATTACAAATTCTGTTCTCGGTTTCTTAAAATGAAATTCGTTTAATTACAAATTCAACGTGCAGTTTTTTGTGAGATTTAGCCAATAAAAACCGCAAAGATTCTTATTTCGCTATCAGTATAACATTTATTGTAAGGTTTGTCAATTGCAAATCAAAGAATATATATTACAAAATCGGGAAAGCCGTAAAGCCACAAAAATGTTACCTTACTTTCTTTTTATGCTTTGCCAATTGCATATTGAAAATCATAACCCATATAAATCAATCGATGAAATACAGAAATCGCTTGCAGACGGTCAGACTTTATGATAGGTAAATGTGTCATTCGGAAAGCCGTGTCAACGCGGATTCGAAAAGCCGACATTCCGCTTGTTCAGTGCTTTTAGAGGTGATTTTTGTCTTTTTTCGTGTAAAATCGGTTCACTTCACGTCTTTTTTTCCCAAACGGGTTGACAATTTTGCTTTTTTGGTGTATAATAATTTGTATTGCCGAAAAGACACCCGATTTTCATCGGGCTGTCCGATAGAACGGCGACAGCCAAAACGGTTGCTGTCGGAAAGGGACGTTTTAGAATGAACGACGATTTACTGAGGACAATTGAGGAAGGAATGCCGTCCTTCTCAAAAGGGCAAAAACGCATTGCGGAATATGTCCTCAAAAATTACGACAAAGCGGCTTATCTCACGGCTTCCCGCCTGAGTACTCTGGTCGGTGTTTCGGAATCCACCGTTGTTCGTTTTGCAATCGAACTCGGATTCGAGGGCTATCCGGAATTCCAACATTCCCTCAAAAAACTCATTCGCACCCGTCTGACCTCTTTTCAGCGTATGGAGGTTACGGACCAGATTATCGGTGACGGAAACGTGCCGGAAAAGGTTCTGCTCTCGGATGCGGAACGGATTCGCAGGACTTATGACGAACTCGACAGAGTGGCGTTTGACGAAGCGGTCAAAAAGATTTGCAGTGCCAAAACCATTTATATTTTAGGCGTCCGCTCCTCCTCCTATCTCGCAGGATTTCTGAACCACAGTTTCCGCATGATTTTCGACAATGTCCGTTTCGTGCAGACAACATCCGCCAGCGATCTGTTCGAACAGATTATGCACATCGGCGACGGCGACGTGATGATTGCAATCAGTTTTCCACGCTACTCCCGCCGTGTCATCAATGCGGTTGAATATGCAAAGAAACAGCACGCAAACATCATTGCCCTGACCGATAGCCGTCAGTCCCCTCTGGCAGTCAACGCAGATCAGTTATTGGCGGCACAGAGCGATATGGCATCCTTTGTCGATTCGCTGGTTGCTCCGCTCAGTATCATCAACGCACTCATCGTTGCGGTTTCCCGCATCAAGAAAGACGATGTTTCCAAACGGCTCAAAGAGTTGGAAGAAATCTGGGACTTTTACGAAGTGTATGACAAGAAAAAATCCTGACACCCCCTCCGTTGCCGTAATCGGTGCAGGTCCTGCCGGTATGCTATCGGCAATTACCTCGGCAACAAACGGCGTTCAGACACTCCTTTTCGAAAAAAACAGCCGTGTCGGGCGAAAACTCGGCATTACCGGAAAAGGGCGTTGCAACCTCACAAACGATTGCGACCGTGACACTTTTCTTTCCAATATTCCGACCAATCCACGATTTCTGTACGCATCTTTCGCAAACTTTTCGAATGCGGATGTCAAAGAATTTTTCGAGGGCTTGGGCGTTCCGCTCAAAGTGGAACGTGGCGAACGGGTATTTCCCGTGTCCGACCGTGCAGGCGATATTGTATCGGCTCTCGAAAAAGAATGTCACCGTGCAGGCGTGAAAATCATTCACGAGGAAGTCAAAAAAATAGCAATCGAGAACAACCGTGTTACGGGACTTGAAACGGAAAGCGGATTTTATCCTGCGAGTGCCGTTGTCATAGCGACCGGCGGTGCATCCTATCCCCTTACGGGTTCGACCGGTGACGGCTACCGCTTTGCGAGAGAGGCAGGGCATACGGTTGCCGACATTCATCCGTCGCTCGTACCCCTGACTTCGGACAGTCCTTTGTGTGCCTTGATGCAGGGCTTGTCGCTCCGCAATGTTGCGATAAAAATTGTCACCTGCGACACCGGTCGCACGGTTTACGAGGATTTCGGCGAGATGCTCTTTACGCATTTCGGCGTGACGGGGCCTGTCATTCTTTCGGCATCGGCTCACCTTTCGGATATTGCTCCGAAAAAATACGAATTGCAAATCGATCTCAAACCGGCACTCGATGAGAAGAAACTCAATCTTCGGGTACTGTCGGATTTTGAAAAATATAAAAACCGTGACTTTATCAATGCACTGTCCGATCTGTTACCTCAGAAAATGATTCCTGCTTTTGTGGGAATATGCGGAATTCCGGAGGATAAAAAGGTCCATTCGATTACAAAATCGGAGCGTGAAACAATTGTAAAAACGCTCAAATGTTTTCGCATTCCGCTCTCGGGCGTTCGACCTCTGCGTGAGGCAATTGTCACACGTGGCGGTGTGAAAGTTTCGGAAATTTCGCCCAAAACAATGGAATCTAAATTGGTGCACGGTCTGTATTTTGCAGGCGAAGTCATAGATGTGGATGCTTACACGGGAGGTTTCAATCTCCAGATTGCATTTTCCACAGGTCATGCGTCCGGACTCGGTGTCGCAGAACAAATCAGGGAGGATTTTGCATCCGATGAAAACGATTCAAATTGCAATTGACGGTCCGAGCGGTGCGGGAAAATCCACCGTTGCCAAAGCATTGGCAAAACGGCTCGGTTTCGTTTACGTCGATACGGGTGCATTATACAGAACCGTCGGGTACTATACAAGAGATAACGGCGTGAATCCGAAAGATGCCGAGGGCGTTGCAAAACTTCTTCCCTCCGTTCACTTGGATTTGCGTTACGATGCGGACGGCACGCAACAGGTTTACCTCAACGGGGAATGCATGGGCGACAAAATCCGCACGCCCGAAATTTCCATGTATGCATCGGCCGTTTCCGCCATTCCGTCCGTGCGTGCGTTTCTGCTTGATACGCAGAGGGACATTGCCGAGCGGACAAACGTCATTATGGACGGTCGGGACATCGGAACGGTGATTCTCCCCCATGCGGATGTCAAAATCTTTTTGACCGCTTCGGACGAATGCCGTGCAAAACGGCGATATGACGAATTGTGTGCAAAAGGTATTGCAACCGACCTCGAATCGGTCCTTGCCGATATGAAGCAACGTGACAAGCAGGACAGAGAGCGTGAAATCGCCCCTGCCGTTGCCGCACCCGATGCCACGGTTTTCGACAACTCTTGGATGAAACCGGATGAATGTACGTCTGCCCTGCAAAAACTCATTTTCGAGCAGTACGGCATCGGTAAAATGCAATGAAAGTTACGCTTGCCGAGCACGCCGGTTTCTGCTTCGGTGTCAGGCGTGCGACCGACAGATTGGAAGTCGCACTGAAAGATGCCAAGAATAATGAAACAGTCGTTACGCTGGGGCATCTCATCCACAATGAAGTTTACAACGAATCGCTTCGCCGTCGGGGTGTCTTGGCGGTATGCGAGCAGGATTTGCCGAAACTGGCGGAAAACGCCTGCGAAAGCCGTCACGTCACGGTACTGGTCAGGGCTCACGGTTGCACCAAAGAGGTCGCCGAACTGCTCGACCGCCATGCAAGGGAAAATCCGTATTTCCGTTGGATCGATTGCACCTGCCCTTACGTCAAAAAAATACACAAAATCGCCGAAGAAAATTCCGCAGGCGACAAAATTCTGCTTGTCATCGGAAACGAGGCACATCCGGAAGTCGTCGGAATTCTAAGTTGGTTTGACGGTGAAAAATACGTCTTTCCCGATGCGGAATCTCTGCGTTTGGGCATTTCGCCGAACGGGACCGTCAAAATAGACAAAAAAGTTCCCGTTATGGTCGCTCAAACGACCTTGAATTTGGGCAATTGGCACAACTGCCAAAAAGTTTTGCAAAATATCTGTACAAATGCAGTTATTTATGATACAATATGCAGAGTGACCGAAGAACGCCAGTCGGAAGCGAATCGGTTGGCACGGACCTGCGACCTGATGCTCGTCATCGGGGGACGGGAAAGTTCCAATACCGAAAAACTTGCCGAAATTTGCCGTTCCGCATGTCCGAATACTTGTCGGATCACTTCGGTTGCAACGTGGGATCGTCGGATACCGGCGGGAACACATCACGCAGGAATTGTTGCAGGTGCATCGACACCGTGCAATGAAATAGAGGAGGTATATAAAACCATGAGCGAAATGAATGAAAATTTCGAAAAAATGCTCGACGAAACGCAATGCGTTACTTTAAATACAGGAGATGTTGTTACCGGTACCGTTACACAGGTGTCCGATGCTGAATTGCTGCTTGATGTCGGCTCAAGCGTAACCGGCTATATCAAAGCTGACCAGATTAGCGACGATCCTGCTTACAAGTTAACCGACAATTTCAAAAAAGGTGACAAAGTAGAAGCGTTCGTCATCCGTGTCAGCGACGTGGAAGGATTTGCCGAACTTTCCAAAAAGAGAGTCGACTCCGACCGCAACTGGAAAAACGTTGAGGATGCCTGCGAGAACAAAACCGTTCTGGAAGGCAAAGTCGCTGAGGCTGTTAAAGGCGGTGTCGTAGTTTACAACAACGCCAACCGTGTCTTTATCCCCGCATCGCAGACCGGTGTCCCGAAGGACGGCGATCTCTCGACCTTGGTCGGAACGACCGTCAAATACCGCATCATCGAAACCAAAGCCGGCAAGAAGGCAATCGGTTCGATCCGTCTTGTTCAGCGTGAGGAACGCCGTGAAAAAGAGGCTGCATTCTGGGCTGACATCGAAGTCGGCAAGGTCTACACCGGTGTTGTCAGAAGCACCACCCCCTACGGTGCATTCGTCGATCTCGGATCGGGTGTTGACGGTATGGTTCACCTGACAGAACTCTCTTGGAAACACATTCACAAGCCGGAAGACGTTGTCACGGTCGGCGAGCCTCTGACGGTTTTCGTCAAGAGTTTCAACCCCGAAACAAAACGGATTTCCCTCGGTTACAGAACCGAAGAAACCAATCCTTGGAACATTTTCCGTTCGCAGTACGCTATCGGTGATGTTGCAAGCGTGAAGATTGTCAGCCTGATGCCATTCGGTGCATTTGCCGAAATTATGGACGGCGTTGACGGTTTGATTCACATCTCGCAGATTGCTATGCAACGCATTGCAAAGCCCTCCGACGTTCTCGAAGTCGGTCAGGTAGTCGATGCACGCATCATCGACATTGACGATGAGAAGCAGAAAGTCAGCCTCTCCATTCGTTCCCTGCTTGAAGACGAGGTTGCCGAAGCCGAGGCTATGCCCGAGGACTACGCTCCCGAAGCAGAAACTTCCGCAGACGCAGAATAATTCACAACCGCCAAAACATACGGTCACACAACGGCTTCGGACAGGTTTTTGAGAAGTCTGTGTAAGTGCCGAAAAAGAGAACCATACCCAATGAGTTCATCGCTCAAAAGGTATGGTTCTTTTGCATTGTTTTGCGGATTAAAGTTCTGAACGGAAGTAATCAATCTTCCGTTATTTACCGACTTTATCGGTTATTTATCGTCCCTGCGGAAATCTGTCGGCGAGCAACCGACAAATTTCTTGAACATCTTCGAAAAGTGGTAATAATCGTAGTACCCGACCTCGTTTGCTATGCTTTTGAGGGAAAGTTTCGGGTGCGTTACCATCAATGTTTTCGCATAGTTCATTTTAAGTTCCGTGAGATAATTCATAAAAGACGTTCCCATTGTCCGTTTGAACACAATGGAAAGATAGGTCGTATTGTAGCCGTATTTTTTTGCAAATGTGGACAGTGACGGTTTTGCCCCGATGTTCTTTTTCATTTCCTCGACGATATTGAAAATAATACCGTCCGCATATTCGCTCTCCTCGTTGACTGCAAAATAAGAGCAAACATCATCGAGCATTTCGCCGTAATCGTCGTAAATATCGAGTGCCGACAACGACAGCATTTCGCCTGCATTGGTGTCGAGTCCGAATTTGAAAAGTCCAGACACGAGCGTCACGTAAATGCGTTGCACGTCCGAACACAGCACCGCCGATCCCAATTTGTCATACAAGATTTTCACCGACACCTGAAAATCGCCGAGGTTGTCGCAATCGACCAGTTTATTCACGATTTCGGTTGCTTGACTTTGGAATTCATCCGTAACAACGATACTGTTTTTCTTGCGGAAAAAGTGCATTTTGGAATTGACACGGATATGTCGCAGTGCGTCGTAAATGCCGTGATAATCCTGCTTTTCTTCGCCGACGGCAACATTCGCTCCGCCGAGATTTGTGCATTTTTTCAGATTTTCGACATCGGGGTTGTAGGCAAGTGCGATATACATATTTTCGTCTTCATACAATTTATGTACAAAGGAGGAGGTTTCCCGCAACCGTGTGACGAACACCTGCGGAATCTGCTCTCCGCAAACGGCAATCGGCCGGTAAACTGCGGACGGCAGGAGGCGGGATCTTTCAAAGAGCCGTTCCAACTCGATTTTCGAGTCGTCCCCGACATCGCTTCGACTGGTCATTATGAAAACTCTGTCGTTGAATTTCTTGATTTCTCTTTCGTAAACTTCGCTTACAATCTGCATAAGTTCCGATTTTTTCAATGGTTTTGTCAGAAAATTCAATGCTTTGAGTTTGATCGCATCCACCGCATATTCGAAGCGGTCATAGGCACTGAAAAAGACGACATTTGCTGGATACTCAATCAACGAGACCATTTTCAGACCGGACATTTCGTCCATCTGGATGTCCGAAAAAATCAAGTCAGGTCTTTTTTCGTTGATTTCCGCAAGTGCCATGACCGGATCGGTGTTTCCGCCGACGACCTGAAAACCGAATTGATTCCAGTCGATAATCGTATTCATTTCTTCAATGCTCAACGAATCGTCGTCGACAAAATAAACGGTCAGCATATCAGTTTTCCTTTGTATTTTCGCTCGATTTGTCCTCTATCGGCAAAAAGTTTTGTTTCGTTTCCTTCGAGAAGAGACACTCAACCACGGGATTCCACTTGAAATAAATCGGCTCGCCGGTTTTAAGTCCGTCAAGGAATTCCTGACCGACGTCGAGAATGCGAACGACCATAATCATATTTTTGTTTTCACCCGTTTCAACGTGAATGTGCATCGAACTGCCCATGAGTTCTTTGACAAGCGTTGTGCCGGCAATGGCATTTTTGTCATCTGCCGTTGTAAGCGTGATGTATTCCGGACGGACACCGAGTACGATGTCCTGCGGGGCGATATTCTTTGCCTGCAATTGCTTTTTCATACTGCTCTCCGTAACAACGGTTTTGCCGAGCAGTTCCACATCCAGATTTTCGTTCAGTCTTGCATCGAAAAAGTTCATTTGCGGAGAACCGATAAAGCCTGCAACAAAGGTGTTGACGGGGTGATTGAAGAGATCCTGCGGTGTTCCGATTTGCTGAATGACACCGTCTTTCATAATGACAATGCGGTCGCCGAGTGTCATTGCCTCAGTCTGATCGTGGGTAACATAAACGAAGGTCGAGTTGATTTTGTTCCGCAGAAGAATGAGTTCCGAACGCATCTGGTTACGCAGTTTTGCGTCAAGGTTGCTGAGCGGTTCGTCCATTAAGAAGACTTTTGCATTTCTGACCACCGCACGCCCGATTGCGACACGCTGACGTTGACCACCGGACAGTGCCTTCGGTTTGCGGTCGAGCAACTCGGAAATTTCCAGCATTTTAGCGGTTTCTCTCACCCGTTTGTCGATTTCCTCTTTCGAAAGGTACTGCATTTTGTACATCGGAACTTCTTCGGTTTCGAGTTTATGCAGAATTTTTTCTTCATTTTCGATTGCATAGGTAAAATCGGTTACACGTTTTCTGCAACGGTCGAGTGCCAAGCGGATTTTGTCCCCTTCTTCTCCTGCATATTCACCTGCATCGAGTTTTGCCGAAGTTTTTTGAATATATTCGCCGAGTTCCGCAATCTGTGAACGATAGAAAGCAATGGATTTTTTTGTATCCCTGATTGCCTGTTCGTCCTTGAAATAGAGTTGCTTGCGGTTTTTCTTTGCTTCTTCAAGGCGATTCCGCAGAGTTGCGATTTTGTCTTGCAGTTTTGCAATCTTCTCTGCCGTTTTGCCGTCTTTTTGGTTGCCGGCGGTCTTTTGCAGATTTTTGAGCTCACGGTTGCATTCACCGAGTTCCGCTATAATGCGATTCGTTTCCGTTTCGTCGTAAACCGGCACTTTCGTCTTTGAAATTTTCAGAGAAAAAGCCAGATTTTTGTACACGGTCATGTGCGGATACAGGGCGTAGTTCTGGAAGACCATTGCAATGTTGCGGTCACGGGGTTCCAAATCGTTGATACGGATGTCGTCGATATAAATATCGCCTGCCGTGATTTTTTCAAGTCCCGCAATCATACGCAGAGTGGTCGATTTACCGCAACCGCTCGGACCGACGAAAACTACAAATTCCTTGTCCTTGATTTCGAGGTTGAAATCCTTGACGGCCTCAACCGCACCGTCATAAATTTTATAAACATTCTTAAGCTTGATGTTAGCCATATATCTCTCCGTATCGTTTGCGAAATAGCGTACTGCCGACGGGAGCTACCGGCAAAAACCGGTAGCCCACCGAAAAGCATTTGTTTAGTTGATTGTAACCTTGACTTTCATTGCAGGTCCGTAGATACCCTCGTTCGATTCGGGTTGTACGACAATATAGAATTCGCCTTTTGCCGTGACGTCATAGACAAGGCTGTCGCCGTCCGTCTGACCTATCATATTGAGGTAGGAAGCCGTTTCGTCATCGGCGACTTTATAGACGTTATAGTGCCAGACGCTGTCGTCCTTTCCGCCGATTTGAATGTTCAGTTTTCCGTTTTCGTAGGTGCAGTCGACACTCTTGACGGCGGTCGGTGCAGCATCGGTGCGGAGTTCATAGGTCGCTCCCAAATCACGCTTCTGCCATGTTTCGAATGCCTTTTCCTTTGTGATTTCGTACTCTCTTGCACCCTCATTGTAATTGAGGTTCGTATTGGTCGTGGCATCGGAAACTTTGAATGCACCGACCTCTTCCGAATAGTACTTGTTGTTTGCAAACTTGTACCATTGCAGAGGGGCCGCAACGTCAATCCACGTAAAGTTTGCAGGATTGCTGTTCGACTTCAATACCACATGGTTGCCGACAAATTCGTTGCCGACATAGTCCTGATCGCCGTTATTTACTTTGCAGGCAAACGCAGGCACATCATCGTTTGTATGTATGATAAGGTTGTCATACACCTTGCAATAGGTAATGGAATGGAAATCGTCCGGTACGGGATATTGGCGATTGGTAAAGTTGTCAAGCACAAGTGAACCCGTATGATTGGTTTTTCCCTGATTGTTTTCCAGACGGTTGTGTGCAATCACACTGTGTTGGTTAGACATGGTGCCGATACCGTCGCCCAAGCAATCGTAGCAGTGATTATACTCCACCGTGATATAGTCGGTGTTCCAGTCGATGTCGATGCCCATGGCATCCCAGCCGACATTACCGTCGTACACGTCATATGTAACATTGTAACGGCAGGTTGAATACTCACTGCACAGATACATAATTGCACACTGACCTTCAATCATCTTGGTATCGGTGGTAATACCGGTCTGGTACACCAGATTTCTGTCAATCGTGCAGTTTTTACCGCCTTGAATGTACATACCTAGTCCGCCGATATGGTGAACGGTGTTTCCGTCTAAATGAATGTTGAGATACTTGTTGCGGTGCATTTCGTTCTGTCCACCGCTCTCATTGATCCAACCGCCCGTACGGATACCGACACGACCGAAGTAACTGACTTCGTTGTTGAGCACCCATGCTCCGTCAAGAACTCCGAGCGGAGATGAGTCATGCGTTGCTTCGATTGATGTAATGTTGATACCGGTTGCATCCGTATCTTCGTCTTTGTGTTCGCCGTTGTAATCGTAACCACGCAAAACATTGTTGACAATGTAAATGTTGCTGAATTTCCGTTCGCCGACATACTCGTAGCGGAAATAAATTCCGCCCGTGCTGTTGTTCCGCTGGAAACGGCTTGATGAATAAACATCGATTTTGAGGTCGCGAACCACGACACCGCTACAATTAAGCATCGATACGACAAGTCCCGCACTCCACGGCTGATTGCCGTTTGTAATGGTCGGACGGGTTGTGCCGTTTCCGTAAGAAGCAATGGTAATCGGGTTATCTGCCGTACCGTTCAGATCGGTATATGACAGCCTGCCGACAAACTTGTCTCCTCTTTTGAACAATACCTGATCGCCGGCATTCAGCGACAGTGTGTTTGCTTTTGCAATCGTCTTAATCGGTTTCTCCTGCGACAGACCGTCGTTGGCATCGTCACCGGTCGAACTACTTACGTAATAAGTTTTTCCGTCATGCGACAACGGGTACAATTGTTCTTCCGCCGGAAGATTTGCGTCCGTAAATGTAAATTCCTTGCTTGCCTTCTGTCCTGCCAAATCAACATACCCCTTATTTTCTGAATCGCCTTTTGTTCCGAGATTATTACAGCCGAAGCATGAGAGAAAAGTCGCCATGAGCAGAATTGCCGTAATGATTTTTTTCATGAGTACCTCTCTGTCAATTTGACGCAAACTTGCTCAGAATTCCGATTTCATCGGCACTGCGGTTGATTGCGTTGATGTAGGAATTGCCCTTCTGCTTATAATTTGCAACATATTCTTCCCACGTCTTCTGCCGTTCCGCAGCCGTCGATTTTCCGACAATCTTCTGGAATGCAATGGTTGTGATGTCTTCGAGTTCCTTTGCAGTGGTGGAATATGCGGTGTCAATTGCACAGTACGCCGTAATTGAACCTTCCAGATACTCCTGCTTCCAAGAAGTCAGAATCTGAACCGCCTCATCGTGATATTTTTCCACTTCCGAAATCGGTGTGGACCAGCTGACAAGCCCTTTGAGGAAGTAAACGCCACGGGCAACATTGCTGTTAAAGAAGGAATATTGCTGTCCGCCTGCCGAATACGGAAGATCGCTGACGATTTTTCCGTTTTCACGGTGGTAATGCACGCCTTCGATACCGTTATTGAGCATAGTCATGCCCTCGTCGGAAAGCATCCACTCCATAATATCGAGAATCTTGCGTTTTTTGTTTTCGGAGCAGAATTTGTTAATGGAGCGGTAACCGTATTTATTGGTATGTCCCCAGATTTTCTTTTCGCCGTTTACATTCGTCACAACCGGCATACCGCGGACAACATCGCTCATTTCCTTAACTTTATTGCCGTTTTCATCCAGCATATAGGGCTCCATATATTGCAGAATTCCGACTGCATGCTCAAACTGTGCGTTAAAGACCATACAACCGGCAGAGCCGTTCAGAAATTCGTTTTTCATACGGGCAGTCGTACCGGTAGTTGCATAAGACTGGTTGATAAGACCGTTGTCGTACATTTTTGCCATAAAATCAAGTGCCGCTTTGGTCTTCTCGTTGATGAGGTTCGGTTCGAGCCGTCCCGTTTCCTCGTTGTAGTACCACTGGCTGTTTGCACAGTCAAACATCGAGAGGATCGGATACCACCAGTAGACGCCACCGTCCTTGGTCAGGACCATGCCGTATGTATCGTCTTTTCCGTTGTTGTCGGGATCGCCTTTTGTGAAGGCTTCCATAAGATCATAGAAATCGTTATAGTCAAAGGTTGCGTCTTCCGGATCTTTGATGGTCTTTCCGCTTTCCGCAACATAGCCTTTTTTAACAACGCTGTCATACCAGTCACGGCGATAGTACATTGCATGGACATTTACAAGGTCTTCGTCGACCGAGTCATCCAAAACGAGCGGGAATCCGTACAGTCCTCCGCCGAGATAACTACGCATCTGATCGATGTCATATCTTTCGTATGCTTTTTTGATATTCGGATAGTCTTCGAGATAAGGTTCGAAATCGGTCAGAATGTCGTCTTTGAGCCACTTCGAATATTGCGGTTGATCGACCTCATGGAACCAAATGTCCGGAACGTCGCCTCCGCCGATATTCTGGTTCAGGACCGTTTTCCAACCGTCCGCCGATCCGCTGATGAAATCGAACTTGACGTTGAATTTGTTCTCGATGTAGTCAAGCACCATTTGTGTGGCGTCCGTTGGAGACTGCAGAGAGTCAATATCTACGCCGAAGAAGGATATTACAAGGCGACCGTCGGATGTGTATCGGTCCTCATCATATTCGAAATCGTCTCCGGTGCCAGATTTCTTGCAGGCAGTCAGTGCCGACAAAAGCATGAGCAACACCAATGCAAGACTAATTATTCTTTTCATAGGATCTCCTCGCTTATTTCTTTTTAAGTATAGGTGGGCTCCGAAATGAATGTCTCGGAGCCCACCACAGTAACCGATTATGATTCGGCAGTTAATTCAAGCATGGGGCAAACATACACAAACGGCAAGAGTTCAAAGTTTCTCGTGTCTGTGTCGCCGTTAGCTCTTACCAACAAAATGAAGGTTTCACCGGCTTCGATTTCGAACCAATCGGATTCGACATTTGCAAATTCGGGGTTCTTAAATTCGTGCAGGGTTTCGGTTGTTCCGTCAGCCTTTACTTTTACCCACTGCCACAGCGTATCGGAAACCCAGCCGCCGAGTCTGTTTTCCTGCGTATCGCCGGTAGTCTTGATAGATACGTCTTCTTTAGCCGTAAATACGAACAAAAGTCCGTCCGTTCCGCCTACAAATGCCTGCCAGCCACCGTTGATTTTTACGGGGCTGCCCTCACCTGCGGAGAAGGTGGCGTTACCCTCATTGTTGAGGATTGTGTAACTGTTAACATTGCCGTGAGCAATCGTTACACTGACAAGTTCCGAGTGGTTGCAAACACCTTTATCGGTATCGTTGCTTGCCCATGTCATATGCTCAATCAGGTTGTACTTTCCTTCCGTTTCCCAGTTTCCGATGGATTTGCTACCGGAAAATACCTGCATATTGTTTTCGTCACGGACTTTGTCACCTTCACCGAGAACCGTGATGCCGATTGTAGCCGACTTACGAGTATCGTTGACAGATGTAACAATAATCTGAGCCTGTCCTTTGGCAACGCAGGTAACAACGCCCTTTTCGTCTACCGTTGCAACTGCTTCATTGGTAGATGCGAATGTGACATTTCCACTGTTTTCGGGGGTAACGTTGTACTCAATTGTAAACTTATCGTTTGCCTGACCGGTCAGAGAAGTGTTGCTTGTAACATTGACTTTGATTTCCGTTCTGTATGTTTCGTCATCAAGCGTATTTGTCAGACGGATGTCGTCAATGTAGGTATCCACAACCTTTGTGGGCTGTCCGCCGATGGCTCTGTCCCACATACCGAAACCGAACGGAAGTTCAGAAAATCCCTTGGGATCTGCTTTCGCACTCAAAGGTCCGTCAATGGGGAAGCCGTCTGCCGTTGCACCATATTCGGAAGCATTTGTGAGTTTCGTAATGTCAATGACAATACGATACCACTTATTAACTTCCAGTTCATATGAAAACTTACCTTCGCTTGCTTTGTACAGTTCTTTCAACTCATCGGGAGCTTTATCGGTCAGTTTGAAATTCCAGTAGTAGTCGACTTTATCACCGTATTCGGTGTATACCGTCGTATCAAAATAGGTATACTTGGTTTGAATTACCAACTTGTTGAGGTCGGTAGCTTCTCCGTCAAAATAAACCCAGAAAGACAGATACTTTGCCTCAGACAGGAAAGTTGTATCAGATCCGAGCAGGCAGAAGTCATTGAGCCAGTTCACATTGGTATCAAACCAGTTGACTTTTGCAACGTTTCCTTTGCGATAGCTGTCGAACTTATCGCTGATCGCCATCGGATAGAATTCGCTGGTTTGGAGAACACCTTGCTCATAGTTGATATTTGTGAAAACATTGAGTTTCTTATCGAGTTTGTTGCCGGCTTTGTCTGTGGCTTTTACGCTTACGACATAACAACCCTCTTTGTCGGCTTTGAATTTGCCGTCGGTCACGGTGACGGTTTCATCGCCGAAATTGACACTGATTTCAGGGGTAAGTTCGCCGTCGATGTTATCCTTGACTTCGATTACGGAGAGATCGACTTCCGCACCGAGCAGAGCAAGGCTGTCAGCTGTCATACCGCTGATTTCAGGAGCGGAGAGGTCTTTTACGACGATTGTGAATTCACGCGTGTATTCATCTTCACCTACAACGATTTTGTAAGTAACCGTGTAAGTTCCGAGTTTTTCAGGCGTGTAAGTACCTGCTTCGAGGGGACTCACATTGCCGTCGGGATCGGTAATCGTGAGGGTTGCATCCTGCCATTTGCCGTTCGAATCTTTGGCAGATGCGGGTTCAATGGTGATGCTGTCGCCGAAGTTGACTTCTCTTGCCGACGTATCGATTGCAAAGTTCTTGTCGAGCGTTGAATCGAGTTCCGCTTTCGGATCGTCGGTTGTGCTTTTGCAGGCAACCAAGGTAAGAGAGAACAGGAGTGCGAGAGCGAGCAGTAGTACGAGGGACTTCCTTTTCATAAATACCTCCAAATATTAGCGTGGCTTTGCACGCTTAGTTTAGGAATATTATACACCAAACAGTTGCAAATTAAAATGGAAATATTTTTTGTCTTGTTGTGCTTTTTTTGGTTTTTGACGATTTTTTGTTGATTTTGTGTCAATCAATTGTCAATTATACCGCTTGTTACTTCAATTCTACGTCGATACCGCCGAGATTGACATTCTTCACCCGCTTGTCTTCTACCGTAGTCATACCCGATACAAACTCCGTAATCGTCTGTTTTTTTCGCCTGCTGTAAAGTGTAAAAATCATATTACAGAATGTGAGAATCAGTGCCAGTGTTCCGACGGTGAAAAAGTTGAAGAAATGCAATATTTTTACGAAAATGATTTCGGCGAAGGTCGAAATATCCTGAGAGATGAGCAAAACGAGAAGCGGAGCGAAAAGGTTCAGGAACAGTTGGCAGACAAAACGAATCACCGTCTGTCCGTTTGTGATGTCTCCGCCGTCAAAGGTATTGAGGCTCCGCAGGCGGAACAGTTTCATAAATGCGGTTCTGCCCTCTTTCAGAACAAGCGGAAGAATCAAATAAACGGTTATCATCGCAAGCAGATATGCCACAAGAAGCCCGTAAAGATAAACACGGTAAAGTTTTTCGTTTGCGTCGGCGTAATTTTCCTGCTTTTCGGCATAAGCCGAGTTGCCGTCCATAAAATCGTTGATGCATTCTTTCACGACCGTCAGATATGCGTTCTTGACGGTTGCGTAAATTTCGTCCGATGCGGTTTCGTCCGTGAGATAGGTATAAATCGCAGATGCACTTTCCGTCGTTAAAATCGGATATTTCTCTGTTCCGAAACAATCGGTGTTCCGCATCGTTTCAAGGCAAAAATCGGCATCGAGGCTTGTATCGGCGTTTGCATATTCGGCAATATGTGCCGTTCTGTATGCATTCAGATATTGCAGGCAGGGATCGTTCTCTGCCGTGAGAGGCGTGATACCGTCAAAAATGCCGTCCGAACTGCGTTCATCACCGTCCGCCGTAAAGCGTGCCAGAACCTGCCCTTTGACACAATCGACCGCAATGCGTTCCATAGAAGCGAGCGATTGTCCGCCGTCCGCCGTGATATACTTCGTCAGTCCGCTTTCCACGCACAGATCCGCCAATACCTTTTTCGACGTGTCAATGTCATCCTGCATACCGACGTATGCATCGGTTGAGCGGAAAACGGCAAGAAAACCGACAAACAAAATAGCACAAATCAGGAACATCGACAAAAAATCGAACAACCCGACATAAAACTTTTTGCCTCGGCTAAGCGAGTTTTCACTTTCAGTTAAAACCTGTACCTTCATTTTACCCCTTGTATACAGCACTGCCGGACGGTCGTGACGCAACCGTCCGGTAATGAAAATAACTATAAAATCAGCCTTTGATAGAACCTATCATTACGCCCTTTGTGAAATGTTTTTGCAGGAACGGATAGACAATTAAAATCGGCACGGTCGAAACGATAATGGCGGCATACTGCACCGACTCCCCTATCATTTCAAATTGTCCGCTTCCGGTGGAAACTTTGTTCATGGATGCCTTGTCGATGATTACTTTCAGGGCATACGCCATAGGGCGATATTCGGGAGTGCGTTGCAGATAGAGCATGGACGTAAACCAGTTGTTCCAAACGCCGACCGCAATAAACAGTGCAATGGTTGCCAGAATGGCTTTCGACAGCGGAAGAACCATTTTTACGAACACTTTGAGATCGCTCGCACCGTCGATTTTAGCCGCCTCGACCAATTCGTGCGGAAAACTCTTAAAGAAACTACGCATGACAAGGACATTGTAAACGCTGATAAACTGCGGAATAATCAATACCCAGATATTATTGAGCAATCCCAAGTCTTTGATGACGAGATAGTAAGGAATAAGACCGCCACCGAAATACATGGTGAAAATGAAGAAGAAATTGAAAATTTTGCGTCCTGCCAAGTCCTGCTTGCTGAGTGCGTATGCCGCAAGCGTTGTAATGGTCAACTGGTAAACCGTATCGACAAGCGTGACAAACACGGAGTTGAGAAATGCTCTGCCGAAATCGTAAGTTTTATCGGTAAAGATAATTTTATAACCTTCGAGTTGGAAACTCTTCGGCCAGAAGAAAGAGGTCGAGCTGACGATGTCACGGTCGCTCATAACGGATTTGACGAGAATTTCCCAGAACGGATAGAGCATCGTGAAGGAAATAAAGATCAAAACCACGATGTTGACGACATACAGAACTTTATTGATCGAAAATTTTCTCTTTTTGATTTTCGAATAATCCGATACGTATTGCATTTTCGTTACTCCTCCACCTTGTTGATGAGTTCCACCACTTTATTTGCCGCAAGCAGGAGAACGATGTTGATAACGTTGGTAAACAGACCGACAGCCGTTCCGATTTCAAACTGCCCGTCACCGATACCGTAGCGGTAAATAAAGGTGTCAAGCACATCCGCCCATTCGTAAACGGTCGTATTATAGAGGTTGTAAATCTGATCGAATCCTCCGCCAATGAGTCCTCCGACACGCAGAATCAACATAATGGAAACGGTCGGCAGAATCTGCGGTAAGGTTACATGGAACAACTGTTGAACCGAATTCGCACCGTCAAGCGAGGATGCCTCGTAAAGATCTGCCGAAACACCCGACAGTGCCGCCAGATAGATGATTGCTCCCCAGCCGACTTCTTTCCAGATGTCACTGACAATCAAAAGTGCAATAAACTGCGGTCCGTTGCTGAACACATTGACTTCGCCGAACAGTGAGAAAAAATGATAGAGAACGCCGTTGCGGTCGTCAAAAAGCGAAAAGATGATGCCCGCCACAACAACCCACGAAACGAAATGCGGGAGATACACAATGGTCTGCACGGTGTTTTTGAAAATCTTGTTGTGCAGGGCGTTGATCATGATGGCGAGAATAATGGAGGTTGGAAAACCGATGACAAGTTTGAGCAGGTTGATAATGACGGTATTGCGGAGTGCCTTGCCGAAAAGGTCCAACTGAAAGAGTTTTTCGAACACCGAAAAGCCTACCCAATCCGATCCCATAATGCCTTTTCTCGGCTGAAAGTCCTTAAAGGCAATCACAATGCCGTACATCGGTCTGTACGCAAAAATGATGAGAAGCACAATTGCCGGCAGAAGAATAATATAGAAAAATCTGTTCTTGTAGACCGTGCGGAAAAATTCTCTGACTTTATCCTTTGTCGATCTCGGGTTGAGTGCTTCGATATACTCCCGTGTCGCCTGCTTTTTTAATTTCAGTTCTTTTCTTGCTTCTCTGCTTAACATAACATACCGTCCGTTTCCGGCACAGACATCGCCGTGTCGCTTCATTCACATAAAATTATATCATAGGACACTTTTTTTGTCAATAGCACATTCCCCAACAAGAAAATTTATTCCATTAAAAACCAAAAAATCCACAAAAGCAAAGGGCTTAAAGAGCGATTTCGATCGTTGCAAAAGTCTTTCCGTCTTTTGAAACAAGATAAACTTCGGCAGAACGGAATTTCATTTCCAGTCGGCGACGGATGTTCCGCAGGGCGATTCCGTGACCGCTTGCGGTAAAATGTTCATTAGGTGTGCGGTTGTCGGAGATGCGTCTGTTGACCTCATCGAAGTCTTCTCCGCTCCCGTCCGGTACAGTGTTGATAACCGTGATTTTCAGTCCGCTGTCGGAGCGATTGATCTCCATGAAAATGCACCCGTTTTTATTTTTGATGCCATGCACATAGGCATTTTCAATCAGCGGTTGAATGACCGATTTCGGCAGGATAATCCCCTCCGTATCGCCGTCGATGCGGTAGTCAAAACTGACGTTCGGAAACCGCAGTTTTTGCAGATTGACATAGGAAAGTACCGAGTCGATTTCCTCTCCGAGCGGTGCTTCGGTTACATTGATTGAAAGCGAGTAGCGAAGAAAATCCGCAAGGTTTTCGACGCATTCGTTCGCCTTGTCGAGATGTCCCAACTGAATCAGTGAGTGTGCAACACTCAGGACGTTAATTACGAAATGTTTGTTGATCTGCTGGTAAAGGCTCTGTAATTCGCCCTGCCGTTTTTCCTCCGAAAGTTGTTCGTTCTTCTCCCTCTCCGCCACAACATTCGCTACCATCCGGTTGTATGTTTCGATGACACGGTTGACGTTTTCGTCATTTTCGGTCGGGGCAATCGGGGTGAGCAGAGTTTTGTCGCCAATCTTTCGAAACTCGTCAATCAGATACACAAACGCCCTTGTATATTTGTCGTGATTCCGTTTGTAAAAGCAGATAAATAGCACCATTACGACGACAAACGTTATAATAACCGCAATGCCGTCGGGCAGAAGTTCCCGCCAGATCGCACTTTTATCGTAAATACCGTAATAGTCGCAATATTGCGAAAAACCGTTGTGATAGATGTAATAACCGTCGTCCGTCAGTTTTTCGGTCGGCAATTCTTCGTCCAAAAGCGGTTCTCGGTTAAAAATCACATAAGAGTCGAACCCGTCAAGCACATTGCCGAATTTTCGCAATTGACGGAAGACAGCCGAGTTGACCTCCACAAACCCGATACCGCAAAGATTGTCAAAGGTATCGAAACGGATGTCCCGCACAACACGGGCAAAGATATGCATATCCCACTTTTCGTAATAGATCAAAACCATTTTTCCGCTGTCACCGGATTGCACCGAACATTTTTCGACAATTGTATCAATCAATGCTTTTGAGGCACTGTCGATGTAACTGAACGCAACCGATTTTGCACCGCTGTATACAAGATCTCTGTTGGCATATACGCCGTTTTCACACGGAATGTACCCCATACCGACAATCATCGAGGAGTTGTGCATACCGAACTTCTCGTTGATGTAAGTATACATGGCGTCGTTGCTCCCACCGTCACGGTATTCATCCTGCCTGACGAACAGATCCTCTGCAATAAAAGTCTGTTTCGAGGCATTGTTTATCTCATCGATATGTCTCGAATAGGATGCCACAAGATATTCGGACACACTGTCGACGCTGTTCTGTGCGGAGGTCAGTTTTGCCTTGTATGCGACAACGGAAAAGACCGCCAATATCACAATCAGCATTACAAAAAAGATACACAGTGTGTAAAAAAATTCGCCGAACAGAAATTTTCCTTTTTTGCCGGTCCTGTTGTTTTCCGCTCTCATTCACTTTTCCACCTCTCCGAGAATCCACCGCATACAGTATAGCACACATTCCGAAAAAATGCAAGATTTTTCGCCATAAAAATTTTTGCACCACAAAAGCGTTTGACTTTGGGGACTGATCATAAAAAAGATATCTTTTTACTACTGCAACTTCATTTTACAAGTTGTCTTTGCAAAAAAAGACTCACGGCGAGAAGTTTTCCGTGAGCCTTTTTGTTTATTCTCTTTTTGCTTACCCGTTTTCTTTTTGGGGGAATTTCAAGAAACCCGCCGAGCCGTGTAATCGGGAAATGAAAACCCTGTTTTGTCAGGGCGGTGTCCTCGTCCACACAACTTTACTGCTCCCAACGTCCCACGCACAGCCGAGACAAGTCAATCGGAATCATGTTCGTGAGGAGGTCTGCAAACCGTCGTGCGGTCAGACTCCTTTAATTTATTGTGGGTTTTTGTCACCGGTTATCACGCACTAAGCAGGAAAAATACTTTCTTACTCGGTACTGCCTTTAATTCTTTTCGTTGCCGTCGTAGTCGATTTCTTCCGAAAATCTGTCGTCGAAAATGTCTGCCACGTTGTCGAATTCATCATCGTCATCGAGCGTTACGAGCATATCTTCGCCGTTCTCGTCCTTCTCCTTTTTGAGAATGACATATTCCTGAAAACCGTCGTTTTCTTTCGCTTTGTTCTCATCGTCTGCCGGAATCATGGCGTAATAGGTTGTGCCTTGATAGTCGACCGTGTCAATGAGTTCAAATTCGATTTCTTTGCCTTCCTCATCGGTCAGCGTAAAAAATTCACGCTCGTCGCCGTTCTCGTCAACGAGTTGATTCTGATCGTTCATTTTTTCCATTTCACACCTCATCATTTGGTATATCATTATTATATACTACAATCTGCGGTTTGTCAAGCCCTTTTTATCATTTTTACCGATTTTACCGCCGAATTCCGTCAATGCGATATTCACCGTCCGAAATTTCGGTCACCGTGAGATACTCCGGCTTAGATGCGTTACTGCCGACGTCGGTTCTGTAAGTTCCGTTATTTCGGTAAATGAGATATTCAAGGCAATAGACGGTTTTGTTTCCGCCCGACTCGGTTTCGGTAATCTCGATACGGTAAATCATCTGTTGAGCAAAGTCCGGTATCGGTGTTTCCGCCAAGGCTTTTTCGGTCATAAGCGATCGGCAGGCATCGGGGTAGCCGTCAATGAGGCTGTTGATATAGTCCCTGATAAGTGCCAGCTTTGCATCGCCCGCGAACTGATTTTCGTCAATCGCCTCTTTCGTGCCGTAATGATCGTCACAAAGGTAGAATTGGCGGTCCAACTCCAGATAAATTTCGTTTTCCCGCACGTCTCCGTCATAAACCGAATAGAATTTGATTGTTTTTGCCGTGTTTTGTTCGTTTTGGTTCTCCTCTTTCGGCAAAAGGACATTCAGCAAGACAAGGGCGAGAACCGCAATGCCGACAAAAATTCCGGCGATGAGCAGTGCCGTACGCAAACGCCTGTTTTTCATTTTCACATCCTCCCGAAAGATTTCATCACTACCTATTATACTCTTTTTTGCGATTTGTGTCAATCAATTTCTATATATTCATAAAAAATTTAACATTTCAGCGGAATTTATTCTTAAAATAATCATTTGACTGTGGTATAATATACTGTGATAATTCTTCCTTTTTTGACGGAGGTCATAAATCATGAAATATTTTGTATTGATTCCGGACGGTATGGCGGACGAAAAAATCGCCGAACTCGGAAATAAAACGCCTATGGAAGCGGCAAAAAAGCCGACAATGGACGAATTGGCACACGATGCCCTTGTCGGTACGGTTTCAAACGTACCTGCCGGTATGGTCCCCGAGAGTGACACCGCAAATATGGCAATTCTCTCTTTCAACCCTCGCATTTACTCGAAAGGGCGTTCCCCTCTCGAAGCGGTCAGTATGGGGATTGAAATGCAACCGGATGAAACGGCTTACCGTTGCAATGTCGTCACGCTCTCTGACAACGGCGAAGATTATGACGACAAAATTATCATCGACCACAGTGCCGACGAAATCACAACGCCCGAGGCAGACGAACTCATCAAGGCTTTGCAGGACAAGCTCGGCAACGATGTCAGAAAATTCTATACCGGTGTCAGTTACCGCCACTGCCTCGTCTGGAAGAACGGCAACGATACCTACCCCTTTATGCGTCCGCACGATATTTTAGGCAAGCGGATTGGCGAATATCTGCCGAAACGGGAAAACGGCGGTGGGGAATTCTACGATCTGATGCGGGAAAGTTTCGATATCCTCAATCATCATCCCGTCAACGAAGAACGGCGTAAAAGAGGCTTGAAGCCTGCCAACTCCGCATGGCTGTGGAGTCCCGGGAAGAAACCGCAACTGCCGAATTTCTCCGAACATTGGGGCTTGAAGGGGGCTGTCATTTCCGCCGTCGACCTCATCAAAGGAATCGGTCTTTGTGCCGGTATGAAGTCGATTGACGTAGAGGGTGCAACCGGAAATGTGCATACCAATTACCGTGGAAAAGCCGATGCCGCCATCGGTGCGTTCCGTGACGGTTACGATTACGTTTATGTCCATGTGGAAGCTCCGGACGAATGCGGTCACAGAGCCGAAACCGCAAACAAGGTGCTGTCTGTCGAAAAAATCGATGCGGAGATTCTCCGTCCCGTTTTCGATTATCTCAAATCCACCGGTGAAGATTTCCGCGTCATGGTTCTGCCGGATCACCCGACTCCCGTCCGTCTGCGGACGCATACCATTCTCCCTGTCCCGTTCTTCATCTGGTCTTCCGACAAAAAGCGGAACGGCGTTGACACCTTCTCGGAGGAAACCGCAACCGCAAAGAATTTCTATCTTCCCTACGGTTATCACCTCATGGAACTGCTTCTCAATCCGGACGGCGAGGTAAATAAGAATGAATGAAGAAAACGGTTTGCCGGTAAATCCCGAAACGCCCGAAACGCCTACCGAACCTGCTCCGACGGAGAAGAAAAAATCGATCGGTGCGACAGTCTTCGATTATGTCGAAATGTTCGCTTGGTCGGTCTTTGCGGTTCTGCTTATTTTCACGTTCGGTGTAAGGCTTTGCGAGGTGGACGGGCAGTCCATGGAAGACACCCTGCATGACGGAGAAAGGCTTCTACTCGTGAGTGCAGGTTATACACCAAAGCAGGACGATATTATCGTTTTTCACCTGACGAAACCCGAAAAAAATCTCGAAAAAACGCTCGTCAAGCGTGTGATTGCGGTCGGCGGTCAAACGGTGACCGTCGACACGAACACCGGTGTCATTACCGTTGACGGCGTTGTGTATAAGGACGAACATTCGATTCTGAAAAACCGTTCTTCCGGCATTGAAAACGGCAAGTATAATACCCATCTGTTTACATACGATTATGACGGCGCAACCGGTATTTTTTCGACCACCGTTCCCGAGGGATATCTCTTTGTGATGGGCGACAACCGCAACAATTCCAAAGACAGCCGGAATCCCGACGTCGGTTTTGTGGACGAACGGTGTGTTTTGGGGCGTGTCGTCCTGCGACTCAAACCTTTTACGGTCTTTGACTGAGTGAGGTTTTTATGCCGTCCGAAAATATTCAATGGTTTCCCGGACATATGGCGAAAACCCGCCGTATGATTTCGGAGAATCTCAAAAACGTAGACTTGATTCTGGAACTGCGGGATGCGAGAATTCCGTACAGCTCCGCCAATCCCGAAATTGCAAAACTATGCGGTGACAAGCCCCGTCTTGTCCTGCTCAACAAAGCAACGATTGCAGATCCGGAACAGAACAAACTCTGGCAGGCGTATCTCTCAAAAGGAAATACCCGTTGCATTTTAACCGACTGTGTCAGCGGTTACGGCTTGAACCAAATTGCCCCTGCCGTGAAAAGTCTTCTGGCGGAAAAAATTGCCCGTTACGAAAGCAAAGGAATGTCCGGCAAACATTTGCGTGCCATGGTCGTGGGTATTCCGAATGTCGGAAAATCCTCGCTCATCAACCGTCTGTCCGGCAACCGAAAAGCGAAAGTCGAAGACCGCCCCGGGGTGACGAGGGACAAGCAATGGGTGACTACGCAGATAGGGCTTGACCTGCTCGATATGCCGGGGGTTCTCTGGCCGAAATTCGAGGAAAAGCGTGTCGGTGAAAACTTGGCTCTCACGGGAGCAATCAAGGATGATATTTTAGATCCCGAGGCACTCGGAATGCTCCTTTGCCGTCGGATGCGGAATCTTTACCCCGAACTGTTCAAAGCAAGGTATAAACTTGCGGAAATACCCGACGATATGACCGATTACGAACTGTTTCTGGCAGTCGGTCGCAAGCGTGGCTGTCTTGTATCGGGAGGAGAGGTTAACACCGAACGTACCGCCTCGATCCTTCTCGACGAATTCCGCGGTGCGAAAATCGGAAATTTAACGCTCGACCGAATCGAAAAGCCGAAAAAGGAGTCGATAAAAAATGCCTCTGTTACAAACAATTGAAGACGAATTGCGTGCCGAAGGCTATACCGCCGTGTGCGGTGTCGACGAGGCAGGGCGTGGACCGCTCTGTGGGTCTGTCGTGGCGGCTGCCTGCATTTTGCCGGTGGGCTATGTGCCGGAGGGGTTGAACGATTCCAAAAAACTCTCCGCCAAAAAACGTGATTTGCTCTTTGACGAGATCAAAGCAAATGCCCTCGCATATTCGATTGCCGAGGCGAGTGTGGAAGAAATTGACGAGTTGAATATTCTCGAAGCCGACCTGCTTGCCATGCGACGGGCGATTGACGGCTTGCAGATTCCCGCAGATTTTGCCGTTATTGACGGAAATATCGCAAGAGAGTTTCAAATCCCCGCCCGTGCGATAATTCACGGAGATGCACTGTGTCCCTCAATTGCGGCGGCATCGATTCTGGCAAAGGTCACCCGTGACCGTGCCTGCGTGGAACTCGACAGACTCTATCCGCAATACGGCATCGCAAAGCACAAAGGGTACGGCACGAAAGCCCACATGGATGCACTTCGGCAGTACGGTCCGTCCCCTATTCACCGCAAAAAATTCATCCGCTTTCTGGATGACGAAAAGAATGAAAACAAGTAAGCGAGTAACCGGTGACTACGGCGAAGATCTTGCCGTCCGTTATCTGAAACGGCACTTTTACCGCATTGTCGAACGAAATTGGTTCGCAGGCAAAAAAGAAATCGACATCATTGCCGTGCGGTTCGGTATTATCGCCTTTGTGGAGGTCAAAACGAGGATTTACTCGGACGAGGATTTTGAAAATCTTCCTCCCCCACGCAAAGCGGTCGACCGTGACAAGCAATGCTTTACACGGCAGGCGGCAAGCGAATATTTGCGGTATCACCCGACCGGAAAAAAGCCCCGAATGGACGTTCTGGAAGTTTCGCTCGCACCGTCCGTCCACGGAAAAAAGCCGAAAGTGCGAAAGATTCACCACCTCATCGGTGCTTATTGAGGACTGTATGAAAAAACTATCATTATTTGATTTACACTGCGACACGGCATACAGAATGCTGAACGAAGGGCAACCGCTCGCCGACAATAATTTTGCAATTTCCCTGAAAAAAGCCTCCCCGTTCGGGCAGTATGTGCAGGTTATGGCATTTTGGTCGGACTACCGACTTTCCGACAGCGATGCGTGGCAGTCGGTGCGTGCCATGCTGAAAAATCTGCGTGACGATTCCTCTGTAAAAGACGGCACGGCGAAAATTTCGAATGTCTGCCCCGAAAAGGGAAACGGCGTTTCGCTCCTGCTCGGCATTGAAGATGCAAGAGGTTTGGAGAAAAACATTGACCGTGTAGACGAACTTTACGATATGGGCATCCGCGTTTTCACTCCCCTTTGGGCAGGAGAAACCTGCATCGGTGGGGCTCACGATACGGACAAGGGCTTGACCGATTTCGGCGAATCCGCCGTCCGCCGTGCCGTGAAACTCGGTATGATTCCCGATATTTCGCACGCATCGGTCAAGTCTGCCGACGAAATTTTCGACATTGCATCGGAATTCGGTCGTCCCGTTATCGCATCGCATTCGAATGCTTATGCGATCTGCCCCGTTTCCCGCAACCTGCGGGACGGTCAGATTAAGGCAATCATCGACTGTCACGGGCTTATCGGCTTGAACGATTATGTCAACTTTTTGGCAAAAGATCATCCTGCGACCGTGGAGGACCTCTACCGCCACGCCGATTATCTGCTCTCGCTGGGTGCCGAGAAGGCACTTGCTCTCGGCGGTGACATGGACGGTGCGGACCTGCCGGACGATCTGAAAGACCTGTCTTATCTGCCGGATGTTGCCGAATGTTTCCTCCGTCACAATTGTTCCGAAAATCTGGTCAATGCAATCTTTTTCGAAAACGCTTACCGTGTTCTGCACACGGCTTTGAACCGAAATTGAAGAAATCCCCGAAAGGAGTTTTACGATATGTTATACAAAAGTACAAGAAGCACGGCAGTCCCGAAGAAAACATCTGCCGAAGTGATTAAAGAAGGACTTGCCACCGACGGCGGTCTGTTTGTTCCCGAGAACATCCCGACATTGGATTGGGAGGCGGTCGATAATCTCAGAAAAATGAATTACCCCGAACGGGCAGCCGATATTTTAGGCCGTTTTCTGACCGATTACACGCATGAAGAACTCTTGCAGGACTGCTGTTCGGCATATAACAGTGAAAGTTTTGTCGGCGGAATTGCACCGCTGGTCGGTCTGCGAACCGACTGTTCCATGGAAATCCTCGAACTCTGGCACGGTCCGACCGCCGCATTCAAAGATATGGCTCTGCAAATTATGCCGAGGTTGCTCTCCCGTGCGTTGGTGAAAACCGGTGAGCAAAGGGATGCTCTCATTCTGGTTGCCACATCGGGTGACACCGGCAAAGCGGCACTCGAGGGCTATCGGGATGTCGACCGTGTCAGAATTATGGTCTTTTACCCTTCCGACGGCGTCAGCAGTGTCCAAAAACTTCAAATGGCAACCCAGCAGGGTTCAAACGTCAATGTCTGTGCGATTAAGGGCAATTTCGACGATGCACAGAACGGAGTCAAGGCGATTCTCAACAGTCCCGAAATGACCACACGTGCAAGAACGAGAGGTTATATCTTTTCCAGTGCGAACTCGATCAACTGGGGCAGACTCGTTCCGCAGGTTGTTTACTATGTTTCGTCCTACTGTGACCTTGTCAATTCCGGTCGTCTGAAAGCCGGCGAACGCTTTAATGTCTGCGTGCCGACCGGCAATTTCGGCAATATTTTTGCGGCATACATTGCAAAATGCATGGGACTGCCGATTGAAAAACTGGTTTGTGCCTCCAACGAAAACAACGTTCTGACCGAATTTCTCGATACCGGCGTTTACGACCGCAACCGTCCGTTCAAGATGACGATGTCACCCTCTATGGACATTCTCATTTCGAGCAACCTCGAACGTCTGCTCTATTTCATTGCCGGTCCCGAGAAGACGATTGCATGGATGAACAGTCTGAGAGAAACCGGTCGGTATGAGATTGACACCGCCACGCTCCGTGAAATCCGCAAGACCTTTATCGGTTACTACACGAGTGAGGAGGAAACCGCAAAGACCATTCGCAAGACTTGGAAAGAGGGCAACTACCTTGCCGATCCGCATACGGCTGTTGCAATTCATGCGGCGGAGCAGTATATGCGTGACAGTGGTGACACAAGCGTAATGCTGGTCGATTCGACCGCAAGTCCCTTCAAATTTGCATCAAATGTTTACAAGGCTCTCACCGACGAGGTTGCAACCTCCGACCTCGATGCACTCGACCAACTTTCCGTTCTGACGAATGTCAAAATCCCCTATCCGCTGGCAGGGCTTGCAAAAAGGGAGGTCCGCTTTACCGATGTTTGCGATGCCGGCGAGATGCGGAAAGCCGTCTTGGATTTCGTAAAAAAGAAACCGATTATTATCGATTAAGAGAAGAAATAATTGTTTTGCGGGGACTCTTTTTTCGGCAAAAAAGTCCCCGCACCCCAGAAAAAACCGCTGAATATAAAATTATAAGCAGATTTTAGGCTGAGTACGCTCATTTATTGAGATGCGATGCTCGTCTGCGTAGCCGTAAAAAAACAATTAGCAATTAGCAGTTAGCAATTAGCAGTTAGCGTAAAGAAGAAAATAAAACGAAGTAAATTGAAGCATTTCGCCTGCGAAATGCAACCTTACTTATTCACTCCTCACTATTCACTCTTCACTATTTAATCTTCACTAATCCCGAAAGGAGTTTCCCGTGTCCCTATTCGTCATGGCAGATTTACACCTGTCCTCCGACCGTTCCAAATCGATGGAAATTTTCGGGGCAAGATGGGCAGGCTATACCGAAAAAATACAAAAAAATTGGTGTGCGGTTGTAAAGCCGACCGACACGGTCATCGTCCCCGGGGATATTTCGTGGGGATTGAAACTCGAAGACACGGCGGACGATTTTCGCTTTCTCGACTCGCTCCCCGGGGAGAAACTCATCGGAAAGGGCAACCACGATTTTTGGTGGTCGACGCAGAGCAAAACCGAAGCCTTTTGGCAATCGATCGGTGCGAAGTCCTTAAAATTGCTTTTCAACAATGCTTACTGTCGGGAGGGCATTCTCGTTGCCGGTACACGGGGGTGGTTCCCCGATGAGGACCAGCAAAAGACGGTCGGCGAGGTCGATTACAAAAAAATCGTCAACCGCGAGGTCATTCGTCTGAAAATCAGTCTGGACTCGGCTCGGGCGATGCAGGTCGGTGATGCGAAAGATGCCCCTATCGGTGTATTTCTGCACTTTCCGCCGGTCTGGAACAATCTCGTATGCCGTGAAATTCTCGATGTTCTGCATACTTACGGCATTAAAAACTGTTGGTTCGGACACATTCACGGGGCTTATACGACACCGCCATCGTGGGAATATGAGGGCATTACCTTTCGAAACTGTGCCGCCGATTATCTGAATTTTACACCTTTGCCCGTTTTTGAGAGTTTTTTTCGGTAAAATGGCAGAAAGTTCAAAAAACACTTGACAAATCGCAAAAAAAATATTATAATATACTTTGTATGCAAAAATTGATTTTCTATCATAAAGTTTGGAGGAAAAGATATGAATCTCATCAAATCCGAAAAGACCGGTGTAGGCGAATGGACCTTACAGTTTTCGGTTGATAAGGACACGTTTGCGAAGGCAGTCAGTGACTCCTTCCACAAAAATGCGGGCAAAATTACCGTCCCGGGCTTCCGCAAAGGAAAAGCTCCCCGTTCGGTAATTGAAAAAATGTACGGCAAGGGATATTTCTACGAAGATGCTTTCAATGCAGTCCTGCCGGATGCTTATGAAGATGCTTTGAAAGAAAGCAAGCTCAATGTTGTCGGTCAACCCGACTTCGACGTCGTATCGGTCAGCGACACCGACGGTGTTGTCTTCTCCGCAAAAGTTGCGGTCAAACCGGAAGTCAAAATCGAGGGCTATTTCGGGATCGAAGCCGAAAAGAAAGTTGCCGAAACCACGGACGAAGAAGTTGACGAGGAAATCGGCAGACTGCAGGAGCGTAACTCCCGTGAAACCGACCTTGAAGAAGGCGGAAAAGCCGTTATGGGCGACATCTGCACCATTGATTTCGACGGTTCTATCGACGGTGTTCCGTTCGACGGCGGTAAGGGCAGTGACTACCCGCTCAAATTGGGTTCAAAGAATTTCATCCCCGGCTATGAGGAGCAGATTGTCGGTCACACCTTGAACGAAACATTTGATGTCAATGTGACCTTCCCCGAAGATTATCATGCAAAGGAACTTGCAGGCAAGCCTGCAGTCTTCAAGACGACCATTCACAAGATTCAGCACATCGAATTGCCGGCTCTTGACGACGATTTTGCAAAAGATTACACCGAATTCGACACATTTGCAGATTACAAGGCAGACGTGAAGAAGAAGATTACGGAACGCCATGAGAAAGAGGCAGATTCCGAATTCGAAGAAAAAGTTCTCGACGCCATTATCGAAAAGACCGAAGCCGAAATTCCGGAGACTATGTATGTCGCCGAAACAGAGAACTTTGTAAGAGATTACGACAACCGTTTGAGAATGCAGGGACTGGATCTCAAAACCTATTTCCAGTACACCGGTATAGATCTGGACGGTCTGCGGAAACAACTTCGTCCGCAGGCAGAAAAGCAGGTCCGTCTGCGTTTGGCTCTCGAAAAGATTGCGGAACTTGAAAAAATTGAGGCAACGCAAGAGGACATTGACGGCGAAATTCAACGTATCGCAGATGCTTATCAGATGAAAGTCGAGGATGTCCGCAAGGCCGTTCCGGTCGACTCCGTTGCAGAAGATATGAAAGTCAAGAAAGCAATGGATCTGGTCAAGGAAAAAGCAGTCGTCAAGAATGCTTAAACGCCGAAAGGCTTAAACCGTTAAAACGGATTTTTCATGAACCGGAAGCAAAAATACGTTTCCGGTTCATTTTATCAAAAAAAGAAAGGTAACAATACAATGCTTGATGCAAGAGATTTGACACGTTCGGCACTCGTCCCCATGGTTGTGGAACAAACCGGTCACGGAGAACGTTCCTATGATATTTTTTCCCGTTTGCTGAATGACCGTATCGTATTTTTGGCAGATGAGGTCAACGACACCACCGCTTCTTTGGTTGTGGCACAGATGCTCTTTCTCGAAGCACAGGATCCCGACAAAGACATTGCCTTTTACATCAACTCTCCCGGGGGTTCGGTCAGTGCCGGTATGGCAATTTACGACACTATGCAGTTCATCAAATGCGACGTTTCCACCATTTGTATCGGTATGGCGGCAAGCATGGGTGCGTTTCTGCTTTCGTCCGGTACAAAAGGCAAGCGGTTCGCCCTTCCGCACAGTGAGATTATGATTCACCAGCCTTTGGGCGGTGCAAGAGGTCAGGCAACCGACATTCAGATTCAGGCAGAGCAGATTCTACGTGTGAAGAAAACGCTGAACACGATTCTTGCCGAAAATTCCGGCAAACCGCTCGAAGTCATTGAACATGACACCGACCGTGACAATTATATGACCGCTCAGGAAGCAATGGAGTACGGTCTGATTGACAAAGTGATTGATAAGAGAGCATAAGCTCCCGAAAGGACCTTGGCAGAATGGCAAATACAAAAAAAGGTATGCATTACTGTTCTTTCTGCGGAAGAAGCGAAGAGCAGGTCGATTTTCTCATCCCCTCACCCAGCGATCCGGTTTTCATCTGCAACTATTGCGTGGATGCCTGCAACCAATTGGTGGACTCTATCTCGGAGGAATATTCGACGAAAAAAAAGCCGTCCGGCAAACTGTCGCTCGAAGAACTCCCCCGTCCGCAACAGATCAAAGAAACGCTTGACCGGTACGTAATCGGTCAGGACGATGCAAAAATTGCTCTGTCGGTTGCCGTTTACAATCACTACAAGCGGATTCTCTCCGTTCCGAAGACCTCGACGGCAAAAGGCAAAAAGAAAAACGCAGTGCAGGAAACGCCTGCGGACGATGTCGAACTGCAAAAGAGCAACGTGCTTCTGTTAGGTCCGACAGGTGTCGGTAAAACCTATCTGGCACAAACTTTGGCTCGCACGATGAAAGTTCCCTTTGCGATTGCCGATGCGACCACCTTGACCGAGGCAGGCTGTGTCGGCGAAGACGTGGAAAACATTCTTTTGCGTTTGATTCAGGCAGCCGACTACGATATCGAACTTGCGGAGCGTGGCATTATTTACATTGACGAAATTGACAAGATTGCACGCAAGAGCGAAAATCGCTCTATCACCCGTGACGTATCGGGCGAGGGCGTTCAGCAGGCACTCCTGAAAATCCTCGAAGGCACGGTTTCGAATGTTCCCCCGCAGGGCGGAAGAAAACATCCGAATCAGGAATTTATTCAGATCAACACCAAAAACATTCTCTTTATTTGCGGAGGTGCTTTTGACGGTCTGGATTCGATTATCGAAAAGCGTGAGGGCAACCAAACGATCGGTTTCGGCGGAGAAATCAAGACAAAAGCCGAAAAGAAAAAGACCGAAATTTTCAAGGATGTCATTCCGCACGATATTATCAAATTCGGCTTGATTCCCGAATTGGTCGGACGTGTACCGGTGATTGTGTCGCTTTCCGAACTCGATAGAAATGCACTGATCAAAATTCTGACCGAGCCGAAGAATTCGCTCACAAAGCAGTATGAAAAGCTCTTTGCAATGGACGATGTCGTTCTGAAATTCTCGCCCGAAGCACTCGAAACGGTCGCCGATATGGCGATTGAACGCAACACGGGAGCGAGAGGTTTGCGTGCGATTCTCGAAAATGCCATGACGAAACTGATGTACGAAGTCCCCTCCCACCGTGACATTGCGGAGGTGGAAATTACACCCGAATGCATTCGCAAAACCGGTGACTGCAAGTATGTTTACCGCAAAGATCTGCTCAAAAATGTTCCGTTAGATGCGAATGAAAACGGCAAGGAAAGTGTAGACAACATAAAAACGACTGCATAAGAATGCAACAATCGACACTTAAAATAACTGCATAAAACGAAAGTCCTGCATCTACAATGGGTGCAGGGCTTTTTTATATCGATTGGAGAGGCTTGGTACAGACGTCCTTTAGCGTACTCAATAAGAAATTTGTACCGGTATACCTCACTTTTTCCGGAATTCGGTCGGTTTTTTGCCGTAAATGCCGACGAAACGGCGGTAAAATGCGGAATAATCTCCGAAGCCCAACCGGACGGAAACCTCCTCTGCCGGAATTCCCTCGCTCAGCCACTCCACCGCCAGTGCCATGCGTTTGGTGTTGATATAGTGCAGAATCGGCATCCCCGTGTAATCCCGAAAAAGTCGGCACAGATGATATTTACTGATATAAAACGTTTTTGACAGATCGTCAAGCGACAGATTTTCGGTCAAGTGTTTGCCGATATAGTCGACAAGTGCCGAAACCGTTTCATTTCCGGTTGCATTTTCACTGTCCGAACCTTGCAAAAATAGCAGAAGAATTGCCTGCGTCACGGCAGAGCGAACGGCGGATTCCTTAACCCCTGCCGTCTGTTCGGCAAGCAAATCGACAACCGACAGTGCATCCGCAATATGCGAAATGACATCCGGCGATGCCGAATAAATTCCTTTTTCTGCCGTGTCGGTCGGGAATAAAATCGGCAGATCCGACACACTGCCGACCGGTAAAGTCGCATCGAAATTGATAACATAACGTTCGTAAGGTGTGTTCGAATCGGGGCGGACATAGTGATATTCGTGCGGTCTTGTGAGCAAAACCGTGCCGTCACGCAGGGGGTAATGTGTGCCCTCGACAATGAAATCGCCGTGACCGTGCAGAACAAACAACAGTTCATATGCGGAATGGCAATGCCGTTCGAAACTGCCGGCATCCGGTCTTTCGGTCCTACTGTGCGACCATGAATAACGGTGCATAAAATTTCCTCCCTTGCCAGTTGCCTTTATTATAGCATAAAAGAGCAAGAATTGCAATGTTTTTTGCAAAATTAACAATTGATTTTTTGCCGATATGGCGGTATAATGAAATCGTTAACGAAAATACTCTTTTTGGAGGTGCATATTAATATGAAACTCGGCTTGAATCTCTACTCGATCCGCAAATTTCTGCAAAACGAAGCGGATATGAAAGAAACCTTTCAAAAATTGCACGACATCGGCTATGAGGTGGTCCAACTTTCCGGTGCCGCTCCCCTGCCTGCCGAAACGGTAAAGGCAATTTCGGAAGAAACGAATCTCCCCATTGTCTGCACGCACTCCCCTATCAAACGCATTCTGGAAGACACCGATGCCCTCATTCGTGACCACAAAACCTACGGTTGCAATGTCATAGGACTCGGTTCGCTCCCGAAAGAATACCGCACTACCGAATCCGCTCTGCGTGACATTCTCGCACAGTTGCGTGAACCGGTCAAAAAAATCAACGCATCGGGAATGCATTTCGCATACCACAACCACGCATTCGAATTTGACAAACTTGAAGACACGGGCAATCGCATTTACGATATTCTGCTCGAAGAATGCACCGATTGGCAATTCATTCTCGATACCTATTGGGTAATGTACGGCGGTGACGACGTCATCAAAACCATGTACCGTGTCGGCAAAGGCAGACTTGCGAATGTTCATTTCAAGGATATGTCAAAAGACGAAAGCCGTGAGATTTGCTCATGTGGTTCGGGACGGTTCGATTTTGCATCCTTCCTGCCGATCTGCCGTGAACTCGGAACGGAAAACATTTTGGTCGAACAGGACAATGCCAACGACAAGGAAAATCCTTTCGGCGAAGTGGAAAACAGTTTCAAGCATTTAAGACCTATCGTAAAATAAGGGAGTATATTTCAAATGGCTGAATTTTTAATTTCCGCTTTTGCGGACGAAACATCCAACGATCCGGACCATCAGATTGAAGCCTTAAAGCGTAACCGCCTTCGCCTGATTGAGCCTCGCAACATCGGTGGCGGAATTTTGTCGAAAAGCGATGCCGAAATCGATGCGTTCGGACAGAAATTGAGCGATGCTCACATCGGCATTTCCGCTCTCGGCTCTCCTATCGGAAAGTATGATATCGATAAGCCTTTCGAAGATCACCTCAAAGATTTCCACCGTGCCATTGATATTTGTCACAGACTCGGGACGGACAGAATCAGAATGTTCAGTTTCTTTGTCGGGCAGGACAGACTTTCGGAATGTCGGAGCGAAGTTCTTCGTCGGTTGTCGGTGATGCTTGAAGAAGCCGACCGTGCAGGCATTACGCTCTGTCACGAAAACGAATCGAAAATTTACGGGCAGAATCCGGAGGAGGTCGCAGACCTGCTCAACGCACTGCCGAATCTATACGGTATTTTCGATGCGGCAAACTATGTCATGAATGACCAAGATCCCATAAAGGGCATCGAGGCGACCTTGATCCGTCCCGTTTACCTGCACATGAAAGATGCCATTCAGGCAGAAAAAGCCATTGTTCCGGTCGGTATGGGCGACGGACATTATGAGGAAGTCTTAACCCGTGTCGGCGAAAAAATGACCGGTACCGTCAATTTAACCGTTGAACCGCACCTGCACATTTTCGAAATGTATCAAAAGATCGACAGTCACAAACTCAAAACGGGAATTGCGTTTGAAGATTCGGACACCGCCTTTGACTGTGCGGTGCAATCCGTGAAAAAAATGCTCACGAAACTGGGCTATCATGAAGGAGAAGATTTGGTATGGAGAAAGTAAGATTCGGTATTGTCGGTGTCGGCAACATGGGTAGCGGACACGCAAAAAGTTTCCTCGGCGGAAAGGTTGAAAACGGCGTTCTGACCGCTATCTGCGATCTCAAACCCGAACGATTGGAGAAAATCAAGGCTATGGACGGTGGGGCGGATCTCGCCACTTACACCGATTATCACGAAATGTTCGCAAGCGGGAAGGTCGATGCCGTTATCGTGGCAGTCCCCCACTATTTTCATCCGCAGATTTCAATGGATGCTTTGTCGGCGGGTTTGAACGTCATCAGCGAAAAACCCGAAGGCGTTTACACCAAGCAGGTCAAGGAACTCAACGATTTTGCCTCCAAGTCGGACAAGCTCTTTACCGTGATGTTCAACCAGCGTACCAACTGCGTTTACCGCAAAATGCGTGAAATGGTTCAGAACGGCGAACTCGGCGACATCAAGCGTGTCAACTGGATTATCACCACTTGGTACCGTTCGCAGAGTTATTACGATTCCGGCGATTGGCGTGCCTCTTGGCGTGGTGAAGGCGGTGGCGTTCTCTTTAACCAATGCCCGCACCAACTCGACCTGTTGCAGTGGGTTGTCGGTATGATGCCGGAAAAGATTCGCTCTTTCTGCCACTTCGGCAAATGGCATGACATTGAGGTAGAAGACGATGTCACCACCTATATGGAATATCCGAACGGGGCAACCGGTGTCTTTGTTACGTCAACCGGCGACACCCCCGGCACGAACCGCTTTGAAATTCTCGGTAACAAAGGCAAACTTGTCTGCGAAAACGATAAACTGATTTTCACAAAGCTCGAAACGCCCGAAAGAGAGTTCAACGCAACTTACAAAGGCGGTTTCGGTGAACCGAAAAAAGAAGACATTGAAGTGGAAACGGACGGCAAAAATCCGCAACACGTCGGCATTCTCAACAACTTTGCCAATGCAATTCTGGGACTTGAACCGCTCTTTGTGGACGGCAGAGAAGGCATCAACGGCGTCGAACTGATGGATGCAATGCTCCTTTCGACTTGGAAGGACCGCATGGTCACCCTGCCGATTGACGATGACGAATATTGGGACGAATTGCAGAAGCACATTGCAACCAGCCGTTTGCGGACTACAAGCGGTACGGTTCTCGACACAGAAGGCACTTACGGCTCGGAGAAAAAATAATGGACACGAAAACTTTTCGGGTAGCACTTGTCGGTTGCGGGACAATTGCACCAAATCATGTAAAGGGCATTCTCTCGGCAGGTCAAACTTTGGTGGCGGTCTGCGATATTGACCGCTCCCATGCAGAAAATCTTTTGCAAAAATTTTCCCTCGATCTTCCGATTTACACTGATTACGAAAGAATGCTCAACCTTGAAAAGCCGGATGCGGTTCACATCTGCACACCGCATTACCTGCACGCTCCGATGATCGTATCGGCGTTGAAGAAAAACATCAACGTCCTTTGCGAAAAACCGCTCGGAATCAGCATAGCGGACTTGGAAAGCATCAAAAAAGCCGAAATGGGCAGTACCGCAATGCTCGGCGTTTGCCTGCAAAACCGCTATGAACCGAACTTTGCAAAACTCCGTGAGATTGCAAAATCGGACGGTGTCAAGTCCGCTTACGGTGCGGTCGTCTGGAAACGGGATGCCGATTATTACGCATCGGGTGCTTGGCGTGGGAAATATGCAACGGAGGGCGGTGGTGTGATGATTAACCAAGCCCTCCACACGCTCGATCTGCTCCAATTCTGTTGCGGTATGCCGGCATCGGTCACAGCACATATTTCCAACGATCATTTGCAAGGCGTTATCGAAGTGGAGGACACCGCCACTGCACTTTTCAGATTACCGGACGGCAACTGCTTCAACCTTTTTGCGACAACATCCGCATCCGGCGATTTTCCGGCACAGTTGCATCTCATTACAAAGAGCGGTCACCGCTATTTTGCCGACAACGAATCGTTGACATGTGACGGTGAAGTCATGGCAGGCGAAAAGTCTGCGACAAGCGGAAAACGTGTCTGGGGAAACGGTCATGCAAAACTCATTGCCGATTTCTACCGTCATATCGCAAACGGCGAAAAATTTCCCATTGATGCCACGGAAGGTGCAAAGGTCATTGAACTGATTCTCGCCATGTACGAATCGGGGAAAACCAATCAAACCGTTCATTTATAATTCGGAAAGGGGTATTGTATGAAAGAATTTTTCGGAGACGATCTTCTGCTTCACTCGGATGAGGCAAAACATCTTTATTCGGCAGTGAAAGACCTGCCTATCATCGATTACCACTGTCACCTGAATGAGAACGAAATTCAAGCCGACATCGGTTTTGACAATCTCGGACAGTTGTGGCTCGGTGCGGACCATTACAAATGGCGTGCCATGCGTCTTTGCGGTGTGGACGAACATTTCATCACCGGTGATGCAAGCGATTACGAAAAATACAAAAAATATGCGGAAATTTTCCCGAAACTTTTCGGCAATCCACTCTATTACTGGACACAACTGGAACTGAAACTGATTTTCGGTATCACGAAACCGCTCTCGCCCGAAACGGCGGACGAAATCTGGAATCTTGCGAATGAGCAGTTGAAGAATATGCACATTTCCGACATTCTTCGCAAATTCAAAGTCGAATTTGTCGCAACGACCAACGATGCCACCGACTCGCTGTCCGCTCACGGCGTTTACGGCAATACCAAAGTCGCACCGACCTTCCGTCCCGACAGAATGCTGACATTCGATGCAAAGGCACTCGGCGAATTGCAAAAAGTCTGCGGAGCAAAGCCAATACGTACGCTTGACGATTTCAAAGCCTGCATGGTGAACCGCCTTGAATTTTTCACAGCTCACGGTTGCGTGATTTCCGATCACGGTATGGATTTTCTTCCGCTTGAAGACTGCGGAAAAAGTTGTGCCGACAGACTTTTTGAAAAGGCAATCGGTGTCGGTGACACGGCAACGGCGGAAGATTTGGCAATGCTTTCTTCCCATGTTCTCTATTTCCTTGCCGGTGAATATCGCAAGCGTGGCATGGTCATGCAAATGCACTTCGGCACTTACCGCAATGTCAACGGCGTAATGTTCGGAAAAATCGGACGGGACAGCGGTTTCGATATTATGCGTGGGCAGGTAGACGTCGACCGCATGACCGTTTTTCTCAATACTCTGAACGAACGTGGCGACCTGCCGAAAACCGTTCTTTATTCGCTCAATCCGTCCTTCGTTCCGGCTCTCGCAACCCTCTCGGGTGCATTCCCGAATGTCCGCATCGGTGCGGCTTGGTGGTTCAATGACACGGTGGAGGGCATCCGCCGTCAACTTCTGACCGTTTCGGAATATGCGGTACTCGGCACAAATCTCGGTATGCTGACCGACAGCCGTTCCTATGCAAGTTACCCCCGTTTCGATTTCTTCCGTCGCATTCTCTGCGATACGGTCGGAACGTATGTGGAAAACGGCGAATATGACGTTACATCCGCCGAAGCGTTGGTGCGTGGCGTCTGCTACGAAAATGTAAAAGAATTTCTCGGACTCGGAGGGCAGGAAAAATGAAAATGACATTTCGCTGGTACGGGGAGTCGGATTCGATTCCGCTCTCGTACATTCGCCAGATACACGGGATGACCGGTGTCGTGACTGCCGTTTACGATGTTCCGGTCGGTGAGGTCTGGCAACCCGAAAAAATCGCACGGCTCAAAGAGTTGTGCGACAAAGAGCATCTCGAAATGGAAGTCATTGAGAGTGTTCCGGTACATGAGGACATCAAACTCGGCAGAGTCTCCCGTGACAGACTGATTGCAAACTACGCCGAAACAATCCGCAATCTCGGAAAATTCGGTGTCAAGTGCGTTTGTTACAACTTTATGCCGGTCTTTGACTGGTTGCGTACCAACCTGCACACGCAAGCCGAAGACGGTTCGAATTCCCTTTCCTACCGTCACGCCGAACTGCTGGCTCTCGATCCGCACGATCTGCATCTCCCGGGGTGGGACGAAAGTTACTCCCCTGCCGAACTGCGTGGTCTGCTCGATGCTTATTCGGGAATGACGCATGAAAAACTTTTTGAAAATCTCGTCTATTTTCTGCGTGGCATTATGCCTGCCTGCCGTGAAGCCGGCATCAATATGGCAATTCATCCGGACGATCCGCCGTGGGATATGTTCGGTCTGCCCCGTATCATCACGGGACGGGACAGTTATGTGAAATTGTTCGAAGCCGTTCCCGAAAAGGAAAACGGCATTACGCTCTGCACGGGTTCGCTCGGTGCGGGTAGAGAAAACGATCTGCCGAAACTGGCTCGGGAATTCGCCGACCGTGTCTATTTTGCACATCTCCGCCAGATTCGTTGGGAGGACGAAAAAGATTTCTGCGAATGCGGACACCAGACGAATCTCGGAAGCCTTGACATTCTCGGCATTGTGGAAGCGTTGGTTGACGGCGGTTTTGACGGCTATGTCCGTCCCGACCACGGTCGCAACATCTGGGGTGAAGACGGCAAACCCGGGTACGGACTTTATGACCGTGCACTCGGTGCGTGCTACCTCACGGGACTGTTCGAAGCAGTCGAAAAAAGTAGAAAGGCTGGAAAAGCAAAATGAAATTACCCTATCAAATCGATCTGTCCGACAAAGTTGTCGTCGTGACCGGTGCCGGCGGAGTCCTGATGAGCGAATTCTGCCGTGCCCTCGCAAACTGCGGTGCAAAAGTCGCTCTGCTTGACATCAACGAAACTGCCGCAAAAGCGGTTGCAGACGAAATCGGTCCGAATGCATTGGCAATCGGCACGAACTGCCTTGACAAAGCAAGCATTGAAAATGCAAAAGAAAAGGTTCATTCAGTCTTCGGAAAAGTCAATTTTCTTATCAACGGTGCCGGCGGAAACAATCCCCGTGCAACCTGCGACAACGAAACTATGTCCCCCGACACAAGCGATGAAATCAAGACCTTTTTCGGCTTGGAAGAATCGGGCTTGAAATTCGTTTTTGACCTGAATATCACCTCCGCGTTTCTTGTCACGCAGGTTTTTGCGAAAGATATGGTAAAGACAGGAGGCAACATCATCAACATTTCCTCGATGAATGCGTTCAGACCTCTGACCAAAATTCCGGCATACAGTGCCGCAAAAGCAGGCATTTCCAATTTCACGCAGTGGCTGGCTGTTCATTTCGCTCCTTGCGGAATCCGTGTCAATGCCATTGCCCCGGGGTTCTTTGTGACCAACCAGAACCGTGCCCTGCTCTTTGATGCGGACGGCAATCCGACGGCACGCACCGGCAAGATTTTGGCAGCGACACCGCAAAAACGCTTTGGCGAAGTGAGTGACCTTATCGGTACGCTTCTGTGGCTCGCAAGCGATACGGCAAGCGGTTTTGTTACCGGTGTGATCGTTCCGGTCGACGGCGGTTTCAACGCATACAGCGGAGTATAAAAAAGTCAACAAGGATACAAAAGTCCCCCTGCGACCGTTTGATTGCGGGGGGATTGTTTTGAAAAGTCGGTTTCAATCCGTCCAGAGAACGATGTTTCCGCTCTCACGGGTTTTGTTCATATCGATGATTCTTTGGTTGGAGGAACCTCTGAACCGCAAGGAAATGTCTTTGAGTTCCTTTTTGAATCTTCCGTCGACCAGTACATCGATAAGTGACAGCATTTCGTCGGTAATCTCGCATCTCGGATGTGAACCGTTCACGAGAAGTTCTTTGTCAAGGGTGAATCCGCTGAATGCCCAGACCGTTTTTTCGGGGCATTCTTCACGGAAGCGGTGCAAAAACGGCACGAGTGCCTTTTGGTTGGACGGCTCGAACGGTTCACCGCCCAAAAGCGTCAAACCGGCAACGTAAAACGGCTTGCAGGACTCGATAATCTCGTTTTCGATCTTCTCGGTAAAGGGCTGACCATAGTCAAAATTCCACGTTTCCGGTTGGAAACATTCCTCACAATGGTTGGTGCATCCCGACACAAACAACGTTGTTCTGACGCCGATTCCGTTTGCGATGTCGCATTTTTTAATATTACAGTAATTCATATCACAGGTGGAGGACACGCTCTTTGATTTCCTGCGTTCTGCCCTGATTCCAGAACTGCGTGCCGATATAACCGCAGGTTCTTCTTGCTACGTTCATTTTGGATTGGTCGGTGTTTCCGCACTTGGGGCATTTCCAAATGAGTTTTCCGTCTTCTTCCACGATGCCGATCTCTCCGTCCCAACCGCAGACTTGGCAATAGTCCGACTTGGTGTTGAGTTCCGCATACATAATATGGTCATAGATGAATTTCATCACTTGCAGAACGGCTTCGAGATTCTGTTGCATATTCGGAACTTCGACATAACTGATAGCTCCTCCGGGGGAGAGTGCTTGGAACTGTGCCTCGAATGCCAATTTTGAGAATGCGTCGATCTGCTCGGTGACGTGAATGTGGTAACTGTTGGTGATATAGCCCTTGTCCGTAATCCCGGGTATGATGCCGAATCGCTTTTGCAGGCATTTTGCGAACTTGTATGTGGTGGATTCGAGCGGTGTGCCGTAAAGGCTGAAATCGATGTTGTGTTGCTCTTTCCATCTTTTGCAGGCGGCATTCATATATTTCATCACTTCGAGGGCGAACGGCGTTGCACTCGGATCGGTATGGCTCTTACCGGTCATATATTTGACGCATTCGTAAAGTCCCGCATAGCCGAGCGAGATGGTCGAGTAACCGCCGTAGAGCAGTTTGTCGATCGGTTCGCCTTTTTTCAGTCTTGCGAGAGCCCCATACTGCCAGAGAATCGGAGCGGCATCGGACAGTGTCCCTTTGAGACGTTCGTGACGGCAGAGCAAGGCTCTGTGGCAGAGTTCCAGCCTTTCGTCAAAGATTTTCCAGAATTTTTCGATGTTTCCGCCGGAGGACAGTGCGATGTCAACCAAGTTTAAAGTCACAACGCCCTGATTGAACCGTCCGTAATATTTCGGCTTGCCGTTTTCGTCGATGTAAGGCGTCAGGAAACTGCGACACCCCATGCAGGTATAGCAATGCCCCTGCCCGTTTTTGTCGATTTTGAGTTCGAGCATCTTCTTCTCGGAGATGTAGTCGGGAACCATTCTGCGAGCGGTGCATTTTGCGGCGAGTTTGGTCAAATAGTAATAGGGCGAATCTTCGTGAATGTTCTGCTCTTCCAAAACATAAATCAATTTCGGGAATGCAGGCGTAACGTAAACGCCCTCCTCATTTTTCACGCCCTGATAGCGTTGGAGGAGTGTTTCCTCGATGATGATTGCCAGATCCTGCTTTTCACGCTCGTCTTTCGCCTCGCCGAGATACATAAAGACGGTTACGAACGGGGCTTGTCCGTTGGTGGTTAAGAGCGTGACGACCTGATACTGAATGGTCTGTACGCCACGGCGGATTTCCTCACGCAGTCTGCCCTCGACCATTTTCGAGAATTTCTCCTCGGAGACTTCCGCACCGGCATCGGCGAGTTCCTCACGCATACTCTTTGCGATTTTCTCACGGCTGACCTGCACAAAAGGTGCCAGATGCGTAAGGGAAATGCTCTGTCCGCCGTATTGGTTACTTGCAACCTGAGCGATAATCTGCGTTGCAATGTTGCAGGCGGTGGAAAAGCTGTGCGGTCTTTCGATCATCGTTCCCGAAATGACCGTGCCGTTCTGGAGCATATCTTCGAGGTTGACGAGGTCGCAGTTGTGCATATGCTGTGCGTAATAATCGGCATCGTGGAAATGAATGACGCCCTCTTTGTGAGCCTCGACAATGTCCTGCGGTAAGAGCAGACGTTCGGTTAAGTCACGGCTGACCTCACCTGCCATATAGTCACGCTGAACGCTGTTGACAACGGGGTTTTTGTTGGCGTTTTCCTGCTTTGCCTCCTCATTGCAACATTCGATAAGGCTCAAAACCCGTTCGTCTGTCGTGTTGGAACGGCGGACGAGGGCTCTCGTATAGCGGTATGTAATATAGACCTTTGCAACTTCATACGCACCGTGTGCCATAATCTGTTTTTCGACAAGGTCCTGAATTTCTTCCACGCTCGGAGCACGGTTCATACGGATGCAGTTCAACTCGACCGCCTCCGCAATGCGTCTGATCTGCATAGGCGTCATCCGCTCGGATTCCGTGACCGCTTCGTTTGCTTTTGTGATTGCCGTAATGATTTTGGAAATGTCGAATACGACTTCCGTGCCGTTTCTCTTGATAACCTTCATGGCTTCTCCTCTCTAACCCCTGCTGTATTTTCAATTTGTTTCATATAAAAAGTGCGTAAGCACATATAGGCGAAAGAGCATCCCGAATTTCGTTGCCGATTTTTGGGGTGCTCTTATATTATACCATATATTGTGTTTTTGTCAAGTGGTAATTACAACATATTGAAAATATTTTTTTCGCAGAGTCCTTTCGCAATTACCGGAATGTGACCGTGGAGGAGTCTCGCCGATGACTTCTCAAAACCGTCGGCATTGCCGATAGACGATAGCGGTCGGCTTATCGAGATCGGCAAAATACCGCAAATCACACACTGTAAATTTCTTTTTTCGCAATTTTTTGATTATTGCAGGCTCATTTTACAATCTATCCTTTATTACTTTCAGTGATTTCAACCGTTCTTCACGTATAGCATCGAAATGGCGATTCCGAATTCGGTGCATAGCCTCCCCCATCACGCTCCAAACTTTCTCACAATGTTCGCTGTGATAACTGTTCGGTTCTCCTCCTCGGAAACTCCATGTCAGAATGGTGCGTGCACCGGCATCGTATGCTGCATCGGTTGCAAGAATGATTTCGTCCTCAAATCCTGCCGGAATATCGTAGCCCTGAACCCAGATGTGCGTTTTCTTTTTATACTCGTCTGCCATGCCGAGAATGTTTTTCGTGCTGGTATAAACATGATTGTAAGGCTCGGTATAACGTTTCGGATTTTCCGGATGCCAATAAGGATCAATACCAAAGTCGTCAACGTGTGGCAATCGGCAGATGTCCTTTGCAACGTTCAAAAAACGAAGCATCACGCAAACTGTGTTTTGCATTCCCATCGATGCCGCATAGGAAGTGACACGGTCAAAGTAATTCGCCATTGACCAGCGACGGAAATCTTCCACCTCAGGCGTCAATATTGTCGGCATCGGCTTGTTGTAGCGTTCGGCAAACAGTTTTTTGCAGGTTTCGCATTGGCAGGTAAAGGCAGGCGGTTGCTCACCGGGGAGTAGATTCCATGCCTCTTTTTTGACTTTATAACGGGGTTCATCCCAGAACAGATGATCTCCGCCAAAGCCTTTCACCGCTTCCAGCCACTGTTTTGTAAATTCAACAAACGCTTCACTGTTATAGCAGGCACTGAGCGGATCAACCGTACCGTCCGAATAAACCTGATGTGCTTCCGGATGATATTGCAGAAAGCAAGACTGATCACCGGGAGGACCTCCAAGTCCCCAGTTGTCAATCCAGACTTCCAACCCGTTTTCGTGTGACACATCCACAATGTCCTTCATTACGCCGAGATGACGCACCCAGTCATTGTGTGTGAACATATGCACCACTAAATTCATTCCGTGATTGGCAATGTCACGCATGTCTTCCTCAACATGACGCAGGATCCGGTTACCGTGGTAAGCCGTACCTGTCAACAATTTTTCTGCCATTTCTGTTCTCCTTCGTTATATTTTTATTATATTCTGAACATCCCGATAAAATTCACATTTTTACCGACATCATCACAAGCCCCACACACATCAGCGTACAACCGACAATGTTGCATACCGAAAGTTTTTCCCGAAACCAGAAGCATGACGCCAACACGCTCAAAAGCAATACGCCTGCATTGTCAAAGGTGTAAAGTAATGTAGTATCCACCAATGGCAGAATAAACACCATTAAATTGATTGCCACTGCAACCACCAATGACGACAAGATTAAAAACAGACAGGATTTTTTCGTCTGTCGAAAATCACTCCATAGCCGATTGCGTCGCAGTGCAAATGCCGTCATAAAAGAAGCTACCGTCATCACTCCATAGGTTACTGCTACCATTGCCTCCTTCTCCCCCTCACCGGTCAGACGTTGCTGAATATCAAAGAGTGCACCGTAAGCACCGTTGGTAAGAAACAGTCCGAGACAAAGCGGTAAAAATATACGGCTTTTGATCTTCCCCTCCCCGCTTTTGCGACTGACAAGCCAGATAGAAACGACAATCATCACAATCGCACACCACTTCACCCACAAAAAATGATCGCCGAATCCAAGCGACACCACTGCCGGAACGAGAATACCTCCCGAAAGCATAAAGGTCATCTGTACAGAGTACGGTCCTGTCTGCGATGCCCGAACCATACAGGTATTATAACCGACGAGAACGACCGCATTTGCACATCCGAGCAGAACCGTCTGCCACGACGGCTTGAAGGAAAAGCCGGACACTGCCAGTGCTGCAAGTGCAACAATCAGACCGCTAATCATCGAGAAAATCGATGATGCCCTACTTTCCTCCCCCGGATAACATTCCGAATAAATCCGACAGAATAATGACTGCAATGTTGAAATCAATATCAGTACCGCAATTAGTATGTATTGCATAAAAGCTCCCGAAATAAATTTTTTTCATTCAAAGTAACACTGTCTGAATGCCACAGAGAGGCATTTTCAACAGTTCGCCGTCTGCATCTGCTGTCCGTCCATAGAGGCGAAAGACGCAGGTATCCTCTCCCTGAACAATCAATCGGATGCCGAACTCCGTCCGTATCAACTCCAGCACTTCTCCTCGTTCGTCAAGTGTTTGGACTGCCAGCGTCCGGTCTGCAGAAACAGTAACGGTTGTGATTTCGCACGGACGTACAGACAGAGAAAAGTCCTTTTTGCCAAAGCAGAGCCGGACAGTTTCCGTTTTCTCGGGCGTGTCCCACCCGATCCCGCAGAGTCGCACCGTTACACGCCCGTCCGCTTCGTTCCAGATGCCGTATTCCACCCGTGCCGTTCCGATTATCACACGAACATTCATCGTCCTGTCGGAATCCTGTGCAAGTGACCGAAGAACATCGGCATAAACCTCGCCACACTGCGTGCCAATAGCCGGAAATGCATAAGATGCAATTGTTAATACCTCGCCACGCCCGATTTTGTGTCGGATTACGGAACAATCTGCGGTCTGCGTGTCTGCACAAAATCCGGTAAGATTTTCATAGCCCGTGAGCAACGCCGTACAATAATCCGCCGCATTGCTATTTCCCCGATCCGTGTCGACGGAAAGATGACACAGACAGAGTAATAACCGACCTCCATCGCTGACATATGCGATCAATTTTTCCAACTGTTCCGCATTCGCCGTGTTATAACCTGCCAGAGCAAGATAAGGATACTGTTCCAGCACTTCCAACGGTGCTTCCGTCGGCAGAATATCACATAAACCGTACGGTGTCGGTGAGTACCACCCGAGTTCACCCTTCACATTACAACGCTCGTCGGCATGCGGATGTGTCATGGTTGCCGTCGGATAGAACAGTCGCAGTTGTTCCCATGCCTGCTCACTCGCTCCGTACTCCCAGCCGTGTGATTCTTTGTGCCATGCCGGACAATCGGTGTAGGAGGTAAAATTTTCATTTGTGCCGTAGAGAAACGCATGTCTCCGTGCAGGTGTACCGGAACGGGTATGCACAGACACATAGCGTAAAAAATTTCGCTCTGTTTGCTGAAAATCACGGCAGACATCCGAAAAGCGATCATGCGTGGCAAAACCGTTTTCAGTCCACCACAATCCCTCCTCGGTGTTGATCTGCGTCACGCAATGCAAATATGCCAACCGCAGAGAGAGTGCATAACGGGCATTATACGCCATACCGCCAACCGGTTCGGCATGCCATTGGAGTGCCAGATGTGCCAATGTCTCCTGTTTTCCGTAAGCCAATGCACACCCACGCAGACCGGAAAGCAATATTTCATGGTTACCGTACATCAGTTCAGCACCGATAACGTCAATCCCCGCACGCAAAAAATGTCGGAATAGCAGAGTAACGCCGGTGTGACGAGTGAAGCCGTGCAGGCAATCATTCAGATTATGTTGAAAGTCTTCCGCCGCCTCTGCAACATTCCCGAATGCACCCGTGTCATAATAGAGATGCCCTATACCGTTCCGATATTTCGGTGGCATCCGATAAGACACATCCGGATGATTCAGCTTTTTTGCCCGCAGTGCACGGAAAAATTCGCCGTCATCCCCGAACATTCCGTCATTCCAATAGTAGTAAGCACCGTCCCGTTCATGTCCCTGAAAGCCAAGAAAATATGGACTTTCAATCAGATCGCGTGTAGGGTTTGCATTCAATCCCTCAAGTTCCCGCTCATCAAACAGAAGTGCGTACGGAAACTGTGCTTCGGTGAGAAATTCGGTCAATTTCTGCCAAACTGCCGTCTGGCAGCTTCTTGTTCCGCTCCAATGATAAACGGGGCGAAATGTTATGAAATTGCCCCACTCGTCGGCAAAATAAACTTTGAGAAATTCGTACATCGCATCGATATCCTGCGGAATATAAACCGCATCCGAAGTTCCGACCAAAACCGTGTCATTCTTTTGCACAGTGCGTGCAAGTGTAGCTGTTTCGGTTATCTCCCCATCTGAAAGTGCCAGTGTTACCCGACCACACGGACCGATTGCCCGAAAATACACTGCATGAAGTCCGGCTTTTGAAATGGAAACAGAATCGTTCACGGGAACAACCGAATCGGAATCAGTTCGCATCGAGAGTGTCAGATTCTCCCGTTCGGTTTCTACAACAATCGGAAAAACCGCTCCGATCGGTGCCGTGTGCGGACAGGAGATCAGCGAAAAATTTCCTTTTCCGTCCTCGATTGTAACCATCACCCGACCGAGCAAATATGGAAACGGGCAAAAGTAATCAGGCACATATCGCAGAGTCAACACGTTTTCTCCACGTTGCAAGATTCCATCCGGCAACGGAATTTCTGTCTGCGACCGGCGATAGATAGAAGAAAACAGCACCTGTTTTCCAAGGCTCGTGCCGTTCAGTGACAGCATCATTTCACACCGATCGTAACGAGCAAGGTTTTCTGCAGTCCAACGCAGGGAACTTCCCCTTGCGGAAGCAGGTGCAAATTCAGGCAAGAGTGAACGATCATCGGTGCCACACAGGTGTGGGCTATCAATCCAAATCGTTCCGAGGGAGGCTCCGACCGAAATACAAACAAGCAGACAAGCCGTATCTTTCGGAATGCAAATGTCGGTTTCAAGTGTTCGGAAATCATAACTTCCTGTCGGAAAATGAAGTATGATGTCCTTGTACGGATCTCCGGAAATATCCCTCGGATCACGCCCGAGTTTCGTACGATAGAATTCCAGATGCAGGCAGGCTTCCCCGATAGGACGAAAATTCTCTGCCTTGACGGTAACAGACAGATGCCATAGATTGCCCGTCGGAAAACTTCTTACCTTGAATCCACCCGGATAGGTCAGAGGAGCGCAAATCAAACGATACCATGCACGGCGTGGATCGGGATCTTCCCACGCAGGAAATCGCAGTGAAAAACGCCCTGTTGCAGTATCGGTAGACAATGCATCGTCAATATCACGGTAAAACACTGCACTGCCGGCTTCGGACAAACGCACCGAGTCAACCTCCGGTTCACCCCGCAAAAGCAAGTGTGGGTTTCGCCCTGTCTCCGAGTAAAAAAAACGAACTGTACGCGTCTCCCCCGAACGAAAGCGGAGCGGTGCATCCTCCTGCCATACAATTGTGGCTGTTTGCTTCATAAATCCTCCGATTTTTTCTTTCTTGTCTTGCTTTTCGGTAAAAAATATGGTATAATAGGTGTGATATCGGAAAGGAGCAACGTATGAAATTTCATTATGACGATCGGTTTCGGGAGCGGTATCAAAACATTCCCGCAGCATACTACCTGCATCATTACAGCGGAACAAACTATCCATGGTTAGACCAAAACGGAAATTACGCTTATACCAATCTTCACAACCATGCAGAAATCGAATTGTTGCTGTTTGAATGCGGTAGCGGTATCAACCATATCGGGGCAGATCTTTCTCCGGTTAGCTTTTCGGCAGGTGACCTGTTCGTTATTAACCCATTCGAAATACACGACGGCAGTTATACACGGGGCACGCCCGAACTGCGACATCTCGTAATTGATTTTCCGGTAACCCTGTTAGAAAACACACATGCACACGACGCAACAAAGCTCTCTTCCGGTCTGCTCTCACAGACACAGCGTATTATCAATCGGATTTCTCCATCCGACCTCGCCTACCGTGATCTGCGTGAGGCATATCTCGGAATGTACGATGCACTTGCAGGCAATAGGACGGATGAGTTGACCTTTTTCGGTGAAATGTACCGGTTTTTCGGTATTCTCCAACAAGCAGGTCATATCCGTACCGCAACGGAGCAGTTTCAATTCGACAGTATGGATTTCGTCAAAAGCGTGCTATCCTATATCGAATTACACTTTGCAGAGCCAATTTCCACACGTGATGTCTCAGTGGAACTGGGATACTCGAAAGAGCATTTTTGCCGTCTGTTCAAAACAAGCTTCGCCGTTACATTCATCGAATATCTCACGCAATATCGGATTGAGAAAGCCAAATATTTCTTGGCAGAACGGAGCTCGCTGGAAGTTGCGGAACTTTGCGGTTTTTCAAGTCAAAGCAACTTTTCCCGTGCGTTTCGGGAATCTGTCGGCATATCGCCGAGCGAGTATAAAAAGTTTATCCTATCTTCACAACAGGTATAAAGTCACAGGACTGCTCCTGCATCCCATATTGGGAGGGGACTGTCGCAATTGGTACAGAACCACCGATTTTGGCTACATAGCGATACAAGCGTATCGCAGGAGGCAAAGGCGTTGGTAGAAAAAGCACATAAAATCGGAAAAATCCGTAGGATTTTTACCTCTGGCAGAAAAAATCGAATTTTCTGTCTTGCAGTTGTTTTTTATCATGCTTTTTTGGTCTGTGCTGAATTCGACAGTCCTTTTTGCTTGTCGATGTTCAAGCAGAGCAACCGGACGGTCTCCGCATCTCAGCTTTTTTCACCGCCTCCACATTCTCTGTGTAACTGTAATTTGCATCCAGTTTCAGATTTCCCTCCCCTGCCACATTGGGCAGAAGTGTGTCAAGAAAGTACCGCACCGCAACGGTAGTTGCAGACTCCGATGTACCGAGAATAACCAGTTTCTTGTCGTATCGCTTAATTAGAAATGCCATACTCTTTTCACTCAGTTCATCATCTGCCTGCCGGCTTTCCGTGCGATTCGTCTCTCCCACGAGGATCTCATAACCTTCGGTTTGCATGCTGTCGTCACGAATCATCATAGTTCTTCCGCAGAGATTTGCAACTGCAATACTGATTTCACGTGAGGCGTTCAGCATCTGGGTACTGCTTTCCTGTCCACGGGTAATAACGCAGTTGTCTATCGGAAACAGATCAATCTGTGAGTCGGTACTGACTGTATCGGAGCTTATGTTCTCTCCGGTACGCTTTTCCCCCTCATTCTTCCCTGTACAAGAGGCAGTGAAAATTCCTGTCATCACCAGTACAAGGAACAAAAGCAACGATTTTTTCATGAAAGCTCCTTTATTCTGCCGTTGCAGATACGGCTCATTTGCCGTGCGGAAACGAGGCTGTCGCATGAATCCAAAATTGGCGATTCCGTATCTAACCGCAACAGCCTCGAAAGTTTTGATTTCTCTGTGAGGAAGCACACAACCGCTTGCGTGAACAGGTTTTGACAGCCCGTCTGCACTCGGTTCGTCTATCTCCCGTTTCATTATTGAACTGCTGTTTTACTGTTTCCGTCTCCGTACAACAACAGCCGTACCGACCATGGCAAGCAACATTACGGGCAGTAGTGTAGCAACCATACTCTTGCATCCCTTATCTTCTGTTTCTTTCTCTGATGCGGTGGTCGCTTCTGTTTCCGCTACCGTCACTTTTTCCGCAGTCAATTTCTCACCGGTTGACTCCCCGTCATCGGTATCGGATGGTGTCGGTGCAGGCTCGGGATTCTGCTTATTTACCCAATCGGCGTAACTACCTGCAGTCACCGATACATTATCAATATATCCGACCGCTTTTTCGGCTACAATCCAAATTGCACTTGGTTTCTTGTTGACACCGGAAACAAAACTGGCATACTCGCCATTGATATATGCGGTTGCAGTCCCATTTTCACAGTCCACTGACAAAGCCAAGTCGAACGCCTGCCCCATTTGAATCTGCGTTGTTGTCTCGTCCTTTGATACTGTGCCACCGATAATTCCGAGATTTTCAATTTTCAGAGGATTGGAGTACCGCATATCGAAAAAGCCGGAATTTGAGTTCGAGCCGACCTCATCAGAGTTATACATCACCGTAAAACGATTATCGTTGGAATCCATCATCACGGTCATGTGGATGGTATAACTCTTGTAGGTTGCACACACTTCTTTCGGAATGATCTCCACCTGAGACCAGCTTCCGGTAATCATTGCACAGCCGGTTCCGTTAATCTTATCGGAAAGTCCCCACTTTGCCTTTGAAAAGCCGGAATTTGATTCGTAAGTGAAATAGAGATCATCCACACTCTCCGCCTTATCGTAGTTATCGGAGAAAATTACCTCACCTGCCGAATGTCCGGTATAGTCCTGTTCCGGACGAGTCGGTGCAACAATTTCGGTAACCGGATAGCTTTCAAAATTCTCGGAATATATGACCGCACCGCTCTCAACATTCTTCACTTCGATATTGTCAAGAAAGCCGACCACGCTCCGCAGTATCAGATAGATGCCACCGACTGTTTTGGTCGCATCGGAACGTTCGCTCACCTTCTCGCCATTCACCGACACCGCAACCGTTCCGGCTTCCGTATCAATTTCGGCAAGCAGACGAATTGCCTGCTTTACTGCAATCTTATCACCCTCGTAATTTGCGGCTCCACTATCGTTTTCCGCAGTCAAGGCATTCCAAAGGCGTGTATTCCATGAAATGCCAACCACATCACCGTTGACCGCTTCATCGCCAAACCGGAAAGAGAAAGTCTTTGCACTCTCCCATACCATATCTGCGGAGATCGTATACTTTTTAACACCGGAAAGTTTTTCGGCGGATACCAGTTCAATCCCGCACCAGTTGCTTTCCTCCTCAACCAGTTTCAGAGCCTTGTTGCCCTCTGCACCGAACTGAGTCGTGATATCCGCACTGTATGTAGATCCGGTATAACCGACCGTATCTTGCTTCCAGCCCAAAGCACCGAGAACATCGAACTTTGCTTTCGGTGCTTTGAAACTCTCGAAATTTTCCTCGTAAAGCACCGCATTTGTCTCATCGTTGACAAGTTTTAGATCATCAATCCAGCCGTAAGTACGGTTCAGCACAAGTCCGATGGGACCGATGTCCGCAAACGGTGTTGTGCGTTCCGAAAGCAAAGATCCCGCCCCGTCATAAACTTTGACTGTCTTGGCTTCGGTATCAACCGAAATTCTTAAATCCAGCGTTCCGCCGGTCGGAAGATTCACATCAATTTTGTTTGCACCGCGTGTTCCGTTTTCATAATAGCAGGAACGCACAGAGAGTTCTCCTCCGCCGTCCGTACCGTAACGCACGCCAACCCAATCACCGTCTTTGGTACCGAGCTCGGTTTTTCCAAAATGAAACATGGTCAAATTATGCCACGTTACTTCTCTGCCTACCGTCAACTTCATTTTGAAAGACAGGCTGTATTTCTTCACACCGGAAAGCTTTTCGGCAGGAACGATTTCAATCTGATGCCAGTCGCTCTCGCTATCCGAACCTGACGAATAGAGAAACAGGCTCTTGTTGCCCATCTCGCCAATTCCGTCAGTAGAGATTTCTGCTTCATAGGTCATACCAAACAAAGAAGCATACGTACCGGTAGTGTCACGCCAACCGAGATTTTGCAAAGTCAGTTCTTTTTCTGCATCCGCACCGACAGAAACCGAAAATCCTATCGGGAGAACGAGAAGCAAGCAAAGTATCAAAGAAAACAAACGTACCGATTTTTTCATGATTTTCTCCTTTCCAACATTACCATTCAACGATATCTCCATAACCTTCGGGTAAATGAAACACGCTGTTGTCTCCGCTTGTTGTCAAAATATCCTGTGTGTCGCAAAAGATTACCTGTATTGTAGGATTCACATACTGTTTTTTCATGTTCTTACTCCTTTCAGTTTGCAATCTGTTCAACAAAATCACCGGCATTATAGACCACCGTATAGGTTTCTCCCTTGACCGTTCCGAGTTCTGTTGCATAATAGGACGTTACGGTAAATGTGACATTTCCGATTGATTCCGGAATTCCATGAATTGCCAATGCAAAGAGGTAGGTTGCACCAAGATTTTCGGCAGAATATTCCGTTGCAACACCGCCTTCCTGCCCCACGATTTTGCTGTAAACCGTTGTGCAGGCTTTACTCAGTACCCGATTTTCACTCTCGCCATAGGTCGCAGTTATCTCAAAACCGACCTCGGTATAATCTTCCAGATTCACATCATCACCCAGTGCACCGACAAAACGAACGGCATATGTTTTTTCGGCATCGTTTTTTGCATTCTGCACACCGACCAATCGCACCTGCGGAAGCAGATCCGCTACCGTTCCGGCGGTGACCACAAGGTTGTCAAGAACCGCAACGGCGTTATGAGATGCCCCGAAGCTGAAACCGCCGTTTTGAAAACCGGTATTGGTCAGGGTTCCGGTTTTTATGCCGTCCATCCAGAAATTCGTAACGCCGGTTTCGGCATTTACTTCAAGCCGGATGTTATGCTTCTTATTCATCAAAGAACCGTATTCTCCGGTTGCCAAGGTTTCGTAGTTTGCTACCAACTGCTTGAAGGAGTCACCGGAGCTGTCGGAATGCAGACCGACTATGTTGCGACTCCCGCTTCCCCATGAAAGCAAAATATAATGTGTCCAAGAACCGCTTGCCTGCTCTGACGTCAGGTCAAAAGAAATAACATACTGCTTGATTTCCCCGATTGCACTTGCCGGAACAAGTTCGCGACTGCTCCAGTTGTCCGTTGCATCTGCACGTGACGCCCGCAATCCTCCCTGATAGGAACCGATGCTGTAAGGCAGGTATTTGTAGGACGCATCTTCGCCGAGATAGATGTCCTCAACCGATTCGAAATCTTCTTTATAAACCGTCTCGCCGGTAACATCGTTCGTCACCGAAATATCGTCAATCCAACCGTAGGTCCATCCGGTGGCTAAATAGACAGGTCCCACGGTAGCACTGCAGTTTTCTCTGTGAGAGATAGCGGTTTTGGTTTCGTCTCCTTGTTTGTAAACATCAACCGTGCGAGCTGTCGTATCAACGGTAACAGAAAAAGACATCGTCTCTCCGACAGCGTATGGCTTGGTCTGGACATCGGTAGCACCGTCATAGTTATAGCCATGATTTTCCATGTAAATGTCGGAAGTACCGTTCGCCCAGCGCATACCAACCCAGTCACCCAATGCACTCTTGGCATCCGCTCCGCCAAAACGTAAATCGGTCATACGATGCCAATCGAGTCCTTTTTCCAATTTCATGGTAATGGAAAGCGTATATTTCGTCAAGCCCTGCATCTTTTCGCCGGAAACGATTTCAATCATTGACCAAGTAGAAGTCAATGAAGCGAATTGCAGACATTTGTTGTTCTCCCCAAGCTTGTCAGAAATTTCAACCGAAAAATCCTTGCCCTGTACGGTTGGATAATCACCATCCGACACAGTCTTCCAGCCAAGCCGGTCCAACAAACTCTTGTCGAAATTTTCCTTAAACAGGACATCGCCGGGAGCCGTTTCGCTTTCTTCCGCCGCTCCGCCCGTCGCAAAAGCAGACAGAAGAAGGAAAACGATTAAAAAGGTGCTGAAAATTCGTACTTTGGTTTTCATGGTTTTCTCTCCTTTTTGTTTTTGGTCATCTCGCCAAACTCCACATACACCGTGTAAATCGGATTGATTTCACCGCTCATATAAGCACTCTTAATCCATAACTGTATTTCCTATTCGATTGGCCAAATCTCTCAATTTCCCGTTGCACGCTTTGATTTTTGAAGATGCCTTTTGTTTTATAGTCATCCGCATCACGCGGTTGCCTATCAGTTTTGGGTTCTCTCCATATCACGCTCGAATTTCTCGATTGCAAGCGACAGTCCGGTTTTTACGGTATTGATACGTGTGGAATAAACAATTGTTTTATCCATCACGCTACCTTCCAGAATTCCTGCCGAGCCTGCAAAACTATTCAGAAAGTTCAAATCGATATACAGGTTGTCGTAAATGGTATCCATAATCGCCACCTGTCTGGGGTCTTTAGCCAGTCGCCGGCAAAGAATGGAATCGTAGAGTGCCGGACGCACCGTATAATAGGAACAATAACCCAGCAACTCCGTTGCGTAACCGATGTAATCCGGATCGGAAATGTTATTTGGAAAAGCCGTAAAACCTACTGTCCATGTATTGATGCCCGAATAGTAGTTCTCCTGCATGGTATCCGCTTTCGGACAAGGGATGATTGCATAATCCTCCTTCATCTTGGTCAGGTTCTGCACATAGGTCATACTGTTTCCCATAAAAAGTGCACGATTTTGAATAAACGCATTTGTTTGCTCACCCTTTTGGAAAAATGCTTCGTGATCGTAGTTGCTCTTGATACTGTCAAAAATATCCGCCAGTCGGGACACAAGGTTGACCGTCGATTCCGAAAACAATGTGTCAGTCAGGATTTTTCCGTCATCATCCAGTGTAGAAAAATGTCCTCCCGCCGCAATATAGTGGCATGCCGCCGTAATATCGCTACGCACGTGGGCATATGCCATCAAATCATCATAAACCGAAAATTCACCTTGACCGTCCAGATTTCGGGAATAGTCCCGAATGATGTCGTAAAACACGTCTAATGTCCAACTACCGCTATTGACCAAATCGAAAATGTCCATCGGTTCGGTCTCGCCGTCCAAGTACAACTCCCGTGCAAGATAAAGGTTGCAGATCATGGAATATGGCGTTCCGTAAAAGCCTCCGCCCGCTACCATGCCTGCGGCATAGTATAGTTTGCCCATGAAAGACGCTCCGTCCGCAAAATAACTTGCCCACCAAGGATGTTCCATATCGACATTCGGCAGATTATTGCAATCATACAGAACACCGCCGGCATACAGATCCAGAATGGAGGACGACAGTGCCGAAATCACCATATCGCAAACTTCCATAC
>CAVGAA010000002.1:0-30495 GCA_963627065.1 bacterium | reverse complement strand
CTTCCATACCACCCAGAAGTGAGGTCATCAATGACTGCCGCAATGCAATACCGCCGTCCTTTGCACCTATGGTCTGGTAGGTCACGTCAATGTCGTAAATTTCCCACATTTGCATATCACGGGAAAACATGGCATCCGAAACCGCCGCACCCGTCTGTCCCTCATCGCGGTCACATGTCAGTGCAAAGAAACTGTCTGGATCCTCTTCAACGGTCGTAATGCGGAAGGTCTTCCCCTCCTCGCCGAAATCCCGCACGCCGAGTTGCTTCGGAAAATCATTCCACGGATCGCTCGCATCGTATGTTACGGTGTAGTCTTGTGTAGTTGTCTCCGGAATGTCGTTCCCTTGCTTTTTACAGGATGCTAATGTCGTTGCACAAAGAAATAGTGCCAGCAGAAAACAAATCCGTCCGAATCCCCTTTTCATCTTTTTCCTCCTTTTCGTCTGTCACGTGAATTCGACAGCCGTTTTTTAATGACCGAAATGCTCCGAATGGTAAATTTTCTCAATCATGCGTGTAACATCCGCATGCGGATCCCAGAGTGTTTCGGCAAAAATGCCGACCGACGGCGGAATTTCCTCCTCAAAGGCTCCATCCTCCACCAGTGCAACCACCGTGCTGTCTGAAAGCTCCGCATCTGCCACCGCACACGTCCATTTTGAAAGGTCTCCGGCGTGTTCTAACCAATAAGGCTCGCAGAATTTCCAGTAGAACTGTCGCCGTTCCAAAATGTGTCTCCGTGCCACACGATCGGTCTCGCCTAACAAAATCTCGCCCTTGTAGTGTTCAAACTTTTTCCACTTCAAAACCGTAAAGCCTTTGAGGACTGCACCGAATCTGCCACCTTTTTCAGCCATTTTCACCAGTTTTTTCGTATAGTCCAATGCCACACCGATGTCCCCTTGTCGCGGATCGTAATGGTATGGAAATCCACCGCAATCCTCCCAGACCGGTGTCACATCATGTCTCAAATCTCTCAGCATCGTATAATTTTCCCCGATAGACGTTGCATGCAAACCGAATTTCACCCAAAGATCCGGATACGCACGTCGTAACGGTTCGGTTACACGGTTGATAAAATCGGTCACCAGTCGGGCAATCGAGACTCCGCCGACTTCTTTCTCATTCCGCTCTGTAAATGTCTGAAAATACACACCGTCGGCACCGGTGTCGGCATATTCATTTTCCCAGACTTCAAGAATCCGTTTTGACCATTTATCCGCCTCACCCGCATCGCACGGATCAACTGCAACATCTTCTCCCCATGCACAACTGAATCCCCATACAACCCGAATTCCGCAACCGTGGGCATAATTCACAACCTCTTTGGCATTGAGCGGTGCACTGTCGTTCCAGATAATCACCAGATTCATCCGACAACGTGCCATATTATCAAAATAGCCTCGATAATCGTAAATTTTGTGCCCCCACGTCCACAATCCACGATTGACGATCGCAGGTGCTGAATGTTCCTCAAACGGTACGCAGGGATCTGTAAAAGGTTTAATTGGCTTTTCGTAATGATAACCGGTATATTTCAGAAGGTCATCCAAATATGCGTGAATAAATTCGAAAACTCCGTACAGCACGCCTGCAGAATCTGCACCTTGAATTACAATATCGGTCCGTCCCCGACGCTTTTTCGAATCGGCTACCTGAATTGCAAAACCTTCCCGCCGTATCTCCGGTTGATAAAAGCCCTCATCTGCCATAACCTTCAATGCGGGGCATGACGACAACGTCCCGAGAAAAATCACATTGTCATGCTCCGTCAGTTCTTCCGCAGTTTCGCAAACCGTAAGGATGTAAGGGAGGTACTGCCGTACCGTGCCGTACAACTCCCGCAGTGCACGTTGCTCGATTTTTCCTATTTTTTTTCCGCAACAGATTTTCCATCGGATTTCTCCGTAATCCAAGTATGCCATAATGTCTCCTTATCATCCACCATCGTCATGACTGTTGCAAAATGCATAAATACAAATTTATTTTTTCGCTGTTATGGTTATATTATACAACATTTCCGCTGCAAAAGCTATACGGATATTAGCAAAAACTATGCAAATTTTAGCATCTTTCACAAAAGTACCGAGATTTTATCCCCTTTCGGCAAAGCAATCGCCTTCCAAGTACTTACAGTGTGCGATTGTTATAGGATAGATTAGAAAACAGCAAATTGCGATTTACAAAAAAGACCGCAACCGTTGTGATTGCAGTCTTTTTGAATTGATTGATTTTAATTGCTTTTGAATCGATTGATTTTGAATCGATTGGTAGTTTACTTATTTCTTCGGTATGTTCCGCTCGGCAACGTCAATGAGGTGATGTCCGATGTCGCCCATGAATTTGACGGCTGTCGGCATAAATTCGTCGTCCACGTGGCTGAGGAAACTCCAACCGTTCTCATAGGTAAAGTCGCCTTGATAATCGATTTCTCCCAGTGCCTTTGCAACTTCCTGCCAGTTGATGATACCGTCATACGGGAAAGTGTGCAGGTCGCCTTTGTAGTCGGTATCGTGAACGTGCAAAGCACCCAGACGATCATGCCCCAGTGCCTTGATGAAATCCCAAGGTTCATCGAGTTGCTCGACCAGTGTCGTATGTCCGATGTCAAGGCAAGCGGTGATTTGTTCGCTGTCAAGGGTATCGATATAGCGGATGAATTCCGGAATTTTCGCACAGGTATCTGCGATAATGTGCTTTCTGCGGGGATCGACCTGATACATATTTTCCACACCGATTTTGATGCCGTATTCCTTTGCGTAGGGAATCAATTTGCGGTAGTATTTCATATTGATGTCGAAAATTTCTTCCTCATGTCCCGGGTAGGTAAAGTGGTGGAGCGGGTGAACGACCGCCACTTTGACACCGAAAATACCTGCGATTTCCAATGATCTTACGATACGGGGGAAAATATTTTCTTCGTAAAAGGTTTCGTCCATCCACTGCGAATTTTTCCAGCTGAACGGAGCATGAATCTGATTGATGACAAGACCGTTTGACTCGGCAATTTTGCGAATTTTCTCGGCTTCGGCACGGTAGGCATCCGTGTTCATAACGTCATCGTCTTTTTTAAGACGTTCCAAACTGTAATCAAATGCATCAAATCCCGCATTTGCAACGAGTGATGCCGATTTTTCGACGCCGTATCTCCATTCCAGCACGCCGAATGTAAAAGATAATTTCATAACAAGCCCTCACTTTTCAAAATGGTTTCAAGAATTAAAGGGGACTTTCGGAAAAGTCCCCTTTTACCGAACTTATGTCGGCATTATTATACCACATTCTTTTGCAATTTGCAAGTCCTGCGATACATTTATTTGGAATTGTCTTTGTTATTTCAGCGTGATGTCGGTATAATGCGGTGCGTGGTCACTGCTGGTGAGTGCGATGGAATCCGACACGATTTCGTAGCAGTGGAAGGTTGCCTCCGCTCCGCAGGTCATAATGTGGTCGATTGACTGTGCACCCGTGTAGGGCAGTTTTGACTGCAATGGATAGATGCCGAATTCCTCGTTATAAGCGAACGAACCGTGATATGCGGAATGATCGTCGACACGCTCCGCTTTGTCACGCAGAGAAACGAAACCGCCGTCCGTGAGGACATTGTAAGGCTCGGTGTCTTTGTAGCAGTTGAAATCGCCACCGCTGATAACCGGAATGCTACCGTAGGTCTCCAAAATGCTGTTTTTGACACTGACAACCACGCCTGCATCCTGTGCACGGTATTTTACGCCGAGCGTTGCATCACCGCCTGCATTGGTGTCTGCGGCAAAATGCGAATCGGTCACGGCAAAGATTTTTCCGCTCGATTTTTCACGGAAAACGCCCCACGTGGTGCCTTTATCGCCGTTTCTCGATTTTTCGTAACCGCTTGCGACAAGTTCAACCGTCGATTTTTTGTAGTAAATCGGGTTGCCCGATCCGCCCTGTGAGGAGAAACGAAGTTCACCGTAATCCTCCGTGAGCCAAGCTTTGAGAGCCTTTGCGGATTTTTCCCAGTTCGGTCCGGATTCCTCCATACAGAGAATGTCCGGTGCATAGCGTTTGTAAACGGTCAGTGCCAAGTCGGCACGGTTTGCCATAGGGTTGCTACCGTCCGAATTGAGATATCCCCACGTGTTATGGTACATGATGCGGAGCGTACCTTCGCAGGCAGGCGTTTCAACGCTGTTGTCGTCTCCGTTCCAGTTGTCCCCGCTTTTGACGGCAACCACGCTCTTGGAATTCGGGAAAACGTTTTGTTTGAGAGCCGTGAGGAGTCCCAGATAGCCGGTATCGCTCGATGCTACCGCCACAAGTCCGTCATCTGTAACCGCAACCGCATATTTGCCGTCTTCGACCGTGAGATTGTCACGGTTGGTAAGTCCCAGACGGATTTCGCAATCGCTTTTTGCGGTTTCATCGGTTACGACTTCGGGAGAGAAGCCCGTGTAGGCTTGCAGATACTGACGGAACAGAACCGCCACATAATATTCGACATAACCGGTCGCCGGTACGACAATTTTGTATGCACCGAGCGGTTTGCCGTTCAAGGTTGCACTGTCGACGTAGAATTTTGCTGTTTTGCGATATTCGTAGTCGGGTGAGAAAGAAAACGATTGATTTCCTGCGTTCTTCGTGACGATTTCGATCAGTTTCTCAATGGCTTTGACGGTCGTTTCGTCATCAAAACCGCAAACAACCAGTTTTGTACCGCTGATTTCGACGGTATACTCGCCTTTCCGCAGACTTGCGGAAATTTCCGTACTTTCCGTGCGGTTGGTTTTGCCGATTAAAATTTCGTACTCCCCTGCCGTTTCATCCGCCGACAACGTGTCGTTGCCGGATGCGATTTTCTCGGTCGTGAGCGAGTTTAATTTGGTTGCAAGAGCGGACAGAGATTCGGAAAGCGTTCCGCCGGCATTTTTGGAGTAGACGATTTTATAGTCGGTTCTGCCGTCCGCTACAATATTGAGCGGAGATTTTACAATCTCGGTTTCAGCCTCGGTCACACGCTCGGTTTCGGTGGTGTCCTCGGCGGTTTTCTGCTCCTCTTTCTCCCCTCCCCCGCAGGATACAAGCAGGGAAAGGGTAAGGAGCATTGCAAAGAAAATGCAAAGATTTTTTTTCATTGTTTTTCAGACTTCTTTTTTACAAATAGGAAAATTATAGGGAATCTCCAAAAGCGGAAAGTACGACGAGTAGCAAGAAGATTTTTTGCCAATTTATGCGAAGCGACACAGGTCGTAGCCGTCGGCTACGGGCAAGGAGTTTCGTGACGAGTGGCGGAAAAGATTCCGCTCATCCGGCGTGCTTGGCGGTTTCAGAGATGACCTACCTTACTGATGGAAACTTGCGATGAGTTCGTCAAGTGCGGTTTGAGCCGCATCGATAACCGACTCAACCTCGGTCTTGGAGGATGTGCCGTTCAGAACTGCGTTGTAGTAAGCTTTCAAAAGCCCGCCGAATTCATGAATGAATGCGAAATCGACATAGACGTTCTCACGTGCCATATCAATCATACGTGCATTTTCAAGGGTGTTACCGACACGTTGACGGAGAACCTGATCGTAATAGGTCTTGATAACGGTATCCGCACTGTAATAGTTCATTGCAGAGAGAATGAGAGCGGACATTTGCGTATTCTTGCAGTCAAGCGGAATTGCAAAGACGGACGAACCGTAGTTCGTGGAAACGTAATCGTCCTCCTCTGCATATTTCGGAGTGACTAAAACGCCGTATTCGAAAGACAAGTCCGCATTCCGCAGGTCAACGCCTTTGAGAAGTGCCGTTGCATAGAAGAGTGCCTGACCGTTCTTGAAAAGCGTCCAGTCACGGACACGGCAGTTCGTATCCGAGTAGTTGACTTCATTGCTGTGAATGAGGTTTGTAATTTTGTCTGCAATATCGTAGTTGATTGCATTTTCCGCAACAATCTGAACCGCACCGTTTTCTGCCATTTCGGTCAGTTTCAAGCCTGCCGAGAAGAGAGCCGCACGGTAGGAATGCTTGTCGTAAAGTGCACCGTAAATATCGTTGGTTGTGTCGTCGTCATCGAGATTCTGAGCAACCTGCGTGTTGATTTCCATCATTTTGTCGACCGTCCATTCACCGTCATCGACAAGACCGTGCAGGTCGAGATCAAAACTGTTTGCAATGGACGAATTGAAGAACAACACTTCGATGTTCTGCAACACTTCAAGTGCCGCATCGCCGACTGCTGTATAAGCCACGCCGTTGATTGTGGTGTTGTTGTTCCAACCCTGATACCAGTAACTCTGGGTAAGGTCGATGCCGTCCAAAGATGCGAGATCATAGAAATAGCCCTGCTGTTCCAGTCCCCACCAATAGTCAAAGCAAATGAGGTCATAAGCCCCCGTTGCTCCTGCCAACAGTGTGGAGAATGCCGATGCGGTATCGGTCACTTCGCTGATACCGAATGTGATACCGTAGGTTTCTTCGATGCCGACGTTCCGACTCCAAACCGACTGTTCGAGAGTGTCGGAGGTGTTTTCGTCATCGCAGAACAGATAGTTATAACGTGCCGCACGGACCATAATGTTAAAATCTGTCGGCGAACCGTTTTCATCAAGGAAACTGACGATTTCCGGAGCATCCGGAACGTCCTCGCCGGCAGTGGTAACTTCACCGGACGGCTGTTCCTTTGTGCTTACTTCCTGCTTCTTTGTATCCTCTGTTTTATGACCGCTTTCGGTCTTGCAGGACACAAGTCCCACTGCAACGAGAGCGAGGCAGAGAAGCAGACAAAGAATTTTTACGTATTTTTTCATATCTTTATCGCCTTTCACTTAAAATCTTCCTTCAGTACTTTCAGGACCGTATCGCTCATCCGTTTCATTCCTTCTGACTTCGGATGAATGTAATCGAAGGTATATTGATACTGGTCTGCTCCGATTTCGGTTGCGAAATCGATAACATTTGCACCTTTTATAGATGCCAGATTGACAATGGCGGAGTTGAAATCCGCAATGGCGACACCTTCCGTATTCTTTTCGAGTGTTGTATTTCTGCTGTATGAGGTACAAATCACCGGAATCAAGGTGCAGCAATAAACCGTCGCATCCGGATAGTTTTCCGCAATGACATCGAGCATTTTTGCATACGCCGTGCGGAATTCGGAGAGTGCGACACTGTTGTTATAATCGTTGATGCCGTAGTAAATAATGATAACATCCGGCTTGATACCTGCCGAATTGTGCAGGTTCTTTGACATAGTATCGTAGCAATAGGAATTGGATACCCGTCCGCCCGAATAGGCATTATCGACACAGATTTCCCAACCCATTTCCTCGGCGGTTCTGTGCCACCAAGTTTCGCTTACCGCAAGTTTTGAGGAATCGTACCAAACCGGTTGCGTACCGAGCGTGGAATTGATACTGCTGTTATTGGAATAGCCGTCATAGGTTGTGATACTGTCGCCGAGGAAGGACACCTGCAACGTCTTTTCGCCCGTGAGCAGAAAGGTCTGCTCCTCGCCTGCGATGAACCTGTTATTCCCGTCAAGCGTGAGTTTAGCTATAAAGGTTACAACCGCTTTGATTGTCAAAGCCTCGGTCTTCCCGAGCAGGACAAGCTTTTCACCGTCTGTTCCGGCGGTATAGTCCCGATCGCCGAGCGTTGCGTAAACGGTTGCGGTTTCGGTGCGGTTGGTGTTGCCGATGAGAATTTCTTTTGCTTCCGCCGTTTCACCGTTTGCCAAGAAGTCATCGCCTCTTGTGACTTTTGCTCCGCCCTCCTGCAGTTTGTCCCGAAGAGCATTCACCGCACGCATAATATCGCTCGATGCACCCTCGGGGTAAATGATTTTATAGTCGCTTTTGCTCCCGACCGTGAGGACAAGTCCTTGCACGACTGCATCCGTAACGGCGTTTGTGGTGCTTTCCGTTACGGATTGCGTTTCGGTTTTCTGTTCGGTTTCATCCCCGACCGTCACCGCTCCCCCACAGGAGAGCAGTGACAGTGCCATGAGGATTGCCACAAGACCGATAAACAGTCTTCTGATGTTCATCTGTCTTGCGGATTACTTGCGATTTCTCTTTTTGCGGAGAATCTCAACACCGACGGCAGTCATAAGGAGTATACCGAATGTGCCTTCGGTGACAACGGATTTGCATCCCGCTACCGGCTTTTCGCCCGTACCGGTTGTTGCCTGCTCACCGGTTATCTTTTCGCCGGTCGGTGTTTCGGTTGTCGGTTGTTCGCCGGTCGGCTTTTCATCGGTGACCTGCTCGGATGTGCCGGTGTCCTTCTCGGTGGGCTTTTCGACTTCGAATTCCTTGTCTTCTGCTACGAAGAGTGCGGAAGAAACCCATTCACCGGTCGTGAAATTACGTCCCATAACGGTGACACAGTCATCGTAAATAGTCACATAGTAACCTTCACTGCCTGCCAGAGCCTCGCCTGCGACCTTGTTGTAACTCGTCCAGAGGTAAGCGGTGGACGATGTGTTGAATGCGTAGATCGGGAAATCTTCATCACCGTCATACATACAACCGTCATCGTTCAGCGACCAGTGGCTGTGACCGTTGAAGAAAATGACTTCCGGATACTTTTTCAGTACGTTGCGGATCTTCGCATCGGGCGTTGCACCGTTCCAGCCCTGTCCTTCGAAACTGCCTGCAACCGTCTCATAGAGCGACTGGTGCAGGAAGACGAACACGGGTTTGCCGGATTCACGGTCTTCTGCAAGGGTTTCGTCGAGCCATTCGAGTTGCTCGTCGTTGAGGAATGCGTTAACTTTGTTGATCGGATAACGGTCTGTTCCGAGGAAGATATAATGGTAACCGTTCAGCCAGAAATCATAGTAGAGTTTATCGGGATGTGTCGTACCGTCAGTCAAGTATGCGTTTTTGAGGAAGAGTTCTACGGAGTCCGCATAAGCATTGTTGCCATAGAAATCGTGGTTACCGATCGAGAGGTAGATGTTCGGCAGAGTTGCTCCCGCACTCTTGACCTCGTTGTAAATCGTCCACATATTTTCATATTCAACGGCTTTACCGTTGTTTGCGATGTCACCGTTGATGAAGATACCGCTACTGCCTGCACCGTTTGCGGCGATGTCCTGCAGAACTTTCTTGAAGTTCGTGTTATACAGGTGCGTGTTATCACTGTTGAGGTGAATGTCACTGATGACTTGGAAGGTTGCGATAGGTGTTCCGAAACCTTTGTGTGCCGAACCTTCGGGCAGATCGACCGTATAGCATTCTTCCGAAACCTGCGAACCGGATGCTGTGTAAACCAAAAGTTTGGTAGCACCGGTCGGAATGACGGTGTTAGCGGTCATTTCGTGCGTTACAGTCGTTTCGCCGTTCGTCTTGAATTTTGCGAGAGCCGTGTAACCTGCGAGTTTGCCCTCGGCATTACCCCAGTACATCACGATGTCTTTTGCGAGGTTGGTGGCGGACAGTTTCACGGTCACCGTGCCGTCTGCCATACCGTCGGTTTCGTTTTTGAGCGTGTAGGTCACTTCGGACGGAGCTTCAAGAGCCATTGCCTCGCCCTCAGCCAGAATCGTGATGACAATATATTCTGTCATAGCGGTTGCAAGTTGGTTCGAGGGGACGAAATAAACCTTATATCTGCCTGCGGGCAGGTTGTAATCGTTGGAATCGGCTCTTGCGGACTTTCTCTGCGTGCGGAGGTTGACGGGTTGGAGGTTGTTTTCGTCGGTGAGGTAGTACCACCAGATTGAGTAGCCATTCGCATCCCAGTCCTGTTCCGGAATGATACCGATCCAGTCTTTGGAGGACGTGCCTGCGGTCTTGCCTCTTGCGTAAATCGGTTCACCCTCGTAATAGGTGTCACGGTCGGTTGCAACCGTCTTTGTAATGGTAATTTCGACAAACTCGGTCATATCGGTTGCATTCTTGTTGCTCGGCACATAGAAGACAACATATTCACCTGCCGGCAGATTGTAATCGTTCGAATCTGCACGGGAGGATTTCTTCTGGTTCTTGATATTGACTGCCTTGCCGAGATTTTCGTCGGTGAGGTAATACCAGTAAATGGAATAACCGTTGGCGTCCGTATCGTTCTTCGGTTTGATACCTATCCAGTCTTTATTCGAAACGTTGCCCGTACCGTAAACGAGAATGTCCTCGCCTTCGATATAGAAACGTTTGTCGGTTGCAACTTTGGTATTCATTGTGGATTCTGCAGTTGCACCGGAGATTGCCGTGTCAATCGCATCCGTGAGGACTTTGATTTCGGCTTCGGTCTTGTATGCACAGTCGGTGAAAAGAATTTCGGCAGTGCCGTCCGCATTCTTATTGTTGCGGTAGTTTGCAATTCCGTATGCGTCCGCATAGGTTGTCACCTTGTTTGCATCGGTGGTATAGTTCATTGCGGGATATGCAGTATACCATGTGTATGCGTAATAGGTTGAAGCCTTGCCGTCCGCCGTCACCGTACCGGTAGCAATCGGCATACCGATAGCATAGCAACTTGTGAGTTGCATTGCAATTGCGGCAACATTTCCACCCTGATAACCGCAACCGACGATTTCGCCGATTCTCCAGTTATAAGCACTTCCGTTGAGCGGAGCAGCGGTAAAGGTTTTTGTCAGGTTGTAGCAGTTCTTGATTTCATGCGTATAACCTTTTTCGAGCGTATTGAATGCACCGAGGATACCGCCGAAAGACAATGTTGCCGTTGCGGAGGATGCATCGGAGATAATTTTCATTTCGCCGATGTTGTAGCAGTTCTCGATGAGGTGGTTGCCCTTTGCACCGGTTGCGATGTATCCCATAATACCGCCGACCTGACCTTCGGGCGTGACCGTTCCGCCGGTGATGTCATATTCGAGCAAGCCTTTGTTGACACAGTTCTTCACCGTCACGTTTGCGTTACCGAAAGCGACGATACCGCCGGAGGTTTTGATACCGTAGTTGGCTTTGATACTGCCTTCATTGATACAATAAAGGACTGTCGTGTTGCTTGCATCGCCGATAATACCGCCGATGCGTTGCGGTGCTTTGTAATTGTTCTTGTTGTTGTCGGTCGTGGTAGCCGTGACGGTGCAACCCGTGCCGGTACAGCACTTTTCAATGAGGTTTGCACTTTCGTCCGGAGTCTCTTTGAGGCTGACGGACATACCGACGATACCGCCGACGACAGAAGGACCGCTGACGGCTACGTTTTCAAGCGTAACATTGAGAATGGTTGCATCCGCAATCACGCCGAACAGACCTGCTCCGTGCTTTGCATCTGCGGAATAGGTTTCGGACGGTGCGATCTTACCGTTTTTGATCTTGTAGCCCTGACCGTCATAAATACCGCCGAATACGGCATAGTTGTCGGCATCGAGGTAAGCATAACCGATCGGATAAACGGTCGATTCGTTGAGATCGATGTCTGCGGTCTGACGGAAATATTTGCCCTCGAACGGGTTGACCTTACCGGTGGGATCGATTCCGCTACCGACTTGGTTTGCCATCCAGACGAGGTTTTCTGCGGAGCTGATGAGGTACGGATGCGTGTAAGAACCGTCGCCTTCGGGGCGTGCCTCCTCAATTGCCGCTGCCGGACGTTTGATGACTTGGAAACTGATGGTTTCGGTCATCGTCTTTGCATAGCCGTTAGCAGGAACGAAGTACGCCCAGTAGTTACCGACGGGCAGTGTCGTGCCGTCTGCCGAGGCTTCTTTACCGGACAGAAGGTTGACAGATTTGCCGTAGTTGGTGGATGTGACGTACCACCATTTCAGCGAGTTACCGGTGTTGCCGTCTACATTGTAGCCTACCCAGTCTTTTTTGGATTCATCACCGGTTGCGGTGATTTCAATGACCTCATCTTCGTACCAGACGGTTTTCGTCATGGAAAGATGTTCGGTCGTTTTGCCCGTGGATTCTTCGTCTGCAGATGTCGGCAGAACAATGAGTCCGAGGAGCATTGCGAGTGTTGCAAGGAATGCTACCCATCTCTTGCAGGTTTTCATGTTGTTTTCCTCCTTCATTCGGAAAAAAATTATCTTCACACCTTGCGGTGTCAGATTCGAAAACGAGACGAATTTTTTCGTCTTTATTTATATCACACTCTTATTTTACCACGCAAAAAATGAAAAAGCAAGAAGAAAATCTCACTTTTTTCGGAGGAAACCGCATTTTCTACACCCGCCGTCTCACTCAGATTTGCATTTTCTTCTTCTTTTGTCAACCTCCGGTTTGCATTTTGCTGTTTTGAGCGTTTTTTACACAATGTTCGGTTTGCTTTTTTCAAGAAATCGGAAAAAATATTCGTCAAACTGCACAAACGATTTTCCGAAAGTAGACACAAAAAGCAACCGGCGGGTGCAAAAAAGAGCAGAATCCGTTTTGCTCGGTTCTGCTCTTATCGTTTTTATGCTTTTTTGTGCATTTTATGCTTTCGGAAGGTCACTTTATGCTCTTTCGCTCTCTTGCGAATGAATATCGGTGATTATCTGCCCAAAAGTTTTTCGGCTGTCTTCTCGGTGCGGTCATACAGGCTTTCAAGTGCTTCTTTCGTACCCTCGATGCCCAAGATGTAATCTTTCATCAGTCTGCCCTCCTCCACGCACAGCGTATCGTGAATCGGGAAGTAGAAACGCATCAAAAATCTTGCGTATTTGACCATGCGGAAATCACCGTATGCACGGTATTCCTCGTGCGGATTCTGCTCGATTGCCACACATCTGCGTGCCTTGATTGCCTCGAAAATGTCGCTCTTTTCGGTCGATTTTGCAAAAATCAGCGTTTTGACCGTGCCGAAATAGCAAGCGGGTTCCGTACCGTGCGAATCGCTCGATGCAACATAGGGAATGTTCACGCCCTTTGCCCGTTCTTCCATGTAGAAAGCCAATTGCAGGTTGTTTTCGTGTTCGGTTTGCCCCGTCAGCATTTCCATGGCATCGTAAACACCGCTCCGCATACAGTAATCGAGCATACGCAAGTCCATATTGTAACGGTCTTCGGCAATCCAGAACGGATGTGCCAGAATGCAAAGTCCGCCGACTTGACGAATGCGTTCACTCACCCACACACGGCGTGCATATTCGACGGGATTGACACCGTAGGGCAAATCGGTGAGTTTTTCGGCTATCCCGGCAATTTCCGACTCGGCTTTGTCGGGATCGGCTTTGTACATGTCGTAAACGCTTGCATCTCCGCCGAAATTGACAATGTGAATAATATAATCCTGTCTGAGATGAACTTCCTCGCCGTGAAAGAGTTTGATGCCGAGTTTGACGTCTTTATAATCGTCCATCATCTCCTGCGAGGGGTGCCACTTGTAATGGTCAGTCAGGGCAAAAAAGTCAAAGCCTGCCGAGCGATAGTTGGCGGCGACCACGGCAGGATCGTCACGCCCGTCGGATCTCGACGAATGTGAATGCAGGTCGCCACGATAGGGATGCAGACCGTACAAATCGTCCTCGACCGAATAAACGTGAAAACGCAACCGTCCCCAGTCCTTGTTGTCAGGCTGTGCAACCAACAGTTTCCATTCCTGCTCCTCGGTAAAGGTGTAATGAATGACCAGTTTGCCGTCCTCCGGTTGCAAAGTCAGGGTATCGAATTTTAACGGCCAATTGTAATTTTCAGGTCTTAACAGTTCCATAGGGAGAATCCGGACGGTGTAACTGACACCGTCCTCGAACCGTGCCTGCCGTCCCATAGGCTTGATTGTAACGATAGATTCCTGCCCTGCACGAACCACCAAAGGTTCGACGCGAAAACTTGCTTCAATCGGTCTTCCCATAGTAAAATCTCCTTTTTGATTTACCGATGCATTGCATTTTTACAGAGTTTCTCTGGTCTTGTTTGCGTCCGGAAGATGTGCCATTGTCCGGTTTGCCATATCCTTGATGCTCACACGACCGATGCCGAAAATCGAGGTATCGAGCATACCGTTCAGCGGTTGCCTCCACTGTTGCGAAATACCGTTCGAGCCGTTCCGCATACCCAAAATCGAACCGACCGTCGCACCGTTGCAGTCGGTGTCGAATCCGGTTTCAACCGCCATACAGATCGAGCGGGAATAGTTGCCCTGTCCGTAAAGGAGTGACGCCGTAACGATCATGGCGTTGGAAATGACGTGACACCAATCGTAAGAATTATGCTCGTCGAATTTGGTGTGAATGAAACGGAAGCAGTCCCGCTCGCTCATGTGATTGCGGAAACGTTCGAGGATCTCGCCGACGCCCTCGGCAAGCCGACACTTTGCGGGAATCTGCGAAAGTCCCGATTCGATGATTTTTTCGAGGTTGGTTTCGACTGCCGCCGTTGCTATCATTGCCGACACGAACATCTCTCCGTAAATGCCGTTTCCGACATGGGAAATGCAGGCATCTCGCCATGCCATTTCCGCCGCAAGTTCGGGGTTTGCAGGGTTTATGTAGCCGAAATAATCGCCACGGATCTGAGCCCCGATCCACTCACGATACGGGTTCTTGTAGAGTGCCGAATAAGGCGGTTTGAAACCTGCCACAAAGTTGCGGTAAGCGACTCTTTCTGCCGTACAGTACGCACTTTTCGGCTGATATTCGAGCCAAATCTGCGACACGTCATAGGGGGTAAAATCACGTCCGTACTTGTCAACCAGCACCCATGAAAGCACCGTATAATTGGTGTCGTCGTCCACGGGGGCACAGGGAATGTTGTCGGCGTAGGTTTTGCCGACCAGACGGAAAGAAAGATTCTCGCAGAGTTCGGGCGTGATGTCTTTTTGTTCGAGATAACGGTAAAGCGGACGGTTTCCGCAGGAGGAGAGCAATTGGTTCAATTCTTCCGTGCGAATGCCCTCAATAGGCTTTCCGAGCAGGCAACCGCTGATTCTGCCGAGCCACGCACCGTAAATTTTATCGTTCAGGATTTCGGCGGAGGGCAGGTTCTCCGGTATTCTCGGCTGCTCGGGACGCAGGGCTTTGATGCTTTCGAGATCGGAGGGTTCTTCGTATGGGTAGTCGGCTTTCTTCGGTGCGTTGAGAACGATGTTGAAAATCTGCTCGGCGATTTTTTCGCGTTCGACTCCGGCAGGCATTTTTTCGGTCGCACGGAAAAGGTCGGCGTAGAGTTCTATGTCCTTTCCCTCGTCGATGCACTGGCGGTATTCGACGTGAAGCTGATCGGGGTAGGATTCCCATTTGTGCATACTTGCGTACTCGGGGTGAATCTTGCGGTCATAGGCAAGTTCTTCGGCAATGCGTTTATCCGAGCCGAGCAGTAACGTATCGATCGAGGCATTGAAAAGTTTTGCCATAAAAATGATACGGTCGAGGTCCGGACGTGCCGTGCCGTTCTCCCATTTCTGCACGGCTTGCCTTGAAACGCCGACCATTTCGGCGAATTTTTCTTGAGTAAGATTAAAACTTGTTCTTAATTTTTGCAGGTTTCTTTCGATTCCCATTTGTTATTTCTCCTGTTTTTTGATTTTGTTTTTTGATTTTGCTTTCTTGCTTTTTTAGATTTTTTTGTTTTGCCTCTTTTGAATTTTCATTTTGTCCGGTTCTATTATACACCGTTTCAAGGCACTTGTCAAGTGCTTTCGGATGAACTTTTTACGCAACCGGTGGTTGCCTTGCTTTCTCTCTTCGCTGCTTTTTAGATCGCTTCATATTATTTTTATCGGCAAACACTTGACAAGCAGCATAAATTGTGTTATAATACTATGGTTAATGACATTTTATATCATCTTATATTATATTTTATGATTTATTCTCTTATTCGGGAGTTTTTGAAAATGCTGAAAAAGAAATTGAAAATCGGGCGGGTTGTCTTTCCTGCCGTCCTGATACCCGTTCTCGCATTGATCTTAACGCTCGGCGTTGTCGGGGCAATTCTGTTCCGCTCTTTCGTCACGGGCAAAGGCTCGATTGCGGTCGGTGAGGTGGTTGATTCGACAATTACTCTCACAGTAACCGGCACGGCAGGCGGTTCTGCCACAACAAGCGGTAGCGATGCTTTTTCGCTCACGAAAGCCGGTGACAGCATTTCGTTTGCCCTGACGATGAATAACACGTCGGGTGCGGATCTGCTCCACTCTGCCGTCCTTACAGTCAAGTCGCTCACGCAAAACGGTTCGGCGGTGACGGCGGACAGTGATCTCGACAAGGCTTTGCGGAGTTGCATTCTGGTTTACCTTGACGGCGAATTTGTCGATTCACTGGCACATCTCACGCAGGAAGGTTCTTACGAATTCGTAACCGATGCTCCCCTGCCGAACACCGTGAGCGATACGCATACCGTTAAACTGGAACTGCACGAGGAAGCGACACAGTATGCGAATGTTTCGTTTACCGTCACGGTGACCGATACGGCGGAAAATGCCGATGCACGCAATTATATTTTCGTCGAAAACGAGAGCGAATTTGCCCATGCAATCAATGACATCAATTCGGGGCTTTTGCGTGACGATGAAAACAACTTGATTGCTCCGACGGTTGTTTTGGCAGGCAATGTGACTTTGACGAAAGATTATACCGCAAGCAATGCGTTCAATCTTGATTTGCACGGTTGCATGCTTTCGGGCGGAACACTGAAATTCCAAGCCGATGCGACGCTCTGTTCCTCACAATCGACCGGCAGTGTGACAACGGCTTTGACGCTCGATTCGGACGATGCGGTCCTGAACGTTGCGGAAAACACAACGGCAAGTTCGGTCACTGTGACCGCATATTCTGCCGAAAAACTTTATACTTTGCTCACGGAGCGTATCGAAACGGTACTCGGCGAGGGCTTCAAGTCGGGCGAAAGTCTTGACGTCCTCCCGACATTGTCTTTCTATGTCGGAAACGGTGCAACTCTGGCACTTTCGGGGGCGAATTGCTCCTTGACGGATTCGACAATTTTGTCAACCTCACGCAGTGCAACGGATGTTGCCTCTTTGACTCTGACGGTCGGGGACAGCACGAAAACGTTTGATTTCAAACTCTACGGGAACGATGCCGAATCGGTCTTGGAGAGTATCAAAACAACGGAACTTGCCCATATCGAGGCACTTTCCAAGTCGCAGGACGATGTTATGTGCGATATTTTCCTGCCGTGCGAAATCAAACGGTTGGGGGCATCTGTCGAATGGATCAGCGGGAATTCTGCGGTTTTGTCGGCGGACGGCCGTATCATTGACGACAGTGCAAACCGTGTCGCCGTACCGCTTTATGCGAATGTGCGGATTAACGAAAAGGTGTATCAACTTTCCTACTCGGTCACCGTGTCGGGCGTGAGCAACGAAACGAGATTTTCGAACTTTATCGCACAACTCAGTCCTCTGAAACTCAAAGAGGTTTGGGACGGTTCGGGGGTGGGTGAGACGGGCTTTGTCAAGTCGCACCAGTTTTTGCCGATTGTAAACTCGTCTTCAACTTACGATTACCGCAAGAAATTCTCGTCCCCTGACGGCAGTGTTACGACAGCCGTTCTCGACTGGGCAGGTTACGAGGACATCGGTTTCAAAACGCTCACCTATTCGCAGGATGCGACATACAACTATATTTCGGTCTACACGAATGCCTCCGGTGAGCAGGCGGTTTACCTCAACACGCCGGTGTTCAGTACCTTTGCACAAATCAACCTCACAGGTACGTTTGACGGTGACGATACGGTCTATTCGGGTACGGTCAATATCATCATTGAGGCGGGCAACTACGAAGAACTGCTCGATGATGTCTTCGGATTCGTGCAGGACCAGTTGGATGCAACCGACATTTACAAGAATATCGTCAAAACCCGCCGTGCGGACGGTATGGCAAAGGAAACAGGCGACTTTACAATCAACACCAAGTACGTCATTTCGAGCGAGAGCGACAGCAACCGTTATTCGATTGAGGTTTCAACGAGCAATTCAAACGGCGTTCTGTCCGTAGACGAGAGCAAAACCGAGAGCGAAGACTTTATCGACGTCAGCGACGGAGTAACGCAGAAAAAGCACGTGGTGAAATATCATATTGCGGTGGACCTGACCAAAGCCACGCAGGTTGAGAGCCGTGTACCGATCACCGTCACCGTCAAATACACCTATCAACCGGAGGTCACGTCAACAAGAACGCTTTACGTCACCGTGCCGGCGGTCATTTTGCCGAACGAGAACGGCTTTTCCAATTACAGCGTGTTCAGTTCGGTCAAGTACCAGATGTATGCGTGCCTGCCGGACGATGAGAGAACAAAGCCCGAGGAGGCTTTCACGGTTGAGGGCGACTCGGTTATCAACCGCACCGGTGCGTACATTCTACGGAACGATGTCGACCGTTGCAACGGAAACACGGGTGAAAATTGGTTTGACGGCGAGTATGCAGGCGAACCGCTCACCATTCCGTACGCCGAAAAACTGAACGAGTTGTACTTTATGGTCGGCACGGCGAATTCCGCCGACACGGTGGAAGAAAAGGTATATGGGCTTGTGCAGTTGATTCAGTATGCGACCGGCAACGAAAAAGGCACGAAATCGGTGACGGTGGGAGGCACGACTTACTCAGTGACGGCGGACGGCAAGGACTACTTAACGCCGACCGAAATTACAAATCTCCAAGATTATTGCCAAGCGGTGGCAAATCTTTCCGACAACGAGTGGTCGGAAATCTTCGAGTCGATTTCGAATTACCCCACGGCAAACGGCACGAGAAGCCGTGTCGTGTCCGATCCGGAGGCGTTGGGTGATGCGATTAAAGATCTGACTAACGACGGTGAAACCTATTTCAAATACACCGAGTTGATGCGTTGGGCATTAAATGAGCAGAACTTTCCGAAGTCCTCGTTTCACGGAACTGATTATCCGGATGGCAACCCGCCGAACGGAGGAAAGTTAAGTTATAATAATAACTACACAACGACTAACGGCAATTCGTACTACATTCAGCAGGAAGGAACAAACTCCGTAAAATCCGGTTACTTCAACGAGGATAACACCAAGTATATCAGCGAACGGGAAGAAGTCGTTTTGCAAGCATTTTGGAATACATATTCTAAACTTTCCTCCTTCCAAACCGCTTTTGCAAATTACACGGTAACACCGACATACTTGGAAGAAAATGCCGTCAGCGTACTGGTGAGCAAATTTTACGAAAAACTCGGCACGAGTGATTTTGCCGAACGGCTTGTGACCTATACGGACAAAGACGGCTCGGTAACCGTACCGGCAATTACAACCGCCGACGGCAGTCTGAATGGCTTTATCTACTTTGCAAATCTCGACACGGTTGCGGTCTGCGGAAATGTGACGGAGTCGGGCGACACCTACACGGCAAACCTGCCGGCTTTCCTGCATACCGATTCGCTTGCGACCTTTTATAACCGTTTGACGGCTTCGGACATCGGCGGTAACCTTGTGAAATTGGTCCTTCGCAATGTGGCTCAGGATTATGTGTCATTCAATCTTGACGGCATTTCGGCTTTCAAGTCGCTGAAATATCTCGACCTCGGTATGAACTACGGCATTACGGCACTCGGTTCGGCTTTGGACGTCAACTCGAAGAACCTCGAATATATCGACTTGTCGGGGGCTAATTGCGAGGGCTCCTATTCGGAATATCCGCTCTCGGTTCTGAATACAGGTCGCAGTGTCTACTATACCCCCGATGAAGGCAGAAACGGCAAGACGGCGACAAAGGTTTCGTTTACCGGCACGACAGACGGAACGCTCTCCTACCTGCGTGAGTTGGAAACAATCAACAGTCAATACGAGCAGTTGCAACAAAAGATTTACACATCCGGCAGCACGGCGAGCGACATTTATTGGCAGGTCGACAGCGGAAACCCGATTTACCCCGATCCCGTAGATTACGCCGGCACGTTCACCGCAGGCACTTACGGCACGGCAAATAACACAAGTGCTATGCTCGGACAGTTGACGAATTATTATTATTGCACAGCCGATGTTACGTTGTCGGACGGCACTGCTTTGCAAGCAGGTTATCTCTACCCCATCAAGCACTCGGACGGAAGTTTTGCTTTTGATGTCGATAATAAAACGCAGTTAAGCAGAGTTTCATCAAGCAGTACTCCGGAATTGAGCGATGACGAAAAAAATGCACTCATGAGTCAAACTGCCGATACAACGACCTATGACTTTGAAATTACCGGTAGCACTTCAAGCAGTTCGGATTCGACAACAACTTTAAAAACCGGCAGTAGCAATACAAGTTACTATGTTGCTTTCGGTGGCAACTCCGCGAGTGGTTTGACGGACAGTAGTAGCACTTATAGAGTGATTTATTATATTGCCACCACCACAACAACCTCTTACAATTTTACATATCGTGGAAACATCGCCGCTGTCAAATCAGTTCTCGCTTACCTTTCAACCGGAAATGAAGTCATTTCTTATACTTACTCCTACGGCAAAACCGGTGAAATTACCGGAACGATTAGTGTTGCTTACACAACTTACAAATACTACGGCAATACGAGTTCTACAAGCACAACAAATGAAACCAATCGTGTCGAATTAGATCCGGGCGACAGCACTTACATATACTGGAGAAACTCTCGGCGGGGGAGTTATAATACTTCTAACCGAGCTCCAATTCAAACAGACGGGTATACTTCGACATCCTATCGCTATACCTATAATTCGTCAGTGCAAAACAAAACCGGAACCGTGATAACAGGTACCGACGATACAACTTTGCAAACTTGGCTCGAAAGCAATTCCGACATTCAAAATCATGCAAGAACATTGGCTAACTCACAAACCAACAGCAGTTATACCGCAACAACAAAAACTTATACTATGTCCGTTCCACAAATTGCATCGGCAGACGATGCACAATCTGCTCTCTCCCGCCTTGAAAATATCAGCAACGGCGTGCAACAGTTCGACAGCGGTTACAACGTTTACTATTACAGCGGTTCGTCCGGCAGTGCCACCTACACAAAGGACGGTTCGGACAAGTCTTACACATTCTCAAACGGCAGTTATTACAAACTGGTGTGGAATGCCACGAGCGGTTTGACTTGGCAGTCGGTCACAGTTTCGAATGCCTCGTCTACCTCGACTACAATGGAATCGATTCTGGCTTTGGCAAATGCCGATGTCGGCACGGTCAAACGTGGCAACTGGTTGGGGCTTTACGTATGGTATCAGGGCAGTAGTGAATCGTCAAGCCCCTTGACCGTCAACGGCAGAACCTACGAAAAAGGCTATGTCTACCGCATTGTCTGGGCAGACGACAGCCACACGGTGTTTACGTATGAAAGGTATCGGACTTGTTCAGCAGCCAATGCCACGACTTTCCAATCGTTGCCATTGAACGCAAGTACAACCGGAGAAATTTATTATTTGACCGCCTCCACTAACTACTACGCATCAAGTAAATTCTATATTATGACTTTCGACTCGGTCGGCGGTTTTTACTACCTCAACCGTTTTGATAATGTTTCGCCGATGTTAAGAATCGATTACGATAACTTTCACGAAAGCACCAGTGTGGTAACATACTACCCGTTCCCGAGTGCAACATCGCATGATTTTATGCGAATTAGAAACGAAAAAATCTACGTGACAAGTGCCGATGACTACTCCGGTACGGGCGGTTCGGCTGAGGTGGAAATTTCGGCGGTCGTGAAAATTGACGGTGTGGAGTACAAACGTACTTTCAAAGTCACCGTGACGGAATAAGGAGGCAAGGTATGAAAAAATCACTCAAAATTTTCCTGTGCGTTGCCTCTGTGGCTCTTGTCTGCTCACTCCTCGTCACCGCTTATTTCACTTTTTCCAAAACGCAGGACGAAACGGTTACAATCTCCCCCGATTTGCAAACGGTTGAGGTCGGGGACTTTGAAGAACTCTTTTTTGCCACGCAAACCGGCAGTTACAACGACAAAAACGGGACGGCAAGTACCACAACCGAACGCAAAACGGTAAAACTCACCGCAGACATCACGCTCGTGGCAGACCTTGAAATCACCGCCGACGTGCATCTCGATTTAGGCGGATTTACGCTCGCTCTGAATGGACACACGCTCACTTTCCGCCACTCCTATCACGGTTCGGTCGTCCTCTCGGGCGGTAACGTCAAATGCGGAAAAAGCGGTGACAACCTGCTTGTCGGTGCGGTTGTGATTGACCTGCCGAATTCGGCTCTCCTCTGTGACAATGTGACTTTCCAAAACGCAAACGGCGAAACCGCGACCGATACAACGGCAATTTTCACGGTGCTTTCTTCGGATGCGGAATTCATTGCTTACAATTTCTTTTGGTCGGTTGCCTCTGCCGTGGCGGACGAGAGCAATACGCTCGTACCGAGAGAGAATTACACCGAAATCGGCGACAAAACGACCTTTACGGCATCGGACTTTATCACCTATTTCAATGCCGGTGACGACAACTGTACCAATCACAGCGATGTCCCCTGCTCCTATGTTTTCGCCGACGTCGACCTGCCGATGCACTATATCGGTTACCCCAATGTGACGGTGTCTTACACCACCCAAAACGGCAATCTTTCGACCTACGGCAAAAAAGTTTCCGCAGGGCTTGACGTTCTCACGGCAACCGTGACGGTCGGAGAAACGGTCTGCACCTGCACGTTTAACCTGCATATCTCGGACGGCTCGGACAGTGACGTTCTGACAATGGCAAAACGCTATCTCGCAAAATACTATGTCGAAACGGTCGACAAGGATTCCTCCGGAGAGCAGGAAGACTTGAAAAAATACGTAATCAACCACGATTGCTACCTGCCGACAAAGTTCGGTTTCAGTGACAGCACAATCGTGTGGCAGGGACTGGATGACAGCAGCACCGCAGTTGTATCGCCGAGTACCGCATCTTCGCCGTTTACCCTCTTTCAACCGACACACGCAACCACGCAACTGCGTGCCACGGTCGGGAGCAGTTCAGAAACTTTCCAAATTACGAGTTCCAATGTGGCGACCGTCCGCAATGCGACAACGGTTGCAAACGACCTGCTCAAAAAGTGGTACGGCACGGAAATTGCCGTGATCGCTCACAACGACGATACATACACATTCAGCGATCCGGAGGGTTCGGCACTCTCGGGTTATCTACCGCTCCACACGATCGACTATTACAAAGGATCGGAATATGAAACCGCTTACCCCGGGGTGAACAGCATTGAATATTCGGTTGTCTACGGCGATACGGTGGACGAGTATTACGAAATTGCCGATCTTGACGGCGATACGAAAAATAAGTCTTTCAAAGTCGTGTCCGGAAAGCACCCCGAAAACGATGCCGGCAGTGTTTACCTCAATGTCAAAATGAATGTCACCTATAACGGTAAGGCAGATGATGTCGTCATTCAGATGCCGGTCCGCTGTGACGTTTCGGGTGGGCAGGGACAAAGCCGTTTTATGCCTTACTATTCGGTCTTCAACAAGAGCATTGACGACCAGACCGGCAATTACACGCTGGCAAGTTTTGAAATGCCACTTTGCTACCGTGACGGCAAACCGATTGTTTCCTATGCACTTTCGGTGCGTGACGGCTACACGGCAACCACGCTCGACCGGTTGAACTCCGCCGTCAAAATGTACTTTGTCGACAAGGACGGAAACGAAAAGCTCCTCACGGGAAAAGCCGAAACCGTTTCCATTTCCTCAAACGGCGAAACAACAACAAGGGACGTAATTTCCTACACGGCATCTCTTGCGACCGCCGTTACAGACCTTGCTACGCAGGCAAATGCCGGAACGGCTCATTACAAAATTACAATCGATTCTTCGGTCTTGGATGTCAATAATCTCGGTCTGTCGCTGACCTACCTTTATAAATTCGATGTGTCCGCATCCGCTTGGACGGCTTACAGTCTGACAACCGATGTGACAATCCCCGGGGTACTGCATACAAGCGATATTCCCGACACGAATTTCTACTCTTGGATTTACCTCAATTTCAACTCGACCGGCGACAAAACATACGATACCGGAGACCTGATTTACACCGACTGGCTCACGGCAAACGTGGCACTCAATTACACGAGCGACACGACCTTGGCAAGCGTTACCGACTTTACGGGCTTGAAATATCTGGTCGGCACGCAGACGTTGAATTTGCAGGGATGCACAAAGTTGACCACCGACAACATTGAGGAAATTGCCCTGATGAAATCGCTGACGTCAATCAATCTCAGAGATTGCGGTATCAGCGTGACCAACTCCGGCACATCGCCGTTTGACTCGTGGGGTGCGGACACATCGTGCCTTACAAACCTCACGCTGTTAGATCTCCGTTCCAATACGATTTACAAGTTCGACTGGCTGGAAAATCTCGCAAACAAGGCAAAATCGCTCACAACGGTCTATCTCAGCGGAAACATTCCCAATACGAGTGACACAGATTTCAACGATCCGCTCAATGTTTTCTACGGTTCGGACGGACTTTCCAACTACGGCACGTATCACACATTGGCATCAAACGGTATTACGATTTATTCGGGCGGTGACGCATCCTCGCCCACGCAGTTCGCCGACAGTTCGTCAACGTCAAAACTTTATCTGAGTCTTTGCGGACTGGAATACCAAAACAACCTGCCGAACGGTGTCGACATCAGGTGTGCATTTGAGGATCTCAGCAAAAACACGGCGGATTACGGTATTACAGAAGTCAAAAATACCAAATATTCCTGCGATAAAACAAGCGACAGTATCGTATTTGCTGAGGTTGACGAAAATACATTTTCACTGACCTACACGGCAGTGGTCGACGGAACAAATTATACAATGGTACTGAAATTTTCCGTGACACGGAGTTGAGGAGGACAAAATGGGAAATTCGAAAAAAATTATTTTCATTCGTGCCTTGCCTCTTATCTGCATTCTAGCGGTGACTGCAGTCGTGGTACTGGTCTGGCTCGGTCGCAACGATGCTCTGGCTTGGTTTTCGTCCAACAAGCAGGTGTCGGGTAGCGGTATGCAGGTGACCGTGTCGGACGATGCACTCGAATTCACAGGACCTATTAAAGTTCAGGCGAGTATCGGCGACACCGAAACCGAGGCGGTGCGGTATTACTGGCCACATAAAAACGGTGCTTATTACGAGGTCACCGACACAAACACCGGAAACCTTGAAACCGCAGGCGAAATTGACGGAAAAACCTATTATTACGAGGTGGATAAAGACGGCAGTTTCATTCCGATCGACCTCACGGGGCTTTTCCCGAATGAAACCATTACCATGACCGTTTCGTTCCACAACCGCACGAAAGCACCGGTGAATTACCAACTCACCTTGCAGGACTTTGACGACAGTAATGGGACATTTAAGATTGAGGAAAACACCTCCGCCGATTCGAAATACGACGCCGGCACGTACAGCATCATGGGCATTTTCAAGGTCACGATGGATGATATTACCGCAGGTTACGGGAAAGCGGGGGCGAACAGCGGTTCGTACCTTGCAGACTTCAACACGATGGAGGGAAAATCGGACGTCACGGCAGTTCCTTTCGTCATAGCGGATGGCACGCTCCCTGCCAACAGTGACACAGTCACCTGCACGTTTACGATTCAAATTGACCTCACCGAATATTACAAACTGAACGGCATTATGGCAAATATGCTTTCAAAGAAATCGCTGAAAATCGGTTCTTTGAAGTTGTATGTCGTTGATTGAGGAGGGGCACGATGTTTGCAAACAAACGAAATCTCATCGTCAGTCTTGTGGCACTCCTGCTCTGCCTCATTGTCCTGCCTACCATGACGGTCGGTTGGTTCTATGTGCGTGACCACGCCACCATTAACCTCGAAATGCTGGAAATCAACTCGCAGGTCATTCTTTACGAAGCAAGCGATGCGAATTACAACGGTGTGCCGGACCTTTCCGAAACAACCGAAACAACCGAATATTACACCGAAACGCACGCTTTCACAAAAATCGGCGACGACTGGGCAACCAACACCGAACCGGAGGAAACCGCCGTCAAGTTGAATATCGAAATTACGAACCTTCTGCCGAGCGAAATCAGGACCTACAAACTGTCGCTCATCAACAACGGCGATGCGGACAACTCGGTGCATCTCAATTTTGACGTGTCAGATGTCACAAACACGACACTGCTCTCGACAATCACCGTCCGTTCGGCGATTATCGACAAGGACGGCAACCCCGATTTTACGCACACCGAAGCCGTTTGGCTCTCGGACATTACGAACGGTGAAAGCGATGCCGTCTTCTCGGAAAAACTGTCCGGTATGGTCTCCGCCATGCGTGCGGGTGGCGACATGAGCGACACGACTCGGGACTTTTGGATTTTCTTCTGCATGGAACCTATGGAAACCGTCAACGCACACATTGCGGAAAAAGGCGGAACGGCTTTCACGACCGGCACTTACAACGCCCTTATGGGACAGAATCTTGACAAACTCGCCTTTAACGTTTACTTCGACGTCACCGACACAACCGAAGAAGCAGTCGAGACGACAGCGGGAAATTGACAGAGCATAGCAAATGAAAAAGAAAAGGAGCAAGTTCCCCTCGGGTACTTGTTCCTTTTTATATCGTTATTTTCGGGGAAGATAGAGCCTGCTCATATCGACCTGCTCCAACTCCAACAATTTGATTTTTCGCTCGATACCGCCTGCGTAACCGGTGAGATTTCCGTCCGCTCCCACAACTCTGTGGCACGGGATGATAATGGAAATTCTGTTGTGTCCGACCGCACCGCCGACCGCTTGTGCCGAGAGTTTTGAAAGCCCCCTATCCTTTGCCAACCGCTTTGCAATGTCGCCGTATGTCACGGTTTCGCCGTAGGGAATTTCCGAAAGAATTTTCCAGACCGCCATGCGAAAGGGTGTGCCGACCGTGTGCAGGGGTGGTGTAAACCTCGGTTCAAGCCCTGCAAAATAAAGGTCGAGCCAACGTTTTGTGTCGGATAAAATCGGCGTGTCCGCCTCGCAATGTTCCGCAGGGAGACTATCTGCGTTATTCTTTTCGCCGTCAAACCACAACCCCGTCAAGCCGACCTTGTCCGCCGTGATGAGGATCTCCCCGAGCGGTGAAAAATAGCGTTTTATGTGTACCGTATCGCTCAATTCCACTTGCAAAAATAATAGAGGGGCATGGCACTCCAACCGTGGCACAGACTGCCTGCGTTGCCGAAATCACGCCAACCTTTTTCGGTTTCCCAGAACGTGGTCGCTCCCGCATCGAGCATAACGGTATATTTTCTCCGAATGTCATTCAGAATCCAATCTTTGTATTTTTCGTCGATTTTCAGGAGTGCATCGTACAAAAACGTGTTCATCGAGAGCGTAATCGGCACAAAATCATTTTCGCCCGTCAGTTTTTCGGCAAGTTTTCCGTCGCCAAGCCCGATTAAAATCGCAAATGCGTTGACAAGCACGCTCGATTCATCGCCGTCCGTGCGAATTCGGAATGCACCCGTCTTTTCATTGTAAAAAGTTTCGGCAATTGCCTTTTTCGTTTTCGTCAAGTCATGGGACGTTCCGAATAATTTATCGTAAAAGGAATATGCATATACATAAGCCGAATTCAGTATCATATCATACCTTTTTCGGTAGATATCGTCGGCAGTTCGTTTCAGATCGCTACCATTCTCACTGTACGTACTCCATTCGTAAAAGTTCCAATACGGGTATGGCAGACTTGCGATCAACCCGTTTTCTTCCACCCGATTGTCGAATGCCGTCATAATCGCCTGCACGGTTTTTCCGACTTTTCCGAGAATGCTCCGGTCGCCCGTGTGTTCGACATACTCATATACCTGCATGGGATAAATCAGCGAGAAAAACGGAATTGGAATATTCTTTCCGCTCGGAGCACAAATCGACAACAGCCCGTCACGCTGTCGGCTTGCGGAAAGGAGAATCAGGTTCTCCTTTTGAAATTCGTGTCCACGAAAGGCATAATAACCGCAAAGCATTTGGTTTCGACTGTCCAAGGCATACAAAGCCTGCTCCCGCCACGGGCAATCCTCATAATGGTCATGCATACAGCACCTCAACGTATGCACGCAGGTGTCGTATATTTTTTGTATCAATGGATCGGAAAAACGTCTGTTTCGCTCGGCTGTCGGATATTCCACGACACGAATGCCGAGATAATGAATTTTGACGTCCTTTGTTTCGATTTCCAGCCACCTGCCCGCCAATCTGCGGAAAGCGTTCAGATAGTGCGTGCGACCTTTCGAAAGTTTCACCTCAACGGAAAAATCCCGTCTGCTGATTTTTCGCGGCACTTTTCCGTCAGCTAAACGTTCGCCGTAAGCAACCAACAGCTCCTTTTCGGTGTCACATTCGATGTCCAAATCAAGAAAACCGACCGTTTCTTTGCCCAAATCGATAAGATACCCGTTTTCGGTTTCGATAATTTCCGCCGGACTCCTCGAAAGCAGACTCAAATTCTTGCATGTTTTGGCGTAAGACCTCACCTTGCCGTAAGAAATTGCACTGCGATACGGCAGTTCTTCGGCGGTTGTGTCGTAGTAAAACGACAGTCCCATTTGTTCCGTGATTGTCTTCGCATAGCCCTGCCGAAAGTGGTTGTTGACTCTGCATTGCGTGTTTTCCCCGCTCGTCAGCAGACTTTTTCCGTTTTGGACGATCTCAAACGCCAGATATGCATCGTCATTGACATAGGTTTGACTGTCGATTCCCTGATGCCACACGGTCACTTGCAATTCGTTTTGCGATTTGACGGATTTCGTCAAATCGAAGGAACAGTACTCCTTACGGTCCGGAAAGTTCAGGCAACTGCCGAAACCGACCTGCTCTCCGTTCAATGCGACCGTAAAAATGCTGTCACAACTCAAACGCAAAGTAACTTTTCCCTGCTCCGTGACCGAAAACGTGTCTTTGAAATCAAGGTACATATCCACACCGTGCGGATCTTCGTTCCAAATTTTTGTTGCAATCATAACAGAACTCCTTTGTGTTTTGTATTTTGTATGGAATTGACGGCAAATGATTGATTTTATCGGCTCTTGTCCTGCAATTCGGGGATTGCCCCGCCTGCGATTGCCCACAGATAGAGGCTTGCGACACTGCCGTACGGACTGAACCGCCTGCGGTATTTTTCGAACCGTTCACGGTCGACCGTGCGATGCCCGTAGAGCATTCGCAGACCACGCCGGACGGCAAGATCGTCATAACTGAATATATCCGGTCTTTGAAAGCAGAACAGCAAAATCATTTCCGCCGTCCAAGTGCCGATGCCGTGCAATCGACACAGTTCCGCTATCGCCTCACCGTCCGGCAGTTGCGACACTTTTTCAGAATCAAATGCACCGCTTTGGATCTTTTCGGCGAATTCCGTGATATATTCCGCTTTGCGTTCTGACATTCCGCAGGACTGCAATTTCGCAATGCCTGCCGACAAAACAGTTTCGGCGTTGACCGCTCCGAGAGTTGTCTGCATCCGTCCCCAGACCGTTGCAAGTGCCTTGTTTGATATCTGCTGACCGACAATCTGATGTGCAACCGACGAAAAGAGGTCCGGATCGACTTCCCGCTCGACAAGCCCGATTCTGTCAATGGCACGCCCCAATCGCTTGTCTTTCTTCTTCAAATAGGACAACTCTTTCTCACCGTACTCGAAAATCATTTCTCCGCCCCCCTTTTCCTGTACGATAATGCCATTATAGCATAAAAAATATAGAATTTCAAGTGAGATTACAAATAAAACTATTATTTTTGTGGAAAACATTTTTTGTAAAAATTGTTTTCGGGGCAGGTTGTCAGGGCATTCTTACGAGAAAAGCCCTAACCGGAGTTCGGGACAGAGTCCCAAAGTCTCCCTCTAATCGCCGGCAAATCCGAGCAAAATTCAAAATGGGGGTTGACAAAACGCAAAAAACGGTGTATAATAGTGGGGCAACGGAGTTTCAATCGAGATCGAAAGTCAATTCAATGGGGATGTAAAGGTTTCGACGGGGAATCTGAGGCATGATAAGCGTGGCGAGCCGGGTAAACTCGTAAACTGCCCAAATCAAACAATAAACGACAACGAATCTGTTGCTATGGCTGCCTGAGTTTTACGCGAAAGCGTAAAGCTCGGCAGTGCTGCGGTCTGCGGACCGCCCGTTCCTCCCTTGAGTACTGCGACTTGGGACTGAGCGTCATTTAAGCAGTGAACCTGCATCGGCTGTTGCACTTGAACCGGTCAGGCAGAAAAGTGCTACCGGACGGGAGAGTGTGTTCGTTCACGAGCCTGTTGGGGAATGTAAATAACGAACTGTCCACGAAGAAGGTTGTGTCAAGGGCTTTTCGGACATGGGTTCAACTCCCATCATCTCCACCATAAGCAGGTAGGGGCGGAATTTTTTCGCCCCTACCTGCTTATCATGAAATTTTCGGAGGATCAGCCCCCCCTCCGCCGTGCTGTCACGGCTGGTGCGTGGTATATGTTCGCACTATTTTATATTGCGTGACTATTTTTATAGCCGGCGGAACAATGGGCGGAATAGATGAAATGCAATAAATTAGCACCATTTATAACCGCCCATTTAGGTTCTGAACTTCCATCATCTCCACCGATAAAAGAAAATCCAAAGTCTTTTTCTCTTAATGATAACTGTTATTCTACAATCACTGTTGAGATGCTGTTTCCCTGCATATCAAAGTACCAA
>CAVGAA010000001.1:45810-221423 GCA_963627065.1 bacterium | reverse complement strand
GGAAAGAATGGTCGATTTACCTGCACCGGTTGCACCGACAAACGCAACGGTCTGCCCTGCCCTCACGGTGAAAGAAACATCCTTCAAAACCCATTCGTCCGGCAGATAGGAAAACCAAACGTGACGGAATTCGATGTCACCGTGAATTTCATTCAGTTCGATTGCATCGGGTGCATCCACAATTTCGGGTTGTATATCGAGAATGCTGAAAATCTTTTCCGCCGACGCAAATGCCGATTGTAACCAGTTGAACTGTTCCGCAAGACTCTGAATCGGGTTGAAGAATTTGGAAATATACATATAAAATGTGACGACCGTTGCCGAATCGATCATCTGTCCCATAAAGGAAATATTGCGGATATATCCCCTTCCGCCAAGATAAAGCAGACAGAGAATCGATGCGGTATAGAGCATATAAACGGTCGGGCGGAAGATGCTGAAAACCAAAATCTGCTTGCGTTTGTCACGCCCGAGTTTGCGACTGCGTTCGTCGAATTCCGCCATTTTGACATCTTCACGGTTGAAAATTTGCGTGAGTTTGATGCCGGAAAGGTTTTCGGACAGAAAAATATTGATTGCGGTCGTCCCGTCCTTTACCCGTCTGTATGCACGTCTGGAAAACTTGCGGAATATCAGAGTAAAGAGGACGATAAACGGCACGAAGCAGAGAATCATGAGGGTTAATTCGTAATTCAAAATCAACATAGCGGTCAGAACGCCGAGTACGACAAACACGTTTTTGATGAGGTTCACGATGATGTTCGTAAACATTTGCGAAATGGCTTGCGTATCATTGGTCATACGAGTAACCAATGTGCCGACCGGAATTTTATTGAGTTGTCCGTGTGAAAGGCTTTCGATATGAATAAAGAGGCTTTCACGCAGATCCGACAAAATCCTTTGACCGGTCGTTTGCAAAATCAAAGACTGAAAATAGGAACTAGCCAAAGACAGAATCAAAATAGATGCGTAAACTGCCAGATATGCCCACAGCCTTGAAAGCTCAAAACTTGCCTGAATAAGACGTTCGATTTCGCCGACAAGGAGCGGTGACACGATGTCATAGGCGATAGAGAAGAGCATAAGCAGTCCGACAAAGACGAACCGCATTGCGTACGGCTTTGCGTACCCCAAAAGGCGACGGACAATTTCGGAATCTTTCATTTTCCGATCGAAACCGATTGCCTCTTTTTTGTTTTTAATCAGGGTAAATGCCAAAATGAAGACGGTTGCGAAAGTTCCGATTGTTGCACCGACAATGAGAAGCGGTAGATATTCACGCATTTGCATACTCTGCCCCCTCTTCTTCGAGCTTTTGCAGGTCGACCGCACGGCGATATGCCGAGCAAGATTCGTAAAGTTTTTCGTGCGTTCCGGTTGCCACAACCCGACCGTCATCCATAAATACGATTCTGTCCATTCGCTCGATTGTAGAAATACGGTGAGCAATCAGGATGGTCGTTTTGCCTTGTCTTTCACGGTCAAGGTTATCGAGAATTACCCGTTCGGTATCGGTATCGACTGCCGAAACGGAATCGTCCAAAATCAAAATCGGGGCATCTTTCATCAAAGCACGGGCAATGGAAATTCGCTGGCGTTGACCGCCCGAAACCGTGACGCCCCACTCGCCGAGCACGGTATCGTAACCGTCACGAAATTCACGGATGTTTTCGTCGACATCCGCCATAACAGCCGATTTTTCGATAGCGGATCTGTCTTTTTGATTCGATCCGAAAGAAATATTGTTTGCAATTGTATCGCTGAACAGAAAATTATCCTGCGGAACATAAGCGGACGCCTCACGCACCTGACGGATCGGAATTTCGTTGACGTCGTGACCATCAAGGAAGATTGTACCGTCGGGGACATTGTAAGTGCGAAGGAGCAAATCGACCAAAGTCGTTTTACCTGCACCGGTTTTGCCGACAAGACCGATGCGTTCACCTGCATGAATTTTGAGATTGATGTCTTTGAGAACGTCACGCTCACCGTTCGGATAACGGAAAGTCAGGTGTGAAAACGTAATTTCGCCTTTGACCGGATCTGCTATCGGTTTGACATCGTCCGCATCCTTGACGTCCGGTTCGGTATCGAGTAATTCGCTGATTCGTGCAAGGGAGGCTTTGCCTCTCGAATGCATTTCAATTAGTTGATAAACCGCCATTATTGGCCAGAGAGCCGCATTGAAATAGCCGATGAATTCCATTAACTGTCCTGCATTGAACACGCCTGCCCATGCGAGGTAACCGCCGTAGCCGAGAATAACGCAGGTGACCGCTTCGACAAACAGCGTGACCGAAATATTGAGCATTACCGAAAGTTTGGTGTAGTCGACATTCGCGACTTCGTTTTTACGGTTTAGTTTGCGGAAAGCCAAAAGTTCCAGCGTTTCTTTGACGAATGCTTTGATCACTGCGATTCCGGAAAAGTTTTCCTGCACAAAGTCCGACAGATCTGCATAGGCTTGCTGACGGGTATTCCATTTCAGTTGCAGATATTTTCCGAGAATCGTGCCGATTGACAGAAGTAATGTAATCGGAATCATGGCAAGCAAGGTCAGTTTCGGATTCATGCCCCACATTCGAAAGATCGCCAAACCGCCCAGAAAACAGGCATCGAACATCATGAGAATTCCCGATCCGAAACAGTCCTGAACCGTTTCCAAGTCACTCGTATAAAGTGACATGAGGTTGCCGACTTTGTTGACCTGATAGTATTGGCAGGAAAGTTTACGGGACTTATCGAACATTCGGCTACGCAGGTCGGTTTCGACTCGGATTGCCGATCCGAAAATGCAGATACGCCACAAGAAACGCCCCGAAACGACAATTCCGATGATAACGCACAACGGCAGGCAGATGTGTTCCAGCAGAAAATCCATATCGAACGGAACAAGCATTCCGTCATATTCGACCATACCGCCGTTCATTCCGTTGATAACCATACGGTAAAGTTTCGGTATTTCCAATTGGAACCAGTCGACCGCAACGAGCGATGCAAGTCCCAGCAAAAGCGGAAATGCGTATCGGAGATAATAGCGGTTGATGTGCTTTCCGAAAATCACAGTCGATTCCCCCCTTCAAGCAAAACACAGATAGTATACCATAAAAAATGAAATTTGTCAATTCTTTTCGGACATTCCCTTGACAAAAAAGCGAAATTGTTGTATAATATTTGTCGGTAGCTTTGTCGGACGGTCGCACGGTATGTTGCCGTAAGGTATTACCGTGAGGAAAGTCCGGGCTTCATAGGACAGGATAGCTGATAACGTCAGCCACGGGTAACCGTCGGGAAAGTGCAACAGAAATAAACCGCCGTGCAAACGGTAAGGATGGAAAGGCGAGGTAAGAGCTCACCGGTTCGTATGGTAACATACGTCCACTGTAAACCCTATTCGAAGCAACACCCCATGAACGGCTTGTCCGGCATATCGTTCGAGGTGGCACGGAAGAAATTCCGGAGCGTTTCGGTGACGGAACGTAGAGATTGATGACCGTTCCAGACAGAACCCGGCTTACAGACAAAGCTACTGGGCTGTCGCATTTAGCACAGACCAAAAAGCACAACACAAAAGCAAGTGTAAGACAGTAAAAATCCATAGTCTTTTCTTTCAGAGGTGAAAATCCTACGGATTTTTCCGATTTTATGTGTTTTTTTACCGTCGCTTTCGCCTTCTGCGGTACGCCTGTACCGCTCACGAAGCCAAAATCGACGGTTCTGTATCTAACTGCGACAGTCCCTTTTTTGAATGAGGTTTTATATGATGAAAAAGAAACTTTTGTGTTTGGCGTTGGCGGTCGGATGCTTATTTGCTCTCCCCTCCTGCACCTCCAAAAACGTCCTTTACACGGTGGCGGACGGAGATAGAGAAATTTCGGTTTTAGGCGGAAACAAAGTCAATTATTTAACGGTCAGCGAAAACGATTCGGTCGTTTGGGAAAAACGCATTTATGCCGACAGGACGGTAGGCAATCGAAACGGCACTTACGGTTTGCAGGTTCTTGACATCAATTTTGACGGTCTGAACGATTTGATTATTGCAATTACAGCCGATGACGATGTGACAACCGAGAATGTATACATCAGGCAGTCGGACGGCAGTTACAAACTTTCTGGTGCTTTTGACGAAAAGTGCAATCTTGCAATCGATGCCGAGCAGGAATTGATTTTCGGATTTTTGAGAACCGACAAAACCGAAAAAGATGCCGATAGCGGTAAAACTTATCATGTCAAAACCGATACGGCAACGGCTTACTCGTGGCAGGATAATACGCTCATTCCACGGCGGTATGTGTCATTGACTTATTACGGTGGAAGTGACTGTTACTGTTACTCGGTTGCCGATTACGATGCGACGGCAGGTGCTTGGGAAAGAGCGGATGATTATTGGATGACTCCGGAACAGTATGCAAACGAAACATTTGAGGCACTTTATTATTTCAAATAAGCATTTCTAAAGAAGATACGAAAAACTGCTACCCGTAAAGGATAGCAGTCTTTTTTACTGAATGTTTTTGATAATTTCGTCTTCCGATTTGTCCTGCATACCGCTGAGAAATCGGCGTAGATTTTCATTTTCGTTTTGTCCGAAGACCTCGTCCGGTGTTCCTTCCGCCTCGATAATGCCTCCCCGCATATAAATGACACGATCTGCAACCGATTTAGCAAATGCCATTTCATGCGTGACAATCACCATGGTATGTCCCGCTGTTTTCAGGTTGCGAATAACTTTCAGAACCTCACCGGTGAGTTCCGGATCGAGTGCAGATGTCGGCTCGTCAAAAAGCAGAACTCGTGGTTTCATTGCCAAGGCTCTTGCGATTGAAACTCTTTGCTGTTGACCGCCGGAAAGTTCGCACGGGTATGCATCGGCTCTGTCGGCAAGTCCCATTGTCGCAAGCAGTTCTTTTGCATCATTTTCGGCTTCTTCTTTGGATTTTCCGAGAACCCGAATCGGTGCATCGGTAATATTTTTAAGGACCGTCATGTGCGGAAAGAGATTAAAACTTTGGAAAACCATTCCGACACATTCGAGCAGTTTTTTTCGTTCTGCCGGCGATGCGTAAATTGCTACGTCTTTCGAATTACCTTTTTTGTCGGTAACCGTTTCGGTATGTACCAAAACTTCTCCGCAAATATCAATCTCACCGCTGTCAACGGTTTCGAGTTGTGCGACACAACGAAGTGCGGTCGATTTTCCTGAACCGGACGAACCGATGAGAACAAGGACTTCCCCTTCTTCGACCGACAGTGACAGGTCGTCAAGAACCGTTACACCTTCCCGAAAAGATTTTCGGAGATGTTTCATTTCCAATAATTTCACAGTCCGAATCTCCTCTCAACGAATGCTGTAAGTATTGAGTCTGCGTTCCAACCGTTCCATACCGAATGCAACGATAAAGTTGAAAACGTAATAGATTGCACCGGCGACGAACAAAGCGGTCATATCGGTTTCGGCGGCAGTTATCTGCTTTGCAACAGTGAACATTTCCACAACACCGATCGTATAGGCAAGTGAGGTGTCCTTAATAAGAGTGATGACCTCATTCGTGACGGTCGGCAGGACTCGGCGAACCAATTGCGGTAAAATGATATGCAGGAATGTTTGCGATTTGCCGTAACCGAGTACCTTAGCGGCTTCATACTGACCGACGGGAACCGATTCGATTCCCGAACGGTAGATTTCCGCAAAATATGCGGCGTAGTTGATTACGAATCCGATAAGAACCGCAATCAACCGATAATTCCCGCCGAACAGTGTTCCGAGCGAAACGCCGAACAATGTATAAGGTGCGAAATAGACAACGACCAACTGCAACATCAACGGTGTGCCACGCATAACGGAAATATAAACACGGAAGATGCAGGCAATCACACGATTTTTCGATCTTCTGCCGAAACAGATGAGCATTCCGAGCGGAAGTGAGAAAAGCAGTGTTACAAGGAAGATGACAAGTGACGTTACCATGCCGTTTCCGAGCATGGAAAGCATATTCAAAAAGGACAAAACGAATGTTTCCTTTCAGTATTTTGTGGTGCGATTAACCGATGAGAATCGCCTCGGGAGCGATGCCGTATTTCTCGGCAAGATTTTTAAGAGTGTCACCGTCTGTGGCAATTTCTTTCATTGCAGTATTGACTATGTCACGAAGTGCGGTATTTCCGAGCTTGAAACCGACACCGTAACGTTCGCTGTTGACGGTTTCGGTAAGAATAACATAGTCGGCGTTGTCGCCTGCAAGATATTTTGCAACCGCTTCGTCAATGACGAGTGCATCGTACGAACCTGCTTTCAGTTCGTTGAATCCTTGCGTATAGTCGGGGCAGGTGCTGTATTTGCCGTCTTTGAAAGATGCGACCAAATCTGCATTGTTATCCAATGCGGACTGTCCGGAAGAACCTGTCTGAACCGAAACACTCTTTCCTGCGAGATCTGCCAATGCTGTGATACCGGAAGACGCTTTGACGAGGACGACGATGGTGTTGTCAAGGTAGAGGTCTGACCATTCGTATTCGGATTCTCTGCCCTCGTAAGTGAAGCCGTTCCAGATGCAATCGATGTTGCCGGATTCGAGTTCTTTGTCTTTCAGATCCCAGTCAATCGGAACAAGCGTCAAGGTGTAACCGAGTTTTTCGCAGACGAGTTTTGCATACTCAATATCGAAACCTGCGTATTGGTTGGTTTCGGTGTCGAGGTAACCGTAAGGAGGATAAGCGGCATCAAAGCCGACTTTAAGCGTTCCTTTGGATTCACCTTCCGGTTTGAAAACGGTTTGCGTTTTCTTCGTGCATGAGGTCATGCAGACTGCGAGAAGCAATGTGATTACGGCAAGTGCTAAAGCTAATTTTTTCATGATAGGTTTCCTTTCTGACCGTTCCTTCGGTCATGCAAAATGGTTTGAGGAATCAAGCTGTTGTCTTCCTTCTTACTTTAACATTTTACCACATTAAAGCGTTAAAGTCAAGACCTTTTTCGAAAAAAGTTTCAAATCTACTTCTTGCACAAGAAAATATTTTACGGCGGTATGTTTTTATGCATATCGCCGTAAGTTTTGTTATTTTTTAGAAAGCCAGCGTTTGAGATACTGTCCCGTGAAAGATTTTTCCACCTTTGCGACCTCTTCGGGTGTTCCTTCTGCCATGAGTGTTCCTCCGCCGTCACCGCCTTCAGGTCCTAAATCGATAATCCAATCGGCACTTTTGATGATGTCCGGATTGTGTTCGATGACAAGAACGGTATTTCCGGCATCACAAAGCCGTTGCAGAATATCGAGCAGTTTGGCAACATCCGCCGTGTGGAGTCCCGTTGTCGGTTCGTCGAGAATGTAAATTGTTTTGCCCGTTCCCTTTTTGGCAAGTTCTGTGGCAAGCTTGACACGCTGTGCCTCGCCTCCGGAGAGCGTTGTCGAAGACTGACCGATTTTCACGTACCCCAGACCGACATCGTAAAGCGTTTGCAGTTTGCGTTGAATATTCGGTAGACCGTCAAAAAATGTCAAGCCTTCCTCAACCGTCATTTCGAGTACATCCGAAATATTCTTTCCTTTATAATGGACATCGAGCGTATCACGGTTGTAGCGTTTGCCTTTGCAGACGTCGCAAGTAACGTAAACATCCGGCAAAAAATGCATTTCGATGCATTTCACACCGTCGCCCTCGCACGCCTCACATCTTCCGCCCTTGACATTGAAAGAAAATCGACCGGATTTGAATCCTTTTGCTTTTGCATCTTTCGTTTTTGCGAACAAATCCCGAATATCGGTGAAAAGTCCCGTATAGGTTGCAGGATTGGAACGGGGTGTACGCCCGATGGGACTCTGATCAATGGCGATGACTTTGTCGAGTTGCTCAATGCCCTCGATTGAATCGACTTTCCCCGGGTATGTTTGAGCATGATTGAGTTTATCGGCGAGATACGGATAGAGAATATCGTTGACAAGCGATGATTTTCCCGAACCGGAAACACCGGTCACACAGACGAAACATCCGAGCGGAATATCGACATTCAGATGTTTGAGATTATTTTGCGATGCCCCACGCACTTTCAGAAAACTTCCGTTTCCGGTCCTGCGAGTTGCGGGGACGGGTATAAATTTTCGTCCCGATAGATAATCACCGGTTATCGAGTTCGGGTTTGCCATGACATCGGCAGGTATCCCCTCAGCGACCACACGACCGCCGTGAATGCCCGCCCCCGGACCGATATCGATGAGCCAATCTGCCGATTCCATGGTTTCTTCATCATGCTCTACGACAATAACGGTATTACCGAGATCACGCAGGCGTTTGAGCGTTGCTATCAACTTGGAATTGTCCCTTTGATGCAGTCCGATGCTCGGCTCGTCGAGAATATATAACACACCGACAAGCGACGAACCGATCTGCGTTGCAAGGCGAATCCGTTGTGCCTCACCCCCCGACAAGGTTCCTGATTTGTTGGAAAGTGACAGATAATTCAAACCGACACTTACGAGAAATCCGAGTCTGGAACGGATTTCTTTGAGAATTTCCGCAGCGATCTTGCCCTCGCTCTCTGTGAGCTCCAGATGATTGATAAAATCGAGTGCTTTATCGATTGACAATGCACAAAATTCCTGAATATTCAGTCCGCCGACCGTTACAGCCAAAACATTCGGCGAGAGTCTTTGTCCATGGCATTCGGGGCAAGGTGCTTCTTCGATGAATTGATCGTAATAATCCATTCCCCATGTTTCGGCACGGTTCTGAATCAATTTTACAAGTCCTTCGAACTTTGCTTTTTGGTGGTGTTCTTCTTTTCCGAACCAGCGGTGAATATCGTAAATTTCGTCACCCGTTCCGTAAAGCAATTTTTGGTATTGATCGTCCGTAAACTGTTCGATTGGCATATCAAGGGTGAAGCCGAAACGCTCACCGACTGCCGAAAAGAGCGGACCATTCCAACTTTCTTCTTCGAGCGTTTTAAATCCGTTGACAGCAATTGCACCTTGCGACAGCGATAATTTTTTATTCGGGATCAGTCGGTCGACGGCGATTCTTCGCATCTCACCGAGTCCCGCACAGTGCGGACAAGCACCGACCGGACTGTTGAAGGAAAACATACGGGGTTCGAGTTCACCGAAGGAAATGTTATGTTCCTCGCAGGCATAGGTTTGCGAAAATTCGAGTTCCTGCGGATCTCCCTCGCCCTCTCGTGGTGATGTGACGACAATCAAATGTCCGTCTGCGACCGACAGTGCATTCTCGACCGAATCGGAAAGTCTTGATTCCACGCCGTCACGCATGACAAGACGGTCAACAATAATTTCAATATTGTGTTTTTTGTTTTTATCGAGTTTGATTTCTTCGGAAAGGTCATAGAGATTTCCGTCTACCCGTACACGGACATAGCCTTTCTTTTTGGCATCCGCCAAAACTTTTTCGTGCATTCCCTTTTGACCACGCACAACCGGTGCGAGAATGAGAAAACGAGTCCCTTCCGGAAAAGCAAGAATGCGGTCAATGATTTGGTCGGTTGTCTGCTGGCGGATTTCTTTCCCGCAGATCGGGCAGTGCGGAATGCCGATTCTGGCATAGAGCAAACGGAGATAATCGTAAATTTCGGTTACCGTTCCGACAGTCGAACGAGGATTTTTGGATGTGGTTTTCTGGTCGATTGCTATTGCGGGTGATAAGCCCTCAATCGAATCAATGTCGGGTTTGTCGAGTTGTCCCAAAAACATTCTTGCATAAGATGAGAGCGATTCGACAAAACGGCGATGTCCTTCGGCGTAAATGGTGTCGAATGCGAGTGAAGATTTCCCCGAACCGGAAAGTCCCGTAAGAACGACCAGTTTGTCACGGGGAATGTCGATGTCGATATTTTTCAGATTGTGTACCCGCACACCGCGGATGGAAATTTGATTTGGCATATTATTTATCCTTTTGTATGGTCTTCAAGACCGAAAAAACGATTTGCTTTGTGAAATTGACGGGCGGTTAAAATGCTTGCGGTGCGTGACCGACGTGTTTTTCCGCCTGACAGATGAAAGCAGAGCGATGCATTTTTCCAAAGTTTTTTGTCAAGCGGTAATTCTTCGCCTTTGACATCTGTTACAGAAATTGAAAGCAATAGAGAGGATTCGAAAGTTTCACGTTCACCGGACGGCTGTTTGCCCAAATCAACAACGCCGTTTTCAAGTCGAATTCCGACCGAAAATGTTGCAAAAAGATTGATAAGTGACAACAGTCCCACGAACCAATCCAAGAGCGTGAGAGCATCACCGTACCAACCGATTTTGTTAAAACCGGTTAGTGCGGAAAGCACCGCCAGAACAGCGGTTATGATAAACAGGATGCACCACATACCAATTGCAAACGGATCTAAAAGTTTCATTCGCTTTTTGATAGATTCAGTTTTCTTTTCGTTCGGATCTATAACCCGTTTACGCATTTTCGTCCGTCTTCCCCTCTCGTATCTGCTTGATTTTGTCACGCAGGAATGCCGCTTTTTCGAATTCCAGCTTTGAGGCGGAACTTTTCATTTCGTGTGTGAGTTCCGCTATCAATTTTTCTTTTTCAGATGCGGTCAACTTGCGACCTGCAACATCTTTCTTGCTCTTCTTGCTATTTCTTTTATCGTCTTTCGAACCGATTTCGATAATGTCACGCACGCCTTTGATAACGGTTTTCGGGACGATTCCGTGAGCTTCGTTGTAGGAAATCTGAATTTTTCGGCGTCGCTCGGTTTCGTCAATCGTGCCTTTCATAGAATCCGTGACGGTGTCGGCGTACATAATGACTTTTCCCTCTGCATTGCGTGCGGCTCTGCCAACCGTTTGAATAAGTGATCGTTCCGACCGCAAAAAGCCTTCTTTATCGGCATCCAAAATAGCGACCAACGAAACCTCCGGAATATCAAGTCCTTCACGAAGCAGGTTGATTCCGACCAGTACATCGAATACGCCGAGTCGCAAATCCCTGATGATTTCCATGCGTTCGATTGTTTCGACGTTATAGTGAATATACCGCACTTTGACGGCATGATTTTCGAGATATTCGGTGAGGTCTTCCGCCATTTTTTTCGTCAATGTCGTAACAAGCACACGTTCATTCTTTTTGGCTCTCATGCGGATTTCTCCGAGCAGATCGTCGATTTGTCCCGCAATCGGTCGCACCTCAATGACGGGATCGGGAAGTCCCGTCGGGCGGATAATCTGTTCGACAGTCTGCGTGGAGTGGGTTTCTTCATATTCCCCGGGGGTAGCACTGACAAAAACGGCTTGGCGGATACTTTGCTCAAACTCCGGAAAGTAGAGCGGTCTGTTATCGTAAGCGGACGGAAGACGAAAACCGTAGTCAACCAAGTTTTTCTTTCTTGCGGAGTCCCCTCCGCTCATGCCTCGCACCTGCGGAATCATAATGTGCGATTCATCGATGAACATAATGTAATCGTCAGGAAAATAATCAAGCAAGGTAAAAGGTGTTGAACCTGCCGGACGACCGGCAAGGACTCTTGAATAATTTTCCACTCCGGAACAAAAACCGACTTCACGCAACATTTCAATATCGTATTTGACTCGTTCACGGATGCGTTGAGCTTCCAAAAGTTTATGTTCGGATTCGAATTCTTTGACACGGTCTTCCATTTCCCGTTCGATTTCCGCCAAAGCGGACTCTTTTTTCTCATCCGACACGGCATAGTGCGTTGCGGGGTAGATTGCGGCATAGGACAAACGGCGAATGACTTCACCGGTTACGATATTGATTTCTGCGATTCGGTCAATCTCGTCACCGAAAAATTCCACACGAATTGCCGTATCGGCACTGTTTGCCGGAATAACCTCCACGGTGTCGCCGTTGACGCGGAATGCATCACGGGTGAGCGACAAATCGTTGCGGTTATAACTGTTTGCAACCAGTTTGCGAATGAAAATGTCTCTCGGCATCTGCATCCCCGGGCGAACGGCAATGACAAGTCCCTGATATTCGGAGGGATCGCCCAAAGAATAGATGCAGGAAACCGATGCAACGATGATAACATCCCGCCGTTCAAAAAGTGAACTTGTCGCACTGTGACGCAAACGGTCGATTTCGTCATTGATAAGGGCATCTTTTTCGATGTACATATCTTTCCCCGGGATGTAGGCTTCCGGTTGGTAGTAATCGTAATAGGACACAAAAAATTCAACGGCATTGTCTGGAAAAAACTCACGCATTTCCGAGCAAATCTGTGCCGCCAAAGTTTTATTCGGTTCGAGAATCAAGGTTGGTCGGTTCATTTGGGCTATGACATTCGCCATTGTAAAAGTTTTGCCCGAACCGGTAACACCGAGCAGGGTTTGCATACGGTCGCCGTTTTGTAAACCGTCTACCAAGGCTTTGATTGCCGTCGGTTGATCCCCTGTCGGTTTCATATCGCTTTTCAGTTGAAATTCTGCCATATCGTACCTGTGTACAAACTAAAATATATCTATATTATAACACTTTTGCGAAAATTTGTCAATAGAAAAACAGATACTACGAAAGTTCTTTCCGCATCCATGTGTGCAGGCAAAATTCTTCGTAATGCGTATCGTGTAAGTTTATATAACCTTGCTTTTCGTAAAAACCGACGGCGGTATGCTGTGCGGAAAGTTCAACGGTTTTTCCGCCTGATTTTGCAATTTCGTTTTCGGCGGTTTGCAGGAGTTTAGCACCGATGTGTTGTTTGCGATATTCCGGCAGGACAGCAACACGCCCGATGAGGTAGCAGTTTCGTTCGGTTGAAAAGAAATACCGGCAGGTTGCGATTGCTTTTTCACCGTCAAAAATGACGATGTGCTTTGCAATGCCGTCAATGTCATCGAATTCTTCTTTGAACCCCTGCTCGTCGAGAAAAACGGAAATGCGAATGTTCTTTGCGGTCTGCGGTAACACATTATAAATGCGAATATCCATATATCTCCTATGAAAAAACCGGTGGCAGTCGGCACACCGGTTAATGGTTTTGACAAAACTTTTTACAGCTTGATAACGAGAATGGTCAGGACGGATGCAACAACTACCAAAATAATGGAGCAGATGAGCGTCAGTCTTGAAAGCCATTTTTCTTTCGTCATTCCGCCGGATTTGCCGAAGAAACTGTCACCGCTACCGACGATTGAGCTGGAAAGTCCGCCTTCTTTGGAAGGTTGCAGGGCTACCGCTACCGAAATGACAATGGCAAGTGCAATTGCAATACCGCCGAGAATCCATGTCCAAACAGTTCCGGCACTTGCTGCGAGAAAAGTAATCAAATTGTTCATAATAACCTCCGTTAGATTTTTTCGAGCTCCGGATGCCGTTTCGGGCTTGGAAGCCGTCATTCATATACCCATATATTTTACCATAAACACGGCAAAAATGCAAGGGCTTTTTGCAATTTTTTTTGCATTTTTTTATTTTTTCACTCGGTTTCGGCGGATTCGGCAGAAAATTGCTCCGATACACCACAACGGAAATGCTCCGAGGAGCATAAAAAACAGACTGTACGCCGATATACTCGCTCCCCAACCATACAGTTTTTGCACGTCACGGATGATAAAATAATTCGAGTTCGGGTGATACGGACTCATATAGAAAAGGTTGATTGTCCCTTTTGAGATGTTTTCAAATGCACAGTTCAAACCGGTGGCACACAAAAGTGAGAGCAAAAATACAGCGACCGCAGGAAAATAATCGGTAGCGAAATGCCGTCCGCAATCGGTTGCAATCAAAAGATAAATGCCGAGTGCCGTCATAAGCGTATGCCAGATCATGGTATAAACGCACATCGTGAGCGATTCCGGCATATTCGGGTATGCAATGACGAGATAACCGCCGACCGTTCCGAAAAGTGCGAGAAAACGGTAGAAAACGAGTCTGATTTTCTTTTTACAAAGCGGTGCAAAAAGGCAGATATAAATCGGCAGTGAACAGAATTGAAACGGAAAAACCGTAAAATCGTAATCGCCGTTTCCGATAACGAAATTATACAACAGTTGCTTGTACCATTCGAGCAGGAAAAAGGCTACTCCGAAAAGAAAAACAACTCGGTCGATTGTATTGTCATTCGGCTTTCTCCAAGCCAATATACCGAAGAAAATTGTTATAATGACGCAAATGCCGATTGCGACAAAGTGAAAAATACCGAATGCCTCAATCGGTTGATTTGCTTGTATAACGGACTTTGCAAGCAGAGTTTCGATTGAATCGCCCTCGCCGAACGATAAGAGCAGAACCGACACGAAAACGATGTATATCAAAACCGAAATGCAGGCAACTCGGAGCAGTTGTTCTTTTGTCATACCGCTTTATTTCAGTTCGACAACGGTTACACCGCCGTCACCCTCGCCGTACTGACCGATTCGAAAATCTTTGATTCGACCGTCCTTCCGCAAGCGTTGCCAAAGAGCATTTTTGAGAGCCCCCGTACCTTTTCCGTGAATGAGACGGACTTTGCCGAATCCTGCGAGAATTGCCTCGTCGAGATATTTGTCGACCTCCTGCCACGCCTCGTCACCCATAAGCCCTCGTAGGTCGATTTCGTCTTTGAAGTCTCTGTTGACATCGACATGATAACCGGATGCAGGCGTTTTTTTACCGTCACGGATGACTTGTGATTTCTCCTCGATAAGTTGCAGATTTTCGAGTTTGGTACGAGTTTTGAGTATGCCTGCCTGAACCAAAACATTTCCGCTTTTGTCGGGCAGTTCCAAGACAACACCCTCGCTACCGACATTGCAGATGTAAACGGTATCGCCTTTTTTGAGCGGTCTCGGAAGAACATATTTTTCATCTTTTTTGCGTTCTTCGACAGGGTTGACTTTATCGTCGTTCTTTTTGAGTTCGGCTCGTACTGCCCGCCTTGCTTCGTCAAGTCCCTCACGCAAGCGGTCTTTTTCCTGTGCTTTTTTGGCTTTTTCGAGTTGAGCAAAGATAAAATCACTGGATGCTTTTGCACTGTCGAGCATTTGCCGGGCTTTTTTCTGTTTCTGCTCGATTTCTTGCATGGCATTTTTACGCATACGGTCGAGTTCCGCTTCGGTTTCTCTGCGTTTTTTCTCATATTCGGCTTTGAGGCGGTTCGCTTCGTCAAGATTTTTATCCGCTTCGAGCCTTGACTGTTCGAGTTTGCCGATAACCTCCTCAAATTGGCGATGATCGGTACTGACGTGCTTTTGTGCCAGTTCGATGATTTCGTGCGGAAGACCTAATTTTTCGGAAATTGCAAATGCATTCGATTTTCCAGGAGTTCCGATGATCAACCGATAAGTCGGTTTTAGCGTTGCGACATCGAATTCGCAGGATGCATTCAGAACTCCTTTTGTGTTGAGTGCGTAGGTTTTGAGTTCGGTATAGTGGGTGGTTGCCACACACATTGCTCCGATTTTTCGCACCGATTCGATAACCGCAACAGCCAATGCCGCTCCCTCTACGGGATCGGTACCCGCTCCCAATTCATCAAAAAGGCAAAGTGAACGGTTGTCGACCTGCTTCATAATCGATACGATATTGACCATGTGTGAAGAAAATGTCGAAAGCGATTGCTCGATGCTTTGCTCGTCGCCGATGTCGACCAGAATATTTTTGAAAATGCGGACGGACGAATCCGGTTCTACAGGAATGTGCAGTCCTGCCTGAACCATTAGTGAGAACAGTCCGACCGTTTTGAGCGTGACCGTTTTACCGCCGGTATTCGGTCCGGTGATAATGAGCGTGTCACAGTTGTCACCCATGCGAATATCGGTCGGAACGACCTTGTCTTTTGCAATCAAAGGATGTCTTGCTCTGCGTAAATCGATAATTCCGTCTTCCGTAATTTTCGGTGCACAACCGTCGATTCTTGACGAAAATTCACCGCAGGCAAAATAAAATGCCAATTCGGTAATGTTGAGATAGTCCAGTCGCAGGGATTCCGATGCCGTACTGACTTCCGCCGACAGTGCAAAAAGAATCCGTTCGATTTCGTGTTCTTCTTTCGATTGGAGCATCCGCAACTCGTTGTTTGCTTCGACCACTGCCATAGGTTCAACAAAAATCGTAGCACCCGAGGACGATGTATCGTGAATCAAGCCTTTGATTTCGTTTTTGCACTCCGCTTTGACCGGAACGACATACCGACCGTTTCGTGTGGTGACGAGATTTTCCTGCAGGGCTTTCGAGTAAGAACCGCTGATATAGTGTTGCAAAGTCTCTTTGATGCGGTTGTTGGTATCACGGATTTTACGGCGTAGTTCGGCGAGTTCGTGGCTTGCCTCGTCGGCAATCATATCTTCGGACAAAATCGATTTGCTGATGTGTTCTTCAAGCGTCCGATTGCAGAGCAATCTTGAAAAGACCTCGTCGAGAGAGGTCGTAAAAGTTCTGTTGACTTTGTTATAATCGGTCAACGCCCTTGCGGAATTCAAAAGTCTTGCGACGTCGAGCAGTTCTCTCGTGGAGAGCATTGCACCTTTTTCGGCACGTTCGCAGGCATCGGACACGTCCCTGATACTGCCGAACGGCGGTTGCCCTTTGGCATCGCAGAGGCGTCTGGCATCTGTGGTTCTTGTAAGTCCCCGTTCAATCATGACGGGATCGTCGGAAGGCATCAAAGTCCTGCAAAGCGTCTTTGCTCCTTCGGTTGTGGCACAGGATGCCAAAAGATCGCAGATTTTATCGAATTCGAGTGTGGTTAATGTCTTATTGGAAAAACTCATTTCATTTTCTCCGCATGGTGTGGTAAAAGTCGAGGGCATCGAAACCGTGTCCGATGTGCGACAGAATATAGGTTTCGGCAGTTTTGGAGAGCAGTTGCATATCGTCCGGATCTTTGAGTTCGAATGACAGAATCCGCTCGAGCGGTGACACAGCACAGTAACGCAGAGCCGATACGACCGCAGGCGTGAGAATGAGAACAATTTCGGCTTCCCGTAATTCATCGGCGTAAGCCCCCGACGGATGCGGACGGGTTTGGCGTTTTTTCCAGCATTCACTGCAATAAATTGCACCGTTCATGACATCGAAATAAAACGGGTTTGATTCGGCGACTCCGCAGGCACAGCAACCGGAAATGTCCGGTTCGTAGCCGGAAAGAATTGCCGTGCGAAATTCGAATGCACTTTTGACCTGCTCAACGTTTTTTAGATTGTAGGAAAGGGCGTGAAAAGCGTTGAGCAGAAGACGCAAAAAGTCCCCTGCCTCGATGCCCTCGTCGGTCAATTCGCAAACCAATTCGCACAGGTATGCCGAAAGATTCATTTTGTCGAGATCTTTACTGAGTCCGTAAAACGGTTGGTAAGCCGTACCGTCTTTTAGAATATTGGTCTTACCTTTGCGATAATACTCGAAATTGCCGTAGGTATAAAGTTGACTGACCGAAAGTTGCGAACCGCGAATGGAGTGGCTACCTTTGGAAAGAATGGAAATTCTGCCTTTTTCGGCGGTCAGGACAGACAGATAGCGATCGGTCTCGCCCAAATCCCATGTTTTGACCACGACACCGTCAATCGATTCGTGAATCGCCATTCCGTCACTTCCTCTCCGAATTTTTACCGTTTATTGCGGACGGTAGCCGAAATCACTGATGCCTCTGACACTGTCACGCCAATTCTCTTTGACTTTTACCCACAGATTGAGATAAACTTTTGTTCCGGTGAGATTTTCTAAGTCCTGACGTGCGTATGTGCCGATGCGTTTGAGCGTTTCACCGTTTTTGCCAACCAAAATGCCTTTGTGTGACTCTTTTTCGCAGAAAATTTCGGCTCTAATGCGGGTAATGTCTTCCTCTTCCTTATACTCTTCGATCACGACCGCAATGCCGTGCGGAATTTCACGGTCGATCGTACGCAAAATTTTTTCACGGATGATTTCAGAAGCCATTTGCCGTTGCGTTTGGTCGGTAATCATATCTTCTTCGAAAATCCATTCGCCTTCGTGCATGAATTTCCGACATTCGTCGAGCAATTCGTCGACATTTTTACCGCTTTTTGCGGAGATTGGGACGACCGCATTGAAATTATGCAGTTTTGCGTATGCCGATATGGTTTCGGCAATCTGTTCACGGCGACACAAATCGACCTTGTTGAGAGCCAAAATCGCAGGAATTTCCGCCTGCTTCAGTCTTGCGATGATTTTTTCTTCAATGTCACCGGGGGCATAGGATGCATCGGCTACGAGAATGACCGCATCGCCGTCCTGCATCGATCCGGTTGCGACTTTGACCATATATTCGCCGAGCGAATTTTTTGCACTGAAAATGCCGGGGGTATCGATGAAAACAAATTGGTCCTCGCCTCTTGTGTCAATACCGAGAATGCGTCCTCTTGTGGTTTGCGGTTTGGAGGAAACAATGGCGATTTTTTCGCCTAAAATATGATTGAGCAATGTCGATTTGCCGACATTCGGCCGACCGACAATTGCAAAAAATCCTGTTTTTTTCATAAAATGTAAGTGTCCTTATCCTTAATTCCTGCCGAAAAATGCCGTGGGATTGGCATTTTCATTCATCATGTCCAACTGCTCTTCGGTCTGCAGATTCGTTACCGTGCAGTAGGTTAATGTCATCGTTGTGGAATCTTCAAAAGCCAAAAGCATATAATGCCCGAATTCTGCCGTGAAAGTGTTGCCCTTGTCGCCGGTGTTGTATGTTCCCCGATAAGTCCGGAGTTGCTTCATTGTAAAACCGCTTTTGCTTTGGCAAAGTTCCGCAATGATTTCTTCTGTCAATTCCGGTGCCGATTGTACCTGCCTCTGCTCGGCACAGTCTGCGATGCGAAAGAAACTGATTGGTCCGAAAAATGCAAAGAAAATGACCATGCAGACGATAAAGGTAATGACTTTTGCGTTCCGTCCGGCAAAGCCTTCCGGTTTGACAACTTCTTCACCGCTTTTCGGCTTTTCTCTATTTGTCATTTTCCGTCACCGACAGAAAGTCCCATACGGTCGAGAATTTCGCTTTGCCGTCTACGCATATCGGCTTCCTCCTCGCCCCCTGCCTCATGATCGTAGCCGAGCAGGTGCAACATGGAATGGACGGTCAGAAATGCCGATTCACGCTCGAAAGAATGTCCGAATTCCTCTGCCTGTTTTTTTGCCTGTTCGAGAGAGAGGACGATGTCGCCGAGCATTCCGACAAATTCATCGACCGGCGGTTCTTCCGATTCGCCCGAATAATCAAAGAGCGGAAACGAGAGGACATCGGTTGATTTGTCGATGTTGCGGAATTTGCGGTTGAGTTCTCGGATGCCCTCGTTGTCGACAAAGGTCACCGAAACCTCGACGGGGTTGCCGTACTGCTCGTAATCGAGTGTTGCCTCAATCGCCGAGCGTACCAACATTTTGAGTTTGTAAGTTATAGGCAGTAAATCCTGCTTGTTTTCAAAGTCTACTTTGCATAGCATTTTGCGTTTCATGATTCCGAATCCTTTCCGTGACGGTCATTTTTGATTGCATGATAGCGAACAGAACTTTTATCTTTGCGTGCCTGCTCTCTGTCGTATTTTTCGTACGCCTGAATAATTTTTTGCACCAAACGGTGTCTGACAACATCCCGTTCGGTAAAATAGTGAATGCCGATGTCATCAATTCCGGTAAGTATCTTTACCGCAGTCGCAAGACCGCTTTTTTGTCCGTGCGGTAGGTCGGTTTGCGTCAAGTCGCCCGTGACTACCACTTTTGAATTGAAACCCAAACGGGTTAAAAACATTTTCATCTGCTCCGGCGTTGCGTTCTGTGCCTCGTCGAGAATAATAAAGGAATCGTCAAGTGTCCTGCCTCGCATATAGGCAAGCGGTGCAATTTCGATAACACCCCGTTCGACCTGCTTTTGATAGGCATCGACACCCATCATTTCGTAAAGTGCATCGTAAAGCGGTCGGAGGTAAGGATCGATTTTGCTTTGCAAATCCCCCGGTAGAAAGCCGAGTTTTTCACCCGCCTCTATTGCAGGTCTTGTCAAAATAATTCGACTGACCTGCTTTTCACGCAAAGCACGTACCGCCATGGCGACTGCCAAAAAAGTTTTGCCCGTTCCTGCAGGTCCGACGCCCAACACAATTGTATTTTGGCGAATGCTCTCGACATATTGCTTTTGCCCGACCGTTTTTGCTTTGATCGGTTTGCCTTTTGCAGTTACACAGATGCAGGCATCGCCGAGTTCCGCCAGTTCCGTCCCCTGTCCCGACAGCACCATATCAATGGCATACTGCACCGTCTGTTCGGAAAGTTCATCGGTCTTGGAGCAAAGTTCGTGCAGATAGCCGACACACTGCGTCGCCGAATTGACAGATTCCGCATTGTCGCCCTCGATCACGATCGAGTCACCGCTGTCCCCTGCTCTGTTGCGGACAGTAACGCCGAATTGATCTTCTATCATCGTTGCGTTGCAATCGAAACTGCCGAAGATTTTGGCAGTCGCATCGGGATTTTCCATATTCAAAATTCTACGGTTCATCAAGTTTGTTCCCTTTGATTAAAATTGGTTAAATTCGATTGAACGGTGCGGACGGCTTCGGGCAGATGCTTGACCGTATCGCTTGACAGCATGGAAATTTCGCCGACGTCGCGGGATGCAAATTCTCCCGCCAGACCGCAAAGGTACGCACCGAGTGCAACGGTCGGAACGTCCGGTGGCAGGTAACCGAGAAGCCCTGCCAGAACGCCGGACAGAACATCACCGCTTCCGGCTGTCGCCATACCGGCACAGCCCCGTTCGACAAGGTATGTTTTTTCGCCGTCCGTGACGGTTGTCGTGTGTCCTTTCAGGAGAACAGTAGCCCCGACTTTTTGAGCGTAATTTTCCGCCGATTCGATTGGACTCGATGCAATTTCTGCAATCGATTTTCCGCACAAACGGGAAAATTCGCCGTGATGCGGAGTTAAAATCACATGGCAAGTTGCATTTTTTAAATTGTCAGGTTCGAGTTTTGACAATGCCCAAAGCCCGTCTGCATCGATTACGAGCAATCCGGAATAATTTTTGAGAAGCCAATCGAGAATTTTGATGTTATCGTCGGTTCTTCCCCAGCCCATACCGACGGCGATTGCCCGTTTGCCTGCCGTCAATTTTTGGAGGCTTTCTTCGCTAAAAATCATGTGACCGTTTTTATCCGGCATTGGAAAAAGCGTACTTTCGAGCAGATACGGAGCGACCGCATTTGCAAGGGATGACGGCACGGCAAGCGTTGCGACACCGCAACCGGAACGCAGTGCGGATTGCGAAAGATTGGCAAGTTTCACCGCTCCGGAATATTCGATACAACCGCCGAGCAGAGCGACATAACCGTAATCGCCTTTGTGCGTGTTTTGATTGCGTTTCGGAAGGAGCGGTGCGAGGTCAACTGCCGTGACAACAATGGGTTCTGAACGATTCACGAAAGCACCTCCCTGCCGAAATATATACAGATATTTATATTATAGCATAAGAAAGCGAAAATTGCAATAGTTACGAAAAAAAATGAATCGGACGACAAAAGTTTTTTCGACTTTGCCGTCCGAAATGAGTTATATATACCCTTTGCAAAAGTTTAAACGCTGTACTCCTGACGAGCGATAACGTGGTCCTGATATTCACGGTCAAGTTCGACGAAATAAGCCGACCACCCCCAGATTCTGACCACCAAATGCCGATGCAATTCCGGATGAATCTGTGCATCTTTCATTGCTTCGAGATTGACTGCATTCAATTGCAATTGGTGACCGCCACGATCGATAAAATGCTTTACAAGCATTGCGACTTTCCGACAGTTTTCATCTTTTTCGAAAATACCGCCGGCAAATTCCAAAGTGAGAGGTCCGCCGTTGATTGTGCGTTCAATGTGCTGTTTCGTAAAAGATTCAATGTCCGAGAGCGGTCCGGGGACGGGTGTGAACAGATTGGGTGAAAAGTTCGTTCCGAAAGGTTCGCCTGCCCGACGACCGTCCGCAGTTGCCCCCAAATCACGGGAATACCACAGATAATACATCGCCGTTCCCGTTCCGGCACGCCAAATACCGCCAAGACTATTTTTCTTCCCCTCAAGTGCATCGGCAAACGCATCGAGGATAAAAGTTCCCAGCAGATCCGCACGGTCATCATCCGTTCCCATTTTCGGGGCCTCGTATCGGAGTAAGTGGAGCAGTTCCGGATCGTCCGAAAAATCCGTGTCCAATGCGTGCAGAAGTCGGTCCGCTGTAACCGTTTTTTGATCGTAAATATATTCTTTGACAGATGCCAAAGAATCGGCGGCAGAGGCTATTCCGCAACCGTGCAAGCCGAAATTGTTGTATTTTTTGCCGTCACGCAAAAGATCGAGGAAAGGCGACGGCACAAACCAAATGTTTTTTACCGAATCGGTGATGCGGTCGCAATCGTCTTGAATTGCCTTTTTCACATCCGACAGAATCGTGTCAAACGGGACATTTTGCGGTAAATCACGGTGCAGGACATCATTGACGAGTTTCGGGAAATTAACCGCTCCGATATTGGCAATATCGTTGCCGACACACGGGATGATGAATTCCCAGCAGGCTGCGACCACATAATTTACGGCATCCTGCGGTTCGTAACCGAGTTTTTCAAGTCCTCTTATCACAACATCGTCATTCGAATATTGCGGAAAACCGAGTCCGACTTTGGTTAGTTCCGTTGCTTTTTCGTAAATGTCAAGCGGCGTGTTTTTATTTACACGCAGATTGATTTTCGGATCGATCAGTTTCAAATTTCGACTTGCCGCAAGACACAATTCGGAAAGTTTATTAAAGCCTTCAGAGCCGTCCGCCAACCGTCCGCCGAGCACCATACTCTGTCCGTTGTCACCCTGCTGAACACCGAAATAAAGGTCGCTGTCTTTATTGAAAGAAACGAAAAAGTCTTCCAATAGTTCGAGTGCAGTGTTGTCGTCATACACGCCGGCATCGTAATCTTTTTTGAAATACGGGTACATATATTGGTCAAATCTTCCGACCGTGTTGTGATAATCCCCTTCCAGCCAAAGCGAAAAATGCAGGATGCGGAAGAATTGGAGAGCCTCTCGGAAATTCGTTGCACCGTAGCGTGGGACTCTTGAAAGTACGGCAACAACGTCACGGCGGTCGAGTTCGGTTGCAAGTTTTTTATACCGATCGCAAAGTCCGATGATTGCATCGATGACACGCTTGCCGTAAGTGTCGGCAGTTTCACGAATTGCCAGAAGTCCCGTTGAAATGACTCGCCCGTAGTCGAGAGAAAGATTCGACACAAAACCGGACTCGTGTATGTAATGCTCCTGTTTGATTTTGTTCCATTCGTCTACCGTAAAAATGTCCGGTAGTGCTTTGATTGTCCGCATCAGGACGATTTTTTCAAACGACTGGATGTGGGGCGTTTCCTCACGGCAGAGCAATTCAAACCTACGTGTCATGCGTTCCTCGGGAGAAAGTCTCTGTGCGGAATATTCCCGTGCAAGTTCGGGCAGAAAATCACGACGGAGCGTGCGATGCGTGCGGTTTTCCACAAAATAGCGGTAAAGTTTGTGATTCATTCGGGTTTGTCACCTCATTATCGATAATTTTACATGACTATTATACCACATCGCACGGCATTTGTCAAGATAAATGGAATTAAAAATAATTTATTCAATCACATGGAAGCTCCGATTTTTACTTATTTTCCCTCTTTCACTTGATTTTTCATCTTTTCTGTGGTAAAATAATAGCGGTTGAGTAATCAAAGTCGAAAGAAGGTGCTTTATTTGATAGAATCGCTCAGCGGACATCGTTTTTTATCGAATGAGCCGATTTCCGTAAATGTTTCGGACGATAATAACACCGTTTACCATAGGCATGATTTTTTGGAATTTGCTTATGTTCTCTCGGGCAGTGCAATTCAGTATTTTAACAACAAGTCCGTTCAGGTGCATTCGGGCGATTTCTTTATGATTGATTACGGCGAGGCACACAAATATTCTCCGGACGGCGAAAATTCCTTTTCGGTTCTCAATCTGCTTTTCAAACCCGAATTTTTAGAACCGTCTTTGAAAGATTGCAGAGGCTTTCCGGATCTTGTCGCATTTTCGGGAATCGGTTGCAACTATTTCAATCTGTTGGCATCCCCTACCAGCGTCATTTTTCACGATGATACCGGCGAGGTCCGATACCTGACCGAACGCATGAATTCGGAATATCAAGGTACGCAACCGAAACGGACCGAATTGCTCAGAGCATATCTCACGGAACTTTTGATTTTGACTTTACGGAAAATATATCGTCACTCGGACAATTCGGAGTGCGATGACAGAATTCTCTGCCCGATTCTCAATTATTTGGGCGAGCATTATTCCGAGCCTATTACGCTTGTTGCACTCGGCAAAAAGATTGGGTACACGCCGTCCTACATTTCGACTTTGTTTACGAAAAAATTGGGCGTTTCGTTCGGGCGATACCTGCAAAATCTGCGAATTGCACAGGCATGTCACCTGCTCTCGGACAGTGAGAAAAGTGTGGAAGAAATCGCCGGTGACTGCGGTTACAGTGATTTGAAATTCTTCCGTTCGGTTTTCCGCAAGCGTCTTCATATGTCGCCGTCCGAATTCAGGCAAGTGTCAAGAAAGCGGTCGAATATATAGAAAAAGAAGGAGCATAAAAGCTCCTTCTTTTTTCATAAGACAATCAAATTTAGTTTTTCAGTCCCATTAAGACTTTGACGGATTCAATAAGTTGCGGTCTTGCGACATTTACCCATGCGACATCGTCACTCAAAAGGCAACTGCCGAGTGCATGTGCGAGATAAACGGCGGACGTATGGATGTCCATAACGGGATTCGCTCCCCGCTCGACGATCATGGAAATGATTTCCTCGGTATAGGGTTCTATAATTTCGAGTGCGTGCTCCCTAATGGACCATTTGACCGAACGGTGCAGATTTTCTCCGTATTTTGAATGGAATTCGACAGATGCTTCACGCAAGTACTTGTAGAGACTGAACAGTCCTTCGAGCGGATTTTCCTCTGCCTCGTCAACCAGTTCTTCCAAATGAGGCTTGTAAGGGTTCAACAAGTAATCAAGTACCGCATTGAACAGTTCGTCTTTTGACGGAAAATAATAATAGAAAACGCCGACATCAGCCCCGACTTCGAGCATAATTGCACGAATGCCTGCTCCATCATACCCGTTTTCAAGGAACATTTTTGCACCGACTTCGATAATCCGGTTTCTTGTTCCGCCTTCAAATTTTTGCCTTCTTGCCATTTAAAAATCCTCCCCATGATTTTTAATAACGCATTTCATACAAATATATTGTAACATATTTATCACAACTTGTCAAGCGTTAATCAAAAATTGTTGGAGAGGATGCGTGATATTTACAGAATATTTACAATTAGGTCAAAGACGATTTTTTATCAGATACCGGGGTGCATTGAATCCCACCGCAAATGTCCGGTGTACGTTCCGTCATCGCCTTTTCTGAACGGCAATGCTTCCTGCTCGAGTTCTTCAATATGTTCACATTCGCCTGCGAGGTATGCGTGCAGTCTTGCAACAGTCGACAACAGCCGTTCTTTCAAACCGCCGATTCGCAACTCCTGCGTTGAGAAACCGAATGTTTTATTTTCATAATACCATTGACGGCGGAAGGACACCAAAAATGCATCCAAACGGCTCAAAATCTCCGGAATGGTTTCGTCCGCAATCTTTTTCATCGTTGCTTTATCGCCATTTTTGTATGCATCGCAAAGGTCCAAACCTAAGGTTGCTTTGAATTCCAGAACCGAGCAGAGTTTCCCGAGTGCCTCGAAACCGTAACCGAATTTCGGATTTTCGGCGAGTGCGAGCAGTTTTTCGGCTCTTTCGTGATATTCGTGTGCAACGGTTGCTCTGACGATGTGGCGGTCAGCAAGCCTTTCAAGCGGATCGTTGAAGAGCAAAGTCTTTGCCGGTGCGTGAGGACCGCCGACAACATCCACGGAACATTCAGGCAGTGCGTTCGGCAGGTCGAATGCCAACAAATCTTCGAGTGATGTGTCAAAACACTGTTTTGCACGGACATCGAGCCATGAAGAATCGGTCTTTCCGTGATAGCAACGTTCCGCAAAATAAAGAATCGATGCGAGAGCGGAAACCTGCGATGCCTCTCCGCCGTCGTCGCCCCAACCGGTCACGAGAATTTCATCGACACCGTATTTTTCGCAGGTATCGAGTTGAATTTCGGAAGATTTGAGCGAAAATGCGTTGTGAGCCCCGAAACCGTGCCATTTCCAAGCACCGCCCGCAAAGAGAACGGGATTGTGGAAATCTTTGTGACATTTCATCATGTGGTCGCAAAGTTCACGGTCGGTCGTGTAATAATCCCAGTATACAAGTGAAAGTCCTTCCGGAACGCGATCGATGACATCTTTCGAAATTTCACCGGTTCTGTTGTAATAAGCACCGCCGAATGCCATGCGGAAGAACATATCGCTCCAAATCATCGGTCGGAAGCCGATTTCACGGCAGATTTCCATCACTCGGTCAAGGTGTGCAAGCATAATGTCGGAAGGGTTCTTATAACCGTTGCGTTTGAGGTACTGACCGCAACCGAGCATATGTGCCTCATCCATGCCGAGATTGATTCTGCGTGAACGGAAGCAGGATGCACATTGTTTGAGTGCCGATTCGATAAATTTGTAAGTTCTGTCGTCACCGACCATAAGAATATCACCCGTATCGGTGAAACCTGCAAAATCAGGCCAACGCAAAGCGGTTTCAAGGTGTGCCAATGCCTGAATGCAAGGAATCAACTCAATGCCGAAAGAATCTGCATAATCGTCCAATTCACGCAATTCTTTTGCGGTATATCTGCCACGCTGATAACCGAAATACGGATAATCCGGCAATTCGTAGGTATCCTCGGTATAGAGCATCATTGAAGTATAGCCCATTCCGGCAAGGTTGCGAATCATTTGCTTTGCAAACGGAATGTTCAGGACAGCATTTCTCGAACAGTCTGCCATATAAGACAGCAGTCGATAGTTTGCGTTTTCCTTAACCTGCTTGCCGTCTTTGAGAAATGTCGGCAGATAACTCAACGCACGGAAAAGTTCACATTTTTTGTGATAGGTCACCGTGACGGCACCTCCCGTCCCCTCAACGCCGAGATAATCACCGGTATTACAGGTAACGGAAACTTTCGCATTGCTTGACACCGTCAAACCGATGTCGGAGCAGTACTCGGCAACAGGTGCTTTTAATTCTTCGGGTAAATTTGTAAAGTGAACGATTTGCATAAGTAATTCCTCTCAATTGATATTTCGAATATTGAATTGTTTCGGTTTATTTTTGCGGTTTTGCGGGTGCATCGTTTTGCAGTTCTCTTTCAAGCCAAACACATCCCAACGTAAATGCATCGTGCAGTCCTCTTTTGGAAGTCTGCCTTATTATTTTATTCATATCTTTGGAATCAACCAACTGGACCAAGACGTTTTCCGGCAAACCGGTTTCCTTGTTTTTAGACATAATCTCTAAAATCAAAACGCATTTTTCGCTCATATCACCGTAAACAATTGTGTCCTCCTGACGTACAAGCGGTCGTCCCATATATTCCAGATAAGTGCCGTTTACAAGCGGACGTACATCTTCTGCCATTTCTTTCATCCTCCTAAAAATCAAAAAAATAAGTATCAAAAGTCAATACCGATAAAATCGCATTATAAGTATACCACACTTTTGCCCGATTGTCAAGGAAAAGTAAAAAAATCATTTGTTTTCCCCTTTTATTTTTTGAAAAGATATGGTATAATATATATCATATACATTTCGGGAGGTCATTATGCGATTCATTCACTGTGCCGACATTCATTTGGATGCTCCGCTTCGCTCGGTATTTTCGGCAGGAGATGCAAAAGCCTATCGGCAGGAAGTTTTGAATAATTTTGCTCGGCTTGTGCGGTTTGCCGACGAGAACGGTTTTGACGGCTTGCTAATTTCGGGCGACTTATTCGATTCAAATTGCACATCTGCGAAAACGGTTCGCTATGTGTTGGATTTGTTCCGTAAATATCCGGATCTCGGCATTTATTACCTTGCAGGAAATCATGATGAAAACGGATTTTCCGGAATTGATGACTTGCCGGAAAATTTGCACCTCTTCGGCAAAAGTTGGAAATACTATAAAATTGATAATATCCGTATTGCCGGAGGTAGCGAACCGAATCAAGACAATCTGAAACTCCCCACCGACACCGTTAACATCGTGCTTCTGCACGGTCAAGTCGACGGAAACGGAAAAGGCGAGTATGCCGTTTCGCTCCGCAAACTGCGGGACAAAAATATCGACTACCTTGCAATGGGGCATATTCACGAACGAAAAGAATTTCAAATCGATGCGAGAGGCGTTGCCTGCTATTCCGGTTGTTTAATGGGACGTGGCTTTGACGAATGCGGTCAAAAAGGCTATATCGAGATTGAGGTGAACGGTTCGAAAATCGGGCATCGGTTTGTACCGTTTGCACCGCATACATTTTTTGAAAGACGTGTCGATATCGGTAACTGTCACGGGACTTTTGACACGGAGAATTTAGTAGCGGATGAAACGAAAGACATTGACAAAAACGATTTTTGTCGGCTCATTTTAACGGGTTCCGTATCGATTGACGATAAACCGGACATTTCCGCACTGGAAAGTGCATTGCATGATCGGTTTGCACTGTTGCGGATCAAGGACGAAACGACGCTTGCAATCAATCCTGCGGATTATGCCAACGACATTTCGCTCAAAGGCGAATTCGTTCGACAAGTACTTGCATCCGAATTGGACGAAAAAACAAAAGAACGTGTCATTCTGTGCGGAATCCGTGCATTGCGTGGGGAGGAGTTAGACCTATGAAAATCAAAAGAATCGAAATTCAAGACTTCGGAAAGCTCCACAACTATACGCATAATTTTACGGACGGATTGAATATTCTCTGTCACGAAAACGGCTGGGGAAAAAGCACATTGACGGTCTTTATCAAGACAATGTTTTACGGCAACCCCACAAGCCGTTCAAAAAATCTTGACGAAAACGAACGCAAAAAATATACGCCTTGGAACGGCGGTGCATACGGCGGTGCAATTGAATTCGAATGCAAAAAAGGTCGTTTTCGTATCGAACGGACTTTTGCAGAAAAAGAATCCGGCGACACATTCAGACTTTTCGATTTGTCATCCGGCTTGGAATCGGATGTATTTGACAAAACAAATCTCGGCGATGCCCTATTCGAAATCGATGCCGACGGTTTTGAACGGAGTCTTTTCCTCTCGGAGCATTCAATCGACTCAACAAAAGACAACGATAGTGTCCGTGCAAAGTTGTCGGGATTGATCGAAAATCCGGATGACATCGGCAATTACGACGATGCACAAAAAATCATCGATAGCAAGCGACAGATTTATAAGTTAAAAGGCGGAAAAGGTCGGGTTGCGGATTTAAAAAATACACTGTCTGAGAAGAAAAGACAATTGATTGATTTGCGAAAAATGCAAAAAGACGAGAAAGATGCCTTAGCCAATCTGCAAAAAGCAAGGACAGAACTTGGCAATGCCGAAAAGGAATTGCAAGACTATAACAAAATCTGCACCGAAAACGCAAAAAAACAGTCCGCTCATACCGTTTATAACCAATACGTCACCGATTTAGCAAAAAAAGAAGACTCACAAAAGAAAATTGTCGAATCTTTCCGTGACGGCATCATTCCGACACACGAAGAATTGGTCGAAAACCAAGAAAAACTCACGAAACACCGCTCCGAACAATTAGAACTGAACCATGCGAAATTATCGGATACAGAAAAAGCACAGTTAGAGGCATTGACGGCTAAATTTCCTTTCAATATACCGACGTCGGAAGATTGGGACAGTGCCGACCGGTTAGACAGCGATTTGCGGAAAGCCGATATTGAAATCGGAAAGTTGAATATTCCGTCCACGTCGCCTGCCGTTCAAAATCTTATCAATATCGGGCTTCCGAATAGCCAAACACTGCAAAACGCAAAAGAACAAATCGATAAAGCCGAGCAACTGAAAAGGCAGGAAGAATTGCCGAAAGTTCAGCCGAAAGCCAAACGCAAAATTCCCACGGTCTTTCCCCTGCTCTCACTTGTCGGTGGTGTCGGTCTTTTGATTTTGGCGTTTGCAATGAAAACCGTTTTCTGCGGTGTCGGCGGTAGTGCTTTGGTGATTCTTTCAATTCTGCTGTTCCTGTTCGGCAAGGGAAAAATGCAAAGTCAACCGGAAGAACCTGTCGAAAAATCCGAAGATGTTCTGAAACCGATTTTTGCAATGCTCTCACGCTACGGCGTGCATACGAATGGCGGAAACGCTTATGCGGAACTTGCCACACTCCAAAAATATTGTGTCGATGCACGGGAATATCAAAAATCAATGGTTGCATATCGGCAAAAGAAAGAGGATTTTGACCGGACTCGCACCGAAATTTTGCAAGCAATCGATTCATTTTTTGCGAAATTCGATTTTCAAAAGCCGAATTCGTATGATCGACTTCCGATATTGCTTGCAAAGTTAAAAAATGATGCCGATCAACTTGAAAATTTGCGATTGAAAGAACAAAAGCTGGCGAAAAATGCCGAAAAATTAGAAAAACACTGTAAATCGTTACAGAATGAATTGGGTTCGTTTTTTGAAAGGCTTTTACAACCTGTCGGCAACAAACCCGAAAATCTGCAACATCAAATGGAAAGTCTTGCAATGCAATATCGGCAGTTGACAAACGAAATTGTCGAGAAAAAATCCGAATTCAATACATTCCGTGAGAAAAACAAAGCTCTTTTGGACTCGCCGATTACGGAAATCGACTTGAATGAAGAACAATTGCAGGAACGGGTAACGGCCGCACGTAAAAATGAGAAAACTTGCGATGAGCAATGGACAACTTTGGCAAACCAAACCGAACAGATTCCGAATTTAATGGATGAAATTTCCGACATCGAAACCAACTACAATATCGCATTCGAAAATCTCGAAGTGATTGAAAAAACAGCCGAATTTTTAAAGAATGCAAAAGAAACGCTCGATACGAAATATTTGGACGGTATGCAGACGGCGTTTGCCAAACATATGAACAATCTTTGGAAAAACGAAAATCTGAAAGCAAAAATCGACTCAAAAATGGCTTTGTCACTCCGTGAAAATGCAATCACGCACGATTTTGCCTACGCAAGCCGTGGAACGAAAGATTTGATGCAGTTCTGTGCAAGACTTGCCCTCACCGATGCACTTTTCACCGGTGACGAAAAACCGTTCTTGATTCTGGACGATCCGTTCGTCAATTTTGATGACGACAATCTAAAAACCGCACTGATGTATCTTGAAAAACTTTCCGAAAATACGCAAATTCTGTATCTTGTCTGCCATGACAGCAGAATTCCGCAAGAGGCTACACAATGATTCACGCAATATTTTTTGATTTGGACGATACACTGCTCGATTTTCGCTTGGCAGAACGGACTGCCGTTGCGACCATTTTATCACGGCACGGTGTCAAAGTCACCGAAGAAATTCTTGCAAGATATTCGGCTATCAACGCCTCTTATTGGCACAAACTCGAGGAGAAAAAAGTTACCCGTGACGAGTTGAAAGTGTTCCGTTACCGTGATTTGATTGCGGAATTCGGCTTTTCAGGTCTTTCGTATCAAGAATTGGCTATGGAATATGAATCAACGCTATCTGAGCAAGGACAACTCGTTGCAGGTGCGAAAGAGATTTTGACAAACCTGCATGGAAAATATCGATTGTATTCTGCATCGAACGGTTCGGTGTCCGTGCAAATTTCCCGTTTGCGTGAAGCAAAAATTCTGGACTGTTTCGACAAACTGTTTCTCTCGGAAGAATTGGGTGTCGAAAAGCCGTCAACCGCATTTTTTGACAAAATATTTTCAAACTTGCCGATTCTGAAACGGGAAGATTGCGTTATGGTCGGCGACCGCCTGACATCCGACATTCTGTGCGGTATCAACTCCGGATTGAAAACGGTATGGTTCAATCCCGACCGAGCGAAAAATACGATTGACATTCGCCCGACTGCGGAAATTCAACGGTTGAGCGAATTGGAAACGGTTATCAAATCCTTATAGTGCAAGAGAGAGCCTCACGGCTCTCTCTTATTATTGCAGATTTTCCCCTATCATTCTTTCACCGAGAATTGGTAAATGGTGGTATGCTCGTAAGGCTTATTCGGCTCGACAATTGTGTCGGTGAAATTCTTGTGGTTGACGGAATCGGGCATTTTTTGCGTTTCAAGGCAGAATGCCGATTGCTTATTCTGCGGATAACCGCCTTTGAGCGGATATTCGGCATTGCAGAGGAAATTTCCGGTATAGAACTGCATACAAGGTTGATTTGTAAACATTTTGAGAATGCGTCCGCTGTTCGGCTCGTAAATCTGCACACGGAGTGTCGGTTCTGCGGTTTCCCCTTCGGTAAAGCAGATGCAATGGTCATATCCGCCTGCAATCTTCAAATCTTCGTTGTCAAAATTGAAATCCTGACCGATTGTCTTCGGCTCACGGAAATCAAACGGTGTACCGGTCACGGAACGAATTTCCCCTGTCGGAATCAAATCTGCATAGGTCGGCAGATATTTATCTGCTTCCATTTGGACGACATGGTCAAAAATCTTTCCGGATGCGTAACCGCCGAGATTGAAATAGGTATGATTGGTGAGGTTGAGGGGCGTGCGTTTGTCGGTTGTCGCCTCGTAACGAATGGAAAGTGCATTTCCATTCAACAAAGAGTAGGTCACGGTGACATCGACATTCCCGGGGTAGCCCTCTTCGCCGTCCGGAGAATGCAAAGTCAAAACAAGTTTCGGTTCTTCACCGTCAACCGGCTTGACATTCCACATTCTGTGTGAAAAACCGATTTTTCCGCCGTGAAGAGAGTTTTTGCCGTCATTTTGGTAGAGCGTATAGGTCTTGCCGTCCAGTGCAAATTTTCCGTTTGCGACTCGGTTGCCGATTCTGCCAACCAAAGCACCGAGATAGCCGTCCGCCAGAACATAGTCACGCAGGGAGTCGTAGCCCTCAACGACATCGGCACAGCGACCGTATTTATCCGGTACACGAATTTCCGTGACCGCACCGCCGAATTCGCAGATTGTAACCGTCATATTCGTGCGGTTCTTCATAGTATAGCAGTAAACTTCCTGACCGTTTTCAAGCGATCCAAAATAATGTTTCGTAATCATAGCGTTCAGCCCTCGTATCCGTTCGGATTTTTCTTTTGCCAGTTTGCCAAGTCACGGCACATATCTTCAATGTTATTTTCCGCACGCCAACCGAGAATTTCTGCGGCTTTGGTGGGATCTGCATAGCAGGTTGCAATGTCCCCCGGGCGACGTGCAACGATTTTGTACGGCACTTTCAGACCGCTTGCTTTTTCGTATGCGTGGACAATGTCAAGGACCGAATAGCCGACACCCGTGCCTATGTTGTAATACTCGACACCAGTGACTTTTTCGGCTCTCTGCAATGCTTTGAGATGTGCTTTTGCAAGGTCGACCACATGAATATAATCACGGACACCCGTGCCGTCCGGTGTATTGTAATCGTTGCCGTAGACCTGCAAATACGGGAGTTGACCTGCCGCAACCTTTGCGACATAAGGCAAAAGGTTGTTCGGAATGCCTCTCGGATTTTCGCCGATAAGACCGCTCTTGTGAGCACCGATCGGGTTGAAATAACGCAGAACCGAAACGCTCCATCCGTTATCTGCTACCCAAATATCTTTGAGAATCCGCTCAATCATGAGTTTCGTTTCACCGTACGGGTTGGTCGTGGAAAGCGGAAAATCTTCCTTAATCGGTACGGTTTTGGGAGATCCGTAAACCGTTGCGGAAGAACTGAAGACAATGCGTTTTGCGTTGTACTGTGCCATAAGTTCTACAAGATTGAGTGTACTGAGCAGGTTGTTATAGTAGTAAAGTCCCGGCTTTGCAACCGATTCGCCGACGGCTTTCAGACCTGCAAAGTGAATAGCGGAGTCAATATCCGGATTTTCGACGAATACACGGCGGAGTGCCTCTTTGTCGCAGAGATCGACCTCATAAAAGCGAAAATCTTTTCCGGTAATTTCACGGATTCTGTCCAGTGCTTTCGGGGAACTGTTACTGTAATTGTCGGCAATGACAATGTCATAGCCTGCGTTCAGAAATTCGACGGCGGTATGCGAACCGATAAATCCCGCTCCGCCCGTAATCAAAATAGCCATTTTATTTTACCTCTTTCCTATTTTATGCCCACAGATCCGCAGGGTACTCACCCTTTGCAATCAAATCGGAAATTGCGTTTTTGACACGTTCTTTGTCTTCATGATAGGTTACGCCCTGCCACACCGATTCGGTCGGGTAAACTTGCACATCGCAAAGTTTTGCTTCCATTTGTGCCTGCACGGCAAACGGCAGATAGAATTCACATTTGAGCGGATTGGTCGGAACTGCGACATCGTAAAATCCACGCAATTCGGTTTCCAAATGGCGGAACAAGTCCGGTGTAAAGCCCCAGCAATTCATGGAAACGACCGTATTGAACGGAAGTTCTGTCCAAGTATTGCCGTCATCTTCGAGATATGCGGCACAGGTTTCTCTCTTTTCGATCTTGGTGCGTTCGGTGACACGAATAAGTTTTCCGTTTCCGTCCACTTCACAAACACCACGGGAAACCGTTCCGTTTTCGGTCAAAGTGTTGCCTGCACGGAAACCGACCATGCAATGGTGAGCAGGTACACCGGAAAGACCGGATTTTGAGAGATGCTCTGCCAAACGAACAAATGTTTCACGACCGTAGAAATCGTCCGCATTGATAACCGCAAAATTATCGGTTACGACGTCTTTTGCACACCAGACGGCGTGCCCCGTTCCCCACGGCTTCGTTCTGCCTGCCGGAAGCGTCAAACCGGTCGGCAAATCGTTAATATCTTGGAACACATACTTTACACGGATTTTCTTTGCAATTCTGTTTCCGATTGTTTCACGGAACTGTTCCAGATTTTCTTTTTTGATGATGAAAACCACCTGATCGAAGCCGGCACGGATTGCATCGTAAACCGAAAAATCAATGATGAAATTGCCGGCATCCGTCATGGGATCGAGCTGTTTGAGACCGCCGTAGCGTGAGCCGAGTCCGGCTGCAAGAATAACCAAAGTCATAGAACTTACTCCCTTTATTTTTTGATTTTTTTAACCTTTCGGAAAACTGTCTTTCAAGCCGACGGAACGGTTAAACGTTCCCTTGTTTTTGGTGTCAAGGCAGAAATAACCGAAACGAACAAACTGGAATTTGTCTCCTGCCTTTGCATCGGCAAGAGCGGGTTCGCCTTTCGCACCTTCAACAACAACCAGTGAATCGGGATTGATAAAGTCGGCATATTCCTTGTCATCCGGTTTGTCTGACGGATTTTCGAGCGTCATCAAATGATCGTAGAGATGCAGTTTGATGTCAATTGCGTTGGGAGCGGACAACCAATGAATCGTTCCTTTGATCTTTCTGCCATCAACGGGATTGCCGTTTCCGGTTTCGAGGTCCGCCGTGCAATGCAGTTCGGCGATACTGCCGTCCGCATTCTTCACGGTTTCGTTGCACTTGACAATATATGCACCCATCAAGCGGACCTCGCCGTCCGGTTTCATACGGAAGAATTTCGGGGGCGGAACTTCGGCAAAATCGGATGCATCGATATAAAGTTCACGGGTAAACGGAACTTTTCTCGTTCCTGCGTTTTCGTCCTGCGGATTGTTCGGAAGATCGAAATATTCGGTTTTGTTCTCCGGATAGTTGGTAATCACCACTTTGATCGGGCGTTCGATTGCAATACGACGGGGTGCAGTTTTGTTGAGTTCGTCACGCAGGCAGGCTTCGAGTTGGCGAATATCGACCAACGAATCGGATTTTGCGACGCCGGTCCGGTTGATGAAATCTAGAATCGATCCCGGGGTATACCCTCTCCTACGCAGACCGCAAAGCGTCGGCATTCTCGGATCGTCCCAGCCGTCAACCGCTCCCGTTTCGACAAGCGAACGGAGAAAACGTTTTGACAGAACTGTATGGGTGATATTCAGTCTTGCAAATTCAATCTGGCGTGGGAATCCTGCCGGATTGCCTTTTATGTCGACATTGTCACGCACCCAGTTGTAAAGCGGACGGTGAATTTCATATTCCAGTGAACAGAGCGAGTGCGTAATGCCTTCCAGAGCATCCTGAATCGGATGTGCAAAATCGTACATCGGGAAAATGCACCATTTCGTCCCCTGTCTGTGATGCTCGACATATTTGATGCGGTAAATAACCGGATCACGCATACAGAAGTTACCGGATGCAAGGTCGATTTTTGCTCTTAACGTGTATTTGCCTTCCGGAAATTCGCCGTTTTTCATGCGTTCGAACAGATCAAGACTTTCGGATATCGGTCTGTCACGCCATGGAGAAACTGCCGGATGCGTGAGATCTCCGCAATATTTCGGATCACGGAATTCTTCCGCCGACAGTTCGCAGACATAGGCAAGTCCTTTTTTGATAAGTCCCACCGCCAGTTCGTAATCCTTTTCGAAATAATCCGAGCCGTAGAAGAAACGGTCGCCCCAGTCAAAACCGAGCCAATGAATGTCTTCTTTGATAGCGTCGACATATTCGGTATCTTCTTTGGCGGGGTTGGTGTCATCCATTCGGAGATTGCAGACACCGCCGTATTTTTTTGCCGTTCCGAAATCGACGCAAAGGGCTTTGCAGTGACCAATATGCAGATAACCGTTCGGTTCGGGCGGAAAACGGGTATGCACTTTCATGCCAGGGTTATTTGACAGATCCGCATCGATAAAATCCTGTATAAAATTCTTTTCCAATTCTTCCATTGAGACACCTCATTTCAGTTTTTCGATCATTGCATGAATGCGGGCTTTGACACGGTTTTCGCCCATCACCTGCATTACGGCATACATATCGGGAGAATTGAGTTTTCCCGTCACCGCAACACGTAAGAACATACTGACATCCGCAACATTTCCGCGAAAGGCTTCGGGCGTTGCTTTGTAGACTTTCATATCCGAGGCATAGCCGATTTTTTCCGCTACCGCTTTGATTTTTTCAAACCATGCGTTCATATCGTCGGACGGATCGTAAGTTGAAAGAAATTCTTCGAGTGCCGTGCGAATGTCTTCTTTTGAGAAATTCTCCGCATAGGCATCTTTAACCGTGAAAAGACCGTCATAGAAGAAATCCATATAGCCTTTGACGTCTGCCCATGTTGCAAAATCTTTACGGGGTTTCTTGCCCCCTCTGCCGATTGCAAAAATCGCTTTGGCGTAAACGGGATCGGCTTCCAACAAAGTGCCGAAATCGCTGTCGTACTGTTTTGCCCATTCGGTCGCTTGTTTGTAAACCTCATCGGCGGTCATACGGGAAATCACGTTTTTACTGACATCGTTCAGTTTGTTGAAATCGAACAGACAACCGGATGCACTCATTTTTTTGATGTTGAATGGGAATTCGGTATACGGTTTGTCCGGATTCTGTGCGTGCCATTCCTCGTAATTGGAATTGAGCAAGGTCATGATATATTCGCAAACGCAATCGGGAGCATAGCCCATACGGCTGTAATCGTCCATATTTGCACCCATATCACGCTTGGAAAGTTTCTTTTTGTTGCCGTTTTCGTCCAGTCGCATAATCTGTGCGATATGCAGATATTTCGGCAGGCGGAATCCGAGATAGCGGAAGAGCATCAAGTGCTTTGCAAGGCTCGGCAACCATTCTTCTCCACGAATGACGTGTGTCGTTCCCATTAAATGATCGTCAACTGCATGAGCGAAATGATAGGTCGGAATGCCGTCGCTTTTGAGAAGAACGAAATCTTCGTCATTTTCCGGAATTTCGAGTTTGCCCTTGACGAGATCGGTAAACGGAATTTTCTTTTCGGGATTGCCGTCCGCCAAAATACGCAGGACGAACGGATCGCCGTTTGCAAGATGTGCTTCGACCTCTTCGAGTGTAAACTGCCTTTGCTTTGCCTGCTCGGCGACACGGTCACCGTTCTCGTTTTCCCAGTCTTTCGCCTTGATTTCGGCTTTCTTGTCGACGGCGTTCAGGGCTTCGAGTTCTTCTTTGGTCGTAAATACGGGGTAAGCCAAACCACGCTTGAGCAAATCTTTTGCGTAAACGTGGTAAATAGGTCCTCTTTCGCTTTGCTTGTAAGGACCGTAAATGCCGTGATTGCAGATTTTGCCGTCGTCGCCTAAAATTGCACCTTCGTCAAAACGGATTCCGTAATGCGACAGTGTACGAATCAAGCCTTCGGCAGCCCCGGGGACTTCCCGCTTTGCATCGGTGTCCTCAATGCGAAGATAGAAAACACCTCCGGATTGGTGTGCGAGCCGTTCGCCTATCGTGGACGGAAACAGCCCTCCGAAATGGACAAATCCCGTTGGACTCGGTGCAAATCTTGTGACCTTTGCCCCCTCCGGCAGATTTCTCGGCGGATATTTTGCCTCTACATCGGCAGGGCTTTCGGTTACATTCGGAAATAACAGTTCAGCAAGTTTTTCAAAATCCATAATTGTTCCTCATATCATTCCAATTGATTCCAGTGCAAATTCAAGAGTCGTTTCATTTCCGTGTCCCGCATGTATGACGGCGGAAAGTTTTTCCTGCGACAGTCTCGCAAGCGATGTTTGCATTTTCGCAATGTCACCACCGTACAAATCGCAACGACCGTAAGAATTTTCAAATAAAGTGTCCCCCGTTAAAATGTCGTGTCCGTCATTGCAAAGGAAACAGACACTGCCTGCGGTATGACCGGCGGTATGCAAAACCGTAACCGATTCGTCACCGATTTTGAGTATATCACCGTCCGAAAAGGTTTTATCGGGTGAATTCCAAGATCGCTTTTGATGAAAGAAAGTTTCAAATGCATTCTTTACGGGATCGGACGGCAATTCAAAATCGTCTGCGTGAATCCACGCTTTGACACCGGTCTTTTCACGCAAAGTATCGAGCGACAGAATGTGATCGAAATGTCCGTGTGTGAGAAAGATATCGGTCAGAATTGCATTTTCTTTTTTCACGGCATCGAGGATCGTATCGGCGTTGGGACTCGGATCGACAACGGCAGTATGACCGTCATGCGACAGAAGCAACCAACAGTTTGCACCGAACGAACCCGGGTAAAGTTTTACAATTTTCATTCGATTTCGATTTTCTCCGCACGCTCAATCCAAATTTTAGCGGATGCATCGCTCGGCATTCTCCAATCGCCTCTCGGGGACAGACAGATACTGCCGATTTTAACGCCGTCCGGAAGACAACTCCGTTTGAACTGTTGCGTGAAAAATCTGCGATAGAAGGACACCAGCCACTTTTTGATCGTGGCGGAATCAAAATCGTTTCGGAATGCGTGTTTTGCAAGTGCGAAAATCTTTTCCGGTAAAAATCCGTAACGCACTGTGTAGTAAAGGAAAAAGTCGTGCAATGCGTACGGACCGACAATTTCTTCGGTTTGCTGAGCAATCTTTCCCTCCGCATCCGGCGGGAGCAGTTCGGGACTGATCGGTGTATCGAGAATATCACGCAAAACCGCATCGGAAGATGCGAAAATATCGTTCTGCATAATACTGTCAATCATCCAGCGAACCAAAGTTTTCGGCACACCGCAGTTCACGCCGTACATACTCATGTGGTCAGCGTTATAGGTACACCAACCGAGTGCCAATTCGCTGAGATCGCCGGTACCGGCGACAAATCCGCCGATTCTGCCTGCATAGTCCATTAAAACCTGCGTGCGTTCCCTTGCCTGCGAATTTTCAAAGGTCAAATCAAATGTATTTCTGTCCTGCCCGATGTCACGGAAATGTTGCTCGACCGACTTTGCAATCGGAATTTCCACTGCGGTAATTCCGAGTGTCCGCATAAGTTCCCATGCATTGCGATAGGTTCTGTCGGTCGTACCGAAGCACGGCATCGTGATGCCGACAACATCGGTGACCGGTCTTGAAAGCCTGCGTGTCGCCTCGGTTGCAACGAGCAGTGCCAAGGTGGAATCGAGTCCGCCGGACACGCCGATAACCGGTCTGCCGTGCGTGATTTCCATACGCTTTTTCAGTCCCATGACCTGCATTTCAAAAATGTCAAGACATCTTTCACGGCGGTCAGTTTTGGTATTCGGAACAAACGGCAATTTGGAAACACTGTAAAATTCCAAATCATTTTCAGGCAGTGTCTGTGGAATCGAAACGGTACGAAAATTTGCGGAATTCTGCTCGGAGCAATCCGCATAAGTTTTGATTTTCAGACGGTCGACTCGGATTTTGCCGAGATCGATGTCGCCGTAGAGAATATAATCGCCGTCAATTGTTTTTTTGTTTTCGGCGACCGTCCGCCCTGCCTCGCAAATGATACTGTGACCGGAGAAAATCAGGTCGGTTGTCGATTCGCTACACCCTGCGGAAACATAGACGTAGGCAGACAATTGCGATGCGGACTGCATGGAGACGATTGACTGTCTGTAACGGCGTTTGGAAATGGTTTCGTTGCTTGCAGAGAGATTGACGATAACTTCCGCACCGCACAAAGCGAGTTTTGCACTCGGTGGAACGGTTGCCCAAAGGTCCTCGCAAATTTCCGTACCGAAGCGGAATGCACCGGTATCGAAAATGATGTCCGTGCCAAATGGAATCGGCTCGGTTTGCAAATCGTCAAGGCTTATTTGACTCGGTGCGAGTTCGGTTCGTTTGAGATTATTTCCGGACGTGAACCAGCGTTTTTCATAAAATTCGTTATAATTCGGAATATAGGTTTTCGGGACGATGCCCATCAATTTTCCGTGATAAATAATTCCGGCACAACTGTATAATTTTCCGTCCGACTCGAGCGGAAAACCGACTGCCAAAATCGATTGCAAATCTTTTGATGCTTCGACAATCCGATGCAAGCCTTCCAATGCACCGCAGAGCAATGTCGACTGAAAGAACAGGTCACCGCAGGTATAACCGGTTACCGACAACTCCGGAAATACGGTCAATTGCGGATGCATCTGCTCCGCCGTCTTTGCTTGTGCAATGATTTTATCGACATTCAGACGGGTATTTCCGACGGAAACTTCCGGCACGCAAGCCGATATGCGTATAAAATCCAACATGGCAACCTCCGGTTCTTGGCTACACGGTACATCTAAATTGACATACCTTGTTATATTATAACACAAAATCGGTAAAATGTAAACTGTTTGCAGAGAAAAAGTCCTTTTTGAAAGAAGATTTCCCTATTTTTCTTTCATAACGGCAAGAAAAAAGAAATTATCGCCTCCGAAATTTCGCCGAAATTTCAGAGGCGATAAGAAACAGTATCATTCCGCTACGAGCATTCCGCCGTTCGGAACTTTGAATGCGTGTACACCGGTATGAAGTTCATTGTCATTCTTCGAAACGATATTTCCCATGCAATCATAAATTGTTATGGTGCGAGTGTGTGTCTTTCCACAGTTTTGCAGATACAATTCGTCGGCACCGTTCGCATTGATGAATGTGGTAGGTTTTGCGAAGTCGGATCGCAAAATCGGATTTGTATAGGCAATTGCAATCAATTCGCCGTCATTTTCCACACGGACTTGGCTGTAAAGTGATTCCGGATGATCGGCACGCAATACACCGTCAAGGAGTGTTTCACGGTGTGCCTGCCAGAAATCCAAGTAAAATCTCAGGACTTTTTTATGCATTTGCGGAATCTTATCGAGCATAACCGAAATCTGCGGAACGCAAAGTAAGGTCGTAATCATTTGGTATGCGACCGCCTCGGGCGTGTCATCGTTCCGCCACATAAGCATATCCGAATGTACCGGTACTTTTCCGAGCATATAACGCAGATCCACGCTTGAAACTCGGTTGTGCATCGGATCGTCCGGACAGTCACTGACTCGGATCATATTGCCGTATTTGCGAATGGCAGGTCCGAAATAGGACTGACGGAATTCAATCATAATGTCCGGTTTCAGTGCTTTGAGGGATTCGGAAATGTGTTTCAAAAGTCTGTCGATTCCCTCCTCGAGCGATGTCGTGTCCCAACGGTCATCGTGCGATTTGGTATTTGCATTCAGGTTGAAAGAATCGATAAAATCGAGTTTGAAGCCGTCCAAGTCCCAATCTTTGACGGCATTTACATAAAGTCCCGTCAGATATTCACGCACTTCGGGGTAACGGGGATCGAGTGCTTCCCACTCTTCTCCAGTCGATCCCAAGGTCATATCGTGAAATTTTTGATAGGCATCGGCATACTTTCCGACAAACGGCACGGAATACCAAAGGACAAATTTCATGCCGAGTTTATGGACATCGTCGACAAACCGATGCATATCGGCGATTTTTGCCGGTGCGACTTTCCAGTCACCGCAGTAGGCATACCCGCGTGAACCGTCTTCGGTCTGCCAACCGTCATCGACGATAACGGTTTTCATACCATACGTTTTTGCTAAACGGCATTGCTCAATGATTGCCGGAACATCTATCATCTGGTGGAAGGAATACCAGCAGGAATAGACCGCTTCCCTTGATGCCTGCGGAACATAGGCGTACGGATACTCGCCGACGGTTACCCAAAATTCATCGGCTTTTTTGAGTGCATCTTCGTATCGAACATTCCGACGGTCGAGCAAGATTTTAGCGTGATAGGTTTGAATCGGATTTATCGGTTTGGTGAAAAACGTGACTCCGCAATCGATCGTCCCGTTTTCTTCAATCACACCGCCGAAAATTTCGGTCGGCGTTTCGGCATCGGAAATTGTGACGGTCAGGCGATTTTTAGATTCATTCGACAACCATGAGGCAAGCGGTGCACCCGATGCAAGCCTTGCGGTGTTTCTCTGCTTTGCCCAATTCGGTCCGAGAAAGCGTTTGAACGAGGAATCGGCTTTCCAAACTGCTATCATATCAATGCAGGGTTCTTGCCATGAGATTTTAATCGGTTGCGGTGTGCAAGGACAATCAAAACGGATGTCTACATCCAAAACGCAAATATCTTTTTCAATTTCGGTTGCATTCAATGTGACAATACCGGATGCATTTTTATTTGTTACGATATAATCCATTCGTTTCTCCTAATATGATTTTTTAATGTAAAGTTACCCTTAACAAACAGCCCCTTGCATTTGGACAAGAGGCTGTTTGATTTCGTACTTATTTAGCGTAGCCGTTGGATTTCAGCCAAGCATAGTAGATTGCGTACGGAGATTGGTAGTAGTAATAAGATTCGCCGGTCAAAGTGTTCTCGGTCTTGTCAATATACTTACCGGTCGGTCCTTCATCGCCTACTTCCGCTTCTTTGTGGTGGACTTCGGCTTTGCTTGTTCCGCCGACAAGATACCAGTAGAAGTCTGCAAGATTCAATTCGGCAACAAACGCTTTGACATCGTCGGTCGAAAGTTTCGATGCAAGTTCCGTTTGCAAATCGGAATCGACAAATTCGACATTTTCCGGCACGGTGAAGAGAACATTCAAATCATCGATAACTGCTTTGAGTTCTTTTTCGGTTGCACCGGTCTTTGTCACGACTGCATTGACAAGGTTGGCAACTTTTGTCGAAATCATATCGAAATATTTCACCATTTCGGTGTCAAGTGCTCCGAAAACGGTCAGCTTCGGATCTTCCGTAAAGGTTTCGGGATCTGCCGTTTCCAAACCATTCAGGTTGAAATTAACGGTCACGTCTGCATCGGCACGCACAGTCACGAGGAAGAGTGCATATTCAGTGCTTCCGAGCTTACCGGTTTCGTTGATAACATAGTCGACATTCAAATTGAGAACTTTGTCCGTTCCGCTCGGTAAAGTTTTCAGGCTGTAAGGCAATGTAATTTTCGGCACATAGACAATGTATGTGTAAGTTTTTCCGCCTTCGGAATTATCTGCAACATAAGTGCCGACATAGCCCTTGGAACCGGACTTGCTCATTGCCCACTTGACGGCAACGGAATTTTCGGCGATCATTGCGAGCGTAAGGTCTGATGTCACGGTGATGTTGTAAGTTTCGGTATTGAGTGCATCAAACGTGAGAAGCGAATTCTGATACTTGATAATTGCCGGAGAGGTTGTTCCGTTGAAGGTGTAATTCCAATTCAATTTGCTGGAATTCTTCTTGCCGTAGAAATCGATAATTGTAATTTCGTAACCGTCGCCTGCAGTTCCCGTATAAGCGACATTGACTGCTCCGTCACCGTCGGTAACATCGACCTTTGCATCTTTGATGTTGTTATTGTAATAATAAACCATTGCACTCAGGTTCTGACCGCTGTTGCTCGGGCAGGTATGCAGGACATAAACGCCCTTGCCGTTTGCATCGGCGGAATCTATCCACGCTTTGAGCAGAGCATTCTGTGCCAAAACTTCACGGGAATATCCGGTTGTAAATGTGTAAGTATAGCCTGTCGATCCGACTTTTCTGCTTGAAGAAGAACTTGTTCCGGATGTTTTTGCAAGTTCTGCAAAGTCGAAGTTGAGGAGCGGTTCGACAAGAGCCTGACGATTCTGTTGTTTACCGATTTCCCATACATCTGCGGTCAGTCCCTTGGACGGATCGGGGTATGCAATAAAGGTGTTACCGGTCTTGAAGACATCCATCAGGTAGTTGTCCTGCAAACGTTCGACAACGCTGTTGCCGTCATCGTCCTTGACAACTTTATAATCTTCCCCTTCCACACCGTACTGAATGAGGTTGCGGAAATCGGTATTGGTAGTGAGGTAGGTCAAAATTTCCATGCAGGCACTGAGGTCTTCCGCATAGGCACAGACGCCGAACATATTTTCGTAAACGTCATCGACGTCGACGGACGGATATTTGACGATAACCGGCAGATATTCGCTGTCTTCTGCGAGATATGCATTGTAATCGGAGAGATCACCGGTTGCAAATTTCACGGCAGGAGTCTTCCCTTCGGTTGCTTCGCCGTAGTAATTGCCCAGCATCTTCATGCGGTTCAACTCGTAGTAGTTCTTGCAGAAAGTCGAATCACCCAAAAGACTATCGAAAGAGAGAATCGTTGTGCCTCTCGAAAGCGTACTCGGATTGGTATAACGGTAGCCGAGAACCGAGAAACGGGAGTTGTCAGTCTCATAGGTATCGGGATCAATTGACCAGTAGTGAGCGAGCAGGCTCAACAGTTCGTCATAAGTGCCGTCAACCGGTACGATACTGCTATCGTTCAAAGCACGGACGTTATCGAGGTAACTGTAAATATACTCGTTGAAGAAACCGTCAATATCGCCTCTTTCATAAGCACCGTCCGTACCGAATTTGGAGGCGATTTCCTTGTCAATCAACATAAAGGTATATTCGCCGATTGTGCTGTTGTTCGGAATTGCGTATGTTCCGCCGTTGATTTTGGCGGCAGTCAGAAGCGTTTGCGAAACAAATTCCTTGATTTTCTTGGAAGATGCACTCAATTCTTCGTCCAACTGTTTGAGCCAGCCGTTCGAAACATACTGCTTGAACATCTCTTCGCCCTGAATGTAGACGATGTCGACCTGATTCGGCTTGAGATCCGGATATTTGACCGTGACACGACCGAATTTATCCGTTTCGGTTTCTTCGAGAATTGTTGCGGTTTCATCGGTTGTCGCCTCGGTTTCAACCTCTGTGTTTGTCCCTGTCGTGAAGATGCTCTTGCTGTCTTCTCTTAACCGAATATTTTCGGTGAGGACCGCTTCATATTCCGATTCGGTGAAAAAGTAAAGTGTCATTCTCACCTTGAATTTCGATTCGGTGATTTCGTTTACCGCATTGGTAACACGTGTTGCGGTTTCGGCATCGATTTCCTTTTCCGATACCAACCACATGGTCAAGGATCTTGCACTCTCGGACTGCGTTTCGTTGATTTCCGATTGGACCTCTTCGCTGGTTTTACTCGAACAACCGGTGAGAACCACCGATGCAAGCATCACCAAGCAAAGTGCAAGACAAATCAGTCTGTTTTTCATATTTTCCTCCTGATTACCTCTGTTTTCCGTCAGAAGACAGAAAACCGCTATTTTATCTTATATATTTTACACCAAAAAACAAATAATGTCAAGTGAATTTTTTGTGTCCAAAAAGTTTGAATCGTGTTTGCATTGCCGAATTGACTCAAAAAGCGTCCGATTTGTTGTGATTCTGCACAAAAATACTTGTCTATTTTTGTGCAATATGCCGTTTTTCTTGTGCAACATAGCAAAAAATGCAATCTGATTTTTGACAGTTCAAACAAAAATTATTCGACAAAGCCACGCAGGTGCTTAGCACGGCTCGGATGACGCAATTTCCGCAGTGCTTTTGCCTCGATCTGACGGATTCTTTCTCTCGTAATGTCAAACTCTTTGCCGACCTCTTCGAGAGTTCTCGTTCTGCCGTCATAAAGTCCGAACCGCAGTTTGATAACGTGTTCTTCACGGGGCGTGAGCGTGTGGAGTTGCTTTTCGAGTTCTTCACGCAGAATGTTGCTCGATGTTGCATCTGCAGGCGACGGCGTATCGTCATCTGGAATGAAATCGCCGAGGTGACTGTCTTCCTCTTCGCCGATCGGTGTTTCGAGGGATACGGGATCCTGAGCAATCTTCATGATTTCACGCACTTTGTCGGCACTCATATCCATTTTTTCGCCGATTTCTTCGGCAGTTGCTTCCCGACCGAGTTCCTGCAACATCTGTCTGGAATATCTCGAAACTTTGTGAATCGTTTCGACCATGTGGACCGGAATACGAATGGTTCTTGCCTGATCCGCAATGGCTCTCGTGATTGCCTGACGAATCCACCATGTTGCGTAGGTCGAGAATTTGTACCCTTTGGTATAGTCAAATTTTTCGACCGCTTTCATCAAACCGAGGTTGCCTTCCTGAATCAGATCGAGGAAATACATCCCACGCCCGACATAACGTTTTGCAATAGATACGACCAGACGCAGGTTTGCCTCGACCAATTCGGTTTTGGCACTCTGGTCACCTGCCATCATCCGCTCCGCCAATTCCTTTTCACGCTCATTCGTGAGAAGCGGTACTTTGCCGATTTCTTTGAGGTAAAGTCGCACGGGATCGTCAACGCTGACACCGTCCTGTTCAAGGCTCGTGACCATGGCATCCGGTTCGCTGAACTGTGCAACTTCGCTCTCGATTGCGTTCATTTCGTCGGCAGAGAGATTCTCGTCAAAGTCGATCCCGTTGTCTTCCAATTCGTCATACATTTTGTCGATCTGGTCAACGTCGAAGTCCATTTCTTCCATCGCATCGTCAAGATCCCGTTGCGAAAGTTTTCCCTTTTTGCCTTTCTCAACCAAAGCTCCGACTGTACCGGAGGACTTTTCCTCGCCGTAAGTTTCGTCCGCCATACCTGCATTTTTCAATTCTTCGGTATTTTTTTTCATATCGCGTCTTCCTTTCCTTTTTGCAGTTTCTTACGCTTCATTTGGAGGTAATCGGTGAGATTACCGTTTTCTTTCAGATTTTTTTCGGCTTTCAGTTTCCGCAGATTTGCAACCGCCATCCGAAACGATTGCGGTCCGTTTTCGGTCAGTTCCTGCCTTGCGACTTCCATTCCCCGAATTCTGCCGATTTCCGCTGGGGTAAAAGTTTCGCCCAAAAGTTCAAAATGAAAACCGCTTTCCTGCTTGTGCAGTTGCATAACGGTTTCAAACACCCGTCTGTTGAACTCGGTCGTAAAATCGTCCGCCGTGAGTTGTTCACGCCCCGAGGTGACCTCTTCACGATATTCCGAGAAAATGAGCAGTAAGCCTAACACACTTTCTTCGACAGCGGTGACCTTCGGATCTTTGACGGAATCCGGATTGACACGGTCACCGAAGTTTTTTACACTGTTCTGTGCTTCCTGCCCACGCATATCACGGAGTTTTGCCAGTTGCTTGTTTCGCGATTTTTCGACCGTGTTCCGCAAAATTTCCGGTGCTAAATTCAACCGCTTGGAAATCTGGTCGACATAAACGGCACGTTCGACCGGTGACTGGTAGGTTGCGATGAGGTCGCAAAGTTCGCCGGACGCCCGAATGCGATCGGAACTTACCTGCATATCGTATTTTGCGAAAATATTGTCGGATTTGTAATCAAACCCCGTGCGACTGCCGTCAAGTGCCTTACGGAAACGATCCGCCCCGTACTTTTGAATGAACTCGTCCGGATCTTTCGCCCCTTCGAGTTTCAGAATCCGAACCTCCATACCGACCTCGCCCAAAATCCGCATGGCTTTGTTTGCGGCATTTTGTCCGGCTTCGTCCGAATCGTAAGTAATAATCACCTGCTTCGTATATTTCGAAAAAATTCGTGCGTGATTCGGCGTGATTGCCGTTCCGAGCGTTGCAACCGCAAATTCAAAACCTGCCGAATGGAGTGCGATAACGTCCATATACCCCTCGCAGAGAATCATCCGTTCGGAACAGCAGTTTTTTGCAAAATTCAGAGCAAATAAATGATTGCTTTTTCGGAATGCCGGTGTATCGGATGTGTTCAGATATTTCGGTTTGGAATCATCAAGTACCCGACCACCGAACGCAACGATGTTGCCGACCGTATCGATAATCGGGAACATCACACGCCCGCGGAAATAATCGTAAGATTTTCCGGTCTTCTGACTTTTCCCCGAGAGAAACCCTATCTGTAATTCCTCATCTGTAAAACCGAGTTTGTGCATGTGATTGGTGAGTAGTCCGAAATCCGCCGGTGCATAACCCAAACCGAAATGCTTGATTGTCGCATCGGTCAGGTGTCTTTGCCCTTTGAAATATTCCATTCCCTTGACGCCTAAATCTTTATCGAACAGGCAAGTGCGGAAAAATTTTGCGGCTTCAAGATTCATTTCGAGAACCCGTTTGCGGGTGACTCCCCGTTCTTCTTTTTCGCCGTCAATGCCCCTCGGCATCCGAAGTCCCGCACGGTTGGCAAGAAATTCAACCGCATCAAGATAGGTAAGATTTTCCGCCAGCCGCACGAATGTAATGGGATCACCGCCTGCATGACAACCGAAACAGTAGAACATTTTTTTGGACGGTGTCACGGAAAAGGACGGCGTTTTTTCACTATGAAAGGGACAGAGTCCCAAAAGATTGTTCGAACCGGAGCGTTTGAGAGTGACGTATCTGCCGATTAACTCTTCGATGTCGGTCCGGTCGACAACTTCCTGTATGAAATTCTCCGGCAATCGCATCGGCATTCACTCCCCTTTCCGGTATGTTTTTCAGCCTTTCCAGACTTTCGGAATAAACAAATCTTTATATGTTTCGATTGCGTATCGGTCGGTCATGCCGGCAATAAAATCACAGACACAACGCCCGATCGGTTCGGTTGCAGTATTGCGGTAGTAAAGATCCGGCATTTTTTCCGGATGTTCGGAAAAATATTCGAAAAGTGCCGCAATCACGGCTTTCGATTTTCCGTCTTCCCGCTTGGCTTCCGAATTGGTATAAACGGTTGCAAAAAGAAATTTTCGCAATTCGTCCGTCGCTTCCCGAATGTCGCTTGCCATAGAAATTTCCGGCTTGTCGGTACTGGAATCGATAACCGATTTGACCATTGTATCGATTCGCTTGCCGTGCGTTTCGCCGAGCGTTTTTCGCAGTTCTTTCGGAATGTCTTCCTGACAGAGAATGCCTGCACGAATGGCATCGTCGATGTCATGGTTGATATAGGCAATGCGGTCGGCAAATTTAACGATCACGCCTTCCAAAGTCGATGCCATGCATTTACCCGTATGGTTGAGAATGCCGTCACGGACTTCCCATGTAAGATTCAAACCCTGACCGTCATTTTCGAGTTTTTCGACCACCCGAACGCTTTGGCGGTAGTGAGTGAAATCCGGCGACCAAAGTCTTTGCATTTCCTCTTCACCGGTATGCCCGAACGGCGTATGCCCTAAGTCATGCCCCAATGCCGCCGCCTCGGTCAAGTCTTCGTTGAGGCGTAAGCCCCTTGCGATAATGCGTGCAATCTGCGTAACTTCGAGCGTATGTGTCAATCTTGTGCGGTAGTGGTCACCCTGAGGTGCTAAAAACACCTGCGTTTTGTTCATCAACCGTCTGAATGACTGGCAATGAATGATGCGGTCACGGTCACGCTGAAATTCGGTCCGCATCTCGCACGGCGTATACGGATGATCCCGTCCCCGTGTGTTTTCGGTCAGAAATGCGTAAGGAGATAAAGTTTGCTTTTCACGCTCCAAAAAGAGCCGACACAAATTTTCCATTGTTCATCCCTCCACTCTAATATACGCAAAAAAACTGCCGATTTACTTTTTTATCCGAAAAAAATTACGGTTTATCGAATCGCTGTCCGATAATTTTCGGAAAATCCGCTCCGTTGCTGATCTCTACAACCCTCTTTTGAAAGGCTTCGGACAATTGTCGGGGCAATGCAAACCGAATTCTGACCGTGTCCGAAAAGTCCGTACCGTCCGTAACGGCATCGAATTTCGGGAGTTCCGACAGATACCGTTGATAGTTGCCGTAAGAGCAGACCAGTTCGAATTCGTCGTACTTGCGATATGTCACAATCCCTGCGGAATCGACCGCCGATTTTGCCACAGCGGAGTAAGCACGCACCAAACCGCCCGCACCCAAAAGAATTCCGCCAAAATACCGTGTGGTAACGATTACGGCATTAAATACACCGCATTTGCGGAGAACATCCAAAGTCGGTATGCCGGCACTCCCCTGCGGTTCGCCGTCATCGGAGCAACGGACAGCAATGTCGCCCGCCATACGATAGCCCCAAACATTATGGCGTGCATCGGCATATTTTGATTTAATTTTTTTGATATAAGTTTGTGCCTCATCCTCGCTCGACACAGGGCAGGCATGGGCAATAAATATTGATTTTTTCTCCTCGAAACGTCCCTCAGCCTCGTGTCCGAGTGTAATCAGTTCGTCATTCATCGGCGGACACCCAATTCGGATCGTACTTGCGGTACATTCCGTGCGTTTTGGCATCAACTGTCGCCGTAACGGTGATAAAATCGTTTCCGTATTCAACGTTTTCCACGACGGCGGTCGCATAAAGCCGACTTAAAACGCCAGCATCGGCATTCGGAATTTTGAAAGTAACAGTCTTTTTGCCGTCATGAATCAAGGTTTGCAATTCTTGCAACATCAATTCAATCCCCTGACCGGTCACGGCGGAGATACCGACCACATGGCGATTTCCCGCAAAGACGCCTATATTCGAAAACGATTCGGACGTGCCTTTGTCGCATTTATTGAAAATATAGAGTGTCGGCTTTCCGGCTGCACCGAGTTCCGAGAGCAGATTTTCGGTTGTTTCAATCTGCGAGCGATATTCCGGATCGGATGCATCGACTACAATTGCCAGTACATCGGAGGAAACCGCCTCATCGAGAGTCGAACGGAAAGCGTGTACCAATTGGTGCGGTAATTTTCGGATAAAACCGACCGTATCGGTCAGGAGAACATCTGTTCCGTCCGGTAATTCGAGTTTTCTCGTTGTCGGATCGAGCGTTGCGAAAAGTTTGTCTTCCGCCAAAATTCCGGCATCGGTCAAGCGGTTGAGAAGCGTTGATTTTCCTGCGTTCGTATATCCGACAATAGCAACCTTCGCAAGACCGCTCCTATCACGGGAAGCACGAATGGTTTTGCGACTCCGTTCGAGAGCATCGAGTTCGGCTTCGAGTGCGGAAATTCGGCGTTTCATGTGCCGTCTGTCCGATTCGAGTTTCGATTCCCCGGGACCTCTCGTGCCGATTCCGCCTCCAAGCCTTGACAGATCGTTTCCGTGTCCGACAAGTCTTGGTGCGGTGTATTTCAATTGTGCCAATTCGACCTGCAATTTACCCTCACCCGACACGGCGTGCAGAGCAAAAATATCGAGAATCAGCATAGAACGATCGATGACACGAACATTTTCGCCGAAACCGTCTTCAAGATTTTTAATCTGTACCGGCGACAGTTCGCAATCGAACACGACCAGTTCAATATCGTATGCGATGCACAATGCACGAATTTCGGCAACTTTTCCGCTACCGATACAAGTGCGTGCATCGGGATGATCTTTGCTTTGCACGATTTTGGCAAAACACGTTCCGCCTGCGGTTTCGAGCAGACGTTCCAACTCGGCAAGACTTATTTCCGTTTCATCCGGATTTCCGTCCGCCAGACACAGACCGACCAAAATCGCACGTTCTATTACAATTTGTTCGGGCATGAAAAACCTCCTTTGAGAGAGAAAGGGCAAGCCGTTCGAGGCTTGCCCGCTGAATTACTTCTGGAAGGAAGCGATTCTCTTCTTAAACTTGTCCACACGTCCGCCGGCATCAACGAATTTTTGTTTTCCGGTGAAGAAAGGATGGCATTTCGAGCAAATATCGACTCTGATGTCTCCGCCTTTTGTGGATCTGGTTTCAACAACCTCTCCGCACGCACAACGAATGGTGCATTTCTCATACTTAGGATGGATTCCGTCTTTCATGACTGTTACCTCTTTCGATTGATTTGATGTTCTTTGACATCATTCCGCAAGAGCGGGACTGCGTACCGCAGTATTCTGTTATATTATACCATAACTTTTTCAAAATTGCAATAGTTTTTTGAGATTTTTTCGGTAATTTTCGAAAATTATTTTGCAATTTCCAGTTGCAACAACAACATTACAAAACATATCACCAAAAGCAGAATGACACGGAGTTGTTTTTACTTGTTTTTTCAGCTACCGATACTATGTCACATTTGATAGGCATCAGTTTTCTTTGAGCAGTTTTTCGAGAAGTTGGACTTTTTCGTTGGTATATCGGTAGGCGTTTTTGAAATCTTCCGTTTCACGGCAACAGATTTCCAAGTCGCAGAGAACCGCATAAAGACTGACTTCGTTCAGCGGTTCGTCTCCGCCGAGCATTCGCAAAAGCAAGTTTTTCGCCTCTTTACAGTCCCCTCTCGCCATTCTGCATTTTGTCTCCAAATGCTCGAAAAAGAAGAGATTTTCCATTGATTTCGGAAAAGCTTCGGCAAGTTCCGTGTCGCCGTTTTCAAGGGCATCCAAAGCCTCCGCATACTTTGCAAAGGGCGTTTCCGCACGGTAAAAATTGGAGGTATCGTCAAGGACATCGGATGTGAGCGTGGCGGAAATGTGCTTGCCCATATAGGAAAAATAAACGGTCGCCGTAGATGCAATTTGCGGGAGCGGATAGAGGCATTCTTCTGCATAACGCAATGCCTCGTCAAAATAACGGCAGGACAGTCGCAGATTTCCGTTCCAGAAAGATTCGCAGGCGATTTGCATATCGCAGTCGGCAAGCAGGAGTCGGATTTCGTCATCCGGTTCAGGGCAAGCGGATTTACACAAGGCTCGGCAACCGGAATAATCCCCCGATTTATACGCCCTTTTGATGTTGGAAAGACTGTTCATCTTCCGATAAATAATTTCGTCGCCCTCGTCTGCCAAGAGAAAGCCGGTCGGGACGTTCAGTCGGGATGCAATATAAATAAGGGTAGAAAGCGACGGTTGTGCCGAGCCATTTTCGATACAGCTCAACATATTCCGTGTGATTTGATTACCGGCAAGTTCCGTTTGCGTCATCAATTTTGCAACACGCAAAGACCGAATTTTCTCACCGATATTCATACGGAAACCGTCACTTTCTACCCTTTTATGCCCCTATACGGGATTATTTAGCCTGCGATGCCTCTTTGTGTGCTTTGTAAGCGGATGCCATAGCCTTTGCACGGTCGGTCACTTCGTTCACTTTTTCGGAGGTTGCTTTGTAAACTTTTGCAGGAACTCCGCTGAGGACATGAAGACCTTCCGCAACTTTTTCGGACAGGCGTTTGGAATATTCCACGCACGCTTTGACACGTCCTGCCAGCGATTTGCTGTAAAAATATGCGTTCAGGTCGGCACGCAGAGCCTCTGCGAGATTTGCAAAGCCTGCATCGAGAGATGCAGCGACCTTTTCGGCGGATTTTTCGTAGAAGACATCTGCGGCCCGTTCTGCCTCTTCGAGAATGACTTTCTTCTTGGCGATTGCCGGTGCCATTTCTTCATCGCCCCAACGCTTCATAAGCAGGTCGAATTTTTCGGCTTTTTCTGCGATTTCGGCATCGAGAATCGGATCGGAATCTTCTGCCGGTGCAGTGGGAGCAGGGTTTTCAGCGGCGACTTTTGCGGCTTCCTGAGCCTCTGCCAACTGTTTTTGCAGGTCTGCCAACTGCTCGTTGAGAGATGTGATTGTCGCATCTTTCTCCTGCAATTTCTCCTCACGATCCTTTACGTAGAGGTTGACTTCCTCTTTGTTATAACCGTTCATTTTGTTTCTGAACATCGTAACGACTTCAGCCATGATATTTGCCCTCCATTGATAGGTTTAATTCTGTATAAAATATACAACTACCCTATAATACATTATAATTATACCACAAAACGACAGATTTTTCAATATCTTTTTGAGATATTTGAATTTTCGTGATGTTGCACAAAAGCAAAGGGCGAAATTTGGTGATGTTGCACAAAGTATGGGGAGGGTTGTTCAAGCAGTTGACTTGATAAAGCAAATCCGTTTGATAAAATTGCAATATGAAAAGGCTGTCTCGCTTGCTAAAATAAGCATTTGAGACAGCCTCATTTTGTTAAAGATTCAAACTAAAGTCAAAAGTTCGATTTTACAGACCACGTTTGATATAGGTGGTATGCAGAATTTCGTGTGCTTTGTGGCTGTTCGGCTCGCCGAAGAATTCCTTGTAGAGTGTCTGCACTGCGAGGTTGTCCTGAGATTTTCTCAAAGATTCCTCTGCATCGTCACGGTACAGGACTGCGGCACGGACGGCACGCAGGTCGATATTCATACGGACCTTTGCAGGCTGAATCGGCTGACCACCGCCGTTGACGCAACCGCCCGGGCATCCCATAATTTCAATGAAGATGACATCTTTGACGGATTCGTCCCCTGCTTTGATCATATTGAGCAGTTTCTTTGCCATACCGGTACTCGATGCGACTGCAACTTTGACATTGAGATCGCCCAGTTTATAGGTTGCAATCTTGATGCCTTCGGTTCCACGCACTTCGTTGAAGTCGACTTTTTCGAGTTTCTTACCGAGAATGATTTCAGCTGCATAACGCAGAGCGGCTTCCATAACACCGCCGGTTGCTCCGAAGATTGCTCCCGCTCCCGAACCGATTGCAAACGGATCATCGAATTTTTCGTCTTCCAATGTGCGGAAACTGATTCCGGCTTTCTGAATCATGCGACCGAGTTCACGGGTTGTGATTGCAACATCAACGTCCGGAACGCCTGCGGCATTCTCGTCAGGTCTGCCGACTTCGAACTTCTTTGCGGTACACGGAATTGCCGATACCATGAAGATGTCTTTCGGATCCCAGCCCATTTTCTGAGCGTAGTAAGTCTTGACAACTGCACCGAACATCTGTTGCGGAGATTTGCAGGTTGAAAGATTGTCGACGAAATCAGGGAAATAATGTTCGCAGAATTTGATCCATCCGGGGGAACAAGACGTAATCATCGGGAGAACGCCTTTGTTCTGAATGCGTCCGACCAGTTCGGTTGCTTCCTCAACGATTGTGAGGTCTGCGGTGAGATTCATATCGTACACGCCGTCAAAGCCGAGTGCTTTAATGGCGGCAACCATTTTACCTTCAACGTCTGTACCGGGTTCGTAGCCGAAGCATTCGCCGATCTGAGCCCTGACGGAAGGTGCGGTGCAGATGAGGACGTGTTTATCGGGATCTGCCAGTGCCTCAAAGACTTTGTCGGTATCGTCTCTTTCATAGAGTGCACCGACGGGGCAGGCAACGATACACTGTCCGCAGTTGATGCAGGATGTATCTGCGAGAGCCTCACCGAATGCCGAGCCGATATAGGTATCGAAACCACGGTTATTTGCTCCGATTGCACCGATTCCCTGCACTTTGGAGCAGGTTGCGACGCAACGACGGCAGAGAATGCACTTGTTGTTATCACGAATGATGGGTGATTTATCGTCGATTTCGTAATGGTTGACTACGCCTTGGAAACGGGATTGGTCGACACCGTATTCACGGCAGAGCGTTTGCAGTTCACAATTTGTGGAACGTACGCAGGAAAGACACTTCTTTTCGTGGTTGGAAAGAAGGAGTTCGAGATTCATACGTCTTGACTCTGCAATTTTCGGCGTATTGGTCTTGATTTCCATTCCGTCCGTGCAGGGATACACGCAAGCGGTAACCATACGGAACGGTCCCATTCCCGCACCTCTGCGTTCGGAAACCTCCACCAAGCAAAGACGGCAAGCACCGATTTCGTTGATGTCTTTCAGATAGCACAGCGTGGGAATGTCGATATGTGCCACTTTTGCGGCTTCGAGAACCGTGACACCTTTTTCGACGGCATATTCTTTGCCGTTGATTTTTACTTTAATCATATCCATGTCAGCGATCCCCCTATTAACCCTTCGAAATAGCCTTGAACTTACAGGTCGACATACAAGCACCGCACTTCACGCACTTGGACGCATCGATTGCCATAGATGCGAGTTTGTGTCCGGTTGCCGTATAGTCGGTACGGCTAATGGCACTTGCAGGGCAAGCACGTGCACACATTCCGCAACCGATACATTTGTCACGGTCGATGGAGTAGCGAAGCAGTTTCTTGCAGACGCCTGCGGGGCATTTCTTGTCGACAATGTGAGCGATATATTCGTCCTTGAAATAACGGAGCGTAGAAAGAACGGGGTTCGGAGCAGTCTGACCTAAACCGCAAAGCGATGCGGACTTGATATAGGTAGCAAGTTCTTCCATACGGTCGATGTCTTCCATTTCGCCCTTACCGGAAATAATCTTATCGAGGATTTCGAGCAGACGTCTTGTACCGATACGGCAAGCCGTGCATTTACCGCAGGATTCGTCGACGGTGAAGTCGAGGAAGAATCTTGCAATGTCGACCATACAGTTGTCTTCGTCCATGACGATAAGTCCGCCGGATCCCATCATAGAACCGATTGCAATGAGGTTATCGTAGTCAATCGGGGTGTCGATAAGGCTTGCGGGAATGCATCCGCCGGAAGGTCCGCCGGTCTGTGCAGCCTTGAATTTCTTGCCGTTCGGAATGCCTCCGCCGATTTCTTCAATAACTTCACGGAGCGTTGTACCCATAGGAACTTCGACAAGTCCCGTATTGGTGATTTTTCCGCCCAGTGCGAAAACTTTCGTACCCTTGGACTTTTCCGTGCCCATTCCTGCGAACCATTCCGGACCGTTCAGGATAATCTGAGCGACGTTAGCATAGGTTTCGACGTTGTTCAGAATGGTCGGTTTTTCAAACAGACCTTTGATTGCAGGGAACGGCGGACGAGGTCTCGGCTCACCTCTCTTGCCCTCGATTGAGGTCATCAGAGCGGTTTCCTCACCGCAGACAAACGCACCTGCACCGAAACGCAGAGAAATATCGAAATTGAAGCCCGTACCGAAAATGTTCTCGCCGAGCAAACCGGATTCGTGAGCCTGCTCGATAGCAATCTTCAAACGGTGAATTGCGATCGGGTACTCTGCACGGACATAGATATAACCTTCGTCCGAACCGATAGCGTATCCTGCGATAGCCATTGCTTCGAGGACTGCGTGCGGATCGCCTTCAAGGACGGAACGGTCCATAAATGCACCGGGGTCACCTTCATCGGCGTTACAGCAAACATATTTTTTACCGGTCGAACCCATTGCGAATTTCCATTTCAAGCCGGTCGGGAAACCTGCACCGCCACGTCCACGCAGACCGGAATCGAGCATAGTCTGAATGACATCTTCACGGGACATGGATGTCAGAACTTTTGCAAGTGCCTGATAGCCACGGCGTGCGATATAATCGTTGATGTTTTCCGGATCGATGACACCGCAATTATGCAGTGCGACACGGTGCTGTTTTTTATAGAACGTCATCTCATTCAGAGAGTTGACAATGTGGTGATCTCCACTCTTTTCGTGATACTCAAAACGTGCAACGGGAGTTCCGCCGATGATATGTGTTTCGACGATTTCCGGAATGTCTTCCGGTGTGACACGGGAATAAAACGTGCCGTCCGGATATACAATCATAATCGGTCCTAATGCACAAAGACCGAAACATCCGGTGGTGACGACCTTGACCTCTTTGTCAAGATTGTGAGATGCAAGTTCTTCCTCGAGTTTCTCACGCAGTGCATGAGATCCGGACGAGGTACAACCCGTACCGCCACAAATTAAAACATGCTTACGGAAGCCGTCAATCGTTTCGTGAACACCCTCACGAATGGCAACCGAATCCTTCAGAGATTCATACGCTGTCTGAAGATCAGCTACGGAATTGATTTTCATGTCGGTTCTCTCCCCCTCAATCCTTGTACTTGGCGAGAATGGTCGGGACATCTGCCTTTGTCAGTCTGCCGTAGACCTCACCGTTGACCGTGAGGACCGGAGCCAAACCGCACGCACCGATGCAACGTGTCGCCTCGATGGAATATTTACCGTCCGAAGACGTGCTACCGACCGGAACACCCAGTTGCTCAGAGATAGCCTCAATGATTTCACCGGATCCCTTGACATAGCAGGCGGTTCCAAGACAGACCGCAATGCTGTACTGTCCGTCCGGATTGAGCTTAAACTGTGCATAAAACGAAGCAATTCCGAAAATTTCTTCGAGAGAAACGCCCGTTTCCAATGAGATGATGCGTTGCACTTCAATCGGAAGATACCCGTAAATTTCCTGTGCTTCCTGAAGAATCGGCATCATTGCACCCTTCTCCCCGGCGTGCTTTTTGATGACGGCACGCAACGCAGTTTCCTGCTCGGGCGTTCCGCGAAAAGCAACCGTGGTCAGTTTCTTTTTCATAACTTCCAAAACCTCCTGTGTTATATGGAATTTTACACAACCACCATATATTATACTACATAACAGGCAAAAAGTCCATACTTTTTTTGAAAAAAGTGCCGAACTTTTGATAATAATTTATCAATTTCGGCACTTCAATATTTTGTTTTTGACGTATGTCAAGAATGAATTTTGCAATTCAGTTTGGATTGTATCAAATGGGACAGATAAACTGCAAGCAGTCCGATTGCGACACCGAGCATAATTCCCGTGAGGACATCGCTCGGAAAATGGACAAAGAGATACAGTCTTGAAAACGCAATCAACATCGCCACCGGAATTGCGACCGCACCGAACCGCCTATTTGCCTTCGTCAGAACCGCTGCGGAAATTGCGGACGAGAGCGAATGTCCGGACGGAAAAGAGAAATCCTGCGGATTTTTGATGAGAAGCACGACGGTTTCGTCCAGCCAGCAAGGTCTTTGTCGCATAACGAGATTTTTCAGAGCCACATTGCCGACGAGAACTCCGGTAAGCAGTCCTACAAGCAGACAAATGCCGTATTTGCGGTATTTTTTGAAGAAAAGAAGCGTAAAACCGGCGAAAATCCATATCAAGCCGAAATTACCGAGCACGGTAATTTTTGGCATGAACCAATCCAAAACGCCACAGCGAAAATGATCTTGTATCCAATACAGCACCGCTTTATCGGCAGTCAAAAAACACTCCGGCATAGTACTCCCCCTTCAAGCTTTTAAGGTAGATACAAAAACGGGTGTCGCCGAAACAGCGACACCCGAAAAGATCGATCAGTGAACGATGCAACGCTCGGTGTCTTTGTCGAAGATGTGCATTCTGGTCATATCGAATGCAATCTTGATCTGGTCACCTGCTCTCGTTGTGGAACGGGAGGAAACACGAGCGGTAAGTTTGCCCTCTTCGCCGACAATCAGATAGAGGTAAATTTCCGCACCCATCAACTCGGTGACGTCGACATTGACGGTGAGTTGAGATTCCGGATGCTTTGCAACACTGTCTTCGTCGTCATAGATGCACTCCGGACGCAGACCGCCGATGACATCCTTGCCGATGTACTCTTTGAGTGCTTCATTCTTTGCTTTGTCTTCCGGAACGAGCAGTTTGTTGCCCTCGTAAATAAAATACAGTTTGCCGTTTTCCTCTTCAAGTTTGCCGTCAAGGAAGTTCATCTGAGGAGATCCGATAAAGCCTGCAACGAAGAGGTTGACGGGTTCGTCATACAATTTCTGCGGTGCATCGACCTGCTGAATCAGACCGTCTTTCATAACGACGATACGGGTTGCCATCGTCATAGCCTCGACCTGATCGTGCGTGACGTAAATAAAGGTCGTTCCGACACGGTTGTGAAGTTTGGTCAACTCGGTTCTCATGGTTGCACGGAGTTTTGCATCCAAGTTGGAAAGAGGTTCGTCAAGCAGGAAGACCTGCGGATCGCGGACGATTGCACGTCCCAGAGCGACACGCTGTTTCTGACCGCCGGACAAAGCCTTCGGCTTTCTGTCAAGCAAGTGGGTAATGTCAAGGATACGAGCGGCTTCCTCAACCTTCTTTTTGATAACGTCCTTCGGAACTTTGCTCAGTTTCAGACCGAATGCCATGTTTTCGAACACGGACATATGCGGGTACAGTGCGTAGTTCTGGAACACCATTGCGATTTTACGGTCCTTCGGTGCAACGTCATTGACAAGACGGTCACCGATGCGAAGTTCGCCTTCGGTAATCTCTTCCAAGCCTGCAATCATACGCAGAGTTGTGGACTTACCGCAACCGGAAGGTCCGACCAACACCAAAAATTCCTTATCTTTAATTTCCAAGTTGAAGTCCGAAACGGCGGTAACGCCACCCGGATATTTCTTGTAAATATGCTTCAAAGATACACTTGCCATCTTTTCTGAATCCTCCTATTGCCCATTATGAGCGATTATATCATACTTTAATATTATAGCAGATTTTTTGCGAAATTGTAAGTGTTTTTTTCACCAAAAATCACTGCCAAAATTTGTGCAACTTTTACAAAGCAAATGTGCTTATATGAATATCAAAACGAAATTTATCTTAATATATTAAAATTTAAGTGTTTTTCGTCTTCATTGTAAGCCCGATACGCTTCTTCTGCACGTCAACCGTCAAGACCCGCACTTTTACGATGTCGCCGACTTTGACCACATCGGACGGATGTTTGACGAAACGGTCGGACAGATTGGAAATATGCACCAGACCGTCTTGGTGTACGCCGATGTCGACGAATGCTCCGAAGTCGGTTACATTCCGCACCGTACCCGTCAATTCCATATCGGGTTTCAAGTCTTCAAGGCTCAAAATATCGTCACGGAGTACCGGAGGCGGTAATGTGTCACGGATATCACGCCCCGGCTTTTCGAGCTCGGTCAAAATGTCCTCGAGTGTCGGAAGCCCGATGCCGAGTTGTTCACAGACCTTTGCACTCCCCTCTTTCGTGACTTTTCCACGCAGTTCTTTGAGATTTCCGTCCCGCACGTCGTCACGGTTATATCCGAAGAGAGCGAGCAGTTTTTCGGTTGCTTCGTAAGATTCGGGGTGTACGCCGGTGTTGTCGAGAATTTCTTTTCCGCCCGGGACACGCAAGAATCCGGCTGCCTGCTCATAAGCTTTTGCACCTATTCTCGGGACGTTCAGCAGTTGCGAACGATAGGAAAATTCGCCGTTTTCCTCACGGTATTTGACAATATTTTTCGCCGATGCGAGATTGATTCCGGAAATATAGGAAAGCAGTGAATAGGATGCCGTGTTGACATCGACACCGACCGAATTGACGCAATCTTCCACAACTCCGCCCAAAGCCTCGTCCAGTCTTGCCTGCTTCATATCGTGTTGGTACTGCCCGACACCGATGCCTTTCGGATCGATTTTGATGAGTTCCGCCAACGGATCTTGCAGACGTCTTGCAATCGATACGGCACTCCGTTGCATTACGTCATATTCCGGAAATTCTTCCGCCGCAAGTTTCGATGCGGAATAAATGGATGCCCCCGCCTCGCTGACAACAATGTATTTGACATCCTGCGGAATTTCTTTGAGCAGGTTTGCAATGAAAATTTCGCTTTCTTTCGATGCCGTTCCGTTGCCGATTGCAATTACATCAACGTGATGCTTTTCGATCATCCGTTTGACAATCGCTTTGCTTCTTTCAATGTCTTCACGGGGCTTGACGGGATAAATGACACCGGTATCAATCACTTTTCCGGTCTTGTCAACAACCGCCAGTTTGCAACCGTGTGCATAACCGGGATCGAATCCGAGAACGGTTTTACCTTTGAGCGGTGATTGCATCAGAAGGTGACTGAGGTTATCGGCAAACACTTTGATAGCCCCTTCGCAGGCATTGTCGAAAATGTCGTTTCGGATTTCCCTTTCGATTGACGGAGCAATCAGGCGTTCATAACTGTCGGTAAGGGCTTCCGCCACATACGGCGTTGCGGGACTTCCGTTGCCTTTGAGCAAAACGCCACGCAGATTTTTGAGAACGGTGTCTTCGTCGACCGACAAGGTCACTTTGAGATATTCTTCTTTTTCACCACGGTTGAGTGCCAAAACACGGTGCGGTGCAATCTTTTTGACGGCTTCGGAAAAATCATAGTATTGCGAATAAACCGAATCTTCCTCTTTTGTGCCTTTGGAAATCAACGTACCGATTTCAAAGGTCAAGGTTCTCAATTCCTTGCGGTATTCGGCATTGTCGGAAATGTCTTCGGCAATGATGTCTTTTGCCCCCTGCAGTGCTTCTTCAACGGAATTCACACCTTTTTCTTCATTTATGAATACACTCGCCTGCTCCTCGATGCTCGGCGTATAGGTCTTTTCCTGCGACAGAAGCAATTCGGCAAGCGGTTCAAGACCTTTTTCTCTTGCGACAGATGCACGGGTTTTGCGGTGCGGACGGTACGGACGGTAAATGTCTTCCACCTCGGTAATCGTTTTGGCGTTGTCGATTGCCGATTGAATTTCGGGTGTCATTTTGTCCTGACCGGCTATGAGCGTTGCAACTTCTTCCTTGCGTTTTTCGAGGTTGCGAAGGAAGGTCAGTCGGTCGTAAAGGTCACGCAGGACCGTATCGTCAAGGCTACCGGTGACTTCTTTGCGGTAACGTGCGATAAACGGAATGGTGTTGCCCTCGTCAATCAGGGCGACCGTTTTTTCGACCTGCTCGGTGCGGAGCGAAAATTCGGTTGCAAGTGTTTCGATAATGTTCATTCTTTGTTGAGTCCTTTCTCATTTGGGGCATTTTGCAAAGCATTGATTTCATCGGCGGTCAGTTCTCGCCACTGTCCACGTCCGAGTGTTCTGTCAAGTTTCAGCGGTCCGAATGTCAGGCGTTCCAATTCGGTGATTTTGTTTCCGACCGTTTCCATCATGCGTTTGATTTGGTGATATTTGCCCTCGGTGATTTCAATTTGACCGGTTTCGGCGGTATCGAGCGTAATTTTGCATGGGGCTGTGGTACAGTCGCCGATATTGACACCCGATTCCAATTTTGCAATGTCGACATCCGTGAGTGGTAACGCCACACAAAAGCCGTAACGCTTGGTGACATGGCTTTTCGGGGCTAACAGTTTGTGGGCAAGTTGACCGTCATTCGTCAGGAGCATCAATCCGGTGGTGTATTTATCGAGCCGACCGCACGGAAAAATTTCCATTTTGCGATATTCGGCAGGCACGAGTTCGGTCACGCACGGAGCATCACCGTCCTCGGTTGCACTGACATACCCTTGCGGTTTGTTGAGTAGCAGATAGACAAATTTTCGCCAAACGACCTTTCGTCCGCAATAGATGACCGCATCGGTTTCCGGATTGACTCCGAAATCGGCTTTTTTGACAGGCACGCCGTTCACTGTAACGCCACCTGCACGGCAGGCTCGGGAAATTTCGCTACGGCTTGCAAGTCCGCAATCGCAAATGAATTTGTCAAGTCGCATAAAACTCCCCTTTTCGAATTGATTTTGACCATACTTGTATATTATACCATTTTTTCGGCAAACTTGCAAGAGGAAAAAGTAAATTTTCCTTAAAAGTCAAAAATCCCTTCGAGCGGACTCGAAGGGATGTGGGATTAAGGTTACTGTGAATAGATCAGAATGTTATTTTGTTGCCGATTTTAGATCTGATTGTGTCTTCGTCCATTGCGTTTTTGTGTTCGATGAATGCATCAACCAAAGTATCGTAATCGGATTCAATCTTTGTAAGATATTTTGCATCGAGTGCTACGGAAGCCGTTACATCGGCATTGACTTCTTTAATATCCGCCGACAGTGTTTCGTATTGTTCCTCCTGCACGAAGAACATAGGGACTTCGATTGCAACTTCTTCGTAACTTTCGCCGTCTTCGGCAAGAACATAAACATACTTGGTTCTCATTTCGATGTCAAACCGTCTGGAAGCAGTTTTGAGGGTAAAACCGCCGACTTTTTTGTTGGCCCATGCGGTTGTCAGCCCGTTGACATAGAATGCCTCATCGACTTCGTCGGTCTTCTCCTGATATTTGATCGAGGTCAGACCGGAAATATCGGAAAGATTGAACCACAGTGTATTATACGTCAGTTTGCTGACCGTTTCACGGACTTCGTAGCCGAGCAACTTACCGGTCTTGACATCGTAAAGTTCGTTGATATATCCGGTAAAGCCGACCAAACCGCCTGCTTTGTTTCCGACTGCGGAAACGTATGTATCGGTAATGATAAAGTCTGCGGAACTGTGGGTACCAACCCCTTCAAAAGTCAAATGTTCGTTGATTTGTCCCGTAACCGTTCCGTCTTTCGCACGGGAAACCGTGAAATATGCGGTTCTGATACCGAGATATTTGATAGCGAACGAGTAAGAATTGTCGGTAATTGTATAAGCAAGAGCGTTAGCATCGGCAAGCTGAATGCGAACGGTTTTGACGCTGGTTGTAATGTCCATAGAAAGAGCAATCTGGGCACTCTGTCCCGCCAAAGTGTAGTCCAAAACATACAGAATTCGACTTCCGTCAAAATCAATGGTGACATTGTATACGCCGTCTTTAAAGGAGTGATGTGCCGTATCTGCCGGATTTTGGTCAAACCAGTTATTAAAGGTTGCGACGGAGGTTGTCGAAATGCCCTCAACAACTGACAAAGCCTTAAAGAATGTCATGGATTGGTTCAGGTTATCGGTGATCATGTGCCACTGTTCGCCGTAGCCGTCGGTCGGAATAGCGGAAACATTGACAAAATCGCTGTAATCGGAGGTCAGTTTTGTTTTATCGACCGTCACACCGCCGGGTTGCATTGTCTGCGGAATGTAACTGTAAGGATTGAGTTTGTAACCGTCCATCAAAGCTTTGAGGTATGTTTTAATCGGAACAACTTCATTCCACTTTGCATACAAAGTCATATTTTTGGTAACGGTCAGCGGAAATTCAACCGCAGTCGTAAGCGATGCATCGCTACACCAACCGGCGAAGGCTTTGCCTTCCAAAGTCGGTTTTGTGGGGGCGGAAATCGAATTGCCGGATGTTACCTGAATCGAGTCGACCGCACTTCCGCCGTTGGAATTGAACTTAACTTCGTAAACAACCGGTTTTGGTTCTTCGGTCGGAGCTTCAGTCGGAGCTTCAGTCGGAGCTTCAGTCGGAGCTTCAGTCGGAGTTTCAGTCGGAGCTTCGGTTGTTTTTTCGGTCACCTTTTCCGTGACTTTTTCTGTGACTTTTTCTGTGACTTTTTCCGTGACTTTTTCCGTGACTTTTTCGGTTACCTTTTCGGTCGACTTCTCCGTTGACTTTTCAGTCACTTTTTCGGTGGGCTTTTCGTCTGTTGCGGAGTTGTCGTCTGTGGAAATAACCTGTTCTTCGGTTTTCGAACTTTTGGTTTCGTCCTCTTTTTTGTCCTTATCACAGGAAACAAGTGGCAAGGCAAGCAGAAGAGCGAATGTCAGGAGTAAGAGCAGTTTTTTCATAATGTAAGAAATCCTTCCTTTTTATTATTTTTGACAGTTTTCACTGCACAAAACAAAGATTATTCAAAAAACTTTTCCGGATGCTTGTAATTCTTGGCAATAGCGTACGGGTAAACGAACAGTGACATAACTCCGCCTATTGCAATTGCGAGTGCACCGCTGGCACAAGCGAGAATAATTCCGATAATCCAGAAAAACAATTTAACGGTTAAAAGCCAAATAATACCATCAAGGTCAAGTTCAAAAATTACGCCCGGGAATTTGACAAATCCCCATGAGAAAATCGACTCAACCATTTCGCCGATAAAGTTATTATCAAGGATGCAACAGGAAACCAGTGTGAAAATTGCAAGCGATCCTCCTGCAAATGCGGTGATGAGTACCCAATTACCGAGTTTATAGCAGGTAATGATACCGGCTACAATGACGGCGATTGCCGCAACGATACTCCAACCGAATGCAAGATGTCTGTTGTGAATACCGGCGTTAATTGAAGAATTCAGCCTTTCGGTATCCTTCTTATCCTTGCAGGATTTGCAGAAAATATGATTGTCACTGTCACGAATCAGGTCATCAGGTTCGTAAATCGGGTTGTTGCAGATTTCGCAAACGCCCAGAACCGGTTTTGCTTCCTTATATACATATTCCGTCCGCACTTCGACTTTCGGTTCGGGTTCTTTCTCCTTCGGCTCTGTTTCCACCGGTTCGGTTTGTGCCTTCTCCGGAAGACCGAGAATTTCGTCCGCCGATACATTGAAGATACGGGCGATTTCCGTGACGGTCGAGAGGGACGGTTCGACTTCTTCGTTTTCCCACCTCGATACCGCCTGTGCGGTTACAAAAAGTTTGTCTGCCAATGCCTTTTGCGTCATTTGATTTTCCGTACGCAATCTTTTGATGTTCTGACCTATCATATATTGAAACCTCCTGTTATTTGGTCATCTCTATTATACACCCAAAACAACAATTTGTAAAGCAACAAGGCGTTGAAGAAGCTAAACAGTTTGTTGAATTATAACTTTTTCGACTTCTCGACACTAATTATAACACAAATGTTTACTAAAATCAAGAGTTATCTTAAATTTTTGTTATAATATTTTCAGATTATGATCGGAGATGTCGGTAATGGACTACGTTACAAGAATTCGAAACTTGCGTGAAGACAACGACAAGACACAACAAGATATTGCAAATTATCTCAAAACTTCGCAAACGATGTATTCCAGATATGAGCGAGGCGAAAACGAATTGCCGATTCATCACCTCATCGCTTTATGCCGTTATTACGGAGTCAGTGCCGATTACATTCTCTGCCTGACAGATAAACCGAATCCGATAAAATAAGGTCGTTCTCCAACTGACAAGAGAACGACCTTTTACATTATATTTTATTGAATGGTAAATTTAATTGATTTCAGCCGGTACTTTCCGTCTGAGTCTGCCGAGGACTCTGCCAAGACATTTGATTTCGGAATAGTCACAGAGCATAATCGGTTGATATGCGGGGTTGAGTGAGATCAGGCAGTCACCGCCGAAGACTTTGAAATAGCCTGCCCCGTCAAGGACGAAAATGCCGAGTTCGCCGACACCGACTTCGTTGACTCCCTGAATGAGCAAAATGTCCTGATCGTGATAATTAGGTTCCATACTGTTACCGCTGACACGGAGTGCATAGTCGGCAACGGCAGTCTTTTCGTTCCACGAAACGGAAATATGCTCGGCATTGTCGCTGTCGAGATATTCGCCCGTTCCTGCCGACACCGGCAAATCGTAAAGCAATATGGAACGTTTGTTCTGACGGTTGTTTTTGCCGGATTTTGACCGCAGAATTTTGTCTTGCGAAAAAATGCTTTGTTGTGCGGTATCCGCACTCGCAGTGTTGGCGACACGATTACTCTCTTCCCGCAGAACCGCACCGACGGCGGACTTGCCCCAATAATCGAGTTTTCTGTATTCCTCGATCACGGAAATTTCTTCATTATTTAATGTTGCATTGTTAGTATTTTCCGGCTTTCCGGTTGCGATATAATCGACCGATGTTCCGAGAGCCTCGGCGATTGCGATGACATTATCGAGTTTCGGAGAATCGGAGATGCCGGCAACGAGTTTGCTCAACGTGCCGAGCGGAATGCCCGTCATTTCCGATAAACGTTCATTTGTGATTTTTTTCTTTGATTTCAAATATTTAATCCGATCGATGCAAGTTTCCATATTTGCCTCCATTTACCGTTTGTGGTATTATTATAACACAAAAAAATCGATTTGTAAAGGGGTTTCGAAAAATATTTTTCGTTTTTTGGAAAAAAGTACTTGACAAATCAAAAAATGTGTGTTATACTATGCTCGCAATATTCCAATTACGGTTGTTTGGAGGCTGATTATGAACAGAGCATACACAAAAATCGATACGATTTATTCCAATAACAGAACTTTTGAAGGATCTTTTCGGGAAGCGTACAAACCTCACCAAAGTGCGATTTTCGGTCTTCGTGCAAAGGTTGTAAACTCTATTCGCAAACTGCTTTCGGTGCTTTGCATGACTTTGGCAAAAAGACTGTACCGTGCAATTTTTGCGGTCGGTTCGGTTGTCGGAATGCTCGGGCTTGTCGGTTCTCTCGAATCCGGTAAAATCTCCCCCATTGCTTGCCTTACTCTGTGTGCCGTACTGTTGTTCGTTCTTTACCTTGCCGTAAAACCTAAAAAGGACGATAAAAACGGGCAACAAAATTAAAAAATGAAGAAATAATCCACGAAAAATCCCCTCTCAAAAAGTTTTAACAAAAAATACATTAAAATCTTTTCAAAAGTTATTGCATTTTTATATAAAATCGGTTATAATATTATGAGAGTTCTGGCGATTCCGTGCCGGACGGGATTTTTCTTTATTTTCAGGAGGTTTTTTTACATTATGGCAAAACGGATTTTATCGATTCTCCTGTGCATCGTTCTTCTGGCAAGTACACTTGTCGGTTGCCAAACGAAGACGGTGGACAAGGATACAGGCGGATATATCACAATGTATCTGACCGACGAGATTTACGATTTTGACCCAGCAAACTGTTACTACAATTCCAATCTTTCGAATGTACTCAGTTTGATGTTTGCTACCTTGTTCCGCATGACCGATTCCGGAAAGGTGGAAAATTACCTCGTTAAAAGTTACAAGATTTACGAGAACGCCGAAACAGACGAGTACTACATGGAAATGACACTCAAGGACACTTATTGGAGCGTTCAGGATACCCTGACCGCCGACGATGTCGTCTTTGCATGGAAGCGTCTGCTCAATGCAGAAAACAATTATGAAGCGGCTTGCCTGCTTTACGATATCAAAAACGCACGTGCCGTCAAGGAAGGCGATGCTTCAATCGATGACCTCGGTGTCGAGGCGGTTGCACAATCGATCGTAAAAGTCACTTTCGAAGGACCGATTGATTACAATCAATTCATCCGCAACCTGACGAGCGTGGCGACTGCCCCCCTGCTCAGACGTTATGTTTCCGCAAACCCGAATGACTGGGCAAAGAAAACATCGTCCATGGCAACAAGCGGTCCGTTCAAACTCCTCAGAATCAACTATGAAACCGTGACGACTATCAATGACAAAGGTCGTGAGGTCGATGTCAAAGTCGAGGACGATTATGCACTCAACAAAGACGGAACAATCAATACCGAAGCCGATAAAAAATGGCCCGTCAAGAAACTTCAATATTTTGTATTGGAGCGGAACAGCTATTTCGACCGTGACCTGAAACGGGATCAGGTCAATGCAACAGTTTCCCCCTACCGTATTTTGGTTGACTGCTCGATGACCGCCGAAAAACTTCTCGAAGAATACAACAACGGTCACATTTTCTACATTGGCGATATTCCGCTTTCTCTGCGAAACGATGCAACCGTCGCAGACAATGTCGAAATTTCGGATGCACTCTCCACTTTCGTTTGCTACCTGAACGAAAACGCACTTATCAACGGTGAATATCTCTTTGCAAAGCAAGAGGTCCGTCAGGCACTTTCCATGGCACTTGACCGTGAGGCAATTGCAAAAACGGTTGTTTATGCAAAAGCGGCAGACGGATTGGTCCCCTACGGTGTTTTCGAAAAAGGAAAATCCGGTGAATTCCGCACCAGCAAAGATGTGCAGGTTAAGTTGATGACCACTGCACAGGTCGATTCAGCTAAAGCACTGCTTGCACAGGCAGGCGTGACGGCTTCCGATTACAGCTTTACAATCAAAGTTGCATCGTATAGCGAAGTTCATGTGACGATTGTCAATGCGATTGCGGAATCTTGGAAAGAATTGGGCTTCAACGTTACGGTTGAAGAGGTTCAACCGATTCAGAACAACGATATGCTCGCCGAAGACGATAAAGAACCGACAAAAGATATTTGTGATGACCGTTTGGTCGAGGCTCTCCACAGAGGAACGTTCGAAGTAATTGCTTTGGATTCCGGTGCATTGACCGCCGATGCGTTCTCCGTACTCGCCGAATATGCTTACTCCTTCTCCGGCGGTATCTATGCAGACAGTGACAACGGCGTTTACGAATCCGAAACGCACGCAACCGGTTATGACAGTGTCGAGTACAATATCTTGATTGAAGCAATTTATTATCTCCCCTACATTGCAGACATTGAGAACCGTTCGAGCGATTCTTACCTGCGTACCAATCTCGACACCAAGCCCTATGCCGAAATTGCAACAGCCGTTGAGCATAAATTGACTGCTGCCGCATCCGCTACCGAAAAAGCAATTGAAAGCGATGTTGCAAAGTTGGCACAACTCAATGCCGCTACAACCAAAGATGCAAAGAGTCTGATTGCAACTTATACAAGCGTTTTGTCCTCGATTCTCACGCAGATGAACACATCTCTTACAACGCTTTCTCCCCTTTCCAAAGACATTGAGGCGGCAAAAGCGGGCGATGTTGCAGAAAATGCAGTCAAGAATGCTTTGACAAAAGCAACGACCGATGTCAATTCCGCTCTGACCGCTGTGGCAACCGCTCAGGGAAAAGTGGTCGATGAATCCAAGACGCTCACTGAACAGCAGGCATATTACGATGCTTGCGAAGAGGCAATTTCCGCTTGCAAGACCGCTATTCAGTCTTTGACCGATGCCGCAACATCCGCTCATTCCGCATCCGAATCCGCAAATCAAATTACCCTTTACGATGCGATTATGCAGGTTTACACCGAAAATGACATCAACTACAAGACGAAGATTACCAAGCAGAGTGCCATTCGTGCAAAACTGCTCCACAAAGCAGAGGATATGCTCCTGACGGATCTGCCCGTGATTCCGGTTATTTATAACCAGAATGCGACCTTGACATCCAAATCGCTTTCCAAAGTGAAATCTACTTACTACTGCGTGTCAGATTTCCAGAAAGCAAAACTGAAAAATGCCGATTCCTATGTCAATGCTGACGGAGATACCATTTTCAAAAATTTCCCTGAAATTGACTGGGACAGCATGGTCGGTTAATTTTTGGAACTGTTCAAAATAATTTGATACATTCCCCAACCGTTTTTTTACGGTTGGGGAATTTTATGCCATCGGTCATTTATTTTATAATAACCGCTTGACAAACGGTATAAAATGCGGTATAATATGTATCATATGAGACAAAAGGAGAAATCTGTTTGAAAAACGAGCAACTTTTGAAAAAGCTTTCCGAATGTGCATTATTCAAAGGTATCAACGTGGAAACACTTGAAAAAATCGTGGCATTTGACGGAATTTCAACCCAAAAGATTCCGAAAAACGACATTATTTCTTTGCGTGACAAGCAAAATTCCACAAGACTTTGCATTATGCTTTCCGGCAAAGCGTCGGTTATGACACCGGATGCCGAACATCGTGTTCTGTTGCGTTTTCTCGGTAACGGGGATCTGTTCGGAATTGCAAATCTGTTTTCCGATACACCGTTTGTCAGTACGGTTCGTGCGGTAAGCGATTGCATTTGTATGTTCATAGCGGAAAATACGGTCCGTCTGTTATTGGACGAAAATGCAGATTTTCGGAACAATTACATTGATTACCTTTCCGGTCGCATCCGCTTTTTGAACCGCAAAATCGGTTACCTGACCGCCGGCAGTGCAGAACGCAGATTGGCACTTTACCTGTCCGGTCTCGGTCAGGGAGAAGTTACGCTTCAAGAGCCGATTTCAGCCCTTTCGGATTTGCTAAATCTCGGAAGAGCATCATTGTACCGTGCTTTTGACCGACTCTGTGCCGACGGTTGGCTGAAAAAGAACGGCAAAAAACTCGTTTTGACAGATCCCTCCGCAATGCTCAAATTTTACAAAAATTAATTCTGAAAGGAATAACCAAAATGAAACTCCGCATTTTTACCCTCCTCACCCTTGTTGCAATGCTTTTCAGCTTTGTTGCTTGTGCAAAAGTTGAAAACAACGAACAAACGACCGATTCCGCAACGGTTGCCGAAAGCGAAACAACTCCGGTAACACCTGTTGATGTCAAAATTTATACTATGAACGGCACGACCGGTTTCGGTATGGCAAAACTTATGGAAGATGCCGAAAACGGTGTTTTTACAACCGAGAATTACACGTTTGAAGTCAAGTCGGATTTTGCAACCGAAGTATTACCTGCTCTCACGAACGGCGATGTCGATATTGCCGCCATTCCGACCAACGGTGCATCTGTCGCATACAACAAGACGAACGGCGGTGTAAAAGTTCTTGCAATCAACACACTCGGTTGTCTTTATCTCATCGGAAAAGACAAATTGACGAATCTTTCGGATTTGGAAGGCAAAACGGTTTACGCACCTGCACAAAATCCGACATTTATTTTCCGATATATCTGCGAGCAGAACAATGTCAATGTGACAATTGCTAATGACTACACCGCTCCTGCCGATCTTGCGACCGCCGTTGCATCCGGTACAGTTGATTACGCCGTTCTGCCTGAACCGATGATTACCATTGCGAAAAACAAGGCAAAAGCAAGCGGAAAAACGCTTGAAATTTCGTTTGATCTGACCGCCGAATGGGACAAACTTGACGGAAAAGCCGGTACGCTTGTTCAGGGTTGCGTAGTCGTTCGCACCGCTTTTCTCGAAGCTCATCCCGAAACGGTTGCAAATTTCCTGACGGCTTATGAGGCATCGATCAATTATCTGAATGCAAATGTCGAAGATACGGCAAAACTCATTGTCAAACACGGTATTTTTGCACAGGAAGCAGTTGCGAAAATCGCAATTCCGAACTGCAACATCAAATTTCTTTCCGGTGAATCGATGAAAACCGCACTCAATACCTATCTCACCATTTTGTGTGGCATTCAGAAAACCGCAATCGGCGGAAAAGTGCCGGATGACAATTTCTATTATCTCGGCAAATGAAAAAAATCCCGCTCTTTGTCAGGATTCTCTTTGCCGTTGCCTTTTGGATTTTCGTCTGGTGGGTTGTTGCAAAATCGCTCGGCAGTGAATTACTCTTCCCTGCTCCGCCGGCGGTTGCAAAAGTATTGTGGGAATTGCTTCGGACAAAAAATTTCTATCTTGTAACCGGAAAATCGCTTTTGAATGTCCTGATCGGAATTATTTCGGCAGTCTTGGTTGGCGTTCTGCTTGCCGGAATCGGACACAAGGTAACTTTATTGCGAGATTTGTTTTTACCGCTCATGACGGTCATCAAAGCGACGCCGGTTGCATCTTTCATTGTGCTGTTGCTGATCTTTATCGGGGCGACAAAAGTCCCCGTAATCATTACGTTTTTAATCGTTTTGCCGGTCGTTTGGACAAATCTTGACGAGGGGCTTTCACGAATCGACAAACAACTTATCGAAGTTGCAAACGCATATCGATTTTCATTCGGCAGGCGGATGCAGGCTTTGATTCTACCCTCTCTGCGACCGTATTTTCTGTCGGCTTGCAGAACATCGTTGGGGCTTGCTTGGAAAGCCGGAATTGCGGCTGAAATATTGGCAACGCCACGTGGCACGATCGGGCGGATGATCGGCGATGCAAGACTTTACCTTGAAACCGAGATCATGTTCGCATGGACTTTGACGGTCATTTTGTTAAGCCTTGTCATCGAATACGGTTTTGTCGCTCTGTTCCGACATTTTGACCGCACGCCTGCGAAAGGAGACATCCGAAATGCTGACATTTGACAGAGTTTCATTCGCTTACCGTGCCGACAAACCGGTTTTGACAGATGTATCGTTTCGATTGGCGGACGGCGAGTATATGACGGTGATGGGAGAATCCGGATGCGGAAAAAGCACCCTGCTCTCACTTGCCTCGGGCATACTGAAACCGACCTCTGGTCGCATCGAATGCAATACCGATAAAATTTGTTGCGTATTTCAAGAACCGAGACTCTTCCCTTGGCTGACGGTTGCGGAAAACTTGGCAGTTGTAATGAAAAAGCAAAATCCTGCCGAGATTGCGAAAATCTTGCAAAAAGTGGAACTGTCGGACTGCGTTTCGCTCTACCCATCGGAACTGTCGGGCGGTATGAAAAGTCGGGTGTCACTTGCCCGTGGGCTTCTTTACGGCGGTGATTTGTTCCTGCTCGATGAGCCTTTTTCGGCACTCGATGCACCGATGCGACACCGCTTGACCGATTTATTGAAGCAACATCTCTCGGCAACGCACGCTTCCGCAATTTTAGTCACACATCAAAAGGACGACGCACGCCGTTTCGGCGGAAAAATATTACAATTATAAAAATAGGACCGCACAGTCACGAAGATTGTGCGGTTCTGTTGTATTCAGATGTGACCTTTTATCATTGGCGAAAATCGAGCGTAACGGTCAATCAACAGTCAATGTACGTCGCCGTGATTTTTCCGCCGTTCTGTTCGGTGAGCGTTTTTGCAATGGAAAGTCCCAAACCGGTGGAACCTTTTGCACTGTACACAGTATAAAATCTGTCGAATAGTCGCTCGGCATCAAGGGACGTCAAAATGTAGGCTTTATTGGAAAACGCAATCAAACCGTCCTGCGACATAGTAATTTCCGCTTGTTGAATTTGATACGCAAAAAGGGGCTAAAAATGCCCCTTTAATCTTCGACTTCTCTCCGACCTTCCAGTGCACGGTAGAGCGTGACCGCATCGGCATATTCCAAATCTGCACCGACCGGAACGCCGTATGCAAGTCTTGTGACTTTCAGTCCCAAGGGCTTTAAGAGCCTTGAAAGATACATTGCGGTCGCCTCGCCCTCGACATTCGGATCGGTTGCGACAATAATTTCTTCGACCTGCTCATCGTCGACACGTGCCAACAATTCTTTGATTTTGAGTTTGTCCGGTGTGACGCCGTTCATAGGCGAAATTAAGCCGTGCAAAACGTGGTACACGCCGTGAAATTCACGCACTTTTTCCATTGCGAGTACGGCTCGGACATCTGTCACAACGCAAATTGTAGACTTATCACGGCTCGGATCGGCACAAATCGGGCATAGTTCTCTGTCAGTCAGATTTTGGCAAATCGGGCAAAGGTGTATTTTTTTCTTTGCATCGAGAATTGCCTGAGCGAATTCCGTCGCCTCATCGTCTGTCCAATCAAGGACTGAAAAAGCCATTCGCAAGGCACTTTTTCTACCGACACCGTTCAGTCTGGCAAACTGCTCGGACAGATTTTGCAGGGATTCGATATATTCCGCCATACCCTCACATCAACCCCGGAATGTTCGGAAGGTTGACCTGTCCCGTGATTTTGTTCAGTTCGTTTGCGTTGGTGGTATCAACGGTTTTGATAGCCTCGTTGACGGCGGCAACCAAAATATCGGACAGCGTTTCCACATCGTCCGGATCGACAATTTCGGGTTTGAGGTTGATTGCGAGAATTTCACGCTTACCGTTGATTTTGACATTGACAACGCCACCACCTGCGGAAACGTCATACTCTCTTGCATCAAGTTCCTCCTGCTTTTCGGCAACTTCTTCCTGTGCTTTCTGCACCTGACGCATCAATGCCTGCATATTCTGTTGTCCGCCTGCAAGGCTTTTTTGATAGTTTGCTCTCATTTTTTCTGTCTCCTTATTGATTTTCGTCCTCTGTCGCCGAAATAATTTCGTCAAATACGGACGGTTCTTTGTGATCTTCCGATTCGAACAGCAGTTGACTGTCCGATAAATTCATACCGAATGATGATGCGAGAATGGCACGAATGGTCTGCCGTCCCTGCACTTTTTCGACCATAGTTTGTGAAAAGGTCGAATCGAATCGCACGATAAAATTGCCGTTTTGCGTGGTAAATGCCCTCGCACGTTTCAAAAAAGCGGCTACTGCAGGATTGGACTGCACTACTCGGTCGGAAATTTCCAACCAGTTGCGAAACGGTTTCAAAATTCGCTTCTCCTTTTCCGACAAGGAAAATCTGACATCTTGTGCAGGAAATAAGGCTTTTTCAGCCGTTTTTTGCACGGTTTCGATCTGTGTCGGAGATTGGTTGTCCGATTTTTCCGCATTTGCGACAAACCCGAGTGCGATTTTTTCTTCCAATTTAGAAATGCGGGACAGAAGTGCCTCGTTTGACGTGTCCATGGTTTCGTCACACATACGGACAAAAGTCATTTCGGCAACGATCCGTTTGATTGCATTCGATTTTTGCATTGCGAAAAGTGCATCTTCGAGCAATTTGGTATGGTAAAGCAAGGTTTCTTTCGAAAATTTATCTGCAATTCCGCACAACCGATTGTTTTCGTCATCGGTCAAATCCAGATATGCCGACGCGTTTTTGGTTGCCTTGATGACAAGCAAATCACGCCAAAGGGAAATGACATCCTGCCAAAAAGTCAACAAGTCGCTTGCAGTCTGTTGCGTTACATCGATGAGTGAAAAAATACCGTCATAATCTTTTTTTGCAATCGCCTCGGCAATCTTGATAACCGATCCCCTGCCGGTCGTACCGACGGCATCTGACACGAGATTTGCCGTGATTTTGCAATGGTAACCGGCACAAAGTTCCAAGAGGCTGATTGCATCACGCATACCGCCCTGTGCCTGCTTTGCAATGATGCGGACGGCATCCGGTTCAATTTCAATTTTTTCCCGATCGGCGATATATTGAAGTCTTGCGGAGAGTGCCTCAACGGAAATTCTCCTGAAATCGAATCGCTGACAACGGGAAATAATGGTCGCCGGCACTTTTTGCAGGTCGGTCGTTGCCAAAATAAATACAACGTGTTCTGGCGGTTCTTCCAAAGTTTTGAGCAATGCGTTGAATGCTCCCATAGAAAGCATATGGACCTCGTCGACGATATAAACACGGTAGCGTAATGCCGACGGGGCATAAACAACCTCGTCACGAATCGAACGGATATTTTCGACACCGTTATTCGATGCGGCATCGATTTCCAGCACGTCGGTTGCGGTTTCGTACTCGATTGCACGGCAGGCGGAACATTCTCCGCACGGAGAACCGTTTATCGGATGCTCACAGTTGACGGCTTTGGCAAGAATCTTTGCACAAGTTGTTTTGCCCGTTCCGCGTGAACCGCAAAACAGATAGGCGTGACTGAACGTGTTATGCTCGGTTTCGTAACGCAGGACGGATGTCACCTGCTCCTGCCCGCAAACATCGTCAAACGATTTCGGTCGCCATTTCCGATAAAGTGCCTGATGCATAATCTCCCCCAAAGAAAAAAGCCGTTCGTTGCAAAAATTCCCATAGGAATCGGCAAACGCTCGGCAAATTCACCAAGGAATTTTCAGGTTGTCAAACCGACAGCAGACTGCAAAACAAGACCATACACCCCAAAATCGAAAGTCACCTCCGTGCGATTTTCGATTCTCCTGCTCAAAACAGGCACGCTCACGGCACATTGGGGTGACTCCTTAATGCTGCTTGGTTCCCCACCTGACATGATTCGAAGTTTCCAATTGCGTAAGACCCGTTTCTCAACACAGAAAAAACGACTCAACTCACAAAGGATCGTTCCTCAAAAGAGGAATCCCCCCCTGCTATAGCGGATTTCAGGTTCAGGGCTCCGCTACTTCCCCGGCTGGTATGGCCTCATTTTACAGTCTGATGCTGTACTTGTATATTATACCATATTTCCCGTTGTTTTGCAAGAGATTTTTCAAAAAAATCGAGTCGTGCGGTGAAAAACTTGTCAATGGGTATGCAAAGTGCAAAATTCTATTCCGATTACGGTTTCATTTCATAATATAGCAATTGTTCATTCGTTGCTATAAAATATTTACCATAGGCATAACGATTTTCTCTTTTTTTCTTCAAACGGTTGCAAATGCGGTGAAAAAATGGTATAATTACATACAGTTCAAGGCTATATAATTCAATCGAATTATTGAGAGGCAGTGTATGAAGCGACTTTTATCCCCCCACGATTTGGTCACGGTTGAAAAATTACGGCAGACAGTTGCGAACAATGACCGCATTTTACTCCTTTTATCAAATTATCTCAATCTGACGCCCCGTTTGCTCGATGCAAAAACGGTGTCGGAATTTGCACAGGAATGTTCTCTGCCGACTGCGGATGCTTTCCGTGTACTGTTTTCGGCGGTCTGCGGTTTGGATGTTCCGAAGAATGCGGACGATCGCAGATTGGAACGATTATACCTGAATGTCGGTCTGCGTTGTTTGTCTCCTTTGCCGTATCTCAATGATGCGTATGTCAAGGCGATTCGATTCGGTGATTTGACGGTCGGAAAATGGAAATTCACGCACGAATCTTTTCATGCATACGAGCCTTTCGTCTGCGGTCACCCGATTCTGACGGATGATTTTCGTGAAATTCCGCAGATTGGATTTTTTGAAAAAGAGTTTCGTTTTCCTGCGGTTCTCGAAAACGGAGTCGATTGGATGACGGTCACTCCGAATGAGGTGGAAACCATGAAAGAACCAATCGAAAAGGCTAACGGACGGGTACTGACTTACGGTCTGGGACTTGGGTATTATGCTTTTCACGCTTCACAAAAAGCAAATGTCGATTCGGTGACGGTCGTCGAGCGAGATGACAAGTTAATTCATCTTTTCAAGGATCGGATTTTACCGCAATTTCCGCAAAAAGAGAAAATCCGCGTCGTTTCCGCCGATGCTTTTTCCTTTACCGAGGAGCAAATGACGGAAAATCAATTTGATTTTGCATTTGTCGATTTGTGGCATGACCAATCGGACGGACTGCCTATGTATATCAAAATGAAACGATTGGAAGCACGATTTCCGCATACGGAATTCGCCTATTGGATTGAACCGACCATTCTGTCAACCCTGCGACACATGGTACTTGATAAATTATTTGATGACGGCGACAAAACAGAGGTCCGCAATTTCGGAGAGATTGCAACCATGCTGAGCGACGGTTATTTGCAAAACCTCGCTCCGAAACTTCGCAAAATCGAGTAACAGACAGGCAACGAAAAGCAAGTTTTTTCGGTAAATCTATTGATTTACGGTCTTGATTGTGGTATAATTATATGGTTGTATGCTTATATGATACATCACCACCTCATTGGAAAGGATTCGTGACGATGAAACGTAATTTGAGCAGATTCCGTCATTTTTTGGCTCTGCTTGCGGTATTTGCCGTTCTGTTAGGAGCTCTCCCCTTTTCTGCCGTGGCGGAAAACGATACCGAATATATATCCGATTTGCGAATTGCGATTGCTCCGGCTTGGGATGAGGCTGTCAAAATTCTCACGGATGCAGGTTACCGTGTCGTTGAACAAAATCTAAACGAGGGTACAGGCAACGATGCTCTTTGCGTATGTCTTGGATATAAAGTTACAATCAAACCGACCGAAGCCCTCACGGACATTGCAATTTTGAATATGAATGCTAAGTATTCATACGCCGACACCGATGCCGTAGAACGGCTATGCAGTGAAAATCTTGACAATGCGGTGGTGGCGGTACAAACCGCCGTGTCTGAGATGAAAACAAGTTATTCGAACGGTTCACGGGTTGCAAAATGGACATTCAATACCCTGAACAATTTTGTTGACGAGGAAACCGAAAAGGAACTCGGAACGCTGTTATTTGACGGTACAGACGACGCAACGATTCGGCGAATTCTCAAAGACGGCAATCTTGCGACCGTATCTTTGCTCTTCACGCTCCTCTATATCGGAAACGGCGAAAGCGACGGAAAATCCTTGATAACGGTTATCAAGGAGAGCGAAACGGAGTTTTCCCCTGCTGTTGAACAGTACGAAATTGCAACCGATTTACTTAAAAAAATCGATACCGTCAAAACGCCTCTTGAAACTTATCGGAATGCCTTCGTCAAATGGGATGCGGAAAGCGAAGATTTGACCGCTTATATCGAAACTTTGAGTGATGACGAATTGGGCGACTATTTGACCGGCGGTGCGTTTGAAACGGTTTTGGGTGACACTTATTCGGATTTGCTCCTCCGTGACAATCTGCGTGCGTCTGACCTGTGTTTTGTTGCCAATGCGATGTCGGATGGTCAACGTGCGATTGCAAAATATGTTTCCGCCGATTTGATTCTGTTCGGCGGTTACGATAACATTCCGAAAACCGCCATCGATGAGAATACGCCGACCGAAGAAAATCCAGACGAGGACAAAGACGGCGATTCGGAAATTGCTACGGATGAAACAGTTGAAACAATCGAAACGACAGAAACGGCAGAAACTACCGAACATTCCGAAGAAACTACCGATGCAATATATTTGGTAGAAGAACAGATTACGTCCGAGCGAATTTCGATTTCTGCAGGGCTTCGGAGTTATCTCACGGGTTCAGGCAGTTTTGCCCTCTCGGAAGATGCCGGCAATTACAGTGAGCAAAATATCGATCTGCGTTGGATTTGGGACGGTGATATTTTTACCGACCGTTACAATTGGATTTTATCGGCGATTTACGAGAATATTTTAACAGTCACGATGACGGTCGGCAGTGGTGTTGTCTTCCCGACTCTTGACAGTCGGAACAACGGCGATCCTGCGGATTTCTTTTGGTATTATCAAAGAAACCGTGCAAAAACGGAATTTCCGCTGATTAGTGCCAAGCAGTTGACCGGGCTTGACGTCACAGGAATAGATGCAGTTGCGATGCTCTCCGCCGGTGCGTTGTGTGCAATCTCCTCTTTATATGGCGGTGAAAAAATCTTTTACGATACAAATTCGGTATCGCAATACAAAAAAATTCCCGAAAATGTAATTCACCTTCGGGCAGACAAAAATTATGCGATATATTCTGCCGTCACGCAGGATGTTGCCGAAAATGTTACCGTGGAAAACAATATCGGCGATGATATTTCCTTAACGGATGCTGTCGGAATGTCAGCAGATCTCAATGCGTGGTCCGGCATTCAATGGAGTGCTCTCTATACAACAACCGATTCCAAAGCCGGCAGTCCGATTTTGGCGAAAAATTTCAAGGCTTTGGCAGATCAGGAACAGTCGGCACTGGAACATAATGTGGTACATGCGTTCGGTTCAAGGCTTTCTTATGATCTCAACCAATACGCAAAAGAAAACACGCTCGGCGGTTTGTATCTCTATTTTGACAGAGATATGAGTTACGGCGAGAAGACAACAACGGCATTTTCACGGTTGGATCTCTGCCTTGCAATCGGCGGTGCATCGGTCGGCGGTATCATCATCGGTGCGGTTGCGGTCTATGTGACTTACGAAACGGCAAGAAAGAAAAAAGAAGATAAAGCAAAAAAGGAAGAACAGTAAAATGGAACAGGTCATTTTGACAGGAGACAGACCAACGGGACGGTTACACGTCGGACATTTTGTAGGATCGCTCAAAGAGCGTGTCAAGTTGCAAAATTCAGGAAAATTCGACAAAATTTTCATCATGATCGCCGATGCACAGGCTCTCACGGATAATGCGGAACATCCCGAAAAAGTCCGCAATAACATTATGCAGGTGGCATTGGATTATCTCGCCTGCGGACTCGATCCGGAAAAATCTACAATTTTCATTCAATCGACCGTACCGGAATTAACCGAACTCACCTTTTATTACATGAATCTCGTAACGGTTTCCCGTGTACAGAGAAACCCGACCGTCAAAGCGGAAATTCAGATGCGGAATTTTGAGGCAAGCATTCCGGTCGGTTTCTTCTGCTATCCCATCAGCCAAGCGGCAGATATTACCGCCTTCCGTGCGACTGCCGTTCCGGTCGGCGAAGATCAAATGCCGATGCTCGAACAGTGCCGTGAGATTGTGCATAAATTCAATTCCGTTTACGGCGAAACGTTGACCGATCCGCAGATCATTCTCCCCTCCAATGAGGCTTGCAAACGTCTGCCAGGGATTGACGGAAAGGCGAAAATGAGCAAATCGCTCGGTAACTGCATTTATCTTTCGGACAGTGCGGACGAAATTAAAACGAAAGTCATGAATATGTTCACCGATCCTACGCATCTGTGTGTCAAAGATCCCGGTCATGTTGAAGGAAATCCCGTATTCATTTATCTCGATGCATTTTCAAGACCGGAACATTTTTCGGCTTTCCTGCCCGAATATGCAAATCTTGACGAGTTGAAAGCACACTATACACGTGGCGGTTTGGGGGATGTAAAAGTCAAAAGATTCCTCAATGAAGTCATTCAATCCGAATTGAAACCGATTCGGGAACGTCGAGCAGAATGGGAAGCGAAGCTGCCAGAAGTTTACGAAATTCTCCGTCACGGTTGCAAAATTGCGGAGACACGTGCATCCGAAACCCTGTCGGATGTTCGACGTGCAATGAAAATCGACTATTTCGAAAACGGCAATCTACTCAATTGATAAAACCTATAATGCAAAAAGTCACGGTTTCCCGTGACTTTTTGGTTTTAATTACGTATTTCAATTTTCAAATGTGAAAGTCGTCAGCCTGTTTTTGCCGTTGTCTTTCGATTTGTACATGGCATCGTCGGCACGGTTGATGAGATTTTGAATATTTTTGGCATCGATGTTGTTTCCGTTACAGACACCGAAACTTGCCGAAATAGAAACCGATTTTCCGTTATAGACAGTCTTTGTGTCGGCAATTTTACGACGAATATTCTCGGCAAATTCCGATCCGTCCGTAACGTTCGGCAGGATAATGAGGAACTCTTCCCCACCCCAGCGGCAATACCGACAGCATTGCGAGTTGTCGGTTTCTATCAGAATTCTCGCAACCGTACGCAGAACCTCGTCTCCGCAATCATGCCCGTAAGTGTCGTTGACGATTTTGAAATCGTCAATATCAAACAGCACGGCTGAAATGGTAGTTATTTTTGCTTGAATCAACTCTTTGATGCATTCGCCGATGCCGTAACGGTTGTAAAGTTCCGTAAGTGCATCGTGGCGGTAAAGGTGATTGTATTCCGCTTTTGCTTCAGTCAATTTCTTTTGCGTTTCGATGCGGACGAATTCAATCAATAGAGACAACAGATAAGTTGCAAGAATAAAGAACGGAAAACGGAGTTCGAAAACATCGTTATAATTGTATTGCAACAGCGAACGTCCGACCGGTGTTCCGAAAAAGAACAGGACGATGGCAAAAATGATTCCGGAAAATGCCGTTCCGAGTTTTATACCGAAGACAAGCAGGGAAAAACTCAAAACCTGAGAAATCCATAGGACGCTGAAACCATCCGGAATTCCACTGACAAGGAAAAAGGTCAAGAGGGCTATCGTTTCGACTGCGAAAATATAAAAAACGACGATTGGAGCGAGTTTTGTTTTTGACATGAGAACGGCGTTTAGCAGACTCAATACGGAATAAATAAACGTTGCAGTCATCAAAATATATTCCGCAGTGAAAACATTGACGATTGTCATGACAAACGATGTCAATGACAATGCCAAACTGACAAATGTAAAAAGAATTTTACGGCGTGCACCATCGTCCGATATTGCTTGTCGGACCTTGTCAAGCATTTTCCCAAACAGATTTCTCATCTGAGTACCCCCGTAGGTTTCATCAAATTGCCGAACGTGGAAAAACTATGTAATTGGTATTATACTATAGTATGCCGAAAAAGTCAATCGACTAATATAAAATAAATCTTGAACAATCCTTAACTTTCTGCAGGGGCTACGTCAAGTGCCAATGTGATCATTTCCGAGAAAGAATTTTGACGCTCTTCGGGGGTGGTTTCCTCTCCCGTTAAAATGTGGTTGGAAACCGTGCAGATTGTCAGGGCATTTTTGCCGAATCTTGCGGCGTTCATATAGAGTCCAGCCGTTTCCATATCGACGGCAAGAATGCCCATTTTAGCCCAACGTGCGTTGGAGGTTTCATCGTCGCCGTAGTAAACATCGGTTGTTAAAATGTTACCGACATGATAGCGGAAATGTTTTTCTTTTGCGAGTGCTACGCTCTTTTCGAGCAGATCATAACTGCAGAGCGGTGCGAATGTCCCCGATAAATTAAAGTTGGATGCAAAATCAGAATCGGTCGATGCACCCATTGCCAGAATAAGATCACGAACATGAATATCATCACGCAATGCACCTGCAGAACCGATTCGGATGATATTGTCGACACCAAAAACACGAAACAGTTCGTTGGAATAGATTCCCATTGACGGAATGCCCATTCCGCTGGACATAACAGAAACCCGTTTTCCCTTCCAATATCCGGTATAGCCCTGCACGCCCCGAATGTTGTTGACAAGTTTTGCATCGGTGAGATATTCTTTTGCAATCATTTGCGAACGGAGCGGATCGCCCGGCATCAGGACAGTTTTTGCAAAATCTTCGGGAGTTGCTCCGATATGCGGAGTCGGGTAAAGTTGTGCCATTTGTGCCTCCTAAAATAATTTCAGATATATGGTAATCAGTCGACTTCCCGCAAACATAGCGACCGAAAAGCCGACAGTCAAGAACGGAGCAAACGGAAAGGTGCAGTCCTCTTTTTTTTTATTTGCGAATGGTGCGAAAATACATCCGCCAAGCGATGCGAGAAGAAGCATCAAAAGCAGTCGCTTCCAACCGAGAAACAGACCTGAAGTTAGTGCAAATTTGACGTCTCCCCCGCCGAGCGATTCATGTCCTGTTGCTTTCGATACAATCTTACCGATTGTGAAAAAGAGCAAAAATCCGACTGCTCCCCCGATGATGTGCGAATACCACTCGTCATAGGTATCGAGTAAAGTCGCCGGAATCGCCGAAATACCGAGCAGAATTTGAAATCTGTCAGGGATGATCAGATGTTCCCAATCGATGAAAAACACGCAAATTGCGAGAGACGATGCGAACATAGCGACAAAGGACATAAGAAAGTTTCCACGCCAGAGAAATGCAGATAAAAGCCAAAGCAGCGTATTGAGAATTTCGACAACCGTGTAGCGGACCGAAATATGAGCGTGGCAATTCCGACATTTTCCGCCGAGCATGATATAGGACAGGACCGGAATATTATCGTACCATTTGAGTTTGTAACCGCAGGATGTGCAATGCGACGGCGGTGTCGACAGACTCATGCCGAGAGGCACTCGGTAAATGACCACATTGAGAAAACTTCCCACGCACAGACCGACAATTCCGGACAGTATCGCCATTACGGAAAAATCAAACGGTTCATTCAATGCAATAATAGGTAACATAGATTCAAAAAAGGCACCCGACACCCATAAAGGTATCGAGTGCCATAGTAGCAGACCGAATTATTTACTTGCTGACCAAGTTCCGGCAACAATATCAAATACGCAGGTGTAGTCACCGACAATAACCGTATAGGTTTTGGTCGTTCCGTCCGTGCTGTAAAGTCCCTCGTAGGACTTATTGGAAGACCTTATGATATTGGAATAATCGCCTCCGGCGGTGATCAGGTCTTTGCTGAGTGCATTTGCGGCACCTTGCATTGCCTCTGCCGTTGCTTCGGCGGATTCTGCTTTGACAAGCTTCGTGAAGTTCGGGATCAGAAGGGCTGCCAAAACTGCAACAACGACAAGCACGATTACAAGCTCGGGGACGGTAAAGCCTTTTCTGTTTTTCATCGTAAATCCTTTCGATTTGTTCGCCTCTCGGCTGAATTTTTCGCTTCGGCAGAACGCCGTTTTCGACACTCGCCAACCGCTTAAATTTATACTGACTATATTATACCATTTTTTTCCCCGTCTGTCAATAGCAAATTGGAAAATTGTGTAAATTTTAATGTGGGCAAGTTGTAAAATGGAATTGCAATGCGAAAAAATTCTCAAACTGCCAACTTATTTATGACAAAGGATTGGCAAGCCGGCGATTTTCTAAATTTACACAGCCTTAAAAATGGGGTGACGCAAAATACAAAATCCCTCGCACTGATTCCGTGCGAGGGATTTTGGCTGGGGTGGCCGGATTCGGACCGACGAGTGCCAGAGTCAAAGTCTGGTGCCTTACCACTTGGCTACACCCCAATTTATTTGCAACGCTAAATAGTATACCATATTTTCAGGGTAATGTCAAGGGCTTTTCGCCAAATTTATGGGGCTTTGGTAGGATTTTTTGCTTTTCATTCTGTCGGAGCGGTTCTGCTTGACGATTCTTCCGAAAGTTTGCAAGTTAAATTTGCAATCTGAAAATGATAAAGCAGGCTATTTTCCGTTATATTTCGTATTTTTTACGGTTACTTTCTTATAATCTTCCGAAAAGTGTCCGGAAACCGTTTGAAAACCGTCAAAAATAATACACAATCTTTTACGTTCGAATTTGTGCAAAATGACAATTGCATCCGAAAAATGCAGGTAATTTTAGCCAAAATCAAAGGTTCATTTTTGGTTATAATTCACAAAAACACTCCGATTTTCAAAAAGTTCGGTGAAAAAATTATTTCAAAAAACAGTTGACATTACACAAAAATGTGATATAATATTAAAAGAATGTGAAATTGAAAATTGTAACGAATTTTCATTAGCATTCGTCCCCCCTTTTGGCTCGGGTTGCAGGTTGCAGAAAATTCGTTCGTTTTTCCTCGAAAGGTATCAAATGTCGCAGAATCCCGTTGAATCTCAAAATGATAAAAAATCCGATAGTCAGGTCAAAAAGTTGGTTCTTTCTGCCCGTGACGGTGACGACGATGCATTTGCGGTACTTTTTCGGGGGTATGCTCCTTTGGTTGACGGACTTGTTGAAAAATATGCAAAGAGCGGAAAATCGGATGCGGATCTGCGTTCGGTTGCCATTGATGCGTTTGCTTCCGCAATTCAAAGTTTTGACGCGAAGCGTGACGGCATTACATTCGGTCTGTATGCAAAAATCTGTATGGAAAACCGCCTGACAGGTTTGTTGCGTTCCAAAAAAAACGATGCAAATACGGTTTCACTTGATGAAATCAATCCGGACGATTTGCCTGCCGGTGACGACAGCGATCCCGCTTACCGTTTGGTCGAGGCGGAAAGTTATGCGGAGGTTTGCAGGAGAATCGAGGCTTTATTGTCGCCTTTCGAATACCGTGTCTGGATGCTGTTTTTTATGGGGGATTCGGCAGACAAGATTGCAGAGCGGTTGCATACCGACAAAAAATCGGTTTCCAATTCCCTATTCCGAGCAAGACAGAAACTACAAAAGCACTTTACGCAAAAAAATTAACCTTGTTTATATGTCCACTTAGTTCAACGAGAACGGCTCGCATGAGTTGATGTCGGTTGAAATCCGACAGGGGCAAAATTCAATTTTTTCTCAAGAGAGGGTTACCAAAATGTCCATGGAAGAAAACACCATCGTCGCCAATGACACCGAGTTTGTTGATGAAACCTTAGTCTGCAAAGATTGCGGAAAAGAATTCGTCTTCACCGCAGGCGAGCAGAAATTCTACGCCGAGAAAGGCTTCATGAACAAGCCGAAGTCTTGCAAAGAGTGCCGTGCCGCAAAGAAAAATGCAGGCAAAGCACCCCGTGAGTACTTCACTGCCGTTTGTGCCGACTGTGGCGGTGAAGCAAAACTGACTTTCCAGCCGTCCGATGACAGACCTGTGTATTGCAGTGCTTGCTTTGCAAAGCGTCGTCAGGCAGAAAACTGATTTGCGACACAATCTGACTGTATCCGATTTCTTCCTATGAATTGAAATTGTCGATATAGCACGAGAGAACCGCTTTGAGTTTTGAAAGACTCGAAGCGGTTCTCTATTGTTTTCATAGGGAAATATCATTATTTTTGCATAAGGTCCGATATGGAAACACTGTCGAAAAAGTCGTTTGTGAGTTTGTTGAATTTGCTCCACATGGCAATTGTACGGCAACCGCCGACTCGGGTGCAGGGGTTATCACCTGTGAGACACGCAACGGGAGCTAAATCTCCCTCGGTCAATCGCAAAATCTCCCCTACCCGATATTCATGCGGTTTTCTTGTCAGACGATAGCCTCCGCCTTGCCCCTGAACCCCCTCGACCAATCCGTGTTTGACGAGCGTCGGCATAATCTGTTCCATATATTTTTTTGAAATTTCCAGCCGTTCCGCAATGTCTTTCATGGCGATATATTCACCGTTTTTGCTGTTTTCCGCCAAGTCAATCATCATGCGGAGTGCGTAACGACCTCTTGTCGATACCATCATATTGTCCCCTCCTCAACGGATGATTCCGCCGGCGACGACAATGTCGCCGTCATAGAGGACAACCGCCTGCCCTTTTGTTATGGCTCGTTGCGGTTCGTCAAAAACCAAGTGCATTTTTCCGTGTTCCGTGACGGTTGCGGTCGCCCACTGCTCCGCCTGACGGTATCGAACTTTCGCTTTGACACGGACGGGTTCGGACGGTTCGTCGATTGCGATCCAATTCATACCGTCTGCATCGAGTTCTTTGGTGAAAAGATCGGAATTTTTACCAAGCACGACACGGTTGGTTTCGGGTTCGATGCGGATAACATAGAGCGGTTCGCCTGCCGAAATGCCGAGTCCTTTTCGCTGTCCCAACGTATAATGAATGATGCCGTGATGTCTGCCGAGTTTATTGCCTTTCAAATCGACAAAGTCGCCTTCGGGGTAGGTCTTGCCACGGTAACGGCAGATGAAGGAGGCATAATCGCCGTCCGGAACAAAACAAATGTCTTGGCTATCGGGCTTGTCGGCATTGAAAAAGCCTTGCTCGGTTGCGATTTTTCTTGTTTCTTCCTTTGCCATATTGCCGAGCGGAAACAGTGTATGTGCCAATTGCTCCTGCGTTAAGGAGTAAAGGACATAACTTTGATCTTTTTCCGGATTTGCCGATTTTTTGAGGATGTAACGGTCGCCGTTCTGCTCGATTCTTGCATAGTGACCGGTCACGACACAGTCGCACCCGAGTTCTTTTGCACGGCGGTAGAGACGATCAAATTTGAGATGTCGGTTGCAGTCAATGCACGGATTCGGAGTTGCTCCGGACTCGTAAGATGTGACAAACCGCTCCATTACTTCCGTTCGGAAATCGCCGGAAAAATTGAAAACGTAATACGGAATGCCGAGTTTGTATGCGACCTGCCTTGCATCTTCGACATCATCGAGCGAACAACAGGTTTTTGATTTATCCGCACCGATGTCCTCGCCGGAATAGAGTTTCATGGTCACGCCGATGCAATCGTAACCTGCTTTTGTCATCAAATAAGCGGAAACCGAGGAATCGACGCCTCCGCTCATGGCAATTAAGGCTTTACGCATGGCAGTGTGGGCAGGACTCATCTGCGAATTTTTCGGCATCGTACGGAATGTGATTTTTATCATAATAATCTTTGACCGCCGATTTGATTGCTTCCTCTGCCAGAACCGAGCAGTGCATTTTGTGTGCCGGAAGACCGTCCAGTGCCTCCGCTACTGCTTTGTTGGAAAGTTCGAGTGCCTCGCTCACGGGTTTGCCTTTGATCATTTCGGTCGCCATGGAACTTGATGCTATGGCAGATCCGCAACCGAAAGTTTCAAATTTGACATCCGTGATAATGTCATTGTCAATCTTAAGATAAATTTTCATAATGTCACCGCATTTTGCATTGCCGATTTCACCGACGCCGTCGGCATTTTCGATTACGCCGACATTGCGTGGATTTTTGAAGTGATCCATGACTTTTTCACTGTAAAGTGCCATTGTATTTTCCTCTCACAACAGATAAAATTCTTTTTTGCCGTTCACTTTGTCACGCCACAGCGGTGACATATTCCGCAGGTACTCAACCACTTTCGGAATTTCTCGGAGCATATCGTCAACGTCTTCATCGGTATTTGTTTCGCAGAGTGACAAACGCAATGAACCATGTGCGATTTCGTGCGGATGCCCGATTGCGAGCAGGACATGACTGGGATCGAGTGATCCGGATGTGCAGGCAGAACCGGACGATGCACAGATGCCTTTGTCGTCCAACAGCAGAAGCAGGCTTTCGCCCTCGATGCCCTCAAAGCAGAAATGCACATTTCCGGACAAACGGTTGACCGGATCGCCGTTGAGAACCGAGTGCGGAATTTCGGAAAGCCCTGCAATCAGGCGGTTACGGAGTGCCGTGACTTTTTCGGTGTTTTCCACCATGTGACGGCAGGCATCTTCGAGTGCCGCTGCCATACCCATAATGGCAGGTAGGTTTTCCGTTCCGGCACGCTTGCCACGCTCCTGAGCCCCGCCCTCGATGAGACTCGTAAGCGGAATGTTTTTGCGACAGTACAGAACGCCGATACCTTTCGGACCGTGAAATTTGTGTGCCGAAAGCGACAGCATATCGATATTTTGTGCGGTGACGTCAATCGGTAAATGCCCTGCCGCCTGAACGGCATCGGTATGGAAGATCACACCGGCCTCCCTACAAACTTTCCCGATTTCTGCAATCGGCAGAACCGATCCGATTTCGTTGTTGGCGTACATGGTGGTGACGAGGCAGGTATCGGGGCGAATGGCGTTTTTGACTTCGTTTGCCGTGATATTTCCGATGTGATGCACATCAAGCAATTGAACTTCAAAGCCCTGCTTTTTTAGTTTTTCAAGTGTATGCAGGACGGCTTGATGCTCGAATGTCGTTGAAATGATGTGCTTTTTGCCTTTTTTCGCACCGATTGCGGCGGCTGACAGTATTGCCTGATTGTCGGCTTCACTGCCTCCGGATGTAAAGATGATTTCTCTCGGTTGGCATCCGAGGCATTTGGCGATTCGTTCTCTCGCATCGCAAAGGGCTTCGTTTGCTCTCTGTCCTATCGAATGCAGGCTGGACGGGTTGCCGTAAATTCTGTCCATATAAGGCAACATTGCTTCAATCGCAACATTGCTCATTTTGGTTGTTGCGGCATTGTCGACATAAATTTCTCTCATAACAGACCTCATTTGCCGAGCAGTTTCCAAAGCTCCGGCAATTTTTCTTCAAAGTTGACACCGTACCAGTGGGACGGATCGTCAAGTGTGTTTTTGATACAGAGAACCGTGAAATCGGCGGAGATTCTTGCCGATTCGGTCACGGTTTTTCCGTGCAAATATGCTCCCGTAAAAACAGATGCATAGACATCGCCCGTTCCGTGACAGCCCCGACCGATGCGGTCGTGTTCGTAATAATCGGTGTTTCCGTTTTCATAAACCAGAACACCGGTTTTGTCCGGACGGTAACCGATACCGGTCAAAACGATTGTTCCGACGCCGGTTGCAGCATGCAGGCGTTTGAGAATGTCATCCGTATATTGCCCGTCATAAGTTTCACGGTATTCCGCACCTGCGAGAAAGCAGGCTTCGGTGAGATTCGGGAGAATAATGTCGGCGGACGAGCAAAGTTTTCGCATAGCGGTGACAAAATCACTGTCGAATGCAGGGTAAAGGCGACCGAAGTCCGCCATTGCCGGATCGACGATTTTGACGGCATCGGACGGCAGGCAGGTTTTCGCAATTTCGAGGACTTCCCCTACTTGTCCCGCACTGCCGAGGTAACCGGTATAAAGGGCGTTGAATTTGATATTTTCTTCTTCCCAAACTTCACGGATTTTCGGCATTTCGGCGGTTAAATCAAAACTTGTAAAATGTTTGAATGCCGTGTGTGTGGAGAGCATTGCGGTCGGGAGAACGCAGGTTTCAATTCCGCACGCCGAGAGAATCGGCAGGGCAACCGTGAGAGAGCATTGCCCTACGCAGGACACGTCCTGAACCGTTAGAATTCTTTTTTCTTTCATATTTCTTTATTGTTCTTCGTAATAATTCGGTGTGGAAAGGTAGTGATCGCCGTTATCGGCAAGCAGGACGACAACCGTTTTGCCGGTGTTTTCAGTTCTCTTTGCAACCTCAATTCCGGCGCAGAGAGCGGCACCCGAGGAAATTCCGACAAGAATGCCCTCGTTTTTGCCCATTTCACGACCGTATGCGTATGCATCTTCGTTTGCAACGGCAATGATTTCGTCATAAATCTCGGCGTCGAGGACTTCGGGGACGAAACCTGCTCCGATGCCCTGAATTTTATGCGGTCCCGCTTTTCCGGTCGAGAGAACTGCCGAGGTTGCCGGTTCGACCGCAACAATCTTAACATTCGGATTTTTCTCTTTGAGGTATTTGCCGACACCGGTTATGGTTCCGCCCGTTCCGACTCCTGCGACAAAATAATCGACTTTACCGTCAGTATCTGCGTAAATTTCAGGTCCGGTCGTTTCGTAATGTGCCTGCGGATTGGACGGGTTGACAAACTGCCCTGCGACAAACGAATTCGGAATTTCTTTTGCAAGTTCATCGGCTTTGGCAATTGCCCCTTTCATGCCCTCTGCACCGTCTGTCAAAACAAGTTCTGCTCCGTATGCTTTCATAAGCAGTCTGCGTTCAACAGACATACTGTCCGGCATAACAATGATGATGCGGTAACCGTGTATTGCAGAGACCGATGCCAAGCCGATACCGGTATTCCCCGAGGTCGGCTCGATGATGACCGATCCTTTTTTGAGTTTACCGGATTTTTCGGCATCTTCGATCATTTTTTTTGCGACACGGTCTTTTGCCGATCCTGCCGGATTAAAATATTCGAGTTTTGCAAGCAATTTTGCTTTCAAATTGTATTTTTTTTCGATGTTTTGCAACTCCAAAAGCGGAGTGTTGCCGATTAACTGCTCGGCGGATGTATAAATGTGCGACATGGTTTGCTCCTTCATTTGCCTATCAATTTGGTAGGTTTTATGCATATATAATACCACACTTTACCTACCTTGTCAATAGGTAATTGCGAATTTCTTGATTTTCGTAAAAAACAGACACACGGCGACAAGCTGTGTGTCTGTTTTCTGTATGATTTGACGGTCAATCGATGCCGAGAGCCTTTCGCATTGCGACAAGTGCATAGGATGCAAAGCCGTGGTCACGGCTACCCTTGTTTTCTCTATATTCCCAGAGAGTTCCGGTTTCACTTGCCATATTGCCGAAGAAAGTTGTAAGACTTTCGAGAACCGCCCCGTTTTCGCCGATTTTGAGAAGTGCTTCGAGTCTGAGGTACGCTCCGATGAATGCGTTGATCGGTGCAATTTCTTCCAAAAGGACTTTGCGGTCCGCTCCGAACACGGTAAGAACCAGTTTTTTCAGTTCCGCATATTCGGGAGCGTTGATGTCAAGATTGCCGAACAGAATTGCATAATATTGCCCTGCTTCGGAGCAATCGTCAAGCCTTTTCAATTTGCCGTCCTGCCTTACCGCATGATCAAGGAATTTGACACCGTCAAATGCTTGTTTTTTGGTTTCTTCGGCGATTTTTTCGGCTTTTTCGCCTGCATTTTTATCGTCATACAAACGATTCACGCAACGAAGTACTTCGGCATAGAGGAAGTTTGTAGGATAGTTGACATCCTGCGTCCAAGTGTTTGCTCTACTCCATTCGACAAAATTCCATGACGGAAGTTTTTCCAAAAGTCCGCTTTTGTTTTCGTAACGGCTGTAAAAATCCAGCAAACCGTAAATGCTCTTGCGGAATTTTTCACGGTCGGCACTGTGCCCACGGCGGTTGATATAATCTTCGACTTCGAGGATGTACCACATGGTCCACTGCGGAATAAATTTGAAATCGTCCTGCGGTTCGGAGGGATAGCACATCGGAAGAACTCCCTCAGGGTACTCCCCTTCGTTTTCGAACAGACGGAAATTTTCGAGAAATGCATCTTCGACCGCAGTTTTTCCGAAAAGGCAGTATTCGGTTTTGCCGGTGAAATAGGAATCGCAAAGCCAACCGGCACGCTCACGGGACGGGCAGTCGGTATAAAGGTCAACTGCGTTGTGTGCGAATGTGCGGACCGCACCGGAATAGATGCCACGCAGGCACGGATCGGTAATTTGCTCCGGAATGCTGACATTCGATGTGTCGCAGGCATACGATTTGATGCCGAATCCGTCAATCCAAAGATCACCTTTTTTGACGAAAATTGCGACATATTTGACCGAGTACGGTTCGAATGAGAGAAAATCGAAACGACCGCCCAAAGTTAAGTCAATGACGTTTTTGGCGTGCATATTTGCAAACTTGAATTCGTCCGGTGTCGAAGTTTCCGAGAAAGCGATAACGATTTCCGTTCCGTCCTGAGCCGTGCCGAACAGTTTGAAAAATCCGACCTCGATTTCGTTAAAATCGAAAATTGCGTACTGTCCTTCGCCGAGTCCGAGAGGCAACGATGTAATTCCTGCGGTTTTATTCTGCTTCTGTGCCAGTACCCATTTATAGGAATCTTTTGTTTCGGCAGGATCGTACCTTCCCCAACGTTCGGACGGAACGAAGGAATATGCCCTTTTGTTTGTGTCGGTATCGGGATCGAATTCGAAATTGCCTACCGAGGATGCACAGGAAAGCGGAACATCGGTATACGCCGGATACGGAGCAAGTCGCTCAATGACTTTCGGTGGATTTTCCATGATAGACACCGGTACGGAACGCTCGAAAAGTGACTCCCGCAAGTCCCATTCTTCGACAAAATGGCGTTGTACCGAATAACGCTCGGTTTTACTCACTTTCGTGTCGCAGAGGAAACAGTCGAAATCCCGACCGGTAGCGGCGAGAATTTTTCCGTCACGCACAACCTCAGCCCATAGAAACATCGGTTGCAGAACGGTTGAGAGCGAGCGGCAATTATAACCGACAACTGAAATGATGATTTGGTTTCCGCTCTTTCTGCCGAGTCCGTCAAGCGAAATGACATCCATTCTCGCATAGCCTTTTGCACATCTTGCAGGTCCGGACGCAACGAAATGACCGTTGACGGACACACGGTAAATATCCGCCGAACAAATGTGCAGTTCCGCACCGGACAGAGAATCGACCTGTGCCGCAAACGTTGCGAATGCATTCATAACGCCTTCTAATTTTTTAACGACAATCGGCTTTGCAATCGTAAACATACCAATTACCTCCACGGGTAGACTATGGGCATATTATATCATAAATTTGAAAAAATGTCAATAGAAAAATTGCCCTAATTTTTGTCATTTTTTCATGATAAATACGCAGAAAGTGTATGATAAATACGCATAAAATGTGCAGAAACGGTCAAAATTTTTCATTTTCGGGCATCATTTCGATATTTAGCCCCTCTTGATCGTTCGTCATTTTAGACATCTCCCGCTGTGCCATAACAAGTCCGTAATAAATTCCGTGCTTTTCCATGAGTTCATCGTGCGTTCCGGTTTCGGCAACTTGTCCTTCGTCAAGAACAACCAACCTTGTAGCCCCACGCAGAGTGGAAAGCCTGTGTGCGATTGCGACGGTCGTTCTGCCTTTCGTGAGGATCGACAAAGCATCCTGAATGAGTTTTTCGGTTTCGGTGTCGAGTGCCGATGTGGCTTCATCGAGAATAAGCAGTTTCGGATCGTGGAGCAATGCACGGGCAATTGCCAAACGCTGGCGTTCACCGCCGGACAAAGTATAGCCACGCTCACCGATATAGGTATTGTAGCCGTCCGGTAAATTGACGATAAAAGAGTGTGCACCGGAAAATTTTGCGGCACGGATGACTTCATCCCGTGTGGCGTTCGGCTTGGCGTAAGTAAGATTCTGCCAGACACTGCCGGCAAAGAGAAAGTTTTCCTGCAAGACAACGCCTATATGTCGCCGGAGTTCCTCCTGCGGAATGTCACGGATGTCGACACCGTCCAGACGGATTGCTCCGTCGTCCACATCATACATACGCATAAGCAGATTGATCAAGGTCGATTTTCCGACGCCGGATCGACCGACAAGCCCGATAAATTCTCCCGATTTGATATGCAGATTGATGTTGTGAAGAATTTCGTCTCCGTTACCGTAGCCGAACGATACATGATCGATTTCGACATCGCCGTTCAAATGTTCGGGCAATTTCGGTGTGGCACTGTCCGCAATTTCGATAGGTGCATCGAGCAGTCCGAAAACATTTGTAAGCGATACGGACACGAGTGCCACTTGCCTCGGAATTTTGACCAGTATCGCAAGCGGAGTGTAAATCATACTTGCATAACTGGAAAGCTGTGACATTTCGCCTGCCGACATCGTTCCGGCAAGCATCTGCCGTCCGACAAAATACAAAAGTACATACTCGCCGATGCCCATGAGGAAATTCAGAATCGGCATAAGAATCGCCCAGACTTTTTCCTGCTTGATTTGGGCATCCCTTTCGTCTTCCGCCATGGAGACAAACCGATTTTCCTCCCGCTTCTCCATTCCATAGGCTTTGACGACACGAATTCCGGAAAAAACATCATGCAGTACGGCATTGCCCCGTGCGTTGAGATCTCTCGTTCTTCTTGCCAATTGCTGAAAATACCGCCAGACGATACGCATTGCCAAAGTAAGTATCGGTGCAGGCAACAAAACCATGAGGGCGACACGCCAGTCAACCGACACGAGATAGGCAGACACTGCGATGAGCAGAAGTCCCTGTTCGAGTATGGACGGCAAAACATCAATGATGAAATTTTTGATACGTGTCGTATCACCGTTCACCCGTTTCATCAACTCGCCGGATGTCATGCGGTAAACGCTTCCGATAGAAAGTTCCTGAATGCGGCGAAAAACCATATCACGCAGTCGTACAATCAGGCGATTTCCCGCAAGTGTGAGAAACCATGTGCGGAAGATGCGGAAAATTCTGCCTGCAAGATTAACAGCCAAAAGTGTCAGAACAACGCCGATAAAGCCTATCAGAAAAGTGGCTCCCTCCGGATTTTCGATATAATCGTCAACCATATGGCGATTGATGATCGGTATAATCAAATTGGCACCGGTCGATACCACAAAAAGCAAAACGGTGAATGCGATAAAAAAGAACTCCGGCTTTGCCAACTTCAAAAGCCGTAAAAATGAGGATTTAACCGAGACTTTCGGTATATTTTGCGTGGGGACATTCCCCTGCCGATCCGACAGAATGCCGGATTTTCTCCGCAGAGAGCGGTTGACCGCTTTGATAAAATCGGCGGATTCTTTGGAGAATTTTGCCGTCGCACGTGCCAAAAGGCATTCACTACCGTCTTTTTTGCCGACAACGATTTCGACACTGCCGACACCGCCGGACGAGCGAATATTTTCGAGTTCCGACAGTGGCAGTTCCCGTGTTTTTCCGTTTTTCTCACGGATAACGAGGTTTTCTTCGGTCAAAATGAGGAAAATTTCGTCCGTTTTTTGCGGAATATCGGGGGACAGATTTGTGAGCAGAACCGCCGACGGCTTTGTCTTTTTGTAACTTGCATCGAGAGCCGTCAAGCGATCGTACGCCGACGGTTCTTTCTTTTTTTTGCGCAGAAGTCGCATTCCGTCACCTCAAATGTACAAATCGAGCAGTTTTCTGCTTGACTTGTCGAGGTCCTCGACATTCGGAATTTCGTAGCGATTGCCGTCGACATCGCAGATTGTGACCGCATTTTCGCCGATGTGGAAAATACTGCGGTATGCATCCTGCACCGTAAAGGTTATTTTTCCGGCATCCGATGTGAAGACCGTCCAATAGGAAAAGCCGTATTTTTCACGCACTTTTGTAATTTTAGTAATTTTCGGTGCGTAGTAACGCAGGCGGAGTTCGTCCTCGATGAGTTGTCGCTCGTCACCCGTAAAAAGCGATGTGGAACGAATGATTCCGACCTCGCTCCGCTCATCGTCAAGGACCGATATATAGTCCCATTGGAGTTCGTACGGAAATTCCCGTGCCAAAATGACACGCATTTCTTTGCCATCCAAAGTGAGATACAGCAGTCCGTTTTTTTTGCTGAATTTGGCATTTTCGGGTGTCAGCCACACCGTGACGGAAATTTCCGCCAATGTTTTCGGGCGGTTATCGTCATGCGAGCGGTGGCGTCTTTCGCCTCCGCCGAAGCCTCCCCGACCTCCTCCGCCCGAGGGCGGTGGTGGCATTCCCGCAGGTCCGTGTCCCATCATATCGTTGTCCTCCTATTCCGCAATTCCGGCACTGCGAAGTGCCTCCAATTGCAAGGTGTAAAGTCTGTTGTAAACACCGTCTTCTTTTGCAAGCAGTTCTTTGTGTGTTCCGCTTTCGACGACTTTTCCGTGTTCGATGACAATCAGACTGTCGGCATCACGCAAAGTGGAAAGTCTGTGGGCTATCATAATGGTGGTTTTGCCGACAATCAATTTCGAAAGTGCGTTTTGAATTCTGCGTTCGGTTGCCGTGTCCATTGCGGCGGTTGCCTCATCAAGAATCAAAATTTTCGGATTTTTCAGAATCGCTCTCGCGATGGAAATCCGCTGTTTTTCGCCACCCGAAAGTTCGGTAAAGCCGAAACCGACTCTCGTATGGTAGCCGTCAGGTAAAGTGACAATAAAATCGTGAGCCCCTGCCGTGCGGGAAGCCTCGATCACTTCGTCATAAGTGGCATTCGGATTGGCGTAACGAATGTTGTCGAGTATCGTTCCCATAAAGAGATAGGTTTCTTGCGAAACGATTGCGACATTTTTATAAATCGAGCGGAAAGATAAATTTTTGACCGGAATTCCGCCGATTCGGATCTCCCCTTCTTCCGCATCGTACAGTCGCATCAAAAGGTTTGCAAGGGTGCTTTTTCCCGCCCCCGTGTGTCCGACAATTCCGAGCACGCCACCGGACGGAACACGGAAACTGACATCGTCTATCACCCGTCTGCCCTTGTTATAGGAGAACGAAACATGATCAAAAACGACCTCGCTACCGAGATTTTCGGGAGTTAATGCATCCGGACTTTCACGGACATCCGGTTCGGCATCCATAATTTCATAAAGACGGTTGAGGGCGTTGGTGCAATCGGCAAACCGCTGTGTCAGTCCCGAGAAGAAAAACAGCGGAGAATAAATCATATTCATATAGGAAATGACAGTGAGGAGTCTGCCGTAAGTCATACCGCCGAAATCGTTCATGACCATCCAACCGCCGACACCCCATGCGATAATATTGCCGAGAAAAAGCAATGCCCCCGCTATACCGCCGACAAGATTGTGATAAATCTGCAATTTTCGTCCGCTGTCCGCCAGATTGCGGTTATAGCCGGAAAAGCGACGTATTTCTTCTTTTTCCTGCGAAAATGCCTTGACGACACGCATGCCGGACAGAACATCGGCGAGAAAACCGCTCATTTTTGAGGAGTTGGAAAAGCGTTTGGCGTGCAGTTTCCGCTCGCTTTTGAACATAGCTCGTATAATGAGAAAGAAAAGCGGTACGGGCAGTAGTGCGAAAAATGCGAGAATCGGTTGAATGGTCAGGAGCAGGACAACCAACACGATAACCTGCACAACATTGACAATGAGATACGGAATGCCGTCGCAGAAAAATTCGTATATGGTGTTGGCATCCTCATTGACCTGCGTCATGAGTCCCCCCGTCTGCCGACCGGTAAAGAAGCTGAGCGAGAGACGTTCAATGGCGTTGAAAATCGTTTTTTTGAGGCTATATGTCATTTGTGCGGCAACATTTGACGAGAGCCAGTTGTTGAGCATACTTGCAAAAGCTCGGATGAGTTTTGTTCCCGCAATGAGAAACAGCACGAGGAGCAATGCACCGGCAAATTTGCCGTCCGTATCGATAACCTCGTCAAAGAAAAATCCGCTTGACAGATACGGAGCTAAAATGCTTGTGGCGGTTAAGAGAATGAGCGATGCCAAAAGCACCATTAAACTCTTTTTATAAGGTAAGAAAAAATTCCACGTTCTGCGGAAAAGTTGCCCTTTGTCCACGCAATGCGGACATAGTTTGCGGTTCGGATCGGGGTAACGCATTCCGCAAATCGGGCAAAAGCGTTCGTCGGGCAGGTCTTCTTCGTCAATTTCGATTTTTTCGCCGTCAAGAAGTTTGGCAAAATAGCGGACGAACATCCGCACCGACACGAGGCAGGTATTGGTAAAGGTTGCGAAAAGGATTGTTTCACCCTTTCGGTCACCGATAAGGGTTGCCGTTGAAAGGCGTTCTTCGACTTGAAAATTCGAAAGATCCGAGAGAGCGTACTGCTCTACATCGAAAGCTTCGGCTTTTTCCGTGAGCATATAAAAGTAGTTTTTATCTGCCAAAAGCCAAATTTTTGCAGGTTTCCCCTCACGGTTGCGGTCAACAAAGCAGGAAAGTTCCGGTGCATCCGCATCGATGTGGTAGGTCGGGAGCAAATCCAACAGGTTTTGTGGCATTTTATCGATTGCGAACACGGTTTTATCTCCTTTCAACCTTGTCTTGTATATTGCCGAGCAAGCCTGAAAAAATTGCAAATGTGATGATCGACAATGCGGTCTGAACCAACCAAATCCAACCGTATTTTGCCTGCAAAAATGTTTCGGCAATCTTTGCCACTGCAGAGAGGCACGCAAAGACCGACACGAGAATTGCACGGCAGTTGCCGAAACGGCGGTCACGGCGTTCGACGGTTTTCCCGATGCCGTCATCGGCAGGGAGAAGATTCATAGCGATTTTCAAAATGCAAATCGTTAAAACGATTATGAAAAGTGCGGTTAAAATTGCCTCGGCGGTTGCCGATACGCAGACCGGAAAATAGGATTCGTACGCCTCGGGCAAATGGAGTGCATCTTTCGGAATGTAATTTTTGAGATAACGGACTTGAAAAACAGTTCTCACAATGCCGACCATAACCGTCACCGCACCGACCGCTGTGAGCGGAGGGCGGTTCTGCATGAGATTTCCGAGCAGGAAACAACCGACAAGGAGTATCGAAACAGCAAGCCAATCGGGCAGAATCTCGTAATAGAGGAGTGACAGATTGGTACTGAGCAAAATGCCGATGCGGAAAAAGGAAAATGCGGAGTCGATTTTGCGATTTCGGAGCATTTCGGTTTTCGGAAGGACTTCCCTTTCGTATTTCTCACGCAATCCGAAAAGCCATGCGGTTTCTTTTTTTACCGCAATGTAGAAACGAATCCATGCGATGAGGAACAGAAGCCCTGCAATTCCGACAAGAATCGCCGATGCGGTGCGGAAGAGTCCACGAAATTGATAAAGCGAAGTATTATAGGTATTTTCGCCGGCGAAAACGGTCAGTGTGACGGTTTCCGGTAGAACCGACAGAACCGCACGGAAAATAACAAACGCAGTCGTGACGGCTTGCATTTTTTCACACAAAGTCCTGCCTTTGCGGTCAGGTAAAGTTAAAGCATTTGGGTTGCCACTACATTCGGAAAGCGTTGCAATCCCATGCCAAAACGAGCGAAACGCCGGCAGGAGCAGGCAGATTTCGATAACCGCAAGTGCGAAGGACAAAAGCAACGTCCAAACGGCGGTTTCATACGGATTGAGCGACTCGGACATTCGATTCAGAAAAACAGACACGAGCAGTTCGGCTAAAATGCGACCGATACCTACCAAGAGCATTTTGCAAAAGCAGGTTCCTGCGGTCATGAGATCGTCATTCAAGTCGGCTAATGACGAAATGCCGATGCAAATGAGTATCCAACCGACAAGGTCCGGCAGGAAATCGAGTAGTCCTATTATCGGATCGCAGAGAAAGCAAACGCCGACAAGAATTGCGGTAAAACCGAAGTTTTTGGTCTTGTACATCGCCTACCTCCGTTTTTTCTCACGCTTTCGGCGGAGCGATTCTTCTTTGGCATTCCGTGTGGAATTAGCGGCACGGTTGAAATTATTCTCGAACGATTCGTTCATTTTGTTGAGGAATTTCAGGCGATATTCTTTCGGTTTGGGATCTTCCTCCCCTTCCGGACAGATGTTTTTACAGCAGGAAATCAAGAGGCAAATGTCGCAAACGATCCAAAAGAGTCGGAAAATTGTCAGAGCCAAACCGAATTGATTTTGTACCGATGCCAATGCGGGAAGACTGATGGCAACATAAAGTGACGAATAGCCGACCGCTATCACGGTATTAAAGACCGATTGTCGGACAGTATTGGGCAGGTCGACCGTTTTTGCAAGTTTTGCCACTGCAAAGTAAAGCGTGAATTGGAAGAACAGAACGACCGCAAAGCGAATCCAAGCGACAACCGACAAAGACAAATCGGTTAAAAACGGCAGATTCCACAAAAGAAGATCGCCGAGTTCGTCAAGTCCGTTCCAAACGGCAAACGGAATCAAGGCACAAACAGAAATGAAAGACAGTGAAAATTCTTTTTGATATTTCCGCAGTTCCGACAAGCCTTTCAACATCAACAGATAACCGATGAGGTTGGCAAGGAAAGCGATATTGAGTTTTCCCGCAACGGACGACAAAAGAAAGGAAATTACATATCCGAGCAGTAACCAACCGAATCCCATAGTGTAATCTCCTTTCAAACCGTACAATTTTTATTGATTTTGAGAATTCTTTCTCATACAACAGTTTTTGTATTTTTTACCGCTACCGCAGGGGCAAGGATCGTTCCTTCCGACTGTTTCTTTTGCGACGGCAGGTACCTTTTTGCGAACAACCGTACGTTTGTTCTCTCCGTTATCGAAGCCTTCGGATGTCGGCTTTGCAATCTGCACACGGCGGATGTTTTCCTGTTGTCTCGGCACGACCGACAAAATCATACGAACGGTGTTTTGGCGAATGTCGTTGACCATACCGTCAAAAAGTTCCGCTCCCTGAATCCGATATTCGGTGACGGGATCTCTCTGGGCGTAGGCTTGCAGTCCGACGTTATTTTTGAGGTCTTCCATTGTATCAATGTGTTCCATCCATGCCGAGTCGACGCAACGGAGCAGAACGGCACGTTCCACTTCACGGAAGACATCCGCTCCGAAGAGTTTTTCTTTCTCTTCATAGCGATTCAAGGCACGGTTGGTAAGCGATTCGGTCAATTCTTCCTTGGTCAATTTTTTCATTTCGTCATCGCTGTAACGGAAATCGTCCTCGCTTGTCAGATAACCTGCAAAATGATTCCGCAGACCGTCAAAATTCCAATCGTGGACAGGGGCATCTCCGCCCGTAAAGAAGGTCACCATTTCGGACACCGTTTCGGTAATCATACGCTGAATTGTGGGCGAGATATTTTCACCGTCAAGTACTTCTCTGCGTTGATTGTAAATGATTGTCCGCTGTTGGTTCATGACATCGTCATAGGACAGAACGTACTTTCTGCGTTTGAAATTTGCACCTTCGATTCGTTTTTGAGCCCGTTCGATTGCGTTGGAAAGAATTTTAGCATCGATCGGCATATCTTCCGGCATTTTGAGTGCATCGACAATGCCCTGAAAACGTTCCGTTCCGAACAGACGCATGAGGTCGTCTTCCATAGAAAGGTAAAATTTCGATTCTCCGGGATCGCCCTGACGACCGGAACGCCCTCTCAACTGGTTGTCGATCCGTCGGCTTTCGTGCCGTTCCGTACCCAAAATAAAGAGTCCGCCGACCGCACGCACTTTTTCGGCTTCGGGTTCAATTTCCGTTTTGTGTTTATCGACCAATTCACGAAAAAGTTTGCGGGCAGAAATGAGTTCTTCATCATCGGTATCGGTCATACCGGTACAACGGGCGATATACTCCTCGGGAATTCCTTTGGCACGCATTTCTTCTTTTGCCATAAATTCGGGGTTACCGCCGAGCAGAATATCCGTACCACGCCCTGCCATATTGGTGGAAATGGTAACCGCACCGAATTTACCTGCCTGAGCGACGATTCCGGCTTCTTTATCGTGATATTTTGCGTTCAGAACGGTATGCGGAATGCCTGCGTTGCGGAGCATTTTGGAAAGTTCTTCGGATTTATCGATTGAAATCGTACCGACAAGTACCGGCTGCCCTTTGGCATGGCACTCTTTGACCTGCTCGACAATGGCGTGATATTTTCCCGACATACTGCGGTAGACCGAATCGGGGTGATCGATACGGATCATCGGTTTGTTGGTCGGAATTTCAATGACGTCAAGATTGTAAATTTCTCTGAATTCGTCCTCTTCCGTAAGTGCCGTACCGGTCATACCGGAAAGTTTACCGTACATACGGAAATAATTCTGGAAAGTAATGGTTGCGAGCGTTTTGTTCTCTTTCTGAATCTGGACGCCCTCTTTTGCCTCGATTGCCTGATGCAGACCGTCCGAATAACGTCTGCCCGGCATAAGCCGTCCCGTAAAACTGTCGACAATGATGACGCCGTTTTCGTTGACAACGTAATCGACGTCACGGTGCATACAACCGTAAGCCCGAATGGCTTGGTTGACGTGGTGGGCAATCATAATATTTTCTTCGTCCGAGAGGCAGTTGATACCGAAAAATTCTTCGGCTTTTCTCGAACCTTTTGCGGTCAAAACCGCATTGTTTGCTTTTTCATCGACGATATAGTCCGCATCGATGTCATCGTGCGTTTCTTTGTCGTCAAGTTCCTTAATGACGAATTTTTTCATGGAACGGACCAAACGATCGGCTCTTTCGTAAAGGTCGCTGACCTGCTCGCCCGCTCCAGAAATAATGAGCGGAGTTCTCGCCTCATCGATGAGAATGGAGTCAACCTCGTCCACGATTGCAAATGCGTGACCTCTCTGTACCATTTGCTCTTTGTAAACGACCATATTGTCACGCAGATAGTCAAAACCGAATTCGTTGTTCGTTCCATAAGTAATGTCGGCATTGTATGCATTGTGCTTTTCTTCGTTCGACTGACCGTGAACGACAAGACCGGTCGTGAGTCCCATAAACTCATAGACACGTCCCATTTCCTCCGCACCCACACGGGCGAGATAATCGTTGACCGTTACGATATGCACGCCGTTTCCGGTCAGGGCATTGAGGTATGCCGGCAGAGTTGCGACAAGCGTTTTGCCTTCACCGGTTTTCATTTCTGCAATTCGTCCTTGATGTAAGACAATTCCGCCGACGATCTGCACACGGAACGGGCGTTTTCCGAGTACACGGTCATCCGCCTCACGGACAGCCGCAAAGGCATCGGGGAGTAATTCATCGAGTGTTTCCCCTGCTTCGTATCTTGCACGGAGTTTATCGGTTGTCGCACGCAATTCCGCATTCGTCATTTTTGCATAGGTGTCCGCCAGTGCATCTACACGGTTTGCAATCGCATTCATTTTTTTGAGTTGATGCTGACTGTAAGTTCCGAAAATTTTTGTGATAAGAGACATAAACCGTCCTTTCCGCACCGCTCGGTGCCGTCAAAGATAACTATCATAATATTATAGCATATTTTCTTTGCTAAAAGTACTATAAATTGTAAATTTTATCGGATTTTATGCTTTTTTATGAAAAATACTTGCAACGCACCGAAAATTGTGGTATTCTAAAATAACTTTACGACAGAAAAATAAGTTTTTGAGGAAATTATGAACAATATCAACATTGTACTTCACGAGCCGGAAATTCCGCAGAATACCGGAAATATTGCAAGGACCTGTGCCGCGACCGGTGCATCGCTCCACCTCATCAAACCGCTCGGCTTTGAGATTGACGACAGAAAACTCAAGCGTGCCGGATTGGATTATTGGCATTATCTCGACATAACCTATTATGACGGTTTGGAAGACTTTTTCGCCAAGCATCCCGATGCGGATTTCTACTGTTTTTCAACAAAGGCAAAGCATCTGTATACCGAAATCACCTACCCGAAACCCGTGTATCTGTTCTTCGGAAAGGAAACAAAAGGTTTACCGGAGAATTTTCTGCACGACAATCCCGACCGTTGCGTAAGACTTCCGATGCGGGAGGGATTGCGGTCATTAAACCTTTCGAATTCGGTGGCGATTGCGGTTTACGAGGTCTTGAGACAGAGCAATTTTGATGGGTTACAGACCGCCGGAAAATTGACGCAATTCGATTGGGACAATTAAAAGCTATTTCTAAATTTCGACAAAAGTCATGATCGGCGGAACGCCGACCGATGTTTTGACAAGTTTTGCAACCGATACGAGAATATTTCTTGTCGGGGCAGTTTGTTCCGACCACTTCCAGCAAATCGGCGGAATTGATCCTTGTCGCAAGGCAATGTAAGACAAAATTTTGAAGACTTCTGTCACCGTGCATTCGGTTTCAAGGCAAAGTCGTATTTTCTCGGAACAAACGCTTGACAGATAAAAAATCTGTTGTGAACGTGCGAGATTATCATCTTCGATTTTGCCGGTGAGGAGTTGTTCTACCTGCCACAGATTCGGCTTTTTTGCCACAAAATCGGACGGCAGTCTGACTTGCACGGCATCAAAATTTGAGATTTTTTCGTTGGTTTCGGCTTTCCATTTTGTCCATCCGTCCGCATTTTCGAGTGGCGGACAGTCAATCAGATTTCCGAAATATTCGGGAAGATTCGGCAGTGGTAAATCCGGCGTTTCGAGCGGTTGCATATAACTGTTTACAAGCAGTTTTTCGGCGGTTTCTTGCCAGATTTCGTCACAGTGTGCGATATCAATCGGCACATCGATTTGAAGAGAGGCACGGAGATTTTTCCGCACGAAATCCGCATCGGGCGAGGTTTGATTCTGCACGCAGGACCTGCAAAAGGCTCGGAAAAGTTCGTAGTCCGATCCGCCCGTCCCGTAACCGCCAAGCGTTGACAATTCAGACAGAAAATTCCGCCCGAAATATTCCGTTATGTTTGTCAAACCGACCGCCACCTTTTTTCAATATCTTACATACCATAATATCATATCATATTTTGCAGGCAATTTCAAGAAAAAATTGCAAAAAAGAGTAGATTTTACGCAAAAAATATGCTATAATAATATGGATATGTGTTTCAGATATGTATTTCCAAAAGGAGTTTCCGCCAAATGGATTTTCACAATTTCAGTTTGATTTATCCGGACGAGGAATCCCGCAAACGCCACGAGAACGGTGCGGACGTTCCGGACATTGATTTGTTTACTTTGCAAGAATTGGGACTGACAGAAGTTCTGTCGCTCAAAAACGGCGATTTGTCTTCTTTCTTTACAACCGATCCCCGTGTGATGCAATACAGAATTGCAACATTCGACGATATGCTGAATCACACGGAACTTACCGATATGATGAACCGTTTGGTTCCGGTTTTGAACGATATTATGGAATTACGGCGTCTGGAAGCCGACAGCGGTGATACGAACGACTACCTTTCGAGCATTACCGAAATTGAGTTGTACGTTTCGAGCGTCGATGTTCTGCATTCGTCCCTGACGGCTGTCAAAGGACAGTTGAAAAGCCCTGCTTTCACTGCACTGTCCGATCTTGTAACGCAGTTGGCGGAAAGCGATTATTATCGGGAACTCAACCGCAAACTGTCGGAATTGACACAGCGTGTGAGAGAGATTCGGAGCGTGACGGTCGGTGTCAATCTCGATGCACAACTTCGCCCCTCGTCCGCCGGTGTTTTGTCGGTCAATTCCGAACCGTTCAAGTCGGGGGACGTGTTGGACAAAATTCTCCGTTTGAATTTCAAAAACGACGAATATACCTGCATTGCGAATCTCGTTCCGTTCGGTAAAAAGCAATCCGAAAATCAAAAAATGGCTCTCTCGCTCGCATTCAACAGTGCGATCAATGAGGTTTACAAATCTTCGCTCCGCTCTTGGAAAAAAATCGTCCAGACCTATGTTTTGGAAAATACCGAATTTTTGCTCAACTTAATGCCGGAATTTGAATTTTTGGTGCGTGGTACGCAGATGATGCAAAAACTGCGTGAGAAAGGATGTCCCCTCACCGCTCCGGACATCCGTCCGTTGGGCGAAAAAGCCTTTGATGCCGTGGGACTGTACAATCCGTGCGTGGCACTCAAAATCGAAGACGAAATCGTTCCGAACGACATTAAATTTGACGAAAATGCGACCATTTATGTGTTGTCCGGTCCGAACCGTGGCGGTAAATCGGTTATCACCTGTGCCGTCGGGCTGGCACAGGTAATGTTGCAACTCGGTATGTATCTGCCTGCCGAAAAAATTGCCGTGTCCCCCGTTGACGGCATTTACACGCATTTCCCGACCGGTGCGGAAGACACGATTGACAAAGGGCGACTCGGCGAGGAGTGTGCAAGGCTGAGTGAAATTATCGATTGCGTGACATCGCACAGTTTGGTTTTGCTTGACGAATCACTATCCTCGACCGGAAGTTATGAGGCTTCCTACATTGCGGCGGAGGTATTATCCGGTTTGGCTCATATCGGTTGCAGATGTCTGTTTTCGACACACCTGCACGAGCTGGCGGCGGAAATTGAAGAACTCGACAAAAAGTCCCGTACAAGCGGTGGTGTTCCGATTGATACCTTGGTTGCCGGAATGGAAACCGGCGGAAAACGGTCCTTCAAAATTCGCCGTGCAAAACCGGACGGCAAGAGTTATGCCCGTGACATTGCACAGAGTTACGGTTTGACTTACGATGCAATTTTGAAACGGATTCAGGAATGATTTTTCAGTCTTTATCAGCAGGCAGTGCGGTGGCGTTGCCTGCTTTGGTTCTATAGGGCACATCTAAAAATCAGTTTTGTTCTGCACCCCAAAAGTTAGACACTTAATGTCAAACTTTTCAAGGCAGGTTACAATCAACCTAAAAGGAGCAGAAAAACATGAAAAAAGGCAAAAGAAAAAAACAAAAAGTACTCGACAAATTTCAAAATCCGTGTTATAATGGATATGCTGGAACACGGACTCGGCTACAAGGAAACCGTCCGCAAATATTGGAAAAATTCCAAAGGTTGCGAAGGTCGGTACACCGAAACGGTTAAGCGATGGGAACGCATATTCAAAGAGGAAGGCGAAAAAGGTCTCATGGAAGAACGGAGAGAAAAGGCTTTCAAGGATCTCAAAAAGATCAAAGAATCAACTATTGAGGAAAGCAAGAAACAAGGCAAATCGGGCGAGATTTATGTCCCTCAGACCGAGGACGAAATCAAAGCAATGGCATCGGAAAATCTGCGTCTCAGAATCGAAAACGAATACCTAAAAAAATTAGATGCCTTAGTTCGAGCGGACGAGCAAAAGAACGGGAAAAAGCGTTCAAAGGTCACACCCGAAAGCAGAGAGTGCGACGAGGGGCGAGAAGATTTTCTGCCGGTCTAAATGAAAGGACGCAGGTCGTAGCCGTAGCTACGAACAAGGAGTTTCGTGACGACCGACGGGAAAGATTCCGTTTATTCGGTGTACTCGGAGCTTCCGGATGTGACCTTACCTGCTGAGCTGAGGCAATGGTTTCCGCTGAAAGATCTGCTGGCTGTTTCCGGAATGGCAAGGAGTACGTTCTACTATTACCTGAAACAAAAAGGCAAGGACAAGTACCAAGAGGAAAAAACGGCAATCAAGAAAATCTTCGACGACAACAAAGGCAGATACGGTTACAGACGAATCTTGGCTGTCATGCGGTCAGAAAACTTCAAAATCAACCACAAAACCGTCCTGAAACTGATGAAAATGCTCGGTTTGAAGGGAAAACAGAGCAAAAACGGCAGTTATAATTCCTACAAAGGCACGATCGGAAAGACTGCCGACAACGTGCTGAACAGGGATTTTCACGCAGATAAGCCGTTCGAAAAGATAACAACAGACATCACGGAGTTTAAGGTCTTCGATGTAAGAATCTACCTCTCGCTCGTCCTCGATTTATTTAACCGTGAGGTCCTCGCCTACACTATTTCCCTGAGTCCCAACCTGCAACAAGTCAAGGATATGTTGGCAGGATTGTTCGAAAAACTCCCGCCGGATGCAAGACCGCTGTTCCATTCCGACCAAGGCTGGCAGTACCAGCACCCCGAGTACCAGAGGCTTCTCGCCGAGCATCACATCACGCAGAGTATGTCACGGAAAGGGAATTGCCTTGACAACAGTGTCATGGAAAATTTCTTCGGACGGCTGAAAGTTGAGATGTTTTACGGCGAAAAATTTGAATCCCCTCGGGGATTCATTGAGAAATTGGAGGAGTACATTGCGTACTACAACAACGAAAGAATTTAAATGAATCTGAACGGTATGAGTCCCGTGCAATACCGGTTGTACAAAGAGAAAAAGTAAAATGCAAAGATACCATCCCCGATACATATCTCTATATATCAGGAATGGCATCCCCGTCCTAAATCTTAAAATTCTACTTTAGTTGCAATTGCAATTAGAGCAACCAAAGCACCAGCGACCACTGTTAAATTCTTCCCAAACTTCTTTTGTGAAGACCATCTCAGTAACCTCTTCAAGGACGGGAGCACTATAAGACATTTTTTCCATAATTTTTCTCCTTTCTTTTATATTTATAGAATCTGTGGATTAACACAGTCTACAACTTTTTCCTGTTCCGTTACAAACTTTACAAACAATTTTGCCAGTGCCAAAACATATGGAACACAACCGGTCTAATAATTCACCATCAAAAAGCGATGAATTTCCTTCATGATCATGCAATTCAAAATTGCTAATTCCTCCAGTTCCCCTACATTCGTAACAAAATATTTTACCAGCTCCTCTGCAATGAGAACATTTATGCTTTTTTAATAAATCCATAATTCAACCTCATAAATTGACGAACAATATCGATAATAAAATCATCATCAACATCTTCCGGGAAAAGTATTCCAAAATCCGCATGCGTTTCTATGTATTTCAATGCAGCAAAACACGAAACAGCGACTTGAAATACAGTTATATTAGAGCCTTCTATACCACTTTTTTCGCAATCATTTCCGAAGTAAAATATAGGTATATCATTTTGATATAATGTTACCCCTACATACTCTCCACCTGAAATGATTTCTCTAGGAACTAAAATGTGTTTTTGAAATGAATCTAATCTATCAAAACCGGCCTTCAATAGATTCTTAATAGAAAATATTGATTCATTACATGGTTTGTATACAAATATAACTTCAGGCCTATAAGTTATTTTATCAGATTCTCTATACGACAAATAATGTGCAATAGAGTATGTTTCTTCATGCGTCATAATAAAGCCATTAGTACTGTTTATAGGTGAAACTAATTCATGCATAGCTGCATAAGCAGGAACATTTTTCCTTCGATAGTTAAGATTAAAATCTACTATCTCATCCATGTTGTCGTCATTGGGAATGCCTGCAGGATATTCCGGACGAGTTGTTGCTTCATTCACAAAAGCATCAATGTTCCATGTCGAGTAAATAGTGCTTTTCTCAATATTGAGATTGGAATGTTGCATGTCCCAATCACAGATACAAATTTTATTTATATTTAAGATTGATGCTTTTTTTGCAATACAAAACTCATCCTGCTGCTTAATGGCATTTTTTGATTCTGTCAAAGTATTGATTGACCAGAGCATTTTTATGCTTTGCTTTGCAAATGATGAAACCAATCCTGGATTCATACCAAATTGTATAATCGACGTTGGATTATTAGGAAAAGAAGAAATTATATTCAAATAATCCATGTGGCTTGCTCCGAAATTCTCTGACTCATCTTTCCAAAAAGTATCTGCTACGGAAAGGTAATGAACTTTCTTTTTCGCACAAAAAACTAGTAAATCTTTAGAATTGGTTAAACTAGAAAAATCGATACAATAATCCTTTGGAATCAATGATTGTAAAACCGTTGCATAATTATATCTATTTAACGCATTGCATATAAAGTTTTTTTTAATAAAACCTAATTTTACAAAAATTGAGACTTTTTTGCAATCAGGCTCGATGCAATATACATGTGAAGCATCTATTGATTCGTTAGCACATAAAAGTTTTAAAAAACATTGCGCAACAGCACCTAACCCCAAAATCCAATAATTCATATTATATCTTTAAAGGAATATATGGAAGTCCAAATTTTTTTATTTTTTCCATTCGAAAATCTTGCCTCTCCAAATTAAATCTTGTAAGAAAATCTTTCTTAATTTTCGATAATTCATTTAGTGAAAAACTGCACAACCCATTTTCCGAGCATGCAAAATAGTGGTGCTCTACCTTTTTTGGCAAATTTTCATACAATACTGACCCGAGCATATAATCTAAAGTTTTAATGTTAATTTGATCTAATTTAGTGGACATTATATAGTCAAAGGTATTTTCAATAGTTACCATTGTTTCCATAGGTGCTCCTATGATAAAATTTCCAATAGTATAAATACCAAGCAGATCTGCATATTCGATTAACTGTTTAGTCCTTTGTAAATCTATTTTTTTGTTATAAAAGTCCAATATTTCATAATTAGCAGATTCTATACCCATACTAATTATTTTTACATTTGCCTGTTGTGCCAACTGTAATAAATCTTCATCTATTCTTGTCCAGCTACTAATCGCTAGATTCATTCCAACAGTTAATTTTTGTTGCGAAAGAATTGAAAGAATTTTCTTTGCTCGACTTAAATCGAAGGTAAAATTATCATCTGCAACCCATACATTTTGGTAATTGTGGTCCTTTAAATATTCAAATTCTCGTATAACATATTCAATATTATGTGCTTTATATTTCTTTTGCCACCCCCGACGCTGACAAAAAGAACATGTATTTAAACAGCCTTCAGATGTACGAATAAGTGTAGAATTAGAATTCTTTAAGAAAAACGGATTAGTTTTCAGCAATTCGCGATCTGGAAATGGAATAACATCATATTCCATTTCCGTCAACTCATCAGAAAAAACATTAAAGATTTTCCCGATTTTTAATAATGGATCTTCTCTAATAATGTAATCCGCACAAATGCTATTTGAATTATCCATTATGCAATCATTACCAAAAGCAACTGAAATTATTTTTCTTTCCCTTGCAATATTAAGTAATAAGAGTGCATTTTCATAATTCTCAGATCTTTTTAGTGAAAAAGAATCAAATTCAACGACAATATGCGATATGTTATTATTTAACAAATATAAGCGAAATTTGCTTTCATCAAAATCGAGATAAGAATAATCCAAAAAAAATACTTTATACTTTTGCTTCAAAATTGTAGCTAATTGCATCAGCTGAATTGAAAAACCGAATCGCGGATTCTTATCAAATTGCGGTTTAGGGTATACCAATAAAATGGATTTTTTAGAACTCATGTGCGTACTCGCTTTCATATTGAAACATAGCTTGCATTCCCCATGCCCCACCATCTTCTAATTCATGATACGGCCACAGTCCATTGATTAACTGATTTTTATAAATATACTGATAAGCTGCCTCAATAGCAGCATTAGCTTGAGGAATAAACTCATTGTATTGAAGTAAGCCAATCAACGAAAGAGCCGTACAATAAACATTGGTCCCTACAGGATGATGTTTCCAAGGAGAAAAGCCACCATCTTTTTCCTGCTGAGACAATAACCAAAGAACAGCTTCTTCTATAACCCCAATATTTAACGGCTTATAATTTGTGCGTTTGAAAGCCATCAATGTATAAGCTGCTTTATATGTTAGTCCATTCTTTTCTGAAATCCAAAGATTTTCCAACCATCTTAATCCATCCAAAGTTGCCAATTGAGGATGTAAGTAATAAGCGATACCAGTTACCGGAATTCTACCTATATCACGTTTAGACCTTCCAAAACCAAAATCCACTTTGTTATCATTTAAATATCGATATGCATGAACAATATTTTCGTTGGTTTTACTAAAAAATGATAAAAACTTTGCATTCCATATTGTGTCAACAACTGCAACCCAACCGCCATCATTGTTTTGAGTTTCAATACATTTTTGAACAATTTCCGTCGATATTGAATTTTGGGAAACTCCGCTCATTAGTAATTGCGTAGCACATTTAGTAATTCTTGATTGCTCTATGCCCTTACGATTCATTTCATAAACCATCCTATGTAAGGCCATAGTGCATCTTTCTAATTCAATTGACATTTTTATTGTCCTCCTGGCAATCTTGGAAAGATTAATTGATCGCCAATAGCTTTTAAATCCATAAGCCAAGCTGCAAGTCGCTCTAAACCAAGACCAAAGCCAGCTTTTATACCGTGATTAATACGCATAGCATCTAAGTACCAAGAATAAGACTCGGACATTCCTAAGTAATCAAATTTCTGCTTATAAAAAGCATAATCGATTTCCCTAATTGAACACTCAACTAATTCTCCAAAGCCGCATGGTAGAATCAAGTTGTACAAAAAAGCATGTAAGTTATCTTTGCGTTTGGCCCGCCAAGAACCAACGCACGGATAATTAACAATAAAGATGGGTTTATCGATATCCGCACTTACATCAATATCGCAAAAATCAAAATGATCAAAAATTAACTTCTTGCCTTTGATTTTCTCACTTTTTAGCAACAAATCATAATTAATTTGCTCTATGGGAAACGAAACAGTACGATGCTTAAAAACATCTGTCAAATTTTGTTCAACAATAAATGTGTCAAACCAGTCAATAATAAACGCTAAATAATTCTCTATCAAATCGAAAATATCAGTCTCCTTTTCGATTGAAAACTCTGCTTCTAACATCGTGAATTCCGATAAATGCGAAAAATCAACGTTTTTTTCATTTCTAAAACATTTACTCACTGAAAAAACTTGATTATAAAAGGCAGATAAAGCTGAGATTCGCATTGCTTGACTGCTATTTAATTCGATATTTTGATGGTCAAAATTAAATTGAATCGTTTTTTCTTTCGTAGCAACTGCATCATTCATAATTGGTAACGCAAACAGATGAAATCCTTTTGATAAAAAGAATTCTATAGATTTAGTTTCAACTAACGCACTTATAATTGGAGAATAAAAATCCCGTTTATTATTGGTGATTTTTAGAATATCGTTATTAAAAATCATTGCTTCTACGCTCGAATCCAATTTATCGTTTCTTTTCCATAAACTGGCACAAAGGAAAACATCGGCAAAATATGATTCATGGTGACATTCGACGATAATGTCTTTACAGAGGATTTTTCAAAAAATACAGTATAGTATTGCAACATTAACTTAGAAAAACCATGCCCACGATACTGAGGAAAAACCGCAAATTCCTCTAACATAAAAGTATGATTAGAACGTCCGCTTTCCCTGAAGAAACCGACTATCTTCCCGGCATTAATAGCTAAATAAATATGCCGCTCATTTCTCATACAATCGTGTATTACAGACATTTTTTTATCAATTGCAAGCAACTTCCTATCAGATTTTGAGAGTGATGCTAATAGTGCTTCAAATTCATTTTTATCAGTCTTTAAATAAGGGCGCACATAAAAACCATTTCTCTTCTCATCGCAATTCTTAATAATCTTTTCGATTGTTCCATGAAGAATTAACTCTTTTTCTTCAACTGTAATATTCGCTTTTGATATTACGGACATTTCATCATCAGGAATAAATGAGTCTCTGAACCATGCCTTGCCAAACGGATAGTCTGAACCGTACATAAGACGATCAGCACCAATAGTCTCGCAAGCAAGTTCAATCATTCTTGATCTACCCACAGTTGAGGATTCAAAAAATAAATTCGGAACATTCTTAAATTGATTTAACAAATCTGGAATCATTTCATCAGTATAAATATGACCTCGTCCCATATGTGCAAGTATTATCTTTAAATTTGGTGCCACTTCGAGGATATCACAAATTTGTTTCCCCTTTTCAGGATACTTTGCATGAATAATTAAAGGGAATCCATAGTATTCCAAAAGTTTATAATATTGACTTAAGGTTGTTTTTGGATAAGATTCATACACCATATGATACTTGGCCCCATAAAACCCCTTGCACATAATGTTAGTTGGTAAAAAACTGTCCAACTTGCAAAATGGTATAAATCTGTTAGGATACTTAAGACTGGCCGAATAAAGAACGTCATTAGATTTTACAGAGTCGTAATTGTTTCCTGGTATTGGAAGTATCACAGCTTTATTTATACCATTCGCATCCATGTATTTAATGTATTCATCTGCTGTATTAGATAAATCATACCTAAATGATTTTCCATCAGTACACAAATCATTTGTGCCTAAATGGCTGTGTGCATCTATAAGCATATATCATTATTCCTTTTTCTTTGAAATAAGCCCCTTATTCAAGGCTGTTTCAAGAAAAGAAAGAATATCACGAATTAGGAGTTCTTTCTTTACAGAATATTTTGCAAATTGCTGTTCAACGATGTAATCAACTGAGTTATTACCGTTTGTCAAAGACAAAATATCAAATGATAATTCATTCAATCGGAATTGTGCACCTGTGTTTGTATCCAATGCCCAATACTTGTCATTGATACCTTTTATAATAATATTATTATTTAATTGATAGACATTACTTAGTTTTTCCAGCATTGCGGATCCTCCTCCAAATAATCACCAGTTGTTGCATATGCCACAGCCCTGCATCCCCCACACGCAGAAAGATGTTCGCATCCATGACATTTACCTTTTAAATTATTTTTGTCACGTATCTTCCAAAGAACTTCACTTGAATACCAAATTTTAAACAAGCCATCCGTTAAAATGTTTCCTAATGGAATTTCCATTCTTCGACAAGGAAGGACGGTTCCGTCATGGAGTATTGCTAAAGCTGTAAACCCAACGGGACAAAAGCCCCCAATATTACAATCAGAGCGAATGTTATCACACATTGTATTAATCCATAATGGACGAGCTCGTCTAATGACTGGTTTTGATGACATACCATTGGCTCTTCGAGTAATTTCCGTATAGATTCTTCTAATTTCATCTGCAGGTATTAAGTCTTGCAACGCACTTTGACCGCACGGGGTAACTCGTTCAATCGTAATTGCATCAACATTTTCTCTCAAAGCAACATCTATGAAATCGTTATATCCATCCTTATTTAGTTGTTGCAAGGTATACATCAAAGCAACTTCAACACCGGATTGCTTCAATAACCTAATACCTTGTAATGCTTTTTCAAAATTACCTGCTCCACGAACGCTATCATGAATTTCTGCTGTACCACCATCAAGCGAAATTTGTATTTGATGTAACTTTTTATAACTTTTCATTTTTTTAATATCAGATTCTGTAATTAGCGTTCCGTTGGTAAGTATATCAATTGAAATGATCCTTTCCGATTGATTCAAATACTCAAGCAACCGATGTAAGTGCTTACTTAAAAAAGGTTCCCCTCCAGTCAAAGATATGCGACCGTACATATCCCATCGAATTAATGCTTTAATTATTTCATCAGCGATTTTTTTTAAAGTTTCAAAATCCATGTCCTGACATCTGTAATCTTCTTGATAGCAATGTTTGCAACGTAAATTACACGAATTCAAAAAATGCCATTGAAAATAAAACTCTTTTTGCGGGTTTCGTTTCATCAAAATAGCCCTCCATTATTTTATCACAGCAAGAAAATAAAAAAATTATCATTATCTTATTAAATAATGTAGAAATTGCAATAGCAAAATGCAATAATTCGCAATGCTCTTTTTTCTTCGGTATAAACCGTCTCAACGTCTTGTTGTGGCACTCGACGGTCCGTTTTTCGCAGGACGTGTATGGGTGGGTAAAGTAGACTCCGATACCGATTTTTTTAAGTTCGGCGAGATGTGCAAACTCCAATCCGTTATCACTTGTAATGATTTGGAAGACCTCTGAATAGCGACTTCCGTATGCGGTAAACAACGGCTTTTAAGGCTTCGTCTACCGTCTCCACAGAATGTGGCTCTACCTTCAATCTAATGCTAAAACGGAGCATACTTTCAGTTAAAGAGATAAAATTGTACATGCAATGAAAGCCACTGTAAAAATGGTACACTTTTTTACAGTTTTCGAATAAATATCAAAAAAAGGCTTGACAAACGTTTCTTTTTGTGATATAATGTTTACAATAACAGATAAACATCATTGTAATTCGTGCATTTTGACATTTTTGGTAATGCTTGACAAGTGAGAAAATTTACTATAAAAAAGTGTACCTTTTTACAGTAAAATAACGAAAGCAGCCAATTATAACATAAAATTAGCACAAAACACACAAAAAAACGATTGAAAATTTGATTTGTGCGGTTTTGTGTATTCTTACGAAATATAATATTGTTGATTTTTTTCATCAGGCGATTAGATAAATAGCCAATTTTTATTCCGCCCTAACACTGAACAACGCTTTTTGTGACACATCTATTGTAACACAACAAAATTCTCTTGATAATTTCTTTATTTATCTTGACAAAAGGTTGCATTTGTGGTACAATGTGAAATCGCTGATTGCTGTTTGAATATGCGGAGGGGTAAAATGATTTCACAGCTCAATTCAAGAAAAAAGCAGCAGATTTTGATGATTATCTGCTGTTTGGTTTATACATTTGCTTACACCGGACGATACGGTTACAATTCCAACATTGCCCCGATTATGGAAGCATACGGAATTACGAGGGCAGATGCAGGACTCGTCAGTACGTTCTTCTTTTTTGCTTACGGTGCAACGCAACTTGTACACGGAATTCTTTGCAAGTATTACCCGAAACGGTTTATCATTCCGCTGGCACTTGTTCTGTCTGCCGTCTGCAATTTGATTGTTTTTTTAGAACCTCCGTTTGCGATTATCAAATTTTTGTGGCTTGTAAACGGCGTTTGCCAATCGACGCTCTGGCCGACTATGGTTTTGGTACTTGGAGAAACGCTTGAACGTGATTTGATGAAACAAGCGGTTTTCGTCATGAGTCTTTCAACGATGTTCGGTACGCTCATCTCGTACGGCGGTAGTGCGTTGTTCAATCTCATCCCCTTCTACCGTGCCTCGTTCTTGATGGGTGCGGTTCTCATGGCTTGCATCGGCTCGATTTGGTTCTTTTCCTATAATACTTTAACCGAAAATAAATATCATCCGCAGGTGGCGGAAACTGCCGAAATCAAAGCGACAAAACCAAAACGCAGATTGGAATCTTCGCTCGTATGGCTTTTGGCAGTCTGCATTCTTTTGGCAATCTCCTACAATTTCGTCAAAGACGGTTTAACCACTTGGACACCGGTCATTCTCAAAGAACGGTTCGGTCTCGACGACAGTATTTCGATTATTTTGACTTTGGTTCTGCCGATTTGCGGAATGTTCGGAGCGGCTCTCTCGATTGCGGTAAACAAGTTCATTCCGGATTATTGCCAGCTGTCTGCCGTCTTTTATGCGGTGATGTCGCTTTGCATCGGAGGTCTGTTCTTCCTCTTGGACGGCAAAAGTTGCATTCCGGCTTTGATTCTCTTGGGCGTAATTTCCGCTCTTGCTCACGGGCTGAACAACATTATGACAAGTTTGATGCCCTTGACCATGCGGGACAAAATCAATTCCGGTTTTTTGGCGGGACTGATGAACGGTGCTTCGTATGTCGGAAGCACGGTGAGTTCGTACGGACTCGGCAGTATTGCGGATAAAACCGACTGGAATACCGTAATTATGACATTGCTTGCAACTTCGGTTGTATCAACCGGAATTGCGGTGATTGCGGTAATTGTCAATTTGATTCGGAAAATGAAGAAGAAAAATTGCATTTGATAAACCAAAGGGGCATCTCGGATTGGGATGCCCTTTTGTTGTCTTTTTAATTTCTTCGGTTATCTAATTGTGATGCTTCCGCTTGTGGTTTCGATACTGATGGTACACGATCCGTCGCCCCATACATAGCCCTTTCCTTCGGTACGATAACCGCTTGCATTGAAACTTCCGCTCGATGTGGTGACCGTTACGATCATACCGAAACTCTGTGCGAGATTCAGTTTGATGCTACCGCTGGTGGCCCGTATGCTTGCGGCTTTGCATTCTTTCATTCCGACCGTAAGACTTCCGGATGTTGTTCCTGCATCGAATGCGGATGTCTGCAAAGTTTCGATTTTGACACTGCCGGAACTGCTTGTAACGGAGGTATTTGCTCCGCTTGCATTCAGATTACCGACCTTGATACTTCCGCTTGTCGTACCGAGATAGACTTTTTCGGTCGCTTTGATTTCGTTGAGCGTAACCGTTCCCGATGTCGTATCGACAGAAATTTGTCGACTTTCGAGTTGCTCCGCACGAATCGATCCGGATGTAGATGAAAGGATGATGCGATCGTCCGCCGTTGCCGTTGTGATGTCGATTGCTCCGGACGTCGTTTTACATTCGATTGCAGTTTGGCGACCGAGATCTGCGGAAATTCCGGCATTTGTCGTGTTGACGAGAACCGTGATATTTTCCGGAACGGACACGGTCAGTTGTTTGTCGGCTTTGTTAAAATTGCCGTTGTAACCGGATGCACAGAATTCGATTCGCAATATATTTTCGTCAAGATACCAGTGCATGGATTTTTCGATTGGCAAGTCGGTTTTGCTCTCTTTTGCCGTGAGCGTATCCCCTGCCGATTTTTTTAATATGATGCTTCCGCTATACCAATTGATTGACAGCGTTCTGACATTCTCTGCCGACAATTCGAAACAGCCTGCCTGATAATTTTCGGATTTATCATAATAACGGCTCATAATTTTTCCTCCGAAGATGCAGGAGGAAAGCGACAGGAGTATGATGCCGATTGCCGAAAACAGTGAAATAATCTTTTTCATTGCTTTTCCTTTCCGTACTGTTTAGATATCTTAATTATATCATAATTTCGTTTTTTTGTCAAGGAAAACCGCTCAAAATACGAAAAAGTTCGAAAATAATCGTTTTTGCACGATTTAGACCGCAAATAGACAATTTTTGCAATTTACAAACCGGTGAAATATGTGTATAATATATGTAAATATAAATGCGGGGATTACAACCGCAAATATTCTTTTCGGAGTTAATCAACCTATGAAAACAGAGTTTCTGCATGACAAAGATTTTACCGATGTTCTCTACACGGAAAATGTGACCGATTGCAATTTCGGTAAGGCTTTTGACGATGCCGTCAGATTCATTATGAAAAGCCAGTTGCTGCGTGTCGATCTGTGGAAGAAATTTGTCAATCTATACCGACTGCAACCGGATGCAAAACTTGGCTGGTCCGGTGAATATTGGGGTAAAATGATGCGTGGTGCGACATGGGTATACGCCTATAACCGCGACAAAGAACTTTACGGTGTTCTGCGGGACAGCGTTCTTGATATCATTTCTACCGCTGAACCGAACGGACGAATTTCGACTTATGCCATGCCCTTTGAATTTTGCGGTTGGGATATGTGGTGTCGCAAATATGTTTTAATGGGGTTGGAGTGCTTTTATGAAATCTGTCCCGAAAAGGATTTGAAAACAAATATTCTCGATGCCATGATGCAACATACCGATTATATCATTCAGCGTGTCGGCGGTAAAATCGGGAGGATCCCAATTACAAAAACATCGGATGCATGGCTCGGTATGAGTGCCTGCTCCATTCTCGAACCGGTTATGAATCTTTGGAAACTGACCGGTAAAAAAGCCTATTTCGATTTTGCGGAATATATCGTAAACTGCGGTGGTTCGGGGGCAGACGAAAGTATCTTCGAGTGTGCTTACCGTGACGAACGCCCGCCTTTCTGTTATCCACTCACGAAAGCCTATGAAATGATGTCCTGCTTTGAGGGACTTGCAGAATATTACCGTGCAACAAGAATCGAAAAGTGGAGAACGGCGATTCTCAATTTTGCTCACCGCATTGTAACCGTCGAAAAAAGCGTCATCGGCTGTTGCGGATGTTACGAGGAGCAGTTTGACGGTGCTGCAATCCGACAGACGGCAACCAGTCACTATTGGATTATGCATGAAACCTGTGTGACGGTCACATGGATGAAACTTTGCTTGCAGGCTCTCCGCATCTCCGGCAATCCCATTTATGCCGACTGCATTGAGGAGTCCTATTTCAATGCCTATCTCGGTGCACTCAATACGCACGAAAACAAATCGCTCAGTCGGGTTCAATCGGATGTACTGAATCCGATGAAAAGCACAAATCTGCCTATGCCGGAAATTCTGACTTTTGACAGTTACAGTCCCCTCGTTTCCGACGAGCGTGGAAAAATGGTCGGCGGTTACAATGTCATGCCGGACAATACATTTTACGGTTGCTGTGCCTGCATCGGTTCTGCCGGCGTCGGTATGATTCCGAAATCCGCCGTAATGCACAGTGCGAACGGTCCGGTTATCAATCTTTATTTCGAAGGATATGTCAATCTTCCAACCCCAAAAAAACAAAATCTGAAAATTGCGACCGAGACCGGTTATCCTTACCGTGACGGCATTGTCAAAATGGCATTGGCATTGGAAAAAACGGAAACATTTACCTTGACTTTGCGTGTTCCCGCATGGAGCGGACAAACAAGCCTTACGGTAAACGACAAGGACATTGCACTTGACGGTTGCGGGTATCAGTCGGTGACACGTGAATGGAAAAACGGCGATACGGTTGTGTTGAACCTCGATATGCGAATTCAGGCAGTCGAACCGCCGGTAGGTTCTTGCAATGAAGCCGATTTCCGAGCCTACCGCATGGGGCCGGTCATGCTCGGAGCGGATGCAAGACTCGAAAAAGATCCGGCGTCTGCTTTTGAAATTGTTTGCGACAAAGAAAATATTGTAAACGATGTACAATTTACCGAATATCGTGAAATTCCGGATGCGAAGGTCTGCGTTGAACTTCCGACGGTTGACGGTAAAAATATCCGCTTGATTGACTACTCGTCTGCAGGCAAGACTTGGGACAACCGTTCAACCTGTGCCGTTTGGTTACAAAACGGGAGAAGTGACCTGAAAATCGAAGCAATACGGTAAAAATGCAGTTAAAACGGGAATTTCTTCGAAAAAATTCCCGTTTTTCCATGTGAATTTACGTCAATATCTTGACAATCGAAAAAAGATGTGGTATAATAAAAACGTATGGTTTTGACGAAGAAGCCCCGAAACGAAAGTCGCAGAGAGTGTGCGGTCGGTGCAAGCACATGACGGATGTTTCCACGGTATCCCTTCCGAACCGGTGAAAGAACCCTTTTCGGCAGTAGACTCACCCGTCCCCCGTTGCGTTAAAACGGTTCAAGTGCGTCCTCACGGACGAACATGAGTGGTACCGCGGAATTTCCGTCTCATGGCATTCTATGCCGTGAGATTTTTTATTTTGTAAATCAATCCACAGGAGTAAAATAAAATGGCAAAGGATTACACAAGTACACTGAATCTCCCCGTCACCGATTTCCCGATGCGTGCGGGATTACCGCAGAGAGAGCCTGAAATGCTCAAATACTGGGAATCGATCGACCTCTACAACCTCATGCAGGAAAACGGCAAAGGCAAACCGCTTTTCATGCTCCATGACGGTCCTCCTTTCTCGAACGGAAACATTCACATGGGCACGGCGATGAACAAAATTCTCAAAGATTTCATCAACAAGTCCAAGCTCATGGCGGGTTACCGTGTTCCGTACATCCCCGGGTGGGACAACCACGGTATGCCTATCGAATCCGCTATCATCAAGCAGAACAAACTCGACCGCAAAAAGATGTCGATTCCGGAATTCCGTGAAGCCTGCCACAAATTCGCACAGGATTTTGTCAACCGTCAGAGAGAACAGTTTATTCGTTTGGGCGTGACCGGCGACTGGGAACACCCCTATTTGACGATGAACCGCTCGTTTGAAGGCAGAGAAGTCAAAGTCTTCGGTGAGATGTACAAACGGGGCTACATTTATAAAGGCATGAAGCCCGTTTACTGGTGTCCGCACGATGAAACGGCTCTGGCAGAGGCGGAGATCGAATATCAGACAGATGCCTGCACGTCCATTTACGTCAAGTTCCGTGTCAAGGACGACAAAGGCAAACTTGCAAATCTTTGCGACCTTTCGAAGACTTATTTTATCATTTGGACGACTACGACTTGGACACTCCCCGGCAACCAAGCAATTGCCCTGAGTCCTGCGGACGATTATGTTCTGGTCAAAGCCGACAACGGCGAATATTACGTTGTTGCCGATGCACTCTGCGAGAAGACTATGCAGGCAGGGAAAGTGGAATCCTATGAAACGGTTGCAACTTTCAAAGGACAGGATTTCGAATATATGACGGCACAGCACCCCTTCCTTGACCGTGATTCGCTCCTGACGGTTGCCGATTATGTCACTATGGACAGCGGTACCGGTTGCGTGCATACCGCAGGCGGTTTCGGTGCGGACGACCATGTCACCTGCCGTCGTTACAATCTGCCGGACCTCGTTCCGGTCGACGACAGAGGTTACCAGACCGAAGATGCCGGAAAATTTGCCGGAATGTACTATGAAAAATCGAACGATGCCATTTTCGCCGATTTGCAGGAAAGCGGTGCGTTGTTCGCTTACGAAAAACTGACTCACGAATACCCCCACTGTTGGAGATGTAAAAATCCGATTATCTTCCGTGCGACACCGCAATGGTTCTGCTCGGTTGAGGCCTTCAAAGACGAGGCGGTATCGGCTTGCGAAAAGGTTGAATGGCTACCCGAATGGGGCGGTGAGCGTATCAAACAAATGGTGCGTGACCGTGCCGACTGGTGCATTTCCCGTCAACGCCATTGGGGCTTGCCGATTCCGGTCTTCTACTGCTCGGATTGCGGAAAACCTGTCGTAACCGATGAAACGATTGATGCGGTTTCGAAGGCGTTTGCTGAGTCCGGTTCGAATGTCTGGTATGAAAAGGACGCAAAAGATTTGCTCCCATCCGATTTTGCCTGCCCGTGCTGTGGCGGTAAAACCTTTACGAAAGAAACGAACACCCTTGACGGTTGGTTCGACTCAGGTTCTTCGCATTTTGCGGTTCTGCACGACAATTCCGACCTGAAATGGCCTGCCGATATGTATCTCGAAGGTGCAGACCAGTACCGTGGATGGTTCCAATCCTCACTCTTAACCGCAGTCGGTGCGGGTAAAGAGCCGATCGCTCCTTACAAAACGGTCTTGACACACGGTTGGGTTGTTGACGGCGAGGGCAAGGCTATGCACAAATCGCTCGGCAACAGTGTTGCTCCTTCCGACGTCATTCCGAAATACGGTGCGGATCTCGTGCGTTTGTGGGTTGCATCCTCCGATTACAGAGTCGATGTGCGTGTGTCCGATCCGATTTTCAAACAGTTGTCGGATGCTTACCGCAAAATCCGCAATACCGTTCGCATTCTCATTGCCGATACATCCGATTTCAATCCCGACACCGACGCCGTTCCGTTTAACGAACTGCCCGAGATTGACCGTTGGATGATTTCCCGTATGAACGACCTAACAAAAGACGTGCGTGAGGGCTATGACAATTACGAATTCCACGTGATTTATCATGCCGTGAACAATTTCTGCACGACCGATTTGTCAAAGCTCTACATTGACATTACCAAAGACCGTGTTTATACCGAAAAGAAAGATGGTTTCCTCCGTCGTTCCGCACAGACCGCTATGTACTTTGTTCTGTCCGGTTTGGTTCGTCTGATTGCACCGATTTTGGCATTCACCGCCGAGGAAATGTGGCAGGCAATTCCGCACCGTTCGATCGACAACGCACAAAGCGTTTATCTCAATGCCCTGCCGGAATATGACGAAGCACTCACCTATCCGTCAATCCGTGCAAAGTGGGACAAACTCTTTGAGATGCGTGACGATGTGATGAAGGCTTTGGAACTTGCCCGTACCGATAAAATGGTCGGCAAATCGCTCGATGCAAAAGTTACACTTTACACGACCGATTCCGATATGCTGAATTTGCTCTCGGAATTCGGTGACGAACTGAAAACCGTCTTCATTGTTTCGGGCGTTACGGTTGAGAATGAAACTGCTCCCGAATCGGCTCACACCGAAGGCACAAGCGGTGTCGGCGTTCTTGTATCCCCTGCCGATGGTTGCAAGTGCGACCGTTGCTGGTCCTACTCGGTGACAGGACTCAAAACCGATGACGGCGGATTCCTTTGCGACAGATGCCGTAAAATTTTGGAACTTTGATTTTGAAGAAAAATCTCGGAAAGGAGCGGAATTCGATGCTCGTGACATTTATCTTGATAGGTATCATTTTGTCGGCAGTCGGTTTGGATCAATTGACAAAATTCTTGGTTGTAAAATATCTCGAGCCCATCGGTTCCGTTCCTCTGTGGAAAAATGTTCTCCACTTCACCTATGTGGAAAACGAAGGGGCGGCATTCGGAATGTTGAGCAATCACCGCTGGGTATTTATGATTCTCTCCACGGTCGCAATTGTCGGCGTTTCGATCTACCTTTTCGGTTTCTGCCGTGAGGGCAAATGGGTAAAAACTGCGTTGGCTCTCATTGTCGGCGGTGGCATAGGAAACATGATTGACCGCATTGCTCTAGGATATGTTGTCGATTTTATCGATTTTACCCTGATTGATTTTGCCGTATTCAATGTTGCGGATTCCTTTGTGTCGATCGGTGCTGTGATGCTGGTTTTGTTCTTCATTCACTCCGCTATCAAGGAATATCACTCGGAAAAACAAAAAAAATCAGATGGAAAATCGGAAAATCATGACGAAAATGTCTGATACGGTATCGAAAATTGCAGAAACCGGTGATGTCGGTTTACGGCTTGACGTTGCGGTGTCGACACTCACGGGACTTTCCCGTTCCGCATCGGCACGTCTGATTGAGGACGGTTTTGTGACGGTCGGAGGACTTACAAAAGATAAAAATTACCGTTTGCAACTCGGTGATGAAATCCTCGTTTCACTCCCCGATGCGACAAATGCCGAAGCGATTCCGCAAAATATTCCACTTGATATTGTTTTTGAAGACGATGATTTGATTGTCGTCAACAAACCGGTCGGAATGGTGGTGCATCCTGCTCCAGGGAATCCAAACGGGACGCTCGTCAATGCTCTTTTGTGGCACTGCAAAGGAACGCTGTCGGGAATCGGCGGTGTCATTCGCCCGGGGATTGTGCACAGAATCGACAAGGACACAAGCGGGCTTTTGGTTGTTGCGAAAAATGACGAAACGCATTTGGGGCTTTCGGCACAACTCGAAGGACATCACATCAGCCGAATTTACCGTGCAATTGCAATCGGAAATTTCAAGGATGATTGCGGTACGGTCGATTCCCCTATCGGTCGGCATCCCGTTGACCGAAAAAAAATGGCGGTTTTAACATCTCCCGATGCACACGCCAAGCCTGCCGTAACGCATTGGCAGGTACTTTCCCGAGGTGAGGGTGACGGAAATCGTTTTACACTCCTTTCGTGTCGGCTCGAAACCGGACGGACACACCAAATTCGTGTGCATTTATCGTCTGTCGGGCATCCGCTTTTGGGCGATCCGCTCTATGGCGGTGACAATACAAAATTCGAATCGCATCACGGAAATCTGATAAAAGGTCAGATGCTCCATGCGGAACAACTGACCTTTGTACATCCGAGAACGCATGAGGAAATGCATTTTTCCTGCCCGTTACCGGAAAATTTTGAAAAAGTTTCCCGAATTTTATTCGGTGAATGACGTTTTTTACCGATTCTGCGATACCAAAACGTATTTTTCGGGCATCGGATCGGTAAAGAAGCCGTATAAATCACGGTCGCTGACCACATAGTCAAGGTCTTTGACATTCCCCTGATAAAAAGTTGACGGTCTGCCGAGTTTGCTCGAATCGATGAGGAGAATTTTTCGTCTTGCGTTCCGCAACATAATATTACGGACGGCGACTTCTTCGGCATAACAGTCATAAAAATTTCCGTCTGCGGTCAGAGCCTGAACCGAAAACAGCACCACATCCGCATGGATCTGCGACACGAAATTCTGTGCGTAACCGCCGACCAATACGGCACGGTTTTCGGATGATACCTGTCCGCCGGTGCAATAGGCTTTAACATCATAACCTGAAAGACACGCCATGGCATCAATGCTGTTTGTGATAACGGTCACACCGCTGACGGACGGCAGGAGTTCCGCCGTAAAGAATGCAGTCGAAGAACCGTCCAGAAAGACAATGTCACCCGGGGCAATGAAGGACATTGCGGTGTGGGCAATCTGTTTTTTTTGAATGCTGTTTTCGTGGCTACGCAGGGAAAACGGAATGTGGCGACCGCTGGTCTGCGTGATTTTGACTCCGCCGTAACTGCGTTGTACCAGTCCCCTTTCCTCCAAATTTTTGAGGTCTCGGCGGATGCTTGACGGGCTGATTTTCATTTTCCGTGATAAATATTCAACGGTTGCGTATTCGGTTTCACCCAAAATTGTGAGAATTTCGTCTTCTCTTTCACATTTATACATCTTGTTACAACCTTTCTGCGTGATATTGCTCGTTTTTGCTCTTTTATCATACCACAAAAATGCCCGTTTGTAAAGGGCTTTTGCAAAAAAACTTTCAATAGGCAGGTCTTATGAAGATTCTTTTTTTCGATATGGAGTTTGCGAACGGAAAAATTCCGGGTTCGGTTTACTCTTTCGGTTATGTCGTGACGAACGGCGGTTTCAAACTGATTGAACCGCAAACCGATTTGCTCATCAACCCCGATTGCAAATGGAACGATTATGTGCAGAGGCACATTCTTGCATATTCCATGGCGACGGTGCAGTCGGCTTCGGTTTTCTCCGCATATTACAAACGCATCAAAAAACTGATTGAAAAAGCAGATCTTGTGGTCGGGTTTGCGGTCAAAAACGATACGACCGCACTTCGCCGTGCCTGCGAGCGGTATGAACTTGCACCGATTGCATTTCGTTGTCTGGACCTTGAAAAAGTTTGTAAAATACTTGCGGACTACCCCGAGGCTCACGGTTTGGACGGCTATGTGCGTGCCTATACCGGCATTGATCCTTCGAACCGGCACCGTAGTGACGGAGATGCGTATGCGACGATGATGTTATTGCGTGCGATTTGCGAAAAGCACGGAATCGAGGCGAAAGAGATTAAAAAAATGTTTGCCTCCGCTTTGGTCGATTCGATGCAGATGCCGGAAAAGAAAGAACCGAGGAACGAAAAACGCCGTTGGTATTGGCGACGTAGACCTCGCAAAAAAGCATCGGAAAAACATACAAATGCCGAAACCAAAAAAGAGCAATAAAATGAAGCGGTTCTGCCGAAACAGGACCGCTTTTTTGTAAACCGTTGGAAAATTTTAGCGATTGAATTTTTTATGGTAGTCCTCGATTGCCTGTTTGACGATTGCGACGGCTTCGGTCGGTCCGAAAAGACTTTTGACATCGGTTTGCTTATTTTCAAGTTGCTTGTAAACCGAGAAAAAGTGCAGAATTTCGTCAAAAATGTGCGGTGGCAGGTCATCGATCGAGCGGATATTGAGGTAGGTCGGATCGGAAAACGGAACAGCGATGATTTTATCGTCCATTTTTCCGCTGTCAATCATACGCATAACGCCTATTGGGTAGACACGAATCAAAGTCATGGGGTAAATCGGCTCGGAACACAGCACCAGAACGTCAAGCGGATCTCCGTCGTCTGCCTGCGTGCGTGGAATGAAACCGTAGTTTGCCGGATAGTGGGTTGATGTGTACAGAATACGGTCCAATCGCAGAAGTCCCGTATATTTGTCGAGTTCGTATTTGCATTTGCTCCCCTTCGGAATTTCGATTACGGCTGTAAAATCTTCCGGTGTAATCTGCTCGGGGTTGATGTCATGCCAGATATTCATATTATACACTCCTTTTCATTTTATGCATAAGTTTCAAAAAGGCGACCGGTTCACGATCGCCTATTTTCAAATGTACCTTTTCGATTATTTCTTGTCCGTAGCGGATTCGTACTTGCCGTCACCGTATGCGTAGTGATAATAACCTTTATAGTATTTTCCGGACTTGTTCTTTCCGTTGCGACCGATGTCGTTCAGGACAACACCGAGTAATCTGCATCCACTGCGACGAATTTGATCGGCAACGTTCTGTGCCATACGGTATTTAACCGTTCCGGAGTTGATAACGAAAATTGCACCGTCACAGAAAGAAGACATAACCGATGCATCGATGACCATTCCGAGCGGAGGAGCATCGATGATGACATAATCGTAGACCTCTTTTTGCGTTTTCAGCAGGTCTGCAAAGATCGTGTTTCCGATCAATTCCGCAGGGTTCGGCGGAAACGGTCCGGAGAAAATAATGTCAAAGTTGGGAATCTGTGTGGAGAAAAGAACATCATCGAGGGTGACTTGACCGGAGAGGTATTGGCTGAGTCCCGACAATCCTTTTGTTTTGGAATAACGGGCGGCAAAGACTGACTTTCTCAAATCGGCATCGATGAAGAGAACTTTCTTTCCGCATTCCGCAAGACTTTTTGAAAGTTCGAACGAAATGGTGGATTTTCCTTCGTGAGCCATACAACTGGTAATGAGAATGACTTTGACATCCCTTCCGCTGAACAGCACGTTCGTACGCAGGGTGTTGAATGCCTCACGGGTAAAGTAATCGACTTTTTCTTCGAGTTGCAGTTCAATGGTACTCATGCACTTTCTCCCTTCGAGCGAATTTCGTTGGTGCTATATTTTTTGCCGTAATATTTTTTGCCTTTGCCGGTGCCGTGACGGTGCGGAATCTCGCCTAAGAGGCTGACATCGAGGTATTTTTCGATATCTTCCGACGTATTGATCTTATCGTCCGTTATATAAATGATGAAGAAGACAAGATACGTAAGGATGCAGGCGACAAGACCGACCAAAAATACCTTCGTCAAAGAGATTGGATTTGCGATGACAACCGATCTCCACGGTTCTTCAAGGTTGACCTTGTTATAATATTTGGAGTATTTTTCACCGCCAAGCAGGTCATTGTTGAAGGCCTCGACACTTTCTTCTGCAAGTGCATTAACCAAATCAACGGCGTCATCCGGATCTTCTGCCGTTACGGAAACTTCAATCCAACGGGTATCTTCGTCATTGGATACGCTGATCATTTTTTTGAGTTTGGTGTTGGACAGGTCAGCCTGCTCGAAACCGAGCGACTGCAGAACGGAATTCAAAGTGGTTTCCATTGTCACGAGTTTGAGATAGTCTCCGATAAGGGCATTGGAAATAGAAACTTGACTTGCCTGCAAGGTTCCCGACGGGCGGTTGATGTAAATCGTTGCCGTTGCGGTGTATTGGTTGACGTGCGTTGCTCTCAAAAAGCCGTAAAGGCATCCGCATACAAGAACTCCGACCAGCAGAAGAATCCACCAACTTTTTTTGAAAACTGTCCAAAGATCTCCCAATCGAATTTCAAATTCTCTGTCTTTTGTTTCTTCCATGATTATTTCCTTTCAATCATAATTCAAATTACTTCGTTATTTACGATGTGCCATGCGTTTTCCCATGTAAGTGCCTTGACTGTTTCGGGATGACACCATTTTTCGAGATACGGCATACAGACGGAAATTTTCGGTTGCCGACCTGTGAGGTTGTGACCGTCCGATGAGACAATATGCACCAAACCGCTTTTGACCAGTTTTTTCCACTGCCCTTTTGCGATTCGCCCCCAACCGCCGACCGCCGACGATGCGTTGACCTGAATGATTCCGCCGGATTCGCAAAATGACGAAAGCCATTTTTCTTTTCCGCAGAGAGACGGGTAACGCTCGGCGTGTGCCAAAACGGGATGATAGCCGTTTGCACGCAGTTTGCCGATAGCCTGATCGATTTCGTAAAATCCGATATTTTCCGGAAAGTCGACCAAAAGATAACGGCTTCCGGCAATGGTCCGACAACGCCCTTTTGCAAGTGCTTCAAAGCATCCGCCGAAAAAGCCGAGTTCATGCCCCAAGAACAATTTGAGTTCGGGATAAGTTTTTTCTGCATATTCGGTCAGAATTTCGAATGCTTTTTGCGATGTGTCGTAGGTGTCGCCGTAGAGATAGGGTGTAAAATGCGGTGTGAGGCAGATTGCCCTCGTTCCGTCCGCATAAGCCATATCGAGCATGGCGAACATCTCATCTTCGTTTTTTGCACCGTCGTCGACTCCCGCGAGCAGATGCGTATGCATATCAAAAAACGGGTTCACGTCACCGTACCCTCCTATTCTTTACTTTGTATAGTATACCATAGTTTTCTCTTTTTTTCAACCTTATTTTGCAACATTCACATATTGTTAACAAGTTTGAATCTCTATTGAAAATTTGATCGGTAAAAAAGAGATTTTTTCTTTGAAAGTGCTTGATTTTTGGGCAAAAAGTCTGTATAATGATAGGGATAGCAAATTTTGTCTGTTTCGGAGGTCTTGTTTATGACTTGGGAAGAATTTCAGGAAAAGGCTCGCCAAATTACCGCCGTTGCGACCGAAAAAATCGGGAATGCGACCGATTTGGCGGTTCTGAAACTGCAACTGCATACCGCAAAAACCCGTTTGCGGACGGCTTACGAAGAACTCGGCGAAGTGGCATATCTCAGTTTCATTTCCGAAGACGAGGAAAGCGCCACTGTGATTGCACAGTATATCAAAGCCATTACGATGATGAAAGAGCAGGTTTCGGCACTCGAAAAGAAAATCGCGGATTTTCAGCTTTGAAGCGGTAACATTCCGAATGCATCTTCGATGTCCCCTGCTCCCATAACGATGAGCAGATCGCCGTCACGGACGACCTGCGGTAAGCGGTTCGCCAAGTCACGGACGTTCCCGCAAAATTCGGATTTTTCGCCGATTGCGTCTGCCAGATTTTTTGACGAAATGCCGTAAATATTCGTTTCACGTGCAGGGTAAATTTCCGCAAAATAGACCTTGTCGGCAAAATCGAATGCGTGCGTGAATTCGTCAAAAAGTCCTGCCGTACGGCTGAATGTGTGCGGTTGATAGGCACAGAGAATGCGTCGGTAGCCCAATTCTTTTGCATTTTTCAATGTTGCCTCAATGGCACTCGGATGATGTGCGTAATCGTCATAGACAACCGCTCCGCCAAGTCTGCCACGGTACTCCATTCGTCTGTGAATGCCGGCAAAATCGGCTATCGCCGACGCAATGTCATGAGGACTTCTACCGCAAAGATATGCGGAGGATGCCGATGCCAATGCGTTATAGACCTGAAAATCACCTGATTGCGACAAATCGATGTGGCAAAGTTTTTCGCCGTGATAATAAAAATCAAAAGAACGGAAGCCTTTTTTGCTTGTGATGTTACGAGCTTGAAAATCGGCATTTTCCGTAATGCCGAAAGTCACGGACGATTCCGACGGAATGCCGGACATGGCGATTTTTGTGTCATTGTCATCGGCACACCAGAGAACTTTTCCGCCCTTTTGCGTGGCACGCTCGGCGAATGCACGGAATGATTTTCGCACTTGGTCGATGCTGTGAAAATAGTCAACATGGTCGAGTCCGATGTTCAGAATTACCGCCAATGACGGATTGAAATCGAGGAAGGAATCCCGATATTCGCAGGCTTCGAAGACGAATTCGTTTTTTGCTTTTCCGATGTGGCAGGAGGTATTGCCGAATTCTTTCGATTCCGCTCCGCCCATAACGGTAGGATCGCCGTTCCGCAATAAAATATGCGACAGCAATGCAGTGGTGGTGCTTTTGCCGTTCATGCCGGAAATGCCGATGCGATGCCCGAATTGCATCATGAGGTAACCGAGATAATCGGCACGTGAGATAAGCGGTAAATTCCTGCGGATTGCCCCTTGATATTCGGGGTTATCCTGCGATACGGCAACGGTATACACAACGGCATTGCAACCGTCCAGATGTTTTTCGTCATGCCCGATAAAGATTTCCGCTCCGCCGTTTCGCAGACAGTCCAGTCTGTCGCTCTCGGTACGGTCCGAACCTGCTATGTGTTTGCCGTTTGACAGTGTCATCAGTGCCAATGCGTACATACTCACACCGCCGATGCCGATAAAGAAAATTTTCTCGGCGTTTCGGAGCAGTTCCGCTATTTTTTTATACCCGTAATGCGTATTTTCAAGTGGCATTTTCGCATTCTCCCCTTTTCCTTACAACTCCACAAAAAAGTTGGCAGATTTCACAAAAAAATGCTTGTATCATTAAATTATTGTCACAAACATATTGTATACTAATAGCATCAAAGGACCGCAAGTCCAATATCATACGGAGGTTAACATTATGCAAATCACCGATATCAAAGTCAGAAAGCTCTTCAACGAAGGTCCGATGAAGGCAATTGTGTCCGTTACGTTTGACGGTCAACTTGCCGTTCACGACATCAAGGTCATCTACGCACGGGAAAAATTCTTTATTGTGATGCCGAGCCGGAAAAATCCGGATGAGACCTATCGTGACATCGTTCATCCCATTAACGCACAGTTCCGTGGCGTTTTGGAGTCCGCTGTGGTGGAAGCTTACGAGGCGGCTCTTGCTCAACAGGAAGCAGAGCAGGCAGAGGCTGATTCCGAAGCGAAAGAAGCAAACGAATCGACCGAAGGCTAATTCTGATAATTATCTTTCAACCACTGTCGCAGGCACAAAAACGTGTCTGCGACAGTTTTTTGTTTTCTCTATTTGCTGTTTACATTTGAACCGTTCCGTGTGAGAGCAGAACGGTATCCGCTGTCAAATACAAGTGACCGAACGAACCGGAATAGCCGATGCTACCCGGGTTGAAAAGATAAAGCGGTCTTGTCAGTTTTGTATTTCCGACTGTTTCCCCTGCCGGTATCGTTTCGAGATACGGGACGTGTGTATGACCGAAGAGGACAATGTCCGCTCCCATTTCCGCCGATGCTCTCTCCAACATGCCGAGACCGCCTTTGACACCGAATGTTGCCCCGTGCGTGAGGAGTATGGTATGCCCCTCGAAACATAAGGTCTGTTCAGTGGGGCAATCGTGCCAGAGCGGTGCGAAAAAATCGCAGTTGCCACGCACGCAGATGAGCGGAATGTCATCGAAAAGGTCCGGTTCGATGCGGTTCAGACCGTCTCCGAGAAAAAAGATACCGTCCGGCTTTTTTGGTTGCCTTGACCATGCACGGAGCATATCTCGGTTGTTGCCGTGTGCATCCGAAAAAATCAAAAAATTCATTGGCTTTATGCGTTTTCTTTCATAAGTGTTTCAAATATTTTCTGAATGTCGGAGAGGTTGCTAACCTGCATAAGTTGTCCCCTGACCGATGCCGCCCCTCGCACGCCGTGCACATACCAAGCCATGTGCTTGCGAGATTCGGCGATGCCGATTTTCTCCCCTTTGTCCTGCACGAGCAATTGAGCGTGACGGTATGCGACGGTGAGACGTTCGCAGATGTCGGGCGGTGTATAGGGCTGTCCCTCCAAAAGGCAGGTCAATTCCTTGAAAATCCAAGGATTACCCTGCGATCCTCTTGCAATCATCACGCCGTCACAACCGGTTTCACGCATCATGCGGACGGCATCGTCTGCCGTGAAAATATCGCCGTTTCCGATGACCGGAATTTGCAATGCCTGCTTGACCTCACGAATGATATTCCAATCGGCTGTCGGTGCGTACATTTTAGCCCTTGTTCTGCCGTGAATGCAGACGGCAACCGCCCCTGCATCTTCCACCCGCTTGGCAAGTTCTACGGCGTTGATGTGTTCCGCATCCCAACCGGATCGCATTTTGACGGTTACCGGCAATTTGGTAGCGTTGACGACCGCACGGACGATCGCCTCAGCCTTTTGTACGTCTTTCATGAGTGCCGAGCCTTCGCCGTTACCGACGATTTTGACCATTGGACACCCCATATTGATGTCAATGGCGGTCGGCGGAATTTCTCCGCACGCACCGAGATACTCGCCGGTTTCGAGGAGTTTTGCGGCTTCTGCCATAAATTCGGGTTCTGCCCCGAACAGTTGGACTGCCATGGGATATTCGTCACGCATAACCGCCGTGAGCGGAGCAGTTTTGACTCGATTTCTCGTGACCGGTCGGCGACAGTTCTGTTCGTAGCAAAGGGCTTTTGCAGATACCATTTCGCTGACGGTATATTCCGCTCCGAAAGATTTTGCGATATGGCGAAAGGCTCTGTCACTCACACCTGCGAGAGGTGCTAAACAGATGCCGTGACGGAGTATCGCTCCGCCGATTTTAATATTCGGCATTTTGTCACCTCTTACAGCACACGGAATTGCAGATTGTACAATTCCGCATATGTTCCGTTCTTCTTCATGAGTTCTTCGTGGCTTCCCTGCTCGGTGATCTGTCCTTTCGAAATGACGGTGATTTCGTCCGCATTCTTGATTGTGGAAAGTCTGTGTGCGACAACAAGCGTTGTTCTGCCGACACACAATTCGTCAAGCGCTTTTTGAATGAGAATTTCGGTTGCGTTGTCAAGGGCACTGGTCGCCTCATCGAGAATGAGAATCGGCGGATTTTTGAGGAAGACTCTTGCAATGCTCAACCGCTGTTTCTGCCCTCCCGAAAGTCTGACGCCACGCTCGCCGATGACCGTATCGTAACCGTTTTCCATTGTCATAATGTAGTCGTGAATATTTGCACGCTTGGCTGCCTCGACCACCTCATCGTCCGTGGCATCCGGCTTGCCGTAAAGAATATTTTCTTTGACACTTGCGTTGAAAAGATAGACATCCTGCTGAACGATGCCGATATTCTGTCGCAGAGATTTTGCCGTAACGTCACGGATGTCGTGACCGTCAATGAGAATTGCACCTTCGGACAATTCGTAAAATCTCGGAATCAAGTGGCAAATGGTGGTTTTGCCACCGCCTGACGGTCCGACCAATGCGACGGTTTCGCCTGCCGGAATGTCGAGGTTGATACGGTTCAAAACATCCTTGTTGTTGTCATAGGAATAGGTCACGTCACGCAGTTCGATATGTCCCGTAACACGTCCCAAGTCGGTGGCGGTCGGTTTATCCTCCTCGATCGGTGTATCGATAATCTCAACAAAGCGTTCGAAACCGGTAACGCCGTTCTGGTACTGCTCCATAAAGTTGATAAGCGTTGTGACGGGGTTGATAAAGAGGTTGACCGAAACGATGAAAGCAGAATAGTCGCCGAGTTCAATTTCACCGGCATAGAGGAAAAGTCCGCCGGCTATCAAAACAACAACGTTGAAAATATTGGTCACGAAAGCCGTACCGGAATGGAACATTCCCATGGCTTTGTAGGAATCCCGCTTTGCCTCGGTGAATTCGCCATTGCCGATTTCGAATTTTTCCTGCTCAAGTTCTGAATTGTTGAAAGCTTTGGTCACTCGGATACCCGAAATACTGCTTTCGATCGATGCGTTGATAACTGCCATTGACTGCCTTGCTCTGGCAAATGCCGAACGCATCCGTTTGCGTAAAAATCCCGAAATAACCAAGAGGAGCGGTACACAGACGAAGATAATCAAAGTCAGAATGACATTGATTGTCGACAGGTAAATGAAGGAAGTCAGAATCGAAATGGTGGAAATGATGATATTCTCCGGACCGTGATGTGCCAGTTCGCTGATGTCCATGAGATCGTTGGTCATACGGGACATAATTTTACCGGTTTCGTGGTTGTCGTAAAAACTGAACGGCAGTTTTTCGAGGTGAGCGAAAAGGTCTGTCCGCATTCTCGTCTGCATATAAACGCCCATCATATGCCCCTCGTACTGAATGAAATAATTGAGGAGCATACGGACGATATAAAGCCCGAGGAGTGCCAAGCCGAAACCGATGACAAGACGATATTCCCGATTCGGTATAAATTCGTTTAGCATTTTGCGAGTGACGATCGGGTATACGATGCCGATCATGGACACGCAGAAAGATGCGAGCATATCAAGTGCAAATAATTTTTTGTGCGGTTTGTAATAAGACAGAAATCTTTTCAGAAGACTCAAAGTTAATGACCTCAATCGTATCGTAATAATTTAACACTTAATATTATACCGCAAAGAACGGAAATTGTCAACCGATTGAGTGAAAAAATTCGTATGTGTCGGCACGGGTGCGACAAAAATGTCTATCGGGAAATGTCACAAAAATGGGTGTGAAATTTTGTGAAAAAACACGAAGGAGAAATTTTGCCTCGAAAATGGGGAAAACTTCGTCATTTTACCTAATTTACAAATCGACTTTTTTGTGCTATAATAGTATACGCTGTCGGCAATGGTCGGCAGGTTTCCCCTTTTTGCACACTGCGTTTCCCGATTCCCAAATGTCAATCTCATGGCATCTCTCTCTTTGCGGATTCGGTTTGATTGTCGGTGTGCAATTTTTGTTTTGTCTTTTGCATCGATTATTTCCATTCATCATTCAGGTCGGCAAAAATCTTCTCACTCCTCATCGCACCTTCCGATTTTAGAAATTCCATTTGTAATATTATTCATCGAAATTTGGTATATTCACAAAAAATTAACCTTCGAAACCGTCAAAAGTTGCCCGTGGGGGCGATTTTTTTTCGGAAATCTATGGAAATTCCGTGCGAAGTGTGGTATAATATAGTGAATTATAGTTTGTAAATTTTGGTTACCCCCTCTTTTTGAAAGGATTTATCTGTCTTTATATGTCTGAATACATTGAAACAGCCGAACAGTTGACTCTGCCGGTCGTTGCACTGCACGGCTCGGTTTGCTATCCCTCTCTCCCCGTCAGTTTTGAGACTTCCGACGAATCTGCGGAACTCGCCGTAAAAAAAGCAAAATCCGCCGACGGTTTGATTTTCGTCGTCTGCACGACCGAACCGATTCCGGTAAATGTCGTTCCGGAAACCAAAAAACTTTTCGGTGTCGGTACAGTTGTGAAAATCAAACAAATGCTCCGGATGTCCGACGGCGGTACTCGCATCATCGGTCAAGGGCTTGAACGTGCGAAAGTGATACAGTATCGCAGGGACGAAAAGTCCGAACTCATCACCGCCGATCTCGTTCAAAAAACGATAACGCTCACCGACACCATTTTGGCGGAGGCGTTCGCTCGGCAGTTGCTCATACTGCTTGACGAAAATACACGCATCGTCCCCTCCGGATCGGAAGATCTGTTGATCTCCGCACATTCAATCAAAGATCCCGGGGTTCTCTCGGATTTCATTGCCAATCATTTCATTCAATCGGTTGACGACAAGCTAACGATCCTTGAAGAATTCGATCCGATGCAACGTGCCGAATCGCTGATTACGATTCTCCTGCACGAGTCCGATGTCGTTGCGGAGCAATCCAAACTGCGTGCGAAAGTCGATGCACGGATGCGTCGCAATCAACGGGAATATTATCTCCGTGAGGAAATGAAGGTTATCGAAGAAGAACTCGGCGAGGGTTCGGATTACGAGGACTATTGCAGAAAAATTAAGAAAGCTTTACTGCCGGAAGAAGTGGAACAGAAACTTTTGAAAGAAGCCGAACGGCTCTCGAAAGTCCCCTACGGTTCTGCCGAAGCCTCCGTGATTTACAATTATCTCGATGTTTGTCTTGATATTCCTTGGAAGAAGACAACAAAGGAAAAATTGCAGTTCGATGCCGTTGAGAAAGCACTCGACAACGACCATTACGGTCTTGAAAAGGTGAAAGAACGGATTGTGGAATATCTTGCGGCAAAGCAACAAAGCCCCGAACTGAACGGACAGATTCTTTGTTTGGTCGGACCTCCCGGCGTCGGCAAAACCTCAATCGCATCTTCGATTGCTCATTCTCTGAACCGCAAATACGTTCGCATTTCCCTCGGCGGTGTGCGTGACGAGGCGGACATCAGAGGTCACCGCAAAACCTATATCGGTGCAATGCCCGGGCGGATTATTACGGCTCTTACGCAGGCAGGCGTTCGCAATCCCCTGATCCTGCTTGACGAAATCGACAAAATGTGCAGTGACGCACACGGCGATCCGACATCCGCCATGCTCGAAGTTCTGGACGGTGAGCAGAACAAAAGTTTCCGTGACCATTTTGTAGAACTCCCCTTCGATCTGTCCGGTTGTATGTTCATTGCGACCGCAAACGATCTCTCGGACATTCCGAAACCGCTCATAGACCGTATGGAAATTATCGAAATCGGGATTTATACGAAGCGGGAAAAACTGGAAATTGCGAAACGTCATCTCATTCCGAAACAGTTGAAACTGCACAACATCGGCAAGAAGGTCCTGAAATTTACGGACGGTGCTTTGACAGAAATTATAGATTACTATACGAGAGAAGCCGGTGTGCGTAACCTTGAACGTACGATTGCGAAAATTTGTCGCAAAACCGCAAAAATTCTGCTCACGAAGCCCGATACCAAGCAAATTGTCGTCGATACCGCCGACGTGAAGGGCTATCTCGGTTCGAGGAAGCTTCTGCCCGATACGATTGACGAGGTCGACGAGGTTGGTTGTGTGAACGGATTGGCTTACACCGAACTCGGCGGAACGCTCCTCAAGGTCGAGGTTGCCGTCCTCGAAGGAACGGGAAAAATCGAAACGACCGGTTCGCTCGGCGATGTGATGAAAGAATCCGCCATGATTGCGGTCAGTTATGTGCGATCTGTGGCAAAGCAGTACGAAATTCCGACCGATTTCTACAAAACGAAAGATATTCACATTCATTTTCCCGAAGGGGCTGTTCCGAAAGACGGTCCGAGTGCCGGTGTCACAATGGTGACGGCTCTTATCAGTGCCTTGACGGGACGTGCCGTCCGTCGCGATATTGCAATGACGGGCGAGGTCAGTCTGCGTGGAAAAGTGCTTGCAATCGGCGGTCTGAAAGAAAAAACAATGGCGGCTTATTCCGCAGGTGTGAAAACCGTTCTCATTCCGCAGGAAAATCTGCGTGATATGGAAGATCTCGATCCCATGGCACGCGACGGGTTGATTTTTGTCCCCTGCCGGACGGTTGACGAAGTACTCTTAAATGCTTTGTTGCCGTCGGACGAGGAAAAAACCGAGCATTCGTCGGTTGAATTGCTCAACATTCCCGCTATTCCGCCGCAAAGACAGGTTTCCGTATCTGTCAATCCGTGAGGTGTTTATGTCCGTCAATCTCAACAAAGTGTCCCTGCGTATCAGTGCAGGACTGCCACGCCAGTTCCCGACCGATGCAATCCCGCAGATTGCCTTTTCCGGTCGGTCGAATGTGGGAAAAAGTTCGCTTGTCAACTGCCTGCTCGGCAGAAAATCGCTTGCACGTGTGAGTTCCGCCCCGGGGAAGACGATTACGGTCAATTTTTATGACGTGGACGGAAAACTGTTTTTGGTCGACCTCCCGGGGTACGGTTTTGCAAAACGCCGACCGGAAGATCAGGCGAAATGGTCGGAACTGACCGACGGTTATTTTACGAATAACAAGAACGCAGATCTTATCAAATTGGTAATCCAGTTGATTGACAGTCGAGTCGGTCCGACGAAAGACGATGAAATGATGCTCGCCTATCTGCGTGACGTGGGAATGCCTTTTGCGGTGGTTGCGACAAAATCGGACAAACTGAATGCGACCGAACGCAAAAATGCGGAAAATCTTTTGCACGGTCATCCGTCCATTCCGACCGACACACCGATTCTGTTCACGTCCTCCGAAAAGGGCGAAGGGCGGAACGAGTTGTGGAAATTGATTTTCGACGTCACCGGTACAAAATAAGAAAGGTACATTCGATATAAATGCTCTTCTCGATTTTACAGAGTGAAAACCCGTTGGAGGCTCTGCTTTCGGTCCTGCTGACTATTCCGATTATGCTGTTAGCCCTTTCGCTTCACGAAACGGCACACGGCTTTGTCGCTTGGCGTTGCGGAGATCCGACTGCACGCAATCTCGGTCGGTTGACGCTCAATCCCATGAAGCATCTCGATCCTATCGGTTTGGTGTTTTTAATGGTTTTCGGTTACGGTTGGGCAAAACCCGTGCCGATCAATACGCGCTATTTCAAAAAGCCGAAACTCGGTATGGCACTCACAGCCTTGGCAGGTCCGCTCTCGAATTTTCTGTTGGGACTGTTCAATACGGTTCTCTATGGTGTGTTCCTCGGAATTTATGTTGCAAGATACTATTTGGGTTCGACTGAACTGCTCATAACGTTTCTCTCGATTTTGACCGAAACGTTTTTCTACGCCGCCGCCATTAACTTTATGTTTGCCCTGTTTAATTTGATTCCGATTCCGCCGTTTGATGGTTCGAGAATTGCCCTCGTGTTTTTGCCGACGAAAATTTATTTCGGCATTATGCGATATGAGCGACAGATTATGTTAGGTCTTTTGATTGTCATGCTGATTCTCTCGAATTTCGGTATATCGCCGATCGGGTATGTTGCGACAAAATTGCCGGATGCCATCGGGCAACCGATTGCAAGAAAAATACTGTCTTTATTGACTTAATTTTACTCTCAGAGGTACGGAATGGAAGGTGTCACTTATAAGTTAGAGCAATTTAACTTTGAAGGTCCGCTCGACCTGTTGCTCTCGCTCATACAAAAGAATAAAGTGCCGATCACCGATTTGCCCATTTCTCTGATTTGCGATCAGTACCTCGCTTACATCGATGCGGCACAGGAAATGAACATGGAACTTGCCGGCGAATTTATCGTTATGGCAAGTGAATTGGTCCGTATTAAGAGCAAAATGCTCCTGCCCCGTCCGCAAGAGGAAGAAAAAGATCCCCGTATGGACTTGCAGGAAGCCCTGCAACGCTATCAACAAGCAAAAGAAGCCGCCGTCAAAATGGCGGAACTTTACAAAATTTACAGCGGAAGAATGGTCAAGGACACGGACGAGGTTACGGTCGACACGACCTATGTCGCCGACCAGCAGGTCACAAGTCTTTGCTTGGCAGTCCGCCGTATCATTGCGAACAACGAAAGCCGACCGAAAGCGGAAAAAGCCGTTTTCGCTCCGATGATTGCAAAACCGATTGTTCCGGTGGAAATCAAGATCGTCGGCATTCTGCACCGCATGGAAAAGAAAAAAGAAACTTCGATGAAAGAATTGCTCTCGGATGCGGTATCGCTCCCCGACCTGATTGCAATCTTTCTCGGAATTCTGGAACTCGTCAAGGTCCGCAAAATCTTGATTGACGAGGGCGAATACCTCGATGCGGTTCACGGAACGAACACCTGCTTTTCGGTCAATGAAAAATCCGCCGAAGAGGAAGAAGCCGAACGGCAGAAAAAGCCGAAAGTCGACCACTCGAAAGAGGCAATTCCCCTCTCCTCGAAAGCTGAAATGCACAGAGAGCAGAGAAGAATTCTACGTGAGCGGAAACTTGAAGAAAAGAAACGGCAGAGAGCAGAAGAACGTGCAAAACGTGCCGAAGAACGCAGACTCGCAAAAGAAAACGAACTTTCGCTTGACGATTCAATTCCCACAGACGACAGCGACCTCGATGCCGAAGAACGTGTCGAGGCAATGCTCGAAGACAAATTGTCGGAAGACGAAAACGATATGCTCGACGATTTGGGACTCGACATGAACGAAATTGTGGAACATATGGCAAAAGAAACCATTCGAATGGAAAAGAAAGGACAGGGACAATAATATATGGAAGAAAAAAAGCAGTCCGAACCGATTCTCGCACCACTCGAAACGGCAGAAGAAACCGAGCAGGCAATTGAGGCAATCCTCTTTGCGGCAGGACATCCGATGCGATATGACAAACTGGCGGAGGTACTGTCTCTCACGGTCAAAGATGTAAAAAATCTGGTTCGTGAAATTGCAAAAAGGTACGAGGCGGAAGATTCTTGTCACGGTATATCGCTCCTGCAATATCCGACCGCCTGCCAATTGGCGACAAAAGAAAAATATGCCCCCTATATCCGTGAGGCACTCGGCATTCGGCGTGGCGGAAACTTATCGGCATCGACAATGGAGGCACTGGCGGTGGTTGCGTACAACCAACCGGTTACAAGAACTTTTGTGGACGATGTCAGAGGCGTTGACAGTTCCTATGCGGTTACGTCCCTCATTGACAAAGGCTTGATTGAGGCGGTGGGGCGTTTGGAAGCCCCCGGACGACCGATGCTTTACAGCACAACGGACAAGTTTTTGCGAGTGTTCGGTATCAATTCGCTGGACGAATTACCGCAGACCGAGGCTTTGAGTGCATCCACGCAAGCACAGATGCAAAGCGAAAGCACCGAGCAGTTGGAACTCGATTTGGGCGACAGTACCGAAATCGATGCAGACGAACCGTTACCGCAGGATGCCCAAGATTACAGACCGGTGGAAGAGGACGATGACGGAAATTTGATTTTCGAAGATGCAACGCAAACCGGTGTCGAAAGCGAAAATTCGGAAGCGAAAAACGATTCGGAAGGAGAATAAATATGGCAGATTGGATGATTGCACTCATAGCGGTTGCCGGTGTTCTGTTACTCTGCCTTTTGATTCTTCTGCTCGGAAAGGCAAAAATCGCCCGTCTGAAAGTGAAATTCAAAGATTGCATTCAGGTGGAAATTACCCTGCTCGGCATTCCGTTTGTGCTATATGACGACAGTGACGGAGAAGAACTCCCGAAAAAATTCTGCAAAAATCCGAAACGGGCTTTGAAAGCGGAATTGCGAAGGCAGAAAAAAGAAGATGCCTATTATGCCAAACTGCATGAGCGTCAAATGGCACTCATTCACAGCGGAAAACTGGACGGTGTCGATTTGCGTGACAAACTGTCTGCAATTCTCGCATTGGTCAAGGAATTTTACCGTGTCGCAAAAGGAAAGCTCTCTCTTCGTGCCGTTCACATGAATATTTCGGTCGGCAGTGACAATGCGGCAACAACCGCACTTGTCTGGGGCGGTGTTTCGGCAGGGGCTACCTTGATTCTCGATTGGCTTGACGAAAATTTTGTCAATATCAACTACGATAAGAGCGACATTAGCATTCGCCCGAATTTTACGGGGACGGAAACAACTGCAGATGTCAATCTCTCATTCTCGGTCAGACTCTTCCCTGCCATTTCCATAGCACTCGCCCTGCAGAAAAAATCCGCAGAAGTCGTTACAAATGCCCGTATCAAAACCGCTCGCCGTCACAAAAAGAAAACGGCATCGGCGGATGATAATAAATGAGATTTACTTTCAATAAAATCGGAAAGGATGTTCAATCATGGAAAACGAAGGTTCTATCAAAAAAATGATTAACGATTCAATGCAGGAGATTCGTCAGATTATGGATGCCGACACGGTTACGGGACAACCCATTAAACTGGAAAACGGCGTGACCATTATCCCCTTCTCCCGTGTATCGCTGGGCTTTGCCTCCGGCGGTATCGATATGCCTGCAAAGAAAAACAAGGACAAAAAAACCAACGAACGCAAAAATTTCGGCGGTGCAGGCGGTACGGGTGTGACAGTCAATCCCATAGGATTCCTTGTCACCTACCCCGACGGTAAAGTCGAAATGCTCCCCGTTTCCGGATCGGAGGAGGTCGGACCGCTTGAACAGATTGCGGAAATTCTGCACCGTGCTCCCGAAGTGGTCGGTCGTTTGCGTGAACTCTTTGACGAAGTCGATGCCGTTGCAAAAGAACAGCAATAAAGCGTTGACGGTACAATCAAAAAACGAAGATAAAGCCGAACCGATTCGTCTGCAAAAATATTTTTCGGATTGCGGAGTACTCTCCCGCCGTGCGTGCGAGGGCGAAATTTCAGCCGGTCACGTCAAGGTCAACGGGGTTGTTGCCGTACTCGGTGACAGAGTTTTACCGAACGTCGACACGGTTGAGTGGAATGGGCAGGAAATTCTGCCACGCAACGAAAAGCCCTATCGGTATGTTCTTTTGAACAAGCCCCGTGGTTGGGTTTGCACGGCAAAGGACGAAAAAGGTCGCCGGAATGTGACGGAACTTGTAAAAATTCCCGATGCAAGACTATACCCCGTCGGTCGGCTCGATATGGATTCAGACGGGCTTCTGCTCCTCACGGATGACGGCGAATTTGCGAATCTTCTCACGCATCCCCGCCATGAAATCGCAAAGCGTTACCGTGTGGCGGTGTCCCCTCTCCCGACCGGTACGCAACTTGACGTTTTGCGGTCGCCTATGGAATTGGACGGTTATAAACTGCAACCGGTCGGTGTGAAGGTATTGTCGGACGGAGTGCTTGAAATGGAATTGCACGAAGGTCGCAATCGGCAAATTCGGCGAATGTGCGAAAAAGTTGGGTTGTCGGTTGTATCTTTGACACGGATTGCAATCGGAAAAATCGGTATCGGCGACTTGAAGATCGGCAAATGGCGAAATCTCACCGATGCAGAAGTTGCTTACCTGAAAGGATGTCGAAATGCTTGAAGTTTTACCGATACAGTCAAAAGACGAGCAGGCTGAAATCTGTCGGCGTTGCGGGGTGAATTTCCGTGCCGATTTGCTCGCTTACAAGGCTTTGGTTGACGGTTCGCTCCGTGGTGTTTGTCAGTTCAAAACCGATACGGACGGCGGTGTGATTATCGATTTTTCCCCCTGCGGTGAAGAAGAATTCGAACCAATGTTCGTTATGGGACGGGCAACGCTCAATTTTATCGACCTTTGCGGTGTACATCACGCTTTTTTCGATGCTCCGTACGGAAACGAAACGATGATAAAGGCAATCGGATTTCAAAAGAATCCCAGCGGTCGATTCGAAGTCGATTTGACGGGATTTTTCGATGAACCGTGCGTTCACGGTCACGGAATGCCGGAAAAATAAGTCATTTTTCCGTGATATTATTTCAATAAAACAATTCTTATCAACGAAATACAAAAAATCATTCAAAAGCACTTGACAAAATGCCGAAAATGCGGTATAATTATATAAAATGATTAGGAGGATTCTTCTATGAACAAAATTATCGAACTTTTGCATCAAGGTCTTGGCGAAATGGTGATTCATTTTAACAACCGTTTCGATTGGCTTCTCGGAAAACTGAACTGGAATTCGACACTTTATTACGGTGTTCTCATTGCAGTCGGCATTCTGCTCGGTTTGTTCGCTATGCGTTTGGTCCGTCCGATTTGCGGTTTGCTCTGTGGCGGAATCGGATTTATGGCAGGTTACAGACTCTTTGCAATTCTCACCGCAAATGTGAAATTCATGGCAAACTGCCCCTCTTTCGTGAAATACATTCTCGGTGCGGTTGTGGGACTTCTGCTCTTCTTCCTCGGTTGGTATAAGTGCCTGCATTTGACGCTCGTTGCTTACGCCGGCATCGGTTTCTATCTCGCAAGCCACTATATCGCAGAGGGCCTTTGGATCGGTTTGGCAGGTGCACTCATCGCCGCTTTGCTTGCCGCTTGCGTCATTCGCTTCGCTTTCATTCTTCTTGCAAGTGCAGGTTCGGCTTATCTCTTGGTTTACGGCATCGGAAAACTTCTCCCGAACGTGAAATTCTTGCAGATTACCGGTGGCGACCTTGTTCTCCCCTGCTGTATCTGTGCGGTTCTCGCAATTGTTCTCGCACTCATTCAGAGAGAAACCACAAGAAGTTACGTCTGCGAATAAATAACGGTTGCAATTAAGTATGACAATTTGATTTGACATTATGAAAAGCGTAGTACCTTGACGGTGCTACGCTTTTTTCTGCCCCGATAGGCTTCCCAACACTTAGTATAGAACCGTTTTAATCGTCGACGGTGGCACGGCGGACTCCATTGCCAATTTATGAACGGACATCCGTTTTTCATCGCAAAGTTTCAAAAGTCTGTTTTTCACTGCCGTATATGCATCCATAATATTCACCACCTTGATGCTATAATTTTAACCTTTTTCTCTTGACAAAGTGGGCTATATATGGTATAATATAGTCTATATAAAGACTAAACAGACAAAAATTTACCGTTTTTTCGCAAAATCAACGGATTTGCAGGTCGATTTTGACCTATCATTCAATTCTTACGGGAAATCGGCGATGGTACTCCTCCCCAAATTGTATTATTGCCTTTCCAGGGACTGATGCATTTAGCACAGACCAAAAAAGCACGGCACACAACAAGTGTAAAACAGAAAAAATCCGAAGTTTCTTCTTTCAGAGGGAAAAATCCTCCGGATTTTTCCGATTTTATGTGCTTTTTTACCGTCGCTTTCGACTCATGCGGTACGCCTGTACCGCTACGTAGTCAAAATCGGCGGTTCTGTATCTAACTGCGACAGTCCCTTTTTTGTTTTTTCTATAAAAAAAAAAAAAAAATAGTCGTATAATTTTATGGCAGGTTTATCCGGAAAGGAGTTTGCATTGAAAGTCGAAAATTACGATCTTTACGGGACGGAGAAAATCAGCAAAGTGCTTTTGAAAATCGCTCCGCCCGTGATGTTGGCACAGCTGATTCAGTCTTTTTATAATATTGTCGACAGTTTCTTTGTCGGAATGTATTCAACAAACGGTTTAACGGCATTGTCGGTCATCTACCCTTTGCAATTGATTGTCATTGCACTGGCGGTCGGAACGGGTGTCGGCGTCAATACCTATATGGCTCGCCGTGATGCTCAGGGGTGTCCTGCCGATGCCGAAAACGCTGCCGGTACGGGTATGGTTTTAGCACTTGCCTCGTGGGCGATTTTTGCAGTCATTTCCGCTTTGATTATGCCGGCTTATGTGCGGACAAGTTGCAGTGTGCCGGATGCTATCGAATATGCAACCACTTACGGCTATATCAACTGCATCGGTTCTATAGGCGTTTTTCTGGAAGGAAACTGGACAAAAGTGCATCAGGCACGTGGAAATATGCGTCGCCCGATGATTGCTCAAATTGTCGGTGCGGTAACAAACATCATTCTCGATCCGGTTCTGATTTTCGGTGCGAAAATGGGAATTGCAGGTGCGGCAATCGCTACGATTATCGGACAGATTACCGCCGCTGTCATTGTTGCACCGAGGGCAATCCGGAAACCGCCGGCTCTTTCGAAAATGTGGCATTACGTCAAAGAGATTTATTATTACGGCTATTCGAACATTTTCATGCAGGCACTTTACACCGTTTATATTCTGGCTCTCAATATCATTTTGGCAGGATTTTCGGATGCGGCAGTCACGGTTTTGGGACTGTATTACAAGTGGCAAAGTTTCTTCTTTATTCCCCTATTCGGTCTGCAAACCTGCATTGTTCCGGTTTTGAGTTACAATTATGCGACAAAAAGTTACGACCGTTGCAAACAGACGATGAACCAATCTTTTTTAATTTCGGCGATCTTTATGATTCTCGGAATGATAGGATTTATCGTCTTTCCAGAACAACTGTTGCGGGTGTTTTCGGGCAGTGATGAGGTGCTTGCGATCGGAAAAATCGCTTTTCCGATCATCGGAACGGGATTCATTTCTGCAGTCTTCGGTTTGATTATGCCGAGTTTCTTTCAGGCTATCGGCATGGGAATTCGGAGTGCGATACTGTCGCTTTTGCGACAACTTGTATGTCTCGTCCCAATCTTTTGGGCTTTCTCGTTTCTCGGTCTGAATTACACATGGCTTTCCTTCCCGATTTCCGAAACAATCAGCGGTGTTGCGGGGCTTGTGATGTATTTCTTCCAACTGCACAAATGGAAAAAATCAACGGAATGAAATTCACTCCGTTGATTTTTTATTTGAAAAATTGAAAAAACCATTTACAAAAGCACAAAAAAATGGTATAATATATGATGAAGAATTATTTTTTACGAATAGTACTAAAACGGAGCTTGAAATGGAACATTCTATTTGTCAGACAGTGAGAGATCTTATCGGTTATGCGGAGAAAAACGGACTTGCCGATCCCCGTGACCGTGTTTATTTTGAAAACAGATTGGCGGAAAAACTGCACATTACGGCATTCGATACAGTCGGCGATGCAAACGAGCGACCGCTTGATGAAATGCTCGGTGAACTTTGCGATTATGCAATTGCGAACGGCGTTATTGAGGACAACGGTGTGACGGGACGGGATTTGTTCGACACCGAACTCATGGGAATTTTGACTCCCCTGCCGAGCCGTGTGATTGACGAATTCGACAGACTTTACAAGCAGTCGCCGGTCGATGCGACAAACTATTATTACCGTATTGCCCGTGCATCTGACTACATCCGGACTTACCGTGTGGCACGTGACCTCAAATGGACTTATGACGGAAAATACGGGACAATCGATATTACAATCAATCTCTCGAAGCCCGAAAAAGATCCGAAAGCGATTGCTGCGGCAAAATTGCAGAAGCAGACGGGTTACCCGAAATGTGCGTTGTGCCGTGAAAATGAAGGGTTCGCCGGAAGTCTTACGCAGGCAGGACGTGCATCACACCGTTTAATCCCCTTGATGCTTGACGGAAAGCAGTGGTATTTGCAGTACTCCCCTTATGTTTATTACAATGAACATTGCATTGTGCTGTCCGGTGAACATACGCCGATGAAAATCGACCGTTCGACCTTTGTCAAACAGTTGGATTTTGTTACATGGTTGCCCCATTATTTTCTCGGTTCGAATGCCGATCTGCCGATTGTAGGCGGTTCGATTTTGACGCACGACCATATGCAGGGCGGTCACTACACCTTTGCAATGGAACGTGCGGGAATCGCCATTCCGCTCTCCTTTGACGGTTATTCGGACATCACGGCAGGCATTGTCAAGTGGCCGATGTCGGTTATCCGTCTGACAAGTGCAAATAAAAAACATTTGGTTGATTTAGCAGACAAGATTCTCTTGGCTTGGAGAAATTACACCGATGAAAATGCCGTTATCTATGCCGAAACGGACGGCGAAAAGCACAACACGATTACGCCGATCGCACGCCGTCGGAACGGTGATTTTGAACTCGATTTGGTTCTGCGGAACAATTTGACAACACCGGAACATCCTCTGGGACTTTATCATCCGCACGCAGATAAACACAACATCAAGAAAGAAAATATCGGTCTGATTGAGGTCATGGGCTTGGCGGTTCTTCCGGCACGGCTCAAAAACGAAATGCACATATTGGCGGACACGCTTATTGCACGCAAAAATCCTGCCGATGATGAGCGGATTGCAAAGCATGCCGATTGGGTAAAGCGTTTTGCGGATCGTTACACCTTTACGAAAGAAAATACCGATGCGATTTTGAAGCAGGAAATCGGGCGAACATTTGAAGCGGTTCTGGAAGATGCCGGCGTTTACAAATGCACGAAAGACGGACAGACGGCATTCCTGCGATTCCTCTCTACCGTCGGCGGAAAAAACATTTGAAAGGATAAAACCGTATGAAAAAGAATCTCAAAAGCTGTATCGAACTCAACGAATACGAGGATGCTACCGTTCTTCTCGATATGAACGGCTATGATTGGATTGCATCGTGCGGTATGAAACCGGATCTCTCGCATAAGAAAAATGCACACCTCACGGGTGCATGGGCATTCGGGAGCAAAACCGAGGTCCGTATTCCGCTTGATAAAACCGATCTTACTCCCTATCGCTATCTGACTTTTTCCGCTTTTGCGGTGCAGGGCGAAGGCGGTAGCTTTTCCATTCGGTTTGAGAGTGACGAAGAGGTCGGCGGTGACAGCGGTTACAGTCTGCTCTTACCGATTACACGCAACGGTTGGAACGATTACAGAGTGGAACTGCCGACTATGCCGGCACGGAAAAAGCCCCTCGGTTGGGGACAGGTCGGAGCAATTGTACTTAATTGCGTGATTGGCGGACAGGTCAACAGTGCCGACACCGTTCTGTCATTCGACAATTTCTATCTGTGGGAGAGCAATGCCCCGAAATTATACGAAAAAATGCCCGAACTCAAAGGGGCTGTGATGTTTTCGAAATCCGCTCCGTATGCAATTGTCGACCGCAAACGCATTGCGAATGCTCCGGACGGGAATCTTTCCGCACGTCCGTTCGAAAAAGACGGTGTGCTCTGGTTACCGATTGCACCGATTGCAGGGGTTCTCGCTCACCACGCATCCGTCGATAACAAAGCGAATACGCTTTCGTTCACCTATCGCAGAAAAAAGTATGCGTTTTCGGGCGAAAGTGAAGCATATACCGTTGACGGTGAATTGCACCGTTTGGGATTCTTGCCGAAAATTCTCGGCGGTGTCCTCTTCTTCCCTGCCACCTATGTTATGGAGTTCTTCCGCTGGCGACAGATTTTCACGTCCCCTATCGGTTTGATTATTCTTTCGAACCGTCGGAATGTCTTTGAGGTCGGACGGGATTCGGCTATCATTCGGATGCTGAATGCCGAAATTACCTTTGTTCAGCCGAGTGCCGTACAGATACTTGAAGATTTTCACCGCAAAGTTCCGAACGGTGACCGTTGCCGTTTGCTCCTCACGCATGACGAGTGGTTCTCACTCCGCAAAAAAGCCAAAGAGGACGGTGATTTGCGTAAACTTGTCGATTTGATGAAAAATCGGTACGGCAAACGTTCCGAGTGCTATCTTGCGGAATCGGACGGCGATTTGTCGGCGGAAAGTTGCGAAAATCTCATCGCATGGGCAGTGCTTTACCGTATAACCGGTGACAAGGCTTACGCTCTGCGAGTGTTGGACAAACTCACGGCGATTGCAAAACTCGATTCTTGGGGTGCGGAGAACTCGATACATTCCGCTTTGCAGGTGGGATTCGCATCCGCACTTGCGTATGACTGGTGCCGTCAGGCTTGGAGTGAGGCACAGAAAGCCGTGATCGAACGTGCAATGCTCCGTTATGCCCTGCGTCCTGCCTCCGATTGCCTGCGTGGAAAAGGAAATATGTGGCGTGTCGGCACTGCCGAATCCGCCGAAAACTACTGTGCATCGATTGCTTTGGCGTTTGCTTTGGCTGAGGCATATCGGGAAACATCCTTCCGTATCTTCAAATACGGTATGTCGGGAATTGTCGCCTGCTTTGAGGCTTACGCACCGGACGGCGGTTACCCCGAAGGGATCTCTGCTTGGGAATCGGCGACAAAGTCTTTGGGGCTTATCATTGCGATGTTTGCAAGTGCCTGCGGTTCGACTTACGGTTTCCACCATGCCTCCGGATTTGCTCAAACGGTCGCATTTGCCGAGCATCTCGAAACGAAAAGCGGTATTTGGAATCTCGCAGGGGCAAAGCAAAAAAATCTCGATACCTCGATTTTCGCTTGGTTCGGAAAATTCTATAACAAAAATGCAGTCGGTTGGCTTCGCCGTCAGGATGTACTGTCCGGCATTAAGCCGATAAGTCCCTACGACATCTGTTTCTATTCGCATATTGAAAAGCCGGATGCTCTGTCGCTCCCACTCGATTCGGTTTGGAAACGTGCCGGAATTGCAACGCTCCGTTCCTCATGGGAAAGCGATGCCAATCTCATTGCCCTGCACGGCGGTAGCAATCACGAAGTCGGCGGTGTACTCGATGCCGGAAGTTTTCTGCTCGAAATGGGTGGTATTCGGTTCCTGACCTCGATTGACGGATGCGAAAATCTTCCGAAAGCACTCACAAGGCGTGCGGAAGGTCACAACACGGTTGTCGTCAATCCGCCGGAGGAAAATTATCCCGATCAGGATGTACGTGCAATTGCAAAAACCGTGGAGGCAAAGAGTGCGACGGACCGTGCATTTGCGGTTGTCGATATGACCTCGACACACGAGGATCTGTTGCGTGCAAAACGTGGAATTCTGCTCTATGCTCACCGTTCGGTGGCAGTTGTGCAGGACGAAATGCAATTTGCAGAGAGCGGTTCCGTCGTTTGGAATGCTTACACCGAAGGCGAAATTTTGCGGAACGGCGGTCGGACACTGCTGTTGAGTCTTGGCGGAAAAATTCTGCTTTGCCGTATTTACGGTGGCGGAAATGCAAAATTTGAGGTCGAAAAAGTCGAAAATACGCCCTACTCACATCTCAAAATTCGTGTCGATGTAAAAGAGCGGTTACGCCTTGCGGTGGCATTTGCCCTGACCGATGCCGTCGACGCAAAACTTTACGATCTGCAACCCATGACGAAATGGGAAGAACTGCAATAATTTAAGTCAATAGATACAACTTTGAACGGACGGAGGATGCACATGAAAACGAAAACAAAAAAACTGCTTTTGGTTGTTGTCTGTGCCGTTGTGCTTGTTGCACTCTCCGTCACGCTTTTGGCGGTGCATATTATGGGAAGCGAACCTGCATTCACCGGTTCGGCTTTGGCTTATTACAACGAACTCAAAGAAAAGGGATTCCCTGCCGATTATGCGGAATCCCTCACCCGAGTCCATCTGCTCCACCCGACATGGTCATTCGAAATGCTTTCCGTTTCAAGATCGTGGAGCGATACGGTCGAACTCGAAACCAAAAACGAAAAAACAAATTTGATTTTGGGCAGTGATGCCTATTCGGCATACCGCCACAAGACCAACACCGCAAAATACGATTCCGGTTATTATCAGGCATCAACCGCTACGGTTTCGTATTTTATGGATGCAAGAAATTTTCTCAACGAGTGTGACTTGTTCCAATTCTACGAACAGACACCGTCGGAGAATTTGACGGTTGCGGATCTCGATGCGGTACTCGCCGACACGTTTATGGAGAACGCACTGCTCGAAAACGGCAAAACCTATGCCGAATATCTGTTGGAAGTCGGCAATGAGGTCGGAATCAATCCGGTATTTTTGGCAGTGCGGTTACGGCAGGAGCAAGGGACGGGATCGTCTCCCCTTCTCACCGGAAAATGCGGAACTTTACTCGCCGAATATTACGTAAATCAAACGGAAACCACCGAGAGCGGAAAGACGGTCAATCCACCGGAAGCCGGAACGGTCAATGTCGATGACTTGAAGGCTCTTGACGGCTATTACAATCTTTTCAATATTCGTGCATCCGGAACGGGCGTTTTCAACATTTATCGCAATGCGATGAATTACGCAAAAGAACAAGGTTGGGACACAAAATGGAAGGCTTTGCGTGGAGGTGCGATTTTTTTGCAATCTTCCTACATCGCAAAGGGGCAGTCGACGCTTTATCTGCAAAAATTTGATGTTCTCACGACCGGAAGCCTGCACCAGTATATGCAAAATGTTGCCGGTGCATTCAGCGAAGGGCGAATTTTATACCGCTTTTTCGCAGAAAACGGGCTTTGCGACAGTGCCTGCACGTTTTTGATTCCGGTTTATACTGATCTGCCGAGCAAGGCATGTGCCGATCCTGCGAAAGGCAATTGTGCAACTTATGCAAAAGTCTGCGACCGTTACGACTACACGGTTACGGTCACATCGCCTATTTCCGATTCGGCGAAAAACGATGCGGTGTTCGGTACTTATTCGGTCAATTACGATGCAAACTTGACGGTTTCCGGCACGATTTCACACGATTGTGACATAATCGGTTATGAATATGCGTGGGACTTTGGAGAATGGGAAACGCTCACGGACAGCGACGGATTTTCGATTTCTGTTCCAGCAGATGAACTTCCGGAATGGGGCAACCACATTTTGACGGTGCGTGCCTGCCATGCCTATAAGAAAACAAATCTTGCAAATTATACGCTTTGCCTGTCGCTCGATGTGACGGTCGTGCCTCCTCCCGAGGTCAGTGTGACGATGCAGGACAAAAACGGTACTTCGGTTTTACGCTACCGTGTCGGCGATTTTTATACATTGCCCGACTGTGCGGACAAAGATTTTGCCGGTTATCTCTCGTCGGACGACCGCTTTCTGCCGTCCGAATATGCGGTAATGCTCTCGGAAAGTGTCACCTTTCGTGCCGTATTTTTGCCTATTACCTTGGAAAACGGTGCAAGTCTTTATATCGGTGATGTGGACGGCAATATGACAAAAATTCGGTTTGATGCATCGGTCGGCGATGATTTTACCCTGCTCGATACAAATTTTGCGACTTTTTCCGCAGTCCTTACCGAAAATCAAGTCATGGTTCGGTCGATCTGTCAAACGGATGACGAAACCGGTCTCAGGCACTTTCAAATCTGCTCCGAGGACTTAACGGTCGATGACAAAAGCAACGAATTTTCGGTCATTTACAAAATCGAATTGCATTATTCGAACGGTACGGAAAAACTGTTTTACGAAAATGTTTCGTCTGTGAGGACTCCGGCTTATGTCGCCTCCATGGCACTTTCCGACACGGAAACACGCTATTCCGATTGCGTGAAAAACTTTTTGCAACAATTTATTGTGTGATTTCGGGAGAATACAATGAAAACACTCGGATATTATAACGGAAAATATGACGAATTGGACCGCATGCAAGTGCCGATGCTCGACCGTGCCTGCTATTTCGGGGACGGCGTTTATGACGTGACATTCAGTCGGAATCATCACGCTTTTGAATTGGAGGAGCATATCGAACGGCTCTTTCAAAGTGCGGAATTGCTCAAAATCGCCCCTCCCGTGACACAGTCGGAACTGCTGAATCTCGTCAACGGGTTGATTGCAAAAGTCGATGACGGGGAACAGTGGGTTTATTTGCAGTTCAGTCGTGGGACGTCTTTCCGCACGCACGCATTTCCGCCGAGCGGGACGATGACAAATCTTTGGGTGATGCTCCGACCGATGAAAATTCGTGACTTGAACGTCCCCTACCGTTGCATCACATATCCAGACACCCGTTTTCTGCATTGCAATGCAAAATCGCTCAACTTAATTCCGAATATTTTGGCGACAGAGGCATCCACCGAGGCAGGTGTAGATGAGTGCATACTTGTGCGGAACGGCATTGTGACCGAATGTGCCCATTCCAATCTGTTTATTCTCTCGGATGGCGTGATGATTACGCATCCTGCCGACTGTCATATTTATGCAGGTACTGCACGTTCGCATCTGTTACGGGAATGTCGGTCACACGGAATTCCGACCGCAGAGCGTGAATTTACGCTTGAAGACGTTTGGTCGGCAGATGAGGTCATTGTCACATCCGCGTCTGCTCTTTGTATGCGTGTAGAAGAATTGGACGGCAAAAAAATCGGGTGCAAATGCCCCGATACCATAAAACTTTTGCAGGATGTTCTCTTGGAAGATTTCATTCGGAAAACAATGTAATTGCAACATTAAAAAAAAGTCGGACGATTTTCGATCGTCCGACTTTCTTGTATCGCTTTTATTTGTGATAATGGGTACGGAGAAAATTCTCGACAATGTCGGCGATTTTTGCATAGCCTGCATCGTTTGGGTGCAATCCGTCCGGCATAAATGCCTCTTTCTGTTGCGGAATCAGCGGATTGATACCCGATTCACGGTACAGATCCAATACCGGCAATGAGTATTTTTCGGCGACCTCACGGATGATTTCGACATAGCCTTTCAGGGGCAACATTTCCGGTTTGTAGCCGTCACCACGCAAACAATTTTCGTTTCTGCGATGCGTAGGTGTCATGACGAAAATAAAAGCGTTCGGGTAGGTTGATTGCAGATAGGTGTAAAGATAGTTCAAAGCACCGTAAAAACTGTACGGATCGTTGTCGTAGGGTTGACCGATCGGGGCAAAACCGTGACCGTAATCGTTTGTTCCGCCAAAAACACCGATGATGTCGGCATCTTTGTCCATTTCCGTTGCACGCCGGCAGAAATCTCTGTCCCAGATTTCCTTATCGCTCTTGCGAATCTGTCTTGCGATACGTGTTCCGCCGATACCGTAACCGATTGTCTGCATTCCGGTATGCTCACCCAAAACATACCACCAAACTTTTTCGGGTGCGGATGCACCGTGTCCCGACGTAATGGAGTCACCTAAAAACAATGCTTTTAAACCTTTGAGTTCCATAATATTGCCTCTTAGAGTATAGAATTAGGGACAAAACTCTCCCATGCATTGCAAGAGAGAGTTTTGTCCGTTTGATTTATTTTCTTTTGAATATTCTTGACAATACAACATCTGCCGCAGCAACGAGTGCCGTTGTGATTGCCATAGCACGCAGAGATGCTCCCGATTTGCGTTCGAATTCGAAAACGTCAACCGGTTCGGTGTCATGGGCATTGTGCAGAACTTCGTAACGGTAGGTTGTGGTGGAACGGATGTAAGGATTGCCGTTCGTTTCCTTCAAGTCATTTTTGACTCTTTCGGTCAGTGTCTGACAACTTTCACGCAAACTTTCGATTTTTTCACGAATCGAGTCCACTGCCTCACCGATTTTGTCTTCCTTCAGTTCTTCATCATCGAAAAAGTTCATATCCTCCGCATCGGATTCGGTGTTGTCATCCTCATTCGGGATTTCCGCATAAAAACGGATTTCGTCCTGTTCGGTTTCTCTGCCGTTCAATCTTTCTTCATTTTCCATGATATTCCCTCCGTTTGATTATTTGGGATTTGTCAAGTCGACCGTTACAATGAATCCGCCGACGTTATCGCCGGAAATTGTATAACCGTAATTTTTCGGAACAGATACAGTCGTGCTGTCGCCGTTCATCGGAATATAGTAGATTTCGTATGCGGGGTTATCGGTGGTGGCATTTCCGTTTGCATCGATAAGCAAATGATTGCCGGAATATGTGTAGGATGTCTGCAACAGTTTGATGTAACTCTCAAGCGAAAGATTCTGTTTTGCAATATACTTTGCGTGCGGAATACCGACATAACGGAAGAGTTCCGTATAATTACTGACACCCGTTTCGGAATATTTGCTGTCGGGGTAGCGTTGAATGAAACCGTAATTTTTGGAAAGTTCAATCAACTTTGCTTTGCTGTCGGAACTGAGCGTTTGCGTGGAATCACCGTCCGTAATCCATGCGGAAAGTCCGGTATGCTGATCGGAACAACCTGCTTTGACGGACGAATTCAGTCCTTTTTGATAATCGTAGGAACGGTAACCGCCGTAGAAAGAAAGTTTTACGGACGTGGTTTGATAGAACTGTGCCAAGAGGCTGTCCATTGCTTTTGCGGAGGTCGGGAGCATACAAGTCATTTCGGGATTACCGGTTCTTGCTTTGACCGTATACGGAACATCCGCCTGCTGTGACAGATAAGTGTTCATATCATAAGCCGTTTTGTCGGTCAAGTCCTCGATTGTCGTTTCCGGAAATGTATAGGCGTGATCGTTGTTGACCAAAATCAAGTCGCCCGTGTGCATATCGGTTGCCGAGCAGGTCAGTTTGGTGTAAACAACCTTTCCGGATGTGCCGACGGTTGACGAATTGCCGGACACGCTATGCCCGATATGGCAGAACAGGAAAACCAAACCGGTTACGGCAAGCAGAAGAATCACGGCACAAATGGTCAAAAGCAGGATTCTTGCCATCTGCAAACGACGAATTCTTTGCATTCGTTGACTTTTTTTAAGCGTATTGTAGGAACGTTGTCCGCTCGAATATTTGTCCATACCGTAATTCTCCTTCCCGTTTCAATGATAATGAATATTTGCAGAATTAAAGTGCGTCCTTAATGGAGAAGTCCATTCTTCCCTTTTTATCGAGTCCCATATATTTCACTTTGACGACATCGCCGATTTTGAGGACATCCTCGACCTTGTCAATTCTTCTGGGAGCAATCTTGGAAATGTGAACCATTCCCTCTTTGCCGGGTGCATATTCAACAAAACATCCGAACTCTTTGATGCCCGTAACCGTACCGGTGTAAACCGCACCGACTTCCGGCTCAAAAACGATGGCATCAATGCAAGCTTTTGCGGATTTTGCCTGCTCATCGTTGATAGCGGCAATGTGAATCGTACCGTCTTCGTCAATATCAATCTTGGCACCGGTGTCGGCAACGATCTTCTGAATGACTGCACCGCCCTTACCGATGACGTCACGAATCTTTTCGGGATCGATCTTCATCGTGGTCATTTTGGGAGCGTATTTCGAAACTTCGGGACGAGGTGCGGGAATTGCTTTGAGAAGCACTTCATCGATGATATAATCACGTCCCTTGTGTGTCATTTCGAGGGCTTTTTTGATAATTTCGGGTGTCAGACCGTCAATTTTGAGGTCCATTTGAATGGAAGTAATGCCTGCGTGCGTACCGGCAACCTTGAAGTCCATATCGCCGTAGAAGTCTTCCAAGCCCTGAATATCGAGCATAGTGTCCCAAGAACCGTCCTCAGCCGTAATCAAACCGCAGGAAATACCTGCAACGGGTGCTTTAATCGGAACGCCTGCATCCATAAGAGCCAGCGTCGATCCGCAGACAGAACCTTGCGAGGTCGAGCCGTTGGAAGAAACGACATCCGAAACCAAACGGATTGCGTACGGGAATTCTTCTTCGCTCGGAAGGACCGGAACGAGAGAACGTTCTGCCAATGCTCCGTGACCGATTTCACGGCGTCCGGGGCTTCTGACGGGTTTTGCTTCACCGGTCGAGAAACCGGGCATATTGTAGTGGTGCATATAACGCTTGGACGTTTCGGAATCGATACCGTCGAGCATCTGTGCTTCGGAAAGCGTTCCGAGTGTTGCAGATGTCAAAACCTGCGTCTGACCTCTCGTAAAGAGTCCCGAACCGTGTACACGGGGAAGAACACCGACCTCTGCTGCGAGCGGACGGATCTGGTCCATTCTTCTGCCGTCAACACGCTTTTTGTCGACCAGCAACCAACGGCGGACAATCTTTTTCTGAATCTTATAGACCAATTCTTCCATCATATTCGGAAGATTCGGATATTTTTCGGTGAATTTATCAAGAATGGCATCTTTGATCGGTACCATTTTGGTGTCACGGACATTTTTGTCGTCCGTGTCAAGAGCATCCATAACATCCTTTTCACAGAATGCGAAAATTTCGTCGAACATATCGTGGTCAAGTTCGCAGGACGGATACGAGAATTTCGGTTTACCGACTTCGTCAACGATTCCGTTAATGAATCCGAGCAGGTCTTTGATCTCCTCGTGTGCCTTCATAATGGCGTTGTACATCGTTTCATCGCTGACTTGGTTTGCACCTGCTTCAATCATGACGACTTTTTGCATAGATGCGGCAACAGTCAGTTGCAGATCGCTCTTCTTCTGCTCTTCTGCGGTCGGGTTGACAACGAGTTTTCCGTCGACAAGTCCCATAAACACACCGCCGATCGGTCCGTTCCACGGAATATCGGAAATGGACAGTGCGATTGATGCACCGATCATTGCGGTAATTTCAGGCGAGCAGTCGGGATCAACCGACATAACAATCAGAGTCAGGGCGACATCGTTACGCAGATCCTTCGGGAAAAGCGGACGAATCGGACGGTCAATGACACGGGATGTCAGAATTGCTTTTTCGGACGGTTTGCCCTCTCTTTTGAGGTAACCTCCCGGGATTTTGCCTGCCGCATACATTCTTTCGTCAAAGTCGACAGACAGAGGCAGAAAGTCGATTCCGTCACGGGGCTTTTCGGATGCGGTTGCACAGCAGAGAACTGCGGTTTCGCCGTAACGGCAGAGAACCGATCCGTTTGCAAGGCCTGCCATTTTACCGGTTTCGATTACAAGCGGTCTGCCTGCCAATGTGTACCGGAACACCTTGTAGTTTTTGAATTCCATGGGTGTGCTGATTGGGTTGGACATAATTTTCCTCCATAATTTATAATGTGGTCTTACGGAGGCTTAGCACTTAACGGTACATACAAAACAATGGCAACCTTCTATGTACGGTTAACTGCTAACCGACCGCAAGACAATTTAGACTGCAAAATGAATTTGACACAAAAAGACGGAGAGCAGGAACAGTTGCTTTTGAACTGCTCACTGCTCCCCATTGCTTCGATTATCTTCTCAAACCGAGTTTTGCGACGATTGCACGGTAACGCTCAATATCGCTGTTTTGCAGATAGTTGAGCAGATTCCGTCTGTGACCGATCATCTTCTGCAGACCGCGACGGCTGTGGAAGTCTTTCTTGTTGAGTTTGAGGTGCTCAGTCAAGGTGTTGATGCGAGAGGTAAGAACGGCAATCTGGACCTCGGGAGATCCGGTGTCGCCTTCGTGTGTCGCATACTGTGCGATAATCGCTTGTTTTTCGTCTTTTGTCATCATGGTTTTCTTCACCTTTCAGAATATATTTTAGCGTAAGCACAGCAACCGGTGGGTGAAGAGCCGTGACAGAATGTCAACGGTCCGTCTCCGGAAACCGAGCCAACGTTATATCATAAATATTATATCATACTTTTCGGGTTTTGTAAATAGTTTTTTTGAAAAAAGCGGATGTTTTTTTCGATTTTCTTCCGAAAAGTCGCCTACAATCTTGTTTTTTACCTTGACAAAGTTTTTTTCTTCTGCTATAATTATAATGTTGCGAGATTTTTTGACGATCGGAGGTTTTGAAAACGGAGCACGAACAAATTTTCAGAATGTCACATCTTTCGCCGGACAGCGGTAGGGACGGATTTTTCTTTCAGATGTGCGGTGTGACCTTTCCGAATCGCTCTTACTATATCCGCAGAACTGCATCAACAGTTTCCTGTCTTGAAACGGTGTTGTCCGGTAGCGGTACGGTGCGTCTGGACGGTCGGGAGTATCGGCTCATGGCAGGCGACAGTTATCTTTTGCCGGAGGGACACGATCATGAATATTTTTCCGATAAAAACAATCCTTGGAAAAAAGTTTGGGTAAATTTTTCGGGCGATTTTTCGCTCTCACTCCTGAAACTTTGGGGATTGGACGGCAATAATATTTTTCACGGTCTGGATCTCTCGGACCTGCTCTACCGTATGCAGGGGTACTGCAATGGCATCGATACGGCATCGGCTTACGAACGTTGCACCGGTATTATGGCGGAAGCCTTTACGAGAATCTCCTGCTCTCTCCGCTCCGCCGGCGATGTTTATCTCTCCCCTGCCCACATTCTGCGAATGTATATCGACCGCCACATTACAGAACCGCTCGTGACTACGCAACTTGCAGATTATATCGGAAAATCCGAATCGCAGGCACAACGACTTTTTCATGCGGAGTACGGAACATCGCTCTACAAATATATTTTGGAGCAGAAACTTTCGCTTGCCTGCCAACTTTTGCGTGAAACGGGTCTTACGGTACGGGAAATTGCAAATTACCTGTCCTTTGAAGATGAATTCTATTTTTCCGGACTCTTTCGACGGAAAATCGGTATCTCACCGAGCAAATACCGAGAGAACGAAATTAAAAAATAAAGATTGGAGATTTGATTATGTTAAAACAGTATACGGATTTTGCGGTACAGAAAACAGTGGAACTGCTCTCGATTGACAGCCCGTCCTGCTATACGAAAGAGGCTGTCGAGTGGGTAACGGCTGAATTCGGAAAATTGGGATTCCGCACCATTCCGACCAACAAAGGCGGTGTTCTTGTCGATCTCGGCGGAAAAGACCGTAAAAACGCACTCCTGATTGAGGCACACACCGATACTATCGGCGGAATGATTGCCGAAATCAAATCAAACGGGCGATTGCGTATAACGGGACTCGGCGGAGTTCATCCGAATAACGTGGAAGCCGAAAATGTGCGTGTGAGAACCCGTTCCGGAAAGGTGATTGAAGGAACGATGCAACTGCATAATCCGTCGGTTCACGTCAACGGCGAGTTTTCCGATACGAAGCGTTCGTTCGACACAATGGAAATCATCCTTGACGAGGACGTAAAAAGCGAAGAAGACACAAGAACGCTCGGTGTTGAGGTCGGCGATCCGGTCTGCTTTGAGCCTCGCACGAGAATTACCGAATCCGGTTACATCAAGAGCCGTTTTCTTGACGACAAACTGTCGGTCGGCATTCTGTTCGGATTTGCGAAATACATTGCGGACAATCATATCGTACCGGAGAGAAAAATTTATCTCGACATTACGGTTTATGAGGAAGTCGGACATGGCGGTTCTGCATCGATTCCGGACGGCATTACCGAGGGAATCAGCGTTGATATGGGATGCATCGGTGACGGCTTGAAGTGTACCGAAAAACAGGTTTCAATCTGCCCGAAAGATGCCGGCGGTCCTTACAGTTACGAAGTAACGGGAAAACTCATCGATGCCGCAAAGAAAACCGGTGCGGATTATGCGGTAGACGTGTACCCGCATTACGGTTCGGACGTGGAGGCAACTCTGCGTGCAGGTTATGACATTCGGCACGGTCTTATCGGCCCCGGGGTGTTTGCAAGTCACGGTTACGAGAGAAGCCACATTGACGGTGTAAAAAATACCTTGCTCGTTCTGCTCGGCTATACGGATATTCTGACATCGGAGAATGCAATATGAATGTAAAAACTGTATTTTGCCCTGCAGACATTCTCTTGCCCGATTTTTCGAAAATTGACGGCACGAAATGGTCGGTCGTTGCGTGCGATCAATACACAAGTCAACCGGAATATTGGGATCGGGTGAAAAAGTTTGTCGGCGATGCTCCGTCAACGCTCGGATTGATGCTCCCCGAAATCAATCTCTCACACGGGGACGAAGAAATTCCGAAGATTCATTCGGCAATGCAAAAAGCCCTCTCGGACGTGCTTGTAAAATACCCTTCCGCCATGATTCTTTTGGAACGGACGCAGGCAGACGGCAGAATTCGCCGTGGCATTGTGGGGGCTATCGATCTGGAAGCCTATGATTATTCCAAAACGGCAAAATCACCGATTCGGGCAACCGAAGGAACGGTTATCGAGCGGATTCCGCCACGTGTGAAAATTCGCCGAAATGCCCCTATCGAAATGCCACACGTGATGCTTTTGTTTGACGATCCCGAAAAGACGGTTATTGAACCGCTCCCGACTTCGACATTGCACGTTCTGTATGATTTTGACCTGACAGAAAACGGCGGGCACGTCAAGGGGTATTTGTTGAACGGTGATTTACAAAGCCGTGTGACCGATGCATTGCAGAAGCTTTGCGATTTGCAGGGAAATTCTCCCCTATTGTTTGCGGTCGGAGACGGCAACCACTCTTTGGCAAGTGCGAAAGCGTACTATGAGGAGATTAAAGCCGAGATCGGTGACGAGGCTCTGACGCATCCGGCGAGGTTTGCTCTCACGGAAATTGTCAATCTGCATGACGGTGCTCTGGATTTTGAGCCGATTTACCGTGTGGTATTTTCGGTCGATTCGGAAAAACTCGTAACGGAATTTTCCGATTATGCAAAGAATTTGCACGGCACTGCCGAACCGCAGGCATTTACGGTTATCACGGCGGACGGTGAACTGATCCTAACGGTTGAACATCCGGAATTTCAATTGCCGGTTGCAACACTTCAAGCATTTTTGGATGCTCACGATGGACTTGCGATTGATTACATTCACGGTGAAGATACTTTGCGGACATTGGCGAAAAAGCCGAATTCGGTCGGATTTTTGTTCCGTGGTATGCAAAAAGAAGACCTGTTTCCTGCCGTGCGTGCGGACGGGGCTTTGCCTCGTAAGACCTTTTCAATGGGACACGCACACGACAAGCGTTTTTATCTCGAATGCAGAAGAATCTGCAAATAAATCAGAATTTGACTGAAATACGGACAGAGGCGAAAACTTTTTCGGTTTTCGCCTCTGCTTTTTTATTCCGGAATATCAATAGAATGTCGCAACGATTTGAATCGGCGGTTTTGCCGTTTCGCAGGACGTAACATAAATGACCGGTCCTGCCGTGCGGTAGAATTTATTCTTTTCGATCTTGATTTTGCCGGTCAACATTGCCCAATCCCGTGTTTTGAGGTCGGTTTGTGCATTGAAAATGCAGACGAACGGTTGGAAAGCGGTATCCGCTTCACAACAGGTCATAACGTGCCGACCTGCAAGAATCATATTCTTCGGCATATTGGGATCTCTTGCGACCATACCTTTGAATTTTACGGTTTTGCCGTTGTATTTGTCCATTTCTTCGGACAGATCACGATAGAAAACGGCATAATCGTTGTCTTCAATCGTGACGATCGGGGCTTCGAGATCGAACGGTAACGGATCTTTGATGTCGTCATATTCGACGTGTCCGTCGGGGTAATCGTAAGTGATTGCGGCTCTCGGAGAGGTTGCACGGATAATTTTATGCACCAGTTCTTTGTCGATGTCGGCAGGCGTGCGGTTCAGGACGACCATTTCGGCATTTGTGAGTTTGTCGACCGTCAACTGACGCATATTTTGACTGTACTCAATGAAAGTATTAGCATCCGCCATCATCATTTCCTGATAGATGCCCCAGTTGTCCGGAAGACTTTCATAGAGTTTTCCGAGCATCCACATTCCGTTATATTCGATGATGATACGGTCGAGTTTGTGCTTTTTGCCGAGTGCGGTCAAGTACTCCTTGTTGATGTCACTCTCGTTTTCGATTTTTTCAAGATAGACGTTCTGCCCGTAAAAGCGTTCGGGATCGAATTCGTCAATCCCCTCTTCGCATTGCAAAAGGAGCGTTTTTTCTCCGGAATTGAATCGTTTGTCCTCCATAGACTCTTGAATCAAGTGCGTTTTTCCGCCCTCCAGAAAACCCGTGAAAAGGTAAACAGGTAACATTCCTGCCATTTATTTGCCCTCCGTTATTTCTTCTTCCATTCCACACCGAAGAGGTCTGCGAGTGCGGATTTGTTCAGATGCGATCCAATTACGCAAAGTCTGCCGGTCACGCCCGCCGAACCGTGACGGATGTCGGGTTCGCCCGGGACATAATCGAAATGAATCCACCTGCCGTCCGTGCCTTCAACAATGCCCTTGGCACGCAAAACAATGCCGTATTTGTTCTCTTCGAGGAGCGATTCAAGAATATCGTGCATTTCGTCTTCACCGAATTTTTTCGGCGTTTCGACTCCCCAACTGACGAATACTTCGTCGGCATCGTGATCGTGGTGGTGATGATGGTGGTGATGTGCGTGTTCGTCTTCGTCGCCGTCATCATCGTGATGGTGATGGCAGGAGCATTCGGGATCGTCGCATTCGTCGTCATCATCGTCATCGTGATGATGGTGGTGATGTTCGTGTTCGTCTTCGTCGCCATCATCGTGATGGTGATGGCAGGAGCATTCGGGATCATCACATTCATCGTCATCGTGGTGATGATGGTGGTGATGATGTTCTTCTTCGGCCGTTTTGGCAAGGCGTGCCAGTTCTTCTTCAATGGTGTCACGGCGTTCCATAGCGGTGAGCAGTTGTTTGCCGTCCAGTTGCCCCCAAGGAGTCGTAACGATCACAGCCGTTGCGTTATGCTCACGCAGGAGTGCAACCGCCTCGTTGATTTTGGCATCCGATACGCCCTCGCTATGCGACAGGACGATACAACCGGCGTTTTCGATTTGGTCATTGAAGAATTCACCGAAATTCTTCATATACATTTTGCATTTGTTGACATCGACAACGGTTGTAAATCCATTGAGAACTGCCCCCTGCGGAGCAACATTCTGCACGGCACGGATGATGTCGGACAGTTTTCCGACTCCGGACGGCTCAATCAAAATACGGTCCGGTTGATATTCAGTAAGAACTTTTTCGAGTGCTTTGCCGAAGTCGCCGACCAGTGAACAACAGATACAACCGCTGTTCATCTCACGGACCTCAATACCTGCATCCTGCATGAATCCGCCGTCAATGCCGATTTTGCCGAATTCGTTTTCAATCAGCACCAATTTTTCGCCTTTGTATGCCTCTTTGATCAACTTTTTAATCAAAGTTGTTTTGCCTGCACCCAAAAAGCCTGAGAAAATGTCAATTTTTGTCATTTTAACTACCTTCTTTATATCAATAAAATTATTTCGAAATTATTTGACAATCCAATTTGCAAGCGGTGTGAGGTCGGTTAAGACTCCACAGAGAAAACCGATGCAAAAAAGTACCGCAACGACACGAACCGAATCGGACACCGGTCGATTGTTACGAAAAAGCACCAAAACGCCGACACCTGCATTGACCAAAAGTCCCGAGAGCATTGATCCGATGCCGATTACGCCGGAAAGGTACAATTCGCTCAAAACCACAGACGAGGCACAGTTTGGAATCAAACCGACCAACGAAGCGAGGAGATTGGAAAGGAGCGGTCTGTCAAGGACCAATCCTGCGATTTTATCCTCGCCGATGAGGTAAATCACGGTATTCAGTATAAAGCCGATGACAAGGAGAAAAAGCGTAATTTTCACGGTGTGTTTCAATGCCGAGAGTGCAAAATGGTCACCGCATTTGCAATGTTCTCTCTCGCAAATGTCTTCGATATGGACATCGTCGTTTTTTTTGCCGAACAGTCGGCAGACGGCATCGACCGCAAATCCTGCGACAACTCCGCAGAGGAGTTTTACACCGAGAAAGCGGAGCAGAAATCCTATCGAAACGCCTTTGGAAATGAGGATCGGCAACATTTCGTCGGATGTGGAAAGCCAAACAGAGAGGAGCGTTCCGACCGTAATCACACGCCCTGCGTAAAGACCTGCGGCGGCGGTAGAAAATCCGCATTGAGGAATGATTCCGAGCAATCCACCAACAAGCGGACCGATCGCTCCCGACTTTTTAAGCAGTTTTCCCGTGGCATCACCGGATTTGTGTTCGAGAAATTCCATAAGCAGATATGTGAGAAAAAGGAACGGCAGGAGTTTTGCCGTATCGAGCAGTGTATCGAGAATGACGTCAACCAAGTTGTTTTCCTCCGGCTTTCTTCAGACAATTCCGACAGATTCCGAACAGTACAGACTGTCCGCAATCGATTGCAAATCCGTGCTCAGCCATAAGATGCCTTGCAAAAGTAACAGAATCGGTGCAATCGAGATGTTCGAGTTTTCCGCAACGCAAGCATTTGACGTGGAAACAGTCACCGCAGGAGCAAGCACCGCCTATATACTGGTAGACCGAGCAACCACGCTCCTCGTTACGGAATTTTTTGACGGCTTCGGCATCACAAAGGGCCGACAGTTGGCGGTAAAGACTGCTTCGTCCTGCCACGGCGTTGCCATTGACTTCGAGGCAAAGTTCTTCGACGGTGAATTGGCAATCCGGATGACTTGACAAAAACGACAGCAGTTTCTGCCGTCCGACCGTTTGATAGTTTCCGCGATTCATTCCGATTGCCTCCCCTCTTATGCTTTTGTGATTTTTTCAATTTGAGAACCATTCTCATATTATACTCAAAATATCGCTTTTGTCAAGTGGTTTTCGGAAAATACTTTGGAAATAACCGATAAAAATTCCCGATAAGTACGCATTTGAGCGATTATCGGGAATTCGATGTTTACATTAGATTATAATCGTTTTAAAAATTAACCGTTTAGTCGATTATGAAATTGTCACCGGTGTGTAGCCGTGACGGATTGCCGGCAGGATTTTTTCAAGCAGGTCGGAGATTTTCAAACGCAGACTGGTTGTATTGATGCAAGGGTGACAACCGAAATATTCCGATGCAAGAATATCACGGTCGATAAGGAGTTTGACTCTGCTTTCCCTATCGTTCATCAGTCCCAATACGCTGACGGAACCCTGCGTCAGTCCCAGATATTCCGGTAACAATTCGGACGGAGCGAAAGAAAGTCTTGAAACGCCGAGTTGCGAGGAAACCTCTTTCGTGTTAAACCGTTTGCCGTCGCAAATCATGAGCAAGTAAAATTCGGTCTGTTGGCGGTTGCAGAGAAACAGGTTCTTGCAGATTGTTGCCGGCACGAGTTTGCTGTCGATTTCTTGGCAGGCTCTCATCGTATAAACGGCGTTGTGATCGATTCTGGCATAGTCGATTTCAAGTCGATCGAGCAAATCGTAAACCGCTATTTCCGTTTGGAGTCTGCCGGTTATATCCGCAGGTCTTCCCTTTTCCGATTGCAACATTTTCATACCTCATTTCGCTATACTGCATTTCGATTTTGCAAATAGTATAGCAGATTTTGCAACAATTGTCAATGGAGTGCGGATTTTTCACTTCAAAATCCTTCTCAAATTGTGCGATATTGCAAGTCTTTGTCACTTTCAAACGGCAATGGAAATTCTTTGACGTGACCGTCACCTGCCCATACACCCTTGATGCTGTCACGGGTGAAAAGGTTTGTATAAAGTCCGTGTCGCCATGACGGCAAAAGCCTTTGCAGGAGCGTTTCGTGTGAGGTCGTAAAGAAAATGTAACTCGGATCGACCGCATCCCACAATTCGTTTGTCCCGCCCGAAAAAGCATGGTGTGCAACCTGCAAAAAGTCGCTTTTGAGGGCATCTCCGAGCAAAATCAAGCGTTTGTCCCCTCTCAATTCGCAATCGGCACAGAAAAGTGCTGTCTGTCCGGCAATTTTCAATCTTGTCACAACCGATGCTTCGTTGAGCCAGTCCATTTGTTCGGGCAGAATATCCTCATAGGTTTGCAGAATCTCAATTTCCGCCCCAGCAAATTCGATACGCTGTCCTGCGTGGACTCGCACCGCACGGGCATTCGGATAGCACCTGAGCAACTTGGGGAATTTTTCGGTTAAGAATGCGTCATTGCGATTTTCACGGATTACCCCTTCGCCGTTCACGAGTGGATTTAAGATAAAGTTTTCTACTTGCACCCGATCCGCAAATTTCTCGGTAAAGGCATCGAAACAGCCGTAATGATCCAAATGCGAATGGGTGAAAATCCATGCCGAGATGACAACTTGATGCTCGGGTAGCGGTGAACTTTCCGAGAGATAGCGGTAAAGACGTTCGGCATCCGCAGAATAGCCACCGTCCCAGATGACGAAAGTTCCGTCCTCTAACCGCAAAACATAACTCATTCCGTTGCAGTCGAGGGGACTTTGCTTTGTATAGTCGAGTGGAATAACGGATAGCACCGGTTGGCAAATTTTCGGTGAATTTTCGAGGGCTTTCGGCGGTAAATTGCAAAGGACTCCGTGCAACGGATCAAAGAGAATCCGCAAAGATTCGTCCGCCGAATTGTATGTCACATGAAGAATTCCACCGTCTGCTACTTTGTAAGTTTTAGCAGTAAGCGGTCCTATTGCGTTCGAACCGCATATTTGCAAGTCCGTAAGCGTGCCGAGATAGTCGGTATAGGTTTCAAAAGCCTTTTGCGTGATGTTTTGGCACACAGAGAGTTCGGTATTTTCGGCAAGTGCAAAAGTTTTTTCGGGGTTCAATGATTTAAGAAACGATGCGTTCATACTATTTCCTCTTATTGAAATCCATGGTGTAGTACTCGGCTGTTCCGCCTTTTGCATACGGCAAGGTCAAAATTTTTGCCTGCCCGTCCGCTACGATGCATTCGTCAACATTTGCAACCAGTTTGGTGTAAATTCCGCCACGCCAAGAGGACAAACTCCGCACATTGACGGTCGATTGACCGGACGGCCACAGTGCGATTTTCGGGTTTACAAGGTCGACAAAATCCTGCGACAGTTCCGAATATCCGTGGTGATTGATTTGGTAAATATCAGAATGAAGTTCGTTTTTCCAGGTTCTTGACAGCATATCGATTGCAGATATTTCGGAATCGGCGGTAATAAGGGTAGTTTGATTATTTGCAATCAATTCAAAAACAAGCGATGTTTCGTTGAGCCATTCAGGCACGGACGGAAAATAGGTTTCGTGCGTGAAGAGCATCCGCAGTTCAACATTGCAGAACCAGATGCTTTGTCCGGCGTGCATTTTGAGAATTTTCGTTTCGTTTTTGAAATAGGTGCAGACACTCCCTTGAAGACTTGTTAAGAATTTTCCGTTGGAATCCGAGGTCGGACTTACGCCGGTCGGGAGTGCATTGGAAATAATATACTCGCAGTTGACTTTTTTACCGTAAGTCGATATGAAGAAGGAAAATGCTCCCGTGTGATCGCCGTGGTCGTGTGTGAGAACCCATGCGGCGATCGTAATGCCGTCCGAACGCTTGTTGTTGTCGTAAAGATAATTGTAAAGTGCATCCGAATCCGATGTATAACCGCCATCAATGACGATATACCGACCGTCTTCGAGTGTCATAACGGCAGAAAATCCGCCACAATCGGTTTGATCCGTGCAGGACAGTTTATAATTCAGTGGCAAAAGTGCCAATTTTGTTTCGCCGAGTTTGGTATAGCCGGTTTCTGCCGTGTTGTTTGGAATTGTCACACAACCTCCGGTGTAAATCTGATAAGTAACCTGCAAGATTTTTGTATTTTTCTGCCACAAATAAGAGATTTCGCCGTCCGTACGAACATAAGTTGCCGTTCGGTTGCCGGTGTCGGTTATTCTGCCCTGTGTTTTGGTAAAGTCTTCTCTTGCATCGAGGAGTCCTTCGAGTTCGTCACAGGCACTTTCCGCCGTATTGCGGTAATGGAGCAGATAAGTTCCGTCTCCACTGTCATAAACCGACGAATATGTTTTTGCAATTCTCGGGACATCCGTCATCCAATTCGAGTGATTGAAAAAGACACCGCTTTCGCCGACTTCAAGATAAAGATTTCCGTTTTGCACGGAAGATGTAAGTGCAGATGTGAATTCGTTCACGGCACTTACAAGTGTCGTATCGGTACATCCGATAATCATAATAATATTGTCACGCTTACACCAGCCGTATTCGCCGATATCAATTTGTTTTATTTCTTTTGTAACCGCATCAAAATCGCTGTTTGTGCCGATCACAATCAGGTTGTCCCCTTCTTTTGTGTCAAGTGCCTCAACAATGGGAATGCGAACTTTTGTCGTGGCTTGGATCAAAGTCTGAATTGTTTTTGCCGATTTTGCAACGTTTGCGTTACTGCTTACGCAGTTGACAATGGAATAATCGCTTTTGCCGTCTTTGACAATCGCGACAGCCGTTTTTGAAATTTGCTCAACGGTTGTAACTTTTTCCGCCGTATTTTCATTTGCCGTGTCTTTTGTTTTGCTCTCTTCGGCAGTTTTATTGCTCTCTCCGCTTTCGGTTTTGCAGGCAGTCAATGACAGGAGCAGGCAGAAGATCGTTAACAGTCCGGCAATTAACCATCTGCTTTTTGTAAATTTCATATTTTTTCTTCCTTGAAACAGAGGAACGGACGGCAACCGTCCGTTCCCCCTTGTAGTTGAATTATTCCCGTTTACGACTCTTCGTCTTCCGCATAGAAGAATTCGATAAATGCCGTCAATTTCTCTTTTGCAGTTGCCTCGAGGTTGATAAACATTGACGGAATCGATCCCAAACGGTTAGAGTTTGCATCCGGATATTTGTTCGTTTCCGGATAGATGAGGTATCTCGGCATATTCTTGCACTGACCAAGCACATAGGAGTAAACCCCACCCAATGTAAAGTTCAGATGCTCGAACATATAGTTGAACATTTCACGATTTTTCAATGTCTGTGCGTAACGACTTCCGTATGTTTTTTCATACTTTGCGTTATAGGTCGTATCGTGCGAACGGTAACAGAGATCTTCCACAGCCGCAGAATACATTGAGGGGTTGGTGACATTGGCACAGATTGCGATGCTGGAATACTCGTCGTGTGCGGTGACAACATAATCGTCCTGCTCTTCATTGTAAAGAGGCATGGGAATTAAGGTGTACTTGACGTCGGATTTATAAAGATTTTCCGCATTTTTGAGCATATTCATCGTGAAAACGGCTTTTTGCTCGGTGAAATTTTTAATTGCTCTTCCACCTGCATTGTTGACCGCCTGATTGTTCCAGTAAAGTTCTCTCAACTTTGTTACGATGTCAATATTTTGCTCGTTGTTGATGTCAACCTGCGGAAGATCATTTTCGCCGATATAAACCGTTGTCATACCCAAAGCACCGAGCATACCGTCAATGGATAGGGAGTTGACGTCCAGTGTCATTCCCCAGATACCGCTTTCCGATCCGTTACCGACTTCGGCAATGAGTTCGAGCATTTTCTCGTAAGTCCACTCTTTGTCGTAAACCAACTCGTGCAAATCCAAATCATCGTAATAATCTGCCGCCAATTGATCGTTGACAAAGACAACTTCCATTTCGTCAAGCACCGATGTGCAGAGTTCACCGACCAAGAAGTAGGAACGGTTGTTGACGGTCGATGCTTCCATAAAACCGCTCGACCAATATTTGCGTGTCAGGTCGATATAATTGTCTTCGATTTGGTTGACATCGAGATACAATCCTTCGAGAATCAGTTCGACCGTGTAGTAAGACGGTTGAGACACAATGTGGAACATTGTGGTTTCGTCTGCCGTGACATTGTTACGAACCGCATTGTTCAGTACTTGCGGACTTGACGAGGTACTGTTGACCGAAACATATTCAAAACGAATACCGAGTTCCTTTTCAACCAGTTTGTTTCTGGAATAGACGGCATTTGCCATAGTTTCGCTCGACCCCTGATTGAAGTCGAATTCATCGCTTTTCGTAGTGATTTGCAAAATGCGAACCGTTGCATCGTCATAATCCAATGCGGTCATGTCCCGTGAAGGAGCATACAGATCCTCGGGAATTTCGGTTTCGGTTTCGGCTACGGTTGTGGCGTTGTCATTTTCGGGCGTTGTAGCGGTTTCATTTGTTTCATTACCGTTTTCTTTGCCACCGCACGCCGAGAGCACCGGCAGGAGCATGAGGCAGACAAGGAAGATAATTAAAAATCGTTTCATTGAAGATTACCCCTCAGAACCCCAGTTCCAAACGGTATCTTCATCTCCGGCGAATGTTCCGAAAATGCCTTTCATTGTCAAGCCCGATGTTGTAATAATGTCTTGGCTGTCCAGATTCAATAATTCTATAGCGGGAGTTTCGTAAGTTTTCATATTCGTTTACCTCCTCACGGTAATTCGGTTTTTGCGGTGTCGATTGTGAAGGACTGCTCGTAAGAGGAAATATTTCCGTCCGCAGTCGTGCAGAACGTGGTGACTTTCAGCGTAACATTGCCTGCACTTGTGGGAATGCCGATAATCGGCAGGACAAAGAGGTAGTCACCGCCCAGATTTTCAGCCGTATAAGCCGAAACGGTAGCCGTGCCTTTGGTGTAACCTGCAACAGAAGAATAAACATTTGCGGTTGTTTTGGTAACGTTCTTGCTTTCCGTACCGAATGTTGCAGTCACTTTGAAACCGACGGCGGTAAAGTCTGCCAACGTTTTGCCCTCGGGCAGATTGAGCGTTGCGACCAAACGGGCATTGTATTTGCCGTCTGCAGTGTCGGAAACCTGATAGCCTGCCAACGAGGTCACGGGTTTGATATTCTCTTTTGCGAGCAGTTTGCCGAATGTTTTGAGAATCGTTGTCGGAATCGGCATGGATGTGGTAACGGTCCAGTCGGTCATTCCGGCTTTTTCAAGCGTCTTTGCAATACCCGTGCCGAAAATATCATCGTCGGGGACATAGGTGTTGTTGATATTGTTGGTTTCCGTGTTCAATTTGTCGGAGCTGTTATCGCCGCAAAGGCGATTGTCGACAACATAGTTTCCACTCACTGCATAGAATACATCCGTGTAGATGCTGTTTGAAACAATACTTCCTTTGCCGCTCGAATAGCCGAAGAATGATCCGTGACCGTTCATATCGGCTGTCCAACCTGCGGGATAAATGTCACCGGCTTCGATACAATGGTTAATGGTTGCTTTTCCGGAACCTGCTGTTTGAGCAATAAATCCGGAGCAGGTGTTGTTATTAGATTTCCAAATGCCGGAAAAGAGGCAATTTTCAAAAAGAACATTACCGTAACACATTCCGACATAACCTCCGACCGGACGGTCGTTTCCATTTGACGTGAGAGTACCTGCGACAATGGAATTACGAATTGTGACCGTGTTACCTGCCGAAAGATAACCGATCATTCCGCCGGTATTGGAGTTCCAGTCCACATTCGCATTTTTCTTATAGCCAATCATTTGCTCAATATCGAGATATACATTCTCAATCAGATATTGACCGTTTTTTTCCCTTTCGGATTCGGGAACTGCGCCGAACAGACCGCCGAAGTTGTTATTCGGTGTGGTAAGATAAGAATTTACGATTGCAAGATTCTTGACACCGACGGGAGCATCGGATGTACCGCCTTTGAGGTTTCCGAAGATACCGGTATGGTTTGCGGAAGTCGAACTGAAATAAATACCGGAAATTGTATGTCCCTCGCCGTTGAACATACCGGTAAAGCAGTGATAAGCAACATTCGGCCAGACATTTGTCGGTGCGGTTGCACTTGCGGTCCAGCCCGGGTTCATATCGATGTCTGCGGTCAAGTGGATCGTTTTGCCATAGAAAATTTTCATGGAAGCATCCACTGTCGTAAGGTCGGAATTATCGTTATTTGCCATTACCTGCGTTGCGAGCAGTTCGGCAAATCCGAGTAATTCTGCCGGCGTACCGATATAAAGATCGGTATCTGTTGTGTGGTCCGTATACCATGCCTTGTCGGCTGTCAAGGCGTTATCGGTTGCACTGCCGGTTGCCGTCAAAACCGTAAACATTGACAGCAACATGCAGAGCGTCAGGATGATGGATAGGAATCTTTTCATAAGACATTTCCCTTTCTGTGTGTATAAATTTTCACGGTTTTCCGTGTAACACCAAAACAAAAGCGACAATCGGGACAAATGTCCTAATTATCGCTTAAAAAACAAAATATTATGAAAAATATCGCAAAAAGACCTTGCTACAAGGCACAAATAGGTCTGTCTGTCTGTCTGTCTGTCTGTCTGTCTGTCTGTCTGTCAAAACATTTTA
>CAVGAA010000001.1:30977-45800 GCA_963627065.1 bacterium | reverse complement strand
TTTTTCCAACTCAAACAGATGATATTATAACACAATTTTCCGAAAATGTCAATATGTAATATTACACAAATTTTTGAATCCGTTTTTGTGCAGAATGACGAAAGGCATTCGTGCAATTCGGAATTTGCGGGAGTTGCTCATCCTTTCAATTCGATCATAGCAAGCGAAAATGCCGGAATCGGAGTTGTTATGTACAACCGTTCACTACGCAATTTTGCCTGACAACGAATTGACCGTGTAATACGGGTATAGATTCCTTCAAGACGAATTTCGGCGTTGTCAATCTCGTCCGCAAAACAGTTCAAAAGTAAAATTACAAGTTTTTCGGAATTCCGTTTTGCCAGAATGTAAAGCTCGGGATTTCCCTCACAGACAACCGGCAGGCAAGTCCCCGAAATCCACTCCACCCCGTCAACAAGTGTCTGCTGAATGAATCTGCCACAGGTCAGGGCGGAGCGAATCTGCAAGGATATAGCGTCGTACATCCATACAAAGAAACGCCGTCCTTCGGAATCGATATAGCGATATGCCAATGGTTTTCTGTCCGCATTTTTACCGATCCAAAGAATGATTTTCGCATGCGGATTCAATTTTCCGCACAGAATGCGAGTTTCTTCATCACGAAAGGTAATTCGGAAATTTCCTTCCTCGTCTGACAGATTGCTCACCGTGCAGGACTGAAACTTTGTATCGTCCGACAGCCCGACGTCAATCCCCTGCTCTGTCAAAATCCGTGCGGAAACACCGTCCAGCATTGCACCGTGTTTCAAAAATTCTGCCGACATTCCCCTTGCGTTCTCCCCGAAGATCGCAGTGCAAATTCCATCCGAACCGTATACGGTCGGAATTGAATTCTGTGCCAGCAAAATGCCCGCTGTCGGAGAATCGTATTCGTTGGTCAGTCCGCTCAGGGACAAATCTGCCTCGCTGAGCAGTCCCGTTTTTGTATGTACATGAACACCCACCGATTGCAGTCCGTCAAAGCAGGCGGAGATTGTCTCCAAATCCGGCAGATCCTTTTTGTGCATTGCCAGATATCCGGTTTCATATTCCGGCGGTGCACTGTAATCCACCATATATTTCAGAATTTTCCGATATCTGCCATCCGCTCGAATCATGGCATCGTACAATTCCAGATAGGATGCAGGGGTAAAGCATCTCGGGCGTGGATAAACATCCCCTTCCGCCCAAATTTCCGTTCCTTTTCCGTCACAAAGGGATGCAATGTTTCGGGCATTTTCGAATACCCACGGAAGACTTCTGTGTGCATGGATTGCCCAATAAGGTGCACCGTAAAGTCTTGCCGTCGGCACTGTGTTGCCTGCGAGAATCGCGGAAATTTCGGTAGCGGATGTTCCGTCCTGCTCCCAGAGACACTGGGCGGAACAGATTGAGACACGCACCTGCGGTGCAACCGCATCGACTGTCTCCCGAATCTCTGTGGCAAAATTGCGTAAAGAATCCCCTTGCACCTGCAACCAAGCCGTTCGGTAACGGTTTGCTTTTTCTCCGAAAATCAGCTGTTTCAAATCTTTTCCGGCAAGCGACTCACCACAAAGACTCTCCATATTTGCCAAATGGCGATTGCAACAGCAACACGGACTTTTTCCATGCTGAGAAAGGCGAAAGTCGTCATCCAGTTGAATCAGATCCGTTCCCGTCTCCCCTGCTACCCGTGCTATGTGACGGCAAACTGCTTTACGGAATGCCGGATCTAATGGGCAGGACGTCCCTTCAATGGGGTGTCCTTCCATATTGACAAGCGGAGAAAATTGAGCCGTCTCAAATGCATTCGGAAGTGCAAGTTTAGAACCGTGTCCGATCGTCGATCCGATCCAGACGCCCGCCAAAACGCCGTTTTTCCGAAAAAATGCAATATTCTCACGCAACGATGCAATCACCCGATTTTCCTCGTCCGCATTACAGATAAAACGTACGGTTGTCAACAGAATCTGCTCAATTCCGCATTCCCGCATTTGAGAAAGATAAATTTCCCTCGTTTTCTCCGTAACCGAGGCATTCATAATCGGTACAACCGTCTGTATCATAATAACTCTCCCATATTGTTAAATGTTAAGCATTACAATCGACGCGATGCCGATAATGAATCCTACAATTTGGCGAACGGTAAACCGCTCTTTTTTCACCAAAAGTGACCACAAAAGAATAAAAATCATACTGCCTCCGGAAACGAGCGGAAACAGAACGCTCGACGGTACTCTCGGATTCAGGTACAGCACCAGATAATTTACAAGCCCGTTCAGAATTCCGCACAGTCCTGCAAGCCACCAACCGTTTTTTAAGGTCGGCAATAGGTTCGTCCGCTCACTTTTGAAAAAGAGCGAGACAACGGCAAGCATCAGTGTGCAAAAAGCCAGTGCAAAAATCATAAAAAGATTTTGTCCGCTCTCTCCAAGACGCAGTTGCTCCGATTTTTGAACTACAGAGCAAAGCCCATTTCCAAAAAACATCAGCACGACATACAAAATCCATCGCCACGAGATCCTTTGCGTAGTCTGTTCATTTTGATAATTGATTAAGAGCAGAGAAACAGCTAACAGACACAGCCCGATTACAAGGAAGGCGGAAACAGATTCGTTCAGAAACAGAATTCCGTAAAATCCGGGGAGCAGGAGCGAATAGGACAGAATGAGCGAAGTCTTTGCAAGAGATCCGCTTGCCATGGCAAGCACTGCAAATACCGTTGCAAAAAGGTAGCAAATGCCGAATCCGAGTGCATACGGCAAAATCCGCACGTCAAAAGTCCATTCACGGTTTACGGCAAGGAAAAACAGAAGGGCAAATACGGAAACCATTGCACTGAACAGAATTGTCCCGTTTTGAGAACGGTTCCCGAAAATCTGCTTTAAGACGTTCTGAAACATCAAAGCAATCGCAACGGCAAGAATTGTCAAATATATCATTTATGTTATCGGATCTCCCGTCAAATCATTTATTTCATTATATCACGGTCACGGAAGATTGTCAATGCAATATTTTCCCTAAAAATAGCATTTTCTTCCTTTTTTCAAAAAAGAATTGACATTCCGTGCATAAAATGGTATAATAAAGGAAATTGCGACAAAGGAGTTTTTGTGATGCACCGCACCTATGTTCCGATTATGAGCAGAAGTAGTAACGGGAAAACCCGAGAACAGTATCTTTCCATGCTGAAACGGGTATCCTGCAACACGGTCTTTTTGGCAGTTGAACCCGAGCCTTTCTACAGAAAAGACAAGTGGACAGATTGCCTGCAAAACTTGAAAGAAAATGTTCGCTTTTATTCCTCCTCCGGTTTGGATGTCGGTGTGTGGACAAGAGGATTCGGCTTCGGTATTCCCCTGCCACGGTACGCCGATGCGGATTTTGCAAAAATGGTGCGATTGCATTCTCTTTCCGGCAAGACGGCAGACGATGCGTTTTGCCCCACCGATCCGCTTTACCGTGAGCGATATGCAGAGTGGATTGCCCTGCTCTGTCAAAGCGGTACGCAAATGTTGATGATTGATGACGATCTGTGTCAATCGGTCCGCCCCGGAATTGGTTGTTTCTGCCTCCGTCACAAAAAACTTTTGGAGGCGGAACTCGGTCACCCGATCGATATGAATAAAATTGCAGATGAATTTTTCTGCGGAAATGTCGGTATGGAGAGAACTGCTTACTGTAATGTAATGGGAAAATCCCTCAAAGATTTTTGCCGTCTGGTTCGGGATACAGTGGATTCTGTAAATACGAATATCCGAGTCGGATTCTGTGCCGGATATTCTTCATTTGATTCGGAAGGTGCCGATGCTTTGGAACTGACTCGGATATTCGCAGGCAAACACCGCCCGTTTCTGCGGTTGTCGGGTGCTCCGTATTGGATTGTCACAAAACGTATGCCGGACATTACGCTCGCAGATATTGTAGAGTTTGTCAGGATGCAAAAAAGTTTCTGCCCGCCCGACTGGGAGATTTTTCACGAAGCCGATACCTACCCGAGACCTCGAACGTCCACCCCTGCGGATTTGTGCGAAGGGTACGATCTGGCACTCCGCACGGAAAAGAACTTGGGCGGTTTAAATTACCTGCTTGATTACACGGCGTCACCAACCTATGAAACCGGCTATCTCTCGGCACATTTACGAAATCTGTCGCTTCGTGAAGATATTGACCGTATGTTGGAAGATGCGTCACCGGTCGGCATCCGTGTCATTGAAAGTCCCGACAAAATTCGGTGGAGTTCCTACCCCTCCCCGTTTATCGGTGAAAAACCGCTAATGCAACGGGCATTTTCGAGAGCCGGCGGATTTATCGCAAATCTCGGATTCCCGACAGTTTATACCGGTGACGGCGATACAGCCGTCTGCTTCGGAGAAAACGCAAAAAATCTTGCTGGAAAACCTCTCCCCGAAAAATTGATTCTCGATTTTCCTGCCGTCGAAATTTTGCAGGAAAGCGGAATCGATACAGGTTGGCTTTCCGCAGAAAAAGCCGAAACACCTTTCTGTCAGGTTCACGGCGAGGAGTTTTGCCCCATCGGAAATCTGCCTTTCGTTTATAAAATTCAAACAAATCCCCATGCAACGGTTCTTTCATTTTTCCAGACACTTGACGGTGAAACCTTTCCCGCCGTATATCGCTACCAAAACGGGACAACCGACTTTCTTGTTCTGGCTGTTGATGGCTATTCCGAATCATTTTGCAATTCTTTCTCGGCTTCCTACTTTCGGCAAGAGGAAATTTCGGAGTTCATCGGACATCGCTATCCCATCTTTTACCGTCAACCGTTTATTTATCAGGTGTGCGGTAGAAAAAAAGACGGAAAAAATGTTTCGCTTTTTCTCAATTTTTCAACCGACACGATTTACTCGGATTCCATACTGCACATTGGAAATCCGGTTAAATGGTCATTTAATGAAGGAATCCAAAACCGAGACGGCTCTTTCTCTCTCCTTTACCCGCTCCCCCCCTATCACGGTTTCTTAACGGTTTGGGAGAATCTGATATGAGATTGGAAGCAAACCGAGAAAAACTGAATGAAATTCTGCGTCTTGTCCACAGTCTCACCGGTATCACCGTCGCAATTTTGGATTTGAATCTGAATTCCGTTGCAAGATACCCAGAAGAAAAATGCCCGTTTTGTGCATACATCCAGAGCGTGCCTGACGGATTGTCACGCTGTGTGGAATCCGATTTTCAATTGCTGAAACGGTGCACGGAGCAAAAAAGTTCCGTTTCGCATACCTGCCACGCCGGTTTGAGAGATACTGCTTTTCCAATTTACGGGAACGGAATACCGATCGGATACCTGATTTTCGGTCAAGTCATAGAGGATGGTGAAAAGCACATTCCTTTTTCGCTCGTTCGAAACAACCTGCAAGGGCTGAATCTCAATGCCAAACTGCTAAAAGTCTACTATGACAAGTTGTTTTTTGTTTCGCAGGACAAAATAGACAGTGCTTCGAAATTGATCCAGATGTTGCTCGATCACGTTCTTTCGGAACGGTTGATTACGCAAATGAGCGATACGCCCTTCGAAGATGCACTCAAATTCATCAATGATAATTTCACCGAAAAAATCAATGTTACCGACCTTTGCCAGCAGGTCGGAACCTGTAAAAACGTACTGTACAAACAGTTTGAAACACACCTCGGTTGCAGTATCAAAACGTACATCAACGGACGGCGGATTCTGCTGGCTGAACAACTGCTGAAAACCACCGATTACCCGATTTCCGATATTTCATCCATGGTTGGTTTTTCCGATTACAACTATTTTTGCCGTGTATTTAAGGCAAAAATTCACTTAACGCCTTTACAATACAGAAAAAAGCGGTTGCAAACCGCCTTTAAGGAGTAAAATTATGAAACAAGTTTCCATTGAAGAAATTGATGAAAATCTCAAAATTTCCGGTGTTTCGAACCGTGAACGGTTACAGTTTTTCGATATTCGGGAAGAACCTTTCCGTGTATATGGGTTATACGATTGCAAAAATCAGTCGGCTTTTGTGCGGATGCCTCAAAATGTGGCGAAAGCGGTCAGTTCCGGTGTGGAAAGTCTTTCCCGCAATACCGCCGGCGGTCGTGTGCGTTTTCGGACCGATTCGGATGTGGTGGTTCTACACGCCGTTATGCCGTATGTCTGCCGTTTTTCGCATATGCCGATGACGGGATCTGCAGGTTTTGACCTCTATGTGGACGATCCCGTGTCGGGCGTTTCACGCTATTGGCGGACATTTACGCCTCCCCGTGATATGATTGACGGATACGAGTCGGAAATTCGCTTTTTCTCCAAAAAGATGCGTTACATTACGATTCATTTTCCGCTTTATTCGGATGTGAAAGATGTCTTAATCGGCATCGACCGTACTGCCGAACTCGGCAAGGGACTTTCCTATCAAAACGATGATCCAATCGTTTGCTACGGCAGTTCGATTACGCAGGGCGGATGTGCGTCACGTCCCGGGAATTGTTACCAAAATATTTTGTCACGGCGAATGCATCTGGATTTTCTCAATCTCGGATTTTCGGGAAGCGGAAAAGCTGAGGACAGTATGATTGACTACCTTGCAGGGCTTCGGATGTCCGCTTTCATTTGCGATTACGATCACAACGCTCCGAACGCCGAACATTTGAAAAAAACGCATTACAAACTGTATGAGGCGATTCGGCAATCGCACCCGACCGTCCCCTATCTGATTCTTTCCAAGTACGATTTTGATGCTCGATACGAAGAAAGCATCGAACGGCGTGACGTGATTTTTGAAACCTATCGGCGTGCAAGAGATGCCGGTGACAAAAATGTCTATTACATTGACGGTTCATCGGTTTTCCGTGGACCGTACGAGGAGATGTGTACGGTAGACGGCACGCACCCGAACGATCTCGGTTTTGCTCTGCTCTCGAATGCAATCGAAGCCGAATTGAAAGTCGCAATGACACAGAATTTGCTTTTATAACCGAAAGGCATACCGCCCCTGCGAATCGCTCGTGGGGGCATTTTCCTTCAAATGAACCGCCGAATTGCGAATCGGAAGAAAAATTAAAGAAAATTGCAAAAAGGGCTTGCATTTTCGGAAAAAGTATGGTATAATATGCGTGTTGTCGGAAGCATAGCTCAGTTGGTCAGAGCGTACGGTTCACATCCGTAAGGTCGAGAGTTCGAGCCTCCCTGTTTCCACCAAAATGTGTGGGCGAACCGGTCCGTACAAGTAAACAAGAAAAAACGAGAGATTTCGAAAGATTTCTCCCGTTTTTTCTTTTCTGCTTTTTTTGAAAATAAACCGCAAAATTTATGAACGGTTTCCGAAGATACTTCGCATCATATCATACTGAGTGTGGGAATGCTTGACCAAAGTGGCAATATCACTGCCGGCGGAGATGAATTGCACGCCACGATCATGCCAAAAGCGAACATCTTCCGCACTATCCGCTCCGACCGCTATACCGATCGGCTTTCCTGCGGAACGGCACTTTGCAATGACCTCATCTATAAGTGCAAGAACTTCCGGATGGAAGATATCGTTGAGATGTCCGATTGTTCCGGAAAGGTCACACGGACCGAGAATAAATCCGTCCACTCCCGAAACGGTCAGCATTTCGTCCAGATTCTTCACTGCCGTCACAGATTCAATCTGACAGAGTCTTGCTGTCACATCCTCTGCACCGTCGATGTACTCCGAGAGGTCCTGCTTACCGTATCGGCACGCACGACGAGGTCCGAACCCACGAGTTCCTTTCGGTGGATAGAGGCAGGCATCCATAGCACGACGAGTTTCCTCGGCTGTGGAAACCATAGGAAAGATGATGCCGTCCGGTCCCATTTCCAACACACGCTTTGCGAGAAACGGTTCATTCTGCGGAATGCGGACAACCGAGGCAGTACCTGCCGCACGGGCGGAAATAATGTGCATCAGAACGGTCTGATAGTCCATAGCTTCGTGTTCGGTATCGATCCAAAGGTAGTCATATCCCATTTGACCGACCATCTCCGAAATGCAGGGATCGCAGAGGTCAATTTCAAATCCGACCATTTCTCTCCCTGAAAGCAATTTTCTTCTAAATTCATTCATAGCAAAATCCTTTCGTGATTATGATATTGTGTTATTCTATGTTGATTTAAGGCAGTCCTGAATTTCGACTATGGCAAAATCGGAAGTTCGATCGGCTTATTTTCGGTGGTGTCGTTATCACACTCTTTTTCGACAGTTTCTGCAGACGATTTTTCTTCAGTGTCATTCGAGTCCGATGTTGATATCGGCGTGGTAATCTGCACCGAGTCCGAAACGGATTTTTCCGTTTTTTCGCTGTCGGTACAAGCGGACATGCACGCCACAAATAGCACAACAAGCAACCCCACCGAGATTTGTTTGAACACATCCGTCCATTTTTTCACGATTTTTTCTCCGTATTCAGTCGCCCATCAAGCAAAAATCGTTCGGCACGGTCCACCCAATCGGCATAATCGGTGTTCCGATTCAGCCCACCGCCGTGTGGGGCAAACGGATAAAGGTGAAACTCTACCGGAACGCCGTGTGCGAGCAATGCGGATACAAACCGCAGACTTCCCTCCGCAGGAACATCACGATCCGCTGCACCGTGCCAGAGGAATGTGGGAGGCGTTTGACTGTCCACCTGCTTTTCCAAACAAGTCAGATTTTTCAGTTTCTCATTCGAAAATCCCTGAGCACCCAGCAGATTCCGAAAAGAATCCCGATGAAATGCCCCCTCATTGGAAATAACCGGATAACAAAGCACCATCCGATCCGGTCGGCAATCTTCGCGAGATTTTCCCAGATAGGGTTCCAACTCTTCCCGATTCCAAAGTGTCCCCATAGCGGCGACCAAATGTCCGCCTGCAGAAAAGCCCATGGCGAAGATGCGTGTTCTGTCAACACCGTACTGCTCCGCATGGGTACGCAAGTGACGAATCACCCAAAGCCCTTCAACAAGGCTCTGTGGAAAAACTGCCGGTAAACAACTGTATTGTACGCAGAATGCGGCAAAGCCACGTTCTGCAAAGAGTCGGGCGGTGGGTGCCGCCTCATATTGCGACACCACCTTATAAGCCCCACCTGCAAAAATGACGATAGCAGGATGCATATCGCCGGAATTTTCCGGAAGATATGCGGTCACGGTCGGCACAAAATCGCCGGCACCGGACGTTTTTACATCGATAGTAAAAATTTCATTGCGAATCATAAAACAGTTTTCTCAGGTTTCGTTTGCAGAATCTTCCGTGTTCCGGAAGTTATTTTTCACAGAATCGGCAATTTTAGTCAAGCCTTCCTCCAAAGCCGACGCATATGTCGTACGCACATTCACAAAAGAGTAACTTTGGAAATTTTTAATGGATTCATTAAGAATTGATCTTGCCTGCTGGCTCAACGCAATTCCGATGTCAACCGTACGACTGTTCAGAATCAGATCCATCATGGGAACAGACTCCGCATCGGGGACTTTTCTGCCATAGAGAGTTTGCTGATAGAAAGCAGGCGTCAGTGTGGTAACTGACATAGCCCCCATAGCACTGAGCAGGAGTGCCGCATCTTCCGCACCTGCAAGATTGGTCAGAATCGATGCAGTAGTAGCATTGCCGACCTGAAATGTACTTACATAATCGGTCTGCTCAGTCGAAAACTTCGGCATAGGAAGCACGCCGAACGGCGAAGTCATCTCCGCAAACTGTGCACTGATCAGATTGGAAAGCGTACCATTCATATAAAGCACCTGATCACCCACAAATGCTTTGTAAAGTGCACCCCAGTTCACCGCATTATAACCTTTTGAGCCGTCTGTGGTGTTATCGCCACGCAGTTGCACACTGTCGTCCTTCATATAATCGTATATCTTGTGGAAAGCACTTTCAAAGGAAGAACTTTTGGTATTATTCACAAGAGTCCCGTCTTCCACTTTCACGGTGACAAGCCCGGCGGATGCCAGATAAGCATTCATCGCATCAAACTCGGTTCCGATACCGTACATTCCGGAACCGTATTCGTCGTGTTCTGTCGAAACTTCTTTTGCATCGGCATACATCGCTTCCAATGTCCATGTTCCGTCGTCTACTCTGGTATAAGGACTTTCAATTGACTGATCTTTCACGATATACTTATTGAACATTACGCACCATGTTGCCAGATTGTCCACAATATTGATGTCACCGCATAATGTATAGTAATGTCCGAAAAGTGCCAAGGCATCATTGGTTTTGGAATCCCACCAAGGATCGGTTACCGAAAGTCCATTCAGAGTCGTCAAATCCTTATAGTATCCGTTGACCGCCATAGATGACATTTGCTGAACAACGGGCATAACAATAATATCATAGTCTTCGCTCTGGCTCATATAAGCAGCAGTCGCCGTGGCAACCAAATCTTTGCTTACCACTTCCGTTTGCAGAATCCGGCAGTTATAATCTTCTTCTACTTTTGCGTTCCGACTGTATACTGCCTGCGGAATGTCCGCGTCGTCTTCACCGGTAGAGGTCCAATCGATAGGTTTCCACAGTACCGTTCCGCCGGAATCACGTGTCATAATGTGAAAGTCTTTTTCGCCGAAATCGACTTGCTCCAAGTCGTCATAATTCTTTGCTTCTTCCGTTTCAGTCTGTCCGGCTGTTTCTTTGGCAGAATTTGTGTCGATAGCGTTCGTGTCGGTAGACGATGGATCAACAGTTTTTTTGCCACATGCCACAAAACAAAGCATCAAGCAAGCCAACACCAACAGTAAGCATACCTGCTTTTTCATTTTTGTTTTCATTTTTGACTCCTTTCCAAACTTGGGACTTTGTGGCAGTCCCCTAATTGATAAAGATTTCAGGCAACACCACACAATTTCGGCTGTGCGAATTGCAATAACCGGACTGTGTGGCGTTACCCGATTGATCGGTTTGTTATGTCAGATCTAATTTATCCAATTCACACAGCAGATTATCGCTATTACTATTGCTGGTGCACACGATGTCATCGGAATCCATGAAAATAACAGTCATTTCCGGCTTTTGATACAGTTTCTTTTCCATTTTAATCTTCCCCTTTTCAATTTGCAGTAGAGTTTGCCACCGTGTACGCAGTTGCCGCAGTATTATATGCGTAAAGTGCTTTCAAAAGATTGGTGAGATTTGCGTTCGAGTTATTCAACTGATTCATCAAATAGGTCATAGGCGAATAGGAAATCTCAAGAGTTGCACCTCCGGACGTCACTTTCAGAGTCCGATACTCTGTCAGCGACTGTGCACAAATTCCGTCGGTTGTAACGATAATCTTATTTCCGCTCACTTCTGCCGTTCCGCCCTCAAAGTTATAATTTGCCGAATCGACTCCGTCCGCCAATGTCAGAGAAAAGACAATGCAGGTTTTGGATTCGAGTTTCAGTGTTGCAAAAGCATCCGTGATGCCGGTAACGGATCCCTTGATTTTGGCGGAATAAGCTGTCGTATCTGCCGTAACATCGGGCAGTGCCAATCCCAGATCCTTATTTGCCAATGCATCTGTTGAATAACCGAAGTACTGCTGTGCATACCCGCCGAAATTGAGCATTGCTTTCACGAGTGCAACCGTTTCGGCTGAATAGGTATCCGCAGAGGCAAGCATGGTATCGGCATACTGTTTGGCGGAATAGTTCTCGGTATAAACCACGGTATCACCGTGCTTTACCGTCAGTGTCAATTTATCGGTCATTTCTTTCGCCGCAATCGGTGCGGTGAATTTATATGCACCGGACACTTCCGTGCATTGGTTTTCGGTATTCAGCGTAATATTCTGATTAAGAAGTGTCTGTGTTCCTTTGGTGATGGTCACATTTACATCTTGGTTTGCAAGACCTGTTGCCACACCGAGGAAGAAGTTTACGCCGATCTCACCGGAAAGTGTCAGACTGTGACCTTTGGAAACCACGTCATCCGCATTCGGATTGGTAATTTCAATACTCTGCACATCCGCCAGAGTCAAAGCCTTATCGTAAATACGGATATCATCGATTGTCAAATTTCCACCCCAAGTGGAATTGTATGATTTGATGACATTTCTGCCGATATTCAAGGCATTTCCGTCAGTCTTTCCGGCATCACTGTTGTCTTCCGTCCAATTTTTGCTGACCGTTGACCAGTTCACGGTTCCGCTAACCCATTCGCCATTCCCCGAGCGGAAAAAGGTATTGATCTCGAAGCCGGTTCCGGATTCGTTCTTATCATAGGAAATCGCAAATGTCAACCATGTATTTGCGGAAGAAAGCATACCGTTCGTTTGTGCCCAGTTCTCCCCTGCGTTGTGTGGATTTGTGCTGGCAGCAAATTTACTGTCCTTTGCTACTATGATTCGTAAAGCTCCGTTTTGGGTTACCAACTCCATAGAGTCGGTCTTTGCGGAATCAAAGGTCTTGTCGGTCTTGAAATAGATAAAGAAAGTGCGGTCCTCGGTAGTTCTGAACAAATCGGAAGAATCTGCGACAGAGGCATAATGAACGCTGTTTTTATTCGCCCAGTCGGGAATATACAAAGTGCCGTCCTTGGTCGTTGCCGATCCGTGCAGTTCCACGGTGTCCGAGGATGTTCCTGCGGTTGCTTTATCGGCAAGGGGTTCGTTTCCGGCAAAATCCCAATGGGAAATCAAATGCGAATCAAGCGTATCATTTTCCGTGCCGACCGCCGAAACAGGTGCCAATACAAGTGTGGCGAAAAGTAATGCAAGAGTCATCAATAATACAACAGGTCTTTTCATTTTCTAATTCTCTCCTTATGTTTGGATTTGTGGAATAATTCGGAAGAGATCTATCTCCTCCATTTTTTTACGGAGCATACCCTGCGGCAACCGCGCCGTCTGACGTGCCGTTTTCGTTGCCGCTCAGCCAAAACGCATAGAACTTCCCTCCCTTCTCAAAGGAAAAACGGATGCGGAACACGTTGTCATTCAGGAAAGTAAGATCCTTACCGCTTTTCCATTTTATCATTCGGCAGGTGCTATTGCCACCAACCGCAATGCACTCATCCATGGAGAATCCGTCCGGAACGTTCCCGTCTCCGTCCAGTATCTCCGCCCGCACCGAATCCTCCGGAGCATCAATGTTGACAAACAAATATTTTTTGTTGCGATGAACAGTCAGTTTCCGTGTCAAAACACATCCGTTTCCGTTCAGAGATGCAAATCCGTCCCTACGCAGAGTAGCAATACCGATGGCTTGATCCGCATGGGCGGATTTTGTTCCGTCCGGCAGAAAACCGCTGAAACCGCTGTAATAGATGTCAATGGTGTCGTTATGCACAATCATTCCGCCGTTTGCACAGTGAATGTAACCTTTGTCCCAACAACCGTCCTGACGGGTTGCGGGAATCAGTGCGGTGCGTTCCGGACGGTCAAAATAAAATCCGTCACGGCTATATGAGGCAATCAACTCGGTAATTTTTGGATTGCCGGTTTTCATAATGATGTGATTTTCCGGTCCTCTCCAAATCTGCCACATTCCAACCAAAATGCTTTCATACGCAATTGCATCGAAATTATACAGTTGAGGCGGAACTCCGCTTTCCCGATCAATCGGATCTTCCCTATCGCATTTCTGCCAAAAGGGTGCTTCCTCCCGTTTCCAATCCAGCAAGCCCTCAAAGTTGTCATGTTCGGCATAATATCGCACGCGACCGACAAATGATTTTCCGCAATACATGGTTCTTGCATAGGAACGCAGACTGTTGATCCACTTGTGTTGCAAAGCATCGTAATATGCGGTGGTCATATCTCCCGACAAACCTTTGGAGTATCCACCCTTTTGCGTCCAGTGGATACCATCAGCAGAAACAAGCAGCATATGTGCATAATTGTTTTCGTCCAGCGAATTTTCCGGAACATACCACGCATAGTCCAGCTTGCTTTGGTGATTGTGGAAACTTTGCAAAAACATTTTGTAACGCTCGGACGGCACGGCGTCGTAGTCGATAAACACCGAACAAGCTCCGTCTTTCTGTTCCTGTTTCAAAATGACGTTAGAACCGTCATCGGCAACATTTTTCCGTTCCCAATGAATTCCGTCACGACTTTCCGCATATCCCAGCATAGGATTGAAGCCGATGTCATACCACATTTTATAGATTTTGTTTTCCATATCGTACCAAATACCGCCAGAACCGGTCCCCACACAGTGATGTCCGGTACATTCTGCCTCGGTTTCGGTACGAAATATCGGATTGCCTTCGAACTTCCGTGCCTGATGGTATTCAACGGAAAGATCGGTCTGCTCAATGAGAAAATCATCTACAAACAATTGCCTGCCAACAGTGATGTCGATCACCTCCGGACGGTAACCACCTTCTCGGGAGGACAACAGATACGGTGGGCGAATCACTGCATCCGACATCGGATCAACCGTTCTCGGCGGCCAGACCTCCGGTAATCGGATGCCGTTGTAGATCGGCTTTTTGTCGGATGTGACGGAATCTTTTATCGGTTTTGTTTCTGTATTCATTGGTCCTATTCCACTTTCTTTAATTGTTTATAATTGATAAAAGTCAGTTTCCTGCATATCCTGCGGCAACAGCACCGCCGGATTCCCCGTTCAGGCTGTCACTTAACCAGAATGCGTAAAACGAGCCGTCCTGCTCCATAGAAAATCTGATTTGAAATTCGGTTCCGTTCAGAAAACTCAAGTCTTTGCCGTTTTTCCAAGTAATTTGCCGGCAGGTGTCGTCTCCGCCGACTGCGATGCAGTCTTCCATAGAAAATCCCTCTACCACGTTGCCGTCGGCATCCAGAATCTCGGCTTTGAAGGAATCTTCCGGCACGTCAATATTGACAAACAGATACTTTTTTCCCTCATTAACCGTCAATTTCCGGGTTAAAGTCGTACCATGAC
>CAVGAA010000001.1:0-30967 GCA_963627065.1 bacterium | reverse complement strand
TACCATGACCGTCAAGAGATGCAAATCCGTCACGGCGAATGGTTGCAAGTCCGATTGCCTGATTTCCGTGTGCATTCTTATTATTTCCATTGTAACCGCTAAATCCGCTATAATAAATATACAAAACGTCATCGTGAACAATGATTCCGCCAATCGAGGAGAATAAATATCCTTTGTCCCAATACCCGTCCCCAGATACACCGATAAAGGGCGTGCGATCCGGACGGTCGTAATTGTATCCGTCACGACTGTAGGACATAATAATTTCGTTGACTTTCGGTGATCCGGTAGCCTCGATAATACCATTTTCAGGTCCTCTCCAAACGGTAAATGAACCGAGCATAATGCTTTCATACGCAATAGCCCCGAAATTGTAGAGTTGAGGTGCAACTTTCGCATTTGCATCCATAGTATCATTTCGGTCACAATGCATCCAAAAAACGGCTGTTTCACTTGTCCAGTTCAAAAGGTCCTCAAACGAGTCACACTCGGCATACCACCTTGCTCGCCGATTTTGCCAACTTCCCTTATAATTTGTCCGTGCGTATCCACGAAGGCTATTCACCCATTTATGCGTAAACGCATTATAAAATGCCGTTGTCATATCGCCTGAACCGCCCAAGGATGTGCCTCCTTTTTGAACCCAGTGCAATCCGTCCGATGAGGTAAACAGCGTGTGAACGTAGGCATGCTCATCCACGCTTCCGTTCAAAGATTCATATCCGTCCGAAAGGGTGACTTCATTGTTCAGACTCTGGACAAACATTTTATATTTTTCCTCCGGAACGGCATCGTAATCGATAAATACCGAACAAGTCCCGTTTTTCTCGGAATCATCCATTACAATGTTTTTGCCGGTGTCATCTACGTTCACACGTGTCCAATTGATGCCGTCATCGCTCTCGGCATATCCTAACATCGGATTAAATCCAACGTCATACCACATTTTATATTTTTAATCCTGCATATCATACCAGATGCCACCTGCACTTGTTCCGACGCCCCAACCGCCACTGAATTCCGAAACGGTAGTCGGTTTCAGAATCGGGTTGCCACTGTACTTTTCCGCCTGATGATAGACAGTGTCAAGTTCGGTTGACTCAATCAGGAAAGAGTCTACAAACAGTTGCCTGCCGACGGTAATGTCCATCACATCGGGGTGTGTTCCGCCATCCTTTTCGGAGATCAGATACGGTGGCGTTACAACAGCATCGGAGGTCGGATCGGCAGACTTGATTTCCGGCGTGCGGATGCCGTTGTAAAGTAATCCTTCCCCTGCTGTGTAGTCAATCCGACCGTAATTTTCAATTTTCTGCGGTTCTCGTTTATCCTCTTTTGCTTCATCGGTAGAGGTATCGGAAGAATTTTGTTCTGCAGTCGTTTGTTCCTCCGTCGTTTGTTTCTTTGTCGTTTCTTCCAACGGGTTGCCGTTTTTGCTTACGCAAGCAACCGAAAGCAACAACGCCATAAGCAGAAAACCAATCGTTACCTTTTTCCAAAACCGCTTCATAAATTTACTGCTCCTCTTGATTGTGTATGATTTTCAAAATTTAGTAGATTTGCGAAAAAGACCTTGACATTTCAAGCAAATTGGTTTATAATAAATTTGCAAAATCGGTTAAGACCTGATCTTTTCCGTGCAAAGGAGAACTGCCTATGTCAACCGAACCATCCAATACCAGAATGTTCAACACCGACGAGCCGATATCGGTTCAGGAATCCACTATTAGCATGACTCCTTACCACAGTCACAGTTTTTTGGAATTTTCTTATGTGGCATGCGGAAGTGCAATTCATTATTTTCAGAATCAATCCGTCGTAGTACACAAAGGCGACTATTTTATGGTCAATTACAACGAGGTACACAAGTTTTCCACCAATCAAAATGACGAATTTAAGGTCATAAACATTCTGTTTAAGCCTGAATTTATTGATCCGTCACTCAAGGAGTGCCGTGGATTTCAAGATCTCATTGCCATTACAAGCATCAATTGTTATTATTTCAATCTGGAAGTAGTTCCATCAAGTATCATCTATCATGACAAAAGCGGAGAAGTGTTGACATTGTTTGAAAAAATGCTCCATGAGTATTCGGGCAAAAAAATGAAATATCGGGAGTTACTACGTTGCTATCTGACCGAGCTGATTCTCGTCACTCTCAGAGAAATTCATCGTACAAACAATGACACCAAATATGTCGACCATACCGTCAATAAAATTTTGAATTACATCAACGAAAATTTTGCTTCAGACATTAAGCTGAAAGATTTGAGCAAGCAGTTGGGATATAATTCATCCTATTTATCATCCCTTTTTTCAAACAATCTGGGAATTTCGTTTAACAAGTATCTCCAGAATGTCCGCTTAACCAACGCCTGCGATCTGCTTGCCAATACAACTCAAAGCATAGAAGAAATTTCAGTTGCCTGCGGTTACAGTGACTCCAAATTCTTTCGTACCCTATTCAAAAACAAGTTGAAAATGTCCCCATCTGCATACCGTTCCAAAGTATTGAAAAATACAGTTCTGTGAAACAGACAGACAATTCCATCCGATACAAAATCTAATATCGTTTCCAAACATATTATATCATTTTTTACTTGTAAATGCAACCACTGTTTATTGCTTGTTTTGGGGGTGAATATTAGATTTTGCCCGTCAATTTGATTGTATTTCAACCTTTTCATACAATATTTTTATGAATTTTGTCCTTTATGCATATGTTATCTCATTAAATGTAACGCTACCTTGACATTCAGGATCTGCAAACAGACGTCATCCGCAAATCTAACGGTTTGCGGATGAATCTTTATGTTATTTCACGGTGTCGGACAAAGAAAAAGAATTGCTCGAAAAACGCTCCGAAATTGCTGTGGGGAGATTGGCGGAAATTGAACGTTTGATTGACAAAATCAAAGCGGATGAAGACGAAGCAGAGGCCTGTTTTCGTGCAATAGAGAATGGAGAAAATTCGATAACGTTTGACGAACTGTTGTGGCAAAGTCTCATCGATTTTTTGACCGTAAACGAAAAAAATTCCGTCACGGTAACATTCAAAGGCGGAACAACCGTTACGGTGAAAACATAAAAAGTCCCCACGAGTATCAACTCGTGGGGAAAATTGTTTATTCAAAGTTTATTCAGGCAGATTGACAAGACGGTTCAACGACCGTATTCGTTTCTTCCCTGCCCGCTAAAATCGAGGACACCGCAATCGACCGCAACTGCACGCATGGCACAGTCAAAGCCCAAAATCAATGCAAATAAGTTCACTGTAAAGAGTAGAATTCGAGACACTGTTTTCATTTTCAGATACCAAGCCGGTGGCTTTTGTTCCTTCCCTTCTGATGTGCCTATATTATAACATACTTTTTCCCGTTTGTCAAGGGCTTTTCAAAAGTTTTTCCGCTTTCGGCAAAATATTTTTTGATTTTTATTTTAAGTAAGTCGTTTTTATTCTTCTTTCGGAATATTTTTGCGTTTTTTTGCGTATACAGCAAGAAACACGGTCACGGGAAGAATGCCCCAGAGGAATATTCGCCAAATGTGCGAGGACGAATTTCCGGTCATAGACAAAACAACCCAAAGCATTGTAACGGTTACAAATTTCGTATAGCGGTTCTCCCCTATTCTTCTTTCACGGTCGAGGAGCATTCCGACAAGCAGGGAACCGACAAAAACGCCGAGGAAGCCGAGCCAACCGAAATTGAGAAATCCTTCGGCATCCCACGAGAAAGCGGTTGTATCCGAAAGCGATGAAAAATAGGTTTCGTTCCAGACAGTAAGCAGATTGATTTTTGATGTGAGATTCGGCAAAACACCATTCGGGAGCAAGCCTGCCAAAAATTCTGCGACATATCCGTTACCGAACAGTTGCGGTTCGGAATCGGGAACAATGCTAACGGTTTTGAGGAGTGTGACCGAATCCCGTCCGATGTCGGCAAGCCACATTCCGATTTTCTCACCGAAAACAAGTCCCTCCAAATCGTCCGAGAGCAGGAAAAACGAACCTGCGGAAAGAAGTGCCGTAACAAGAGCGGAAACGCCGAATAAAATCAGCGACTTTTTGCGGTTGTCTTTGCAAACTGTCCTTGCAAGTAACAGAAAAATCAAGAACAGTCCCGCATAGCCTGCCGACTGTCTGTCGCCAAAAGACGCGACAAGGAAATAGCCTGCGAGCAGTCCCGTAACCTCATATTTTCTTTGACCGTCCAAAAACAAAATTGCGAAAAACGCAATCGGCACGAACAAGTCTTCGAAAAAGAGCAGAAATTCCGGAATCCAATCGGTCGCTTTGACCATTCGGAAAAATCCGAAGCCGTATGCGATAACGGCACAGAAAAGTCCTGACAAATGGAGAATCCGCCAAAACAGTTTTGCCGAAACCGGCTCTGAAAAATCCTCTGTATTTTGCGGTGCGGTGTCCTCCGATGCGGTGAGGAGTACGCCCGAAAAGCCTGCCCAAATGTTGCCGATTGAGGTCATGACGATTGCATCTTTGAGATTCGGTTGAAGCAGAATCAGAGGGTGTGCATCAAAGGGAACGCCGAACAGAATGAGGAGATATTGGCTGTTCCGTACAAAGTAAAACGCTGACAAAAAGATAAGGAGCGGTGTAATACGGTGTCCGGAATGCCGGAAGACGAAAAGCATTTCGCCTATGAAAAGCACGAGCGATGCAACCGTGCAGATGACGTAAATCGGAAATTCGATGTCGAGAAATTTGAGGAAGAACATGGCGAGCGTTAAAAAAACGACCGCAATCGTCCACAGTCCGATTTTGATTTTTCCGTTTTTATCGATTCGGAACAACTGCCGAATGTCGAAAAAAGCCGTCATGATAATCTCCTTTCGCAACGAATTTACAAAACAATCGTAAGTCCCAGCAGTGCCGATGCAAGCGTCGGAACGGCGACCGCAGAACCGTAAAGCAGAAATTTGCGGAACGAAAAGTCAATGCCGAATCGGCGGAGAATGGACGACCACATAATACCCGCCAATGCACCGACCGGTGTAAGATATGCACCGATATTCGATCCGACAACCGCAGAAAAAATCCCCTGCTTGTAAATCTCGGGATCGGTAACCGTCTTCATAACCGATGAGAACAGAACGCTCATGGGAATATTATTGATGAGGTTTGCCGAAAGAAATGACGAAATGCCGATGCTCCAAATCGGGCGATCGCTCAACAGAACCGATGCGAGTTTCTCGGTCAATCCCGTATAATTCATACCGAGAACCAAAACGAACATAGAAAGCACGAACGGAATAAGTTCAAAAGGCAAGCGTTTCCCTGCCATGAGCAGAATTTGCGGTCTTGCGTGGCGGTGCAAAAAGAGCAAAATTGTTAAAAAACCGAGCGACAGTGCAAAACCGACCGCCGTCCAGACCATTTCGAGATGCAGGTAAGAACCGAATGCCAAAAGCAGAGTTGCCCCTGCCAAGTGAAACACGCCGAGTTCCAGTTCGTGCGGATCGCCGATTTTCTCTTTTTCCTGTTCCTCGTCACTCATTTTTTGTTTCAGATCTTTATGAAAAAGCAGGAGCAGGACGGCAAGCGAGGTCACGCCTGCCATGCAGGTCGGCAGTGCCATAACGGAAAGATACGGCAAAAAGCCGATGTCGGCGGAAGATGCCAAGTAAATATTGGTCGGATTTCCGATGAGAAAAAGCAGACTCCACGTATTTGCCGCAACAAATTCGGCTATGAGATACGGAAGCGGATTGATTTTTGCACGCTTGGAAAAAAAGCAGATAAAAGGGGTAAACGTGAGAATGACGATGTCGTTTGATGTGAAAACGGTCAACACAGACACGGTAAAATACAAGACGAGAAAAAGAGAGATCTGACTCCCTTTTGCGTGTCTGAGTGCGACCGATGCGAGATAGCGGAAAAAGCCGACTTCATCGAGATAGACCGACAGAAAGGTCATACTGAAAAAGAGCAGTAAAATCTTTACGGGGTTGACCGATGAATCGGCGACAAGTTCCCGACCGACGTAGGACAGCGGTACGGCACGGGACAAAAGCAGTGCCAATGCCCCGATGAGCGATACCACCCAATATGTGCCGAGCGTGATTTTTCCGATTTTGAATTCGGGCTTGAACAGCACCGACAGAAAAACGCCGATGCCGGTCAATCCGCAGATAACGGTAGCCGTTAACATTTCGGTTTAGTCGTCACAGTTCTCCCAGTTGTGCCAAACATCCATAACGTCGTCATCTTCTTCGAGTTTTTCGATGAGAAGATTCATAAACTTGATGTCGTCTTCGTTGTCGAGCGTGACACCGGTCGATGCACGCTTGGTCTTTTCGGCAGACAGAATTTCGTAGCCGGCTTTTGCCAGATCTTCCTGAACCGCATAAACGTCGTCCGGTTCGGTAGTGACGATAAAGACATCGCCGTCCGACTTGAAGTCGGTTGCTCCCGCTTCGAGTGCCGTTTCCATAAGTTTGTCTTCGTCAATGTCGCCGTCTTCGTTGTCGATGACGATTTCACCGACGTCGGTAAAGAGGAAACCGACACAACCGGTCTGCCCCATATTGCCGTGATATTTGGAAAAATATGCACGGATGTTGCCTGCGGTTCTGTTGCGGTTGTCGGTGGTTGCGGAAACGATAACGGCAATACCTGCCGGTCCGTAGCCCTCATAGGAAACTTCCTCGTAGGTTTCTCCCGTCGATCCCAATGCTTTTTTGATACAACGATCGATGTTATCGTTCGGAACGTTGTTTGCCTTTGCTTTCTGAATTAAATCACGCAGTTTGGAGTTGGATGCGGGATCTCCTCCGCCCTCTTTGACGGCAATGGTAATTTCCTTGCCGATTTTTGTGAATACCTTGCCTCTTGCGGCATCGGTCTTTTCTTTTTTGTGCTTGATATTCGCCCATTTGCTGTGTCCGGACATTTTTTCTTACCTCTATATTTCTTTAATATGTTAAACTTGTTATCAGACTTTTTCGGTCTTTTTCAGACAGATCAGTTCAAACGCACTGCCAAGCACGTTTTTCACGGCTTGCGTCAAACGCAAACGGCTCATGCGGACTTGGGGATCTTCCGCCGACAGAATTCTACAATTGTGGTAGAAGGTATTGAATTCGGATGCGACGTCGAGAATGAATCTCGTGATATAACTCGGTTCGTAGTCGGCAATTGCGGACGTGACACGCTCTCCGTAACGGCAAAGCGTTTTGATTAAAGTTGCTTCCGCATCGTCGGTCACTTTGATTGCCCCTGCGGTGATTTCTTCGTTTGCACGCTCCAAAACCGAGCAGGCACGTGCATAAGTGTACTGAACATAAGGGCCGGTATTGCCGTCAAAATTGAGTGCCTCGTCCATTACGAAATTGATATCTTTCATTCTCGTATTGGACAGATAATAGAAGATGACCGCACCGACACCGACTGCCTCAGCCGTTGCATCGTCTTCGGCTCTGTCGGGATTTTTTTCTTTCATAATACCCTTGACTTTTTCGATTGCAAGTGCGAAAAGATCACGGAGCAGAACAACATTTCCGGTTCTCGTTGCCAATTTTTCACCGTTGAGCGACACCGTACCGTACGGAACGTGGACAAGTTCGTTATACCACGGGTAGCCCATGAGTTCCACGACTTTGAACCACTGTGCGAAATGCAGGCATTGTTGGGCACTCGTTACGTAAATCATTTTATCGAAATGAAGTGTTTCTTTACGGTAGACCGCCGCCGCTATATCTCTTGTCGGGTAAAGGGTGGAACCGTCCCGCTTGAGAATCAGGCAGGGAGGCATATTGTAAGCGGACAGATCGACAATCGATGCACCGTCACTGATTTGCAACATTCCTTTTTGACGGAGCAGTTCAACCTGTGCCGGCATTTTGTCGGAATAGAAACTTTCACCTTTATAGGAATCGAAGGTAATACCGAGTTGCTTGTAGGTCTTTTCGTACTCGGCAAGGCTGATTTTGACGAACCAACGCCAAAGAGCAAGATTTTCCTCGTCACCTTGTTCGAGTTTGTGGAATTCCGCTCTCGCCTCGTCCGCCAGTGCGGGATTCGCGGGAATGCCTTTTTCTTCGTCCCCTTTGATTTCGTTGTTTACACGGACATAGAGTTCGACCAGTTTGTCGATTCCGCCCTGCTCGATCATTTCACGGCTTCCCCAATGACGGTATGCCGTAATGAGTTTGCCGAACTGCGTTCCCCAGTCGCCGAGATAGTTGATGCCGTAGCATTCGTATCCTGCGAATTCGTGCAATTTTCGCAGGGAATGCCCGATAACGGTTGTACCGAGATGCCCGATGTGAAAAGGCTTTGCAACGTTCGGCGAGGAGTAGTCGAGGACGACTTTTTTACCGCATCCGAAAGTCTGAGCTCCATAGCGTTCGCCTTTTTCGAGAATTTCGGGGACAACTTTTTCACCGAGATAGGTATTTGAAATGCGGATATTGAGATAACCGCCGACAATCTCGACCGAACCGATGCAGTCATCGGCAAGATTCTGCCCCAATGCCGTTGCAATCTGCACGGGAGAACGGCGTAATTCACGGCTGAGTTTGAAGCACGGAAATGCCAAGTCACCGAGATTTGCATCCGGCGGATATTCGAGCATTCCGGCAATGTCTTCCGGCGTGAGTACCGTTGTCGGATTGATTTGCTTCACTTCGGAGAGCAGTTTTTCCGCAATCCGCTTTTTAATGGTTTGCATATTTTTACCTCTGTAAAATCAATAACCTTTATATTATACTACATTTAATTGCATTTTTCAAGTCTTTTTTGCAATTATGGATGCGGTTTTTGCAGAAACAAATGCCAAAAGTTTTTCACGGTCAAGGAGAAGTTGAGCCCCTCTCGTTCCGCTACTGACCGTTATTCTGTCGAACTGCAATGCACTTTCGTCAAACCATGTCGGGAATTTTTTCTTCATACCGATTGGCGAGCAACCGCCACGGATGTAACCGGTGAGTGCCAACAGATCTTTGACGTGTACCATTTCGATTTTTTTGTTGCCGGTAAGAACTGCGGTGGCACGCAGGTCGATTTCTTCGGCGACAGGAATACAGAACACGACAGGTCCGGTTTTATCCCCTTTTGCGACCAGTGTTTTGAACATTTTTTCGGGCGGAAAGTGCAGTTCTTCGGCAATGTGAACTCCGCTGAGATCGTCTTCATCGACCTGATATTCCAAAATTTCGTAAGGAATTTTTGCTGAATCGAGCATTCGCATGGCATTGGTTTTCGTTTTCATGAAAGTTCCTCCGGATGCTCCGCATCCTTTGCCTCAATCATTTCCCGTGCGGCAACGCGTTGGGTATCGGTCACGTGAATTCCACCCAGAATTCGTGCGATTTCTTCCACCCGTTCGTCACCCGACAGGCGTTTGACAGCCGTTTCCGCTCTGCCGTTTTTCTCGGTTTTGGTGATGAGGTAGTGACCGTCCGCCAGTGATGCAATCTGTGCCGAGTGTGTCACGCAGAGTACCTGCGAGCCTCTCGATGTTTCACGGAGCTTCAGTCCGATTTTGCGGGACGTTTTGCCCGAAACGCCGGTGTCGATTTCATCGAAAATAACGGTTGTCGCTCCGTTTTTATCGTCGAGAACCGAACGCAATGCAAGCATCATACGGGAAAGTTCTCCGCCAGATGCAATTTTGGCGAGCGATTGTACCGGTTCACCGACATTGGTCGCAATCAAGAATTCCACATCGTCCGCACCGTTCGCATTCGGTTCTGTGGGCGTTATGCGAATTTCCATTCGCACTTTCGGCATATCAAGGAATCTCAGCGATTCGGTGACAAGCTCTGTCGCTTTTTTCGATGCAACCTTGCGGATTCCGTGCAGAATTTCGGATAGTCTGTCGACGTCGCTACGCAGTTTTTGACATTCTTTTTCGAGTTTTGCTCTCGCCTCGTCCGAACAGTCGAGTGAATCCAACTCCTCGGCGATTTTTTCACGGTATGCGAGAATTTCGGCAATCGACGAACCGTATTTCCGTTTCAATTTTTCGATGATGACCAGTCGGCTTTCGATTTTGTCGATGCGTTCGGTCGGATCTTCGCTGTCACCGTCCGCAAATGAACGAATCGTTTCCGAAATATCGAGAATTTCGGATTCCGCAGACGAGAGCCGTTCGGCAAGTTCCCCTACTCCGTCAATGAGACCTTCGAGCGATGAAATTGCGTTTTCCGCACGGCGTAAGAGATCAACGGCATCGGTCTTTTCACCTTCTGAGAGGAGTCTGCAGGAAAGGTCAATCTGTCGGTTGATTTTTTCGGCATTGGCAAGTCTGTCACGCTCTTTAACGAGCATTTCTTCTTCGTTCGTTTTTTTCAGTTTTGCGGAGTCGATGTCTTCCGCTTGGTAACGGAGCATTTCGGTCTTCCGCAATTTTTCGGATTCGTCCTGCGTCATGGAAGACAGTTTTTTGTCTGCTTCTTTCCATGCGTTGTAAGCGGTTCGGTAGGCTTTCAGTGCCTCGTTCGAATCGGCAAAGGCATCGAGCAATTCGAGATGCGAAGATTTTTGCAGTAGTCTGTGACTGTCGGTCTGTCCGTGAATGCTGATGAGATACGGTGCAATTTGCTTTTGCACCGCTTGGGTGACGACAACTCCGTTCAGTCTTGTCTGCGTTTTGCCGTCGCTTGTGAGTTGCCTTTGCACCATTAAGGTTCTGTCGGAACAGTCGAAGCCGAGAGCGGTGATTTTTTCGCAGGCGGAGTCAGAAAGTTCTTCGAAAACCGCCGAAATTGTCGCACGGTTCTCGCCCGAACGGATGATTTCTTTCGGGACACGGTTGCCGAGCAGAAGATTGATACTGTCAATGATAATCGATTTTCCGGCACCGGTTTCGCCCGTCAGAACCGACAAACCTGCATCGAATTCGACATCAACCGACTTGATAACCGCTATATTTTCGATATGCAGTGAGCGTAGCATCTCAAAGTCCCCTTAACAGATCGTGCACCTGAGTCGAAAGTGTTTTTGCACTCTCCGCATCTTCCGTGACGATGAAAATCGTATCGTCACCCGCAACGCAACCGAGAATCCAATCGATATTCATACGGTCGATTCCGCCGGCGACCGCAGATGCAAGTCCCGGGTAGGTTTTGAGAACAACGATATTTCCTGCCGACTTCGATCCGGTTATCGAATCGATGAGTGCCGTACTGAAACTGACGGCTTTTGCAGGTTCGGTCGGCTTGGGGATTGCATAGCGGTATGTGCCGTGACCGGTCGCCATTTTGACAATCTGCAATTCCCGAATGTCCCTTGACACCGTTGCCTGCGTGACATTGTAACCGCTCTCACGAAGACGGGCGATCAGATCGTCCTGCGTTTCGATTTCGTATTCGGTAATGAGTTCGAGCAGTTTTTCCTGCCTGTTCTTTTTCATTTCGTCTTCCTCACTTAAAAATGGTTCTCCTGCATTTTACGGCACAGGACTCGGTAAAATCCGCTTTTGCGGAAACGAATGAGTTTGGTTTCGAGTTTGGATCTGGTCACTCGGACTGCCTGCCCACGCAAAAGTTCAAAATTCATTTTTCCGTCAACCGTGAGATAAAGCATTTTTTCCCGTGTGCAGATATTGCGAATTTCCAGTACCGATTTGTCTGAGAAAATCAGCGGTCTTGCGGCAAAGGAATGCGGACAGATCGGTGTCACGCAGAAACACGGCAGGCTCGGATCGACAATAGCCCCTCCCGCCGACATGGAATAAGCGGTCGAACCGGTCGGCGTTGCGACGATAAGACCGTCCGCACGGTAGGTCGTGACACTTTCGCCGTTTTGTGCCAGTTCCAGATCGATGACTCTTGCGACCGAACCGTTCGACACAACCGCATCGTTGAGTGCGTAGCAGAAAGATTTGAGTTCACCGCCATTTCCGAGTACTTCGACTCGGAGCATCATACGGTGTTCGAGCGTATATTCGCCGGTAAAAAGTTTGTGCAGTTCGTCGAGATCGTCGGCTTCGAGTTCCGCCATATAGCCGAGTCTGCCGAGATTGATGCCGAGAATCGGCGTTCCTCTCGTGGCGGATTTTCTTGCAACTTCGAGGATGCTCCCGTCACCGCCCAACACGATAACGATGTCCGCCTCGGCATAGAGTGAATCTTGTGGCAGATAGCGGAATTCCTGACGGCTACGGTGCATTTGTTCCAGACGTTCCCGATAGAAAGATGCGATAAGGACCTCGCCCCCCTCACCGATGAGTTTGTCCGCAACGGTGCAGGCCGCTTTTGCTTTTTCCGCAATATTAAAATTCGTAATCAGTGCGATTTTGAGCATATAAAATCCTTTCAGTGATTTACGACAAAAGTAATATTTTCCTTTGTAATTGCTTTTTTATTCTGACCGACTGTCAGATGCAGTAAAAATTCACGGTTACCGTCACCGCCGTATATCGGGGACGGAATGAGTCCCGATACGGTCATGCCGAGCGATTCGGCACAGTCCGCAACCCGTTCAATAGCCGTTTTGTGGGCGTTTTTGTCACGGACGATACCGCCTTTTCCAATCAATGCCCGACCGACTTCGAATTGCGGTTTGACAAGGCAGACGGCATCGGCAATCGATTCCGAAAGTTCCGGAAATCTCGGTAAAATCAAGGTTGCCGAAATGAAAGACACGTCCATAACGATAAGTCGGACTTTTCCGCCGATGTCGTCGCCCGTGAGATACCTTGCGTTGCAATGTTCAATCGAACGGACTCTCGGATCGTTTCTGACGGATTGAGCCAACTGACCGCTACCGGAATCGACCGCCGTGACGTGTGCGACACCGTGTGAGAGCAGGCAGTCGGTAAAACCTCCGGTCGATGCACCGATGTCGAGTGCGTTCCAACCGTCCGGATTTATCTCAAATGCGGTGAGGGCTTTTTCGAGTTTCTCGCCCCCTCGGCTGACGAATTTCGCACGGTTTTGCACGGTTACGGTGTGTTCACCGATGTCGATTTCCTGCGATGGGTGTTTGACAGAATTTCCGTCAACCGTCACGCAACCATCTTCAATCAGTTTTTTTGCCTGCGTACGACTGGAAACATATCCGCCGTCAACGAGAAAGACATCGGCACGCAATCGGTTAGCCCCCATAAATCGGAATCAAGTGGAGGAGAATTGCGACCACAACGCCGAGTACCGCACCGCAGGCGACCTGCAGGGGCGTATGCCCGATAAGTTCACGGAAATGGTCGGGCAGTTGGGTTTTGTCTTTTTCGGTAAAGACACGGTTGAGGAGCGTGTTGAGTGCCTGCGACTGCTTGCCGGTTTCCCGTCTGACACCGACAGCGTCGGTAATGACGATGATGCAGAGCAATGCGGAGATTGAAAAACCTCTCGATCCGAAACCGTCACTGACGGCAAATGAGGTGCATAATGCACAGACTGCCGCAGTATGTGAGGACGGCATTCCGCCCGTTCCGAAAAGCATGGCGTGAATCGAAAATTCCCGCTGACGGAAAATACCCGTAAATATTTTGATAATCTGTGCCGTAAACCATGCACCGATTGCACTGACAATCCAGTAATTCGTGCCGAAATCTTTGAGTGACTGTAACATTATTTTTCCCTCGTTAAAAGCCAGTTTGCAAGTGTGATGAGTGCATCGGAGGACGGATAACGGCGAATGGCTTCGCACGCTTTCGCCGTTAGATGCTCCGCATAAAATTTTGCTTCTTCAACCGTGCAGAAAGACAAAACCGTATTTTTGTTGTGTTCTTTGTCAACGTGGGTGTGTTTGCCGAGTTTCTTCTCGTCCCCTGTACAGTCGAGAATATCGTCGACAATCTGGAAAACCAGCCCGATGTTTTCGGCATAAGTCACAACGTTTTCCATTGCCGGATCGTCCATACGGACACCTGCCGATAACGCTCCCAGTACCGATGCGGCACTGATAAGTGCACCGGTTTTGAGGGATTGCAAACGCAGAATTTCGTCCTGCGTCAATTGTCCTTTTTCGCCTTCGATATCCATAATCTGACCGCCTATCATACCGTACCGACCGGCACAACTTGCGAGATAAGCGACCGCCATTGCGGAAATTTCCGCTCCGACCGCCGAGTTGGTTGCGGTAACTTCAAATGCTCCCGTGAGGAGTGCATCACCAGCCAAAACCGCGACGCCCTCGCCGAAGACCTTGTGATTGGTCGGCTTCCCCCGTCGCAGATCGTCATTGTCCATGCAGGGCAGATCGTCGTGAATGAGCGAATAGGTATGCACCATTTCAACGGCACATGCAAAAGGCAGTGCGGAATTTTCGTCACCGCCGAACAGTTTGCAGAATTCCAGCGTCAAGGTTGGGCGAATGCGTTTTCCGCCTGCGAAAAGACTGTATTTTTCGGCATCGATCAGTCTTTGCAGATCGGCATCGTCGGTATAGTATGTCCGCAGTGCATTTTCCGTCAATGTCGCATTGCGATGTAAAAGCAGTTCCAATACTTCGTTTGTCATATCATTCTCCGTCCGCTTTGAAATCGGTCAGGACAAGTTTTCCGTCCGGTTGGGCTTGCAACATTTTGACAACCTGCTCCGCCTCGTCAAGTCGGTTCGAGCAGGCTCTGACAAGCGTAATGCCCTCTTCGTAAAGTCTGAGCGATTCGTCAAGAGAAACATCGCCGGAATCGAGCTTTGCGACAATTTCCTGAATGCGTTCCATTTGTTCTTCGAATTTTACTTTTTTCGTAGCCATTTTCAAACCTTTCCGTTTTCGACATTTGCCGAAACAATACCGTCCGAGAGGCGTATATCGAGTTTGTCGCCTGCCGAAACATCCGCACATTTCAAGACCGTTTTTCCGTCCTTCGTCACTACGGCATAGCCCCGTGACAGAACGGTCAAAGGATTCAGAGCATCCAGCGATGCACACTGTTTTGCCAGTTCGTTTTTTGCTTTTTCGAGGCGGTGTGCCATTGCACGGTCGAGCCGTTCGGATTTATCATCGAGTTTTTGCCTTGCGGAATCGAAAAGCGTTTCGGGATTTGCGAGAATTCTCGATTTTTTCAACCGTTCAAGCATTTTTTTCTCGTAATTCAACCTTTCGACGACGCTTTTCGTCATTCTCGACTCCATTTGGGAGAGCAGTTTTTGCAGTTCGACTTTGTCGGGAACGGCAAGTTCGGCGGCACCCGACGGTGTGGGGGCACGTCTGTCCGCTACGAAATCGCAAATGGTAAAATCGCTTTCGTGACCGACCGCCGAGATGACCGGAATATGACTGTCGGCAATCGTACGAGCCAATGTTTCGTCGTTGAATGCCCAGAGATCTTCGGCAGAACCTCCGCCACGTCCGATGATAATCACATCGACCAAGTTATGGACATTAAAGAAAAGCACACCGGATGCCAATTGCAATGCCGAACCGTCCCCCTGTACCTGAGACGGATAGAGAATCATTTCGGCACACGGAAATCGCCTGCCGAGAATTCTGCGAATGTCATGGACCGCAGCACCCGTGGGAGATGTAATAACACCGATTTTTTCGGGCATTACCGGCAGTGGTTTCTTGCGTTCTTCGTCAAACAGACCTTCATTTTCGAGTTTTCGCCGTAACTGCTCATATTGCATGGCAAGCGAACCGATGCCGTCCGGCAGAATCCTTTCGGCGTAAATCTGGTACTGTCCGTTTACGGTATAAACCGATACCCTACCGCAGACAATAACTCGCATACCGTCCGTCGCTCTGAATTCAAGTGTCGAAAAATAGGTCCGGAACATCACGCACTTTACTTGTGCATCACTGTCTTTGAGGGTAAAATAGAAGTGACCGCCACGGGATTCCGTGCAGTTGGAAAGTTCCCCTCTCACCCAGACGTTTCGCAAAAGCGAATCGCCTTCGATCTGCATTTTGATATATTCATTCAGTTGGGAGACCGAAAGTGGTGTTCTCTCTCCTGTCGGCATATCATTCCTCCGTAAAACTTCTGCGTGTGAGCAGTGCGATGCCTGCGGAATTGTCGGAAGAAAATTCCGGTGTCGCAAAATAGGTATCTTTCCGCTCCGACAGTACGCTTTGCAGATAGCGGTTGCCCATCACGCCTCCGGCATATACGATCGGCAGATGCGGAAATTTTTCATCGATCTGTTCGGTCATTTTTAAGAGAGTATCGGCACAGAATTTCAATACATACGCCGACACGAGCGGTTTATCGTTTGTTTCTTTCCAAAGTTTCAATGCTTGGTTTTCAAGTCCCGAAAAATGGCATTTTGCATCACGCACGCAGACACGGGGATTCGGCACTTTTTTATCGTTCAGAAGTGCGGTCGCTTCGAGTTCTTTTCCGCAAGGAAAGCCCATTCCCATCATAACGCCTGCACGGTCGATTGCCTGACCTGCGTGGAGATCTTCCGATCCGCCGATGATTTCCACATCGAATTTCTCTTTTTGCGGTTTGACCAAGAGTGCCTCGGTCGTGCCACCCGACACATGAAAAGCGACAAACCGTTCGGCTTTCAGGAGATTTCCAGCCCCTGCCGAGTAAAGAGCCGACATAATATGCCCTTCCTGATGTGCGAAATGCAGAACGGGAACATCGATTGCCGATGCAAAGGCTTCCGCAGTGGCGATACCGCAAAGGAAACACGGCATATAAGAATCTTCGGCACGTCTTGGCGACACTGAGCAACCGACGGCGACAACCGTATGCCCCTTGACCGTTTCCTTGACATCTTTCAGGACTTCCGGCAGATTCTTGACATGGTGAAAGACTGCATCACTCTGTCGCAGACCGCATTCGCCTTCCTTGACGGGGAGCAGTATTCTGCGGTTGCATAGTACCTGCCCATCCGCATTGCAAACCGATGCCGATGTGGTATAATTGCTGGTATCGAATCCGACAAAGAGCCGGTCGCTCATGCCTTGTCACCTTCGGTTTCGATTACTTTTGCGGTTTCGAGTTCGTCTTTGACGGCGTTGAGAATGCCGTTGACAAAGGCTTTTGCTTTCGGTTCGTCGAATTTTTTGTCGAGTTCCACCGCCTCGTTGATTGCAACGTTCACGGGAACATCGGCGACATACCGCATTTCGTAAATGCACAGACGCAACAGACTGCGTGACACCGGTGCGATACGGTCGACTCTCCAACCGCTGGCGTGACGGGTGATCAGTTCGTCAAGTTCTTCTTTCTTTTCAAGCACACCGAAATAAGTGGACTGAATATAGGGAACATCGTCAAAATCTCGGTCTTCCCGTGCAAGTCCGTAAATCTCCTCGGGTGTCAGTTCCTTTTGAAATTCGGTTTCGAAGAGCAGTCTGAAAACTTCCTCTCTTGCCTCCCGCCGACTCATTGTTGCCATAATCTATCCTTTCCTGTCTGTCGCATACCGACAACACTATTCCATTTTAACATATACATTATATTATACACCAAAAGGCTTGAAATGTCAACAGAAAAAATGAATATCCTGCATATTTTCAGCCCGTTTTATACATTTTTTCGTTTTTTTCGGCGTTCAATTGTAAATTTTTTCGTTTTTCTCTTGCAAATTCCTGCAAAACGGAGTATGATATAGGAGTATGATTTTCGGACGGCGTTTTTTCGATTTTTTGAGGTGTCTATAATGAAAAAAATTCTTTCTGGACTATTCACGGGTACTTGCGTTTGGTTTACGGTTCTATCGGTCATTTTTATCGTCATCCGTGCGATTGCCTCCGGCATTGACGGCGCGATTTTGGAGGTTTCGAGTTTTCTCCTGCTCCTCCCCTGCGGACTGCTTCTGTCCTCTGCCGGTTTGATTTACCGCCACTCTCCGCTCGCCACGTGGTTGCGTTTTCTTCTGCATTGGCTACTCACTCTGACGGCATTTTTCTGCTTTCTTTGGTTGCCATCCGGTGACAGATCCGGAGTGAAAAATCTGTTGGCGATTGCCTTTTTCACACTCGCTTACGTCATTGTTTTCGTGATTGTTTACTTTACCCGTCAACGTATCAAAAACATCAAAGAGGAAGACTGAACATTTCCAAAAATACAGAGAACCGAGTGATTTTCCGTCACTCGGTTTTCTGTTATGTTCAATTTTTCCGTGCATCTCTGCCGACCAATTGCAGATATTCGTCATAAGTCATGAGAACTTTGAGAGCCGACAGAAAGGCGTTCGGTGTCATACCTGCGGGAAGTCCCACTTTTTCGGCAAAGGCGTTTCTCTTTTCGACACTGCCGTTGCAACCGGTGAAACCGTCGATAAAAAGATCGGTTTTGGAAAGCGGATTTTCTTTCGCACGATTAGCACTTTTCTCGTCCGCATAGGGCGACAGAAGTTCGTAAAGCAATTTTTGCTCCATTCCCTCAACACCGAGTACCCCTTCCGCAGAGGGCTTTTTCTTTCGGCTTTCTTTCCCCTTGACTCTCGGTATGTAAAGCTGAATGAGTTTATCGGGTGACAAAATCGAGGTCAGGTGCGAACGAATCAGTTTGCCTGCTCCGTCGCTGTCGGTCAGGAGTATGAGCGGTGTTTTCTCCGCCAAGGCTCGAAAAAGTTGCGTTTTTTCCTGCTTATTAAAAACGCCGAAGCCGTCCGTTGTGAGAATCTGACCGGTCATAACGCATTCCAGACGGAGTTTGTCGTACCGCCCTTCCACGATGACGGGAAACGGAATTTTGAGTTTTTCGTTTATCATTTTGCAAGTCCGAAATAGAGCAGTACCAGAACGCCGAGTGCGATACGGTAATAACCGAATGCCGAAAAGGTATGTTTCTTGACGAAATCGGTCAGGAAACGAATCACGAGCATAGACACGGCGAAAGACACGATACAACCGACCGCCAGAATGCCCCATGCGGAGATTGGCAGAGTTTTACCGCTCTCGGAGAGGTAGGACGCAAAGCCCAACAGTTTGATTCCGCCGGCACCTACCATTACCGGAATTGCCATAAAGAAGGAAAATTCTGCGGCAGCGGTACGGGAAAGTCCCAAAAGCATTGCTCCCAAAATGGTTGAACCGGAACGGGACGTCCCGGGAATTATGGAGAGCATTTGGAAGAGTCCTATGAGGAATGCCGTGCGATAGGACAGATCGGTGGTTGTGTGAACGGTTTCGTTTTCCGGTTTACGGAGTTTTTCAACGAGAATAAATGCAACGCCGTAAACAATCAGGGCAATTGCAACGACAGTTGCATTGTAAAGCCAATCATCAATGCTCTTTCCGGTGATTTTTTCGAGAATTTTATCGCCTAATACACCGACAATTCCGGCAGGAATGCAACCGATGACGACTTTGAGCCAAAGTGACCATGTCTGTTTCTTTTCGAGCGGGCTTTTTTTCCGTCCGAAAGGCCAAAGTCTGCCGAAAAAGCAGATGACAACCGCCAAAATCGCCCCCAATTGAATGACGACCTCGAACATTTCCCAAAATTCGGAAAGCAGTTCCGTATCGTCCGTAAAATTGAACGGCAACCATTCGTTCAGGAGAATCAGGTGTCCCGTGGAACTGACCGGCAACCATTCGGTAATGCCTTCCAAAATGCCGTAAAGAAGTGCTTTGAGAAATTCAATTAACATTGGCAGTCTCCTTTCGGTCTGTCGGTTGCCCTGATTTCAAGCCCACGGCTTTCCGCCGCACGCATAATGTCCCCTTCGTAAACGTCAAACGGCACACGACACCAATAAATCATGGACGGGTGCGGTGTGGACGGAAGTTTTGTGCCGTCCTGAGCGTAAAGTTCGTTTGCAGTGAATCCACGACCGACTTTCCCCGGGGAGATGATTTCCGCACCCTCTCCGGATGACAGTTTGTTACGCTGAATGAAACGGTAAAGTTTTCCGTTTTCGTTTTCATACGGGACACCGGTTGCCGTGATTGCGGAAAGTTCGTCCGAATTTTGCTCGGTTGCGGTAGAAAAATAGGCTTTTTCACGGATGTAACCGCAAGTGTCGACCAACCCCGGGTTTTCCATAGGTTTTGCATAGAAAAATCCCGTTCCGTATGCTCGGTGCGATACGCTTTCGAGTTCAGACAGCAGTCTCCCGTCAAAGCGATATTCCGCCGGATTGGCGTAATATGCATCGATTGCCATACGGTATGCGTTGGTGACAACCGCCGTATAATAGGCACTTTTCATGCGTCCTTCGATTTTGAATGAGGCAATTCCGGCTTCGCAAAGTTCCGGAACGTGTTCGATCATACACAGATCTTTCGAGGACATAATGAACGTGCCGAGATTGGTTTCTTCAATCGGAATGCGACTGTCGGGACGTTTTTCTTCGGTTAGCGTGTAATTCCAACGGCAAGGTTGCGTGCAGGTTCCCCTATTTCCGTCACGCCCGTTGAGAGCGTTGGCAAGCAGGCATCTACCGCTGTAAGAAACGCACATCGAACCGTGAATGAACGTTTCGATTTCGATTGCCGGATCGAGGTTTGCACGAATGGCACGAATTTCCGACAAGGTCAGTTCCCGTGCCAGAACGACACGTGTCGCTCCCAAATTCGCATAGGCTTTTGCGGCGGAGGAACTGACGATACTTGCCTGCGTGGAAATGTGAATTTCCATTTGCGGTAGAATTTCGTGTACCGTTGCAAGCGTGCCGAGATCGGCGACAATCATGGCATCGATTTTGCAGTCTTTCAATTCGGAAAGATAGTTTCGCAATGCCTCGTATTCGTCCTCGTGGGGCATGGTGTTGACGGTCAGGTACACTTTTTTGCCGAGTTTATGGGCATAATCGACTGCCGAGTAAATCTCCTCGACCGTGAAATTGTCTGCCGAAGAACGCATCCCGAAAGCCTGCCCCGCCAGATAGACCGCATCCGCACCGTAACGCAGTGCGGATACCATTTTTTCATAGTTGCCGGCAGGCGACAACAGTTCGGGCTTTTTCATTTTTTACGGAGTCAGACGGTTCGGTCCACGGAAGAGAAATTCCGCTTCCTTAATGGACATACCGAGGAAAAGCATAGTCAGACGGTCAATACCGAGACCGAATCCGCCGTGCGGAGGACATCCGTAGCGGAAGAATTGCAGATAGAATTCGACATCCTTTGCAAGTCCCTTTTCATCTGCCTGCTTTTTGAGAATTTCATAGCGATGTTCACGAACCGCACCGGTCGTGATTTCGCATCCACGCCAGATGAGGTCATAGCCCATAGGTACACCGTCTTTGTCACGCATATGATAGAATGCACGCTCTTTTGCATCGTAGTCGGTGACGAACAAAAATTCGCTCCCGTACTTTTCCATAGAGAATTTTGCACAGAGGTGTTCGGCGTCGGTTGTCAGATCCCCTTTCGCATCGTCCGAAACGGTATAGCCGTAACGGGCTTCGAGTTCGGCGTAGAGGTCTTTGAGTTTGATGCGGGGGAACGGCATAGTCGGAACAATGACATCCTTATCAAAAACACGTTTGATGTCGTCACCGCAGGTTTTTGCGACTTTTTCGAATGCATAGGTCAGGAGTTCTTCCTCCATGTGCATCACGTCTTCGACCGAGTAAACGTAACTGAATTCCAAGTCAAAGCAGGTGAATTCGGTTGCGTGCTTGTTGGTGTAGGACTTTTCGGCACGGAAAACCGGTCCGGTTTCGAAAATTCTGTCCATACCTGACGCCATTGCCATTTGTTTATAGAATTGGGGCGACTGTGCCAGATATGCATTGGTATCGAAATATTTGACTTCGAAAACCTCCGAGCCGGATTCGCTTGCGGCGGCGATGAGTTTCGGCGTATGGATTTCGACAAAATGACGGTCAAGCAGGAATTCTCTCATGGAATTGGTGAGAATTGTCTGCATTTTGATCATGAGTTGGTTGCATTCCCGACGCAGATCAATCCAGCGGTAGTCCATACGGGAATCGATTTCGGAATCGTCCTTGATGGGCATTGCATCGGCTATCGATTCGATAACGAGGCTTTCGGGGAGCATTTCCATACCGCCCATTTTGACATACTCGTTTGCAACGACAGGTCCTTCGACCGTAACGACCGACTGCACGGTCAATTGATCGACGAGCGTAGCAAGTTCCGGATTTTTCTCTTTTTCGATTGTCACCTGAATTTTTCCGCTGATGTCACGGATGACAAGAAATGCCATGGTGCGTTTGTTACGCAGATTTTCGACAAAACCGGAGATTTTGTAACTTGCCCCGGGGGTAATGTCGTGGATATAGGTTCTGTTCATATTGTTATCTCACTTTCTTATTGTACATAGGAATCGGGATTGGGATTTTCACCCAGTACGTTTGCATCTGCATCAAAGAGCGGAATTTTGCCGAGATAAATCAGATTCGGGAAAGATTTATCCGCATCGCCCTCTGCCAGAATGCAGGCTTCTCCGCAGATGATACCGCCTGCCTGCTTCACAAGCATTTCAAGTCCGTGGAGCGATTCACCGGTCGACACGACATCATCGACGATTAAAATCCGCTTACCCTTCATCAGTTCGGCATCGAGTTTATCGAGATACAGATGCTGTGTTTTTTCGGTTGTAATAGACTTGATTTCCGCATCGAAAACGCCGGTCATATAGAGTTTCGGCACTTTGCGTGCGAGAAAATATTTGCGGTTTCCGTCCAGTCTTGACATTTCGTGCAGAAGCGGAATACCTTTGGACTCCGCCGTGATTGCGTAGTCATACTCCGGCACTCTTGCGTTGATTTCTTTCGCACACGAGGTTGTCAGTTCGGGATCTCCGAAAATGACGAATCCTGCGATTTGCAGTTTGTCGTTCAACGGACAGATCGGCAAGGCTCTGTCAAGTCCCGCAATGTTCATGTGATAATACAGTTGTTTCTTTTCCATTTTGATTGTCCCCTCTCAAAATTCTATTCGAATGCGTTGTACATAAGATGTTTCAATGGCTTCATTCACAAGTGCTTCAAAATCCAGTCGGTTTTGCTGTTCCAGCACTTTGTCGAGTTCCGGCCTTGTTTTGGGATGTTTCGGCGTGAAGACCGTGCAACAGTCTTCATAAGGCTGAATGGATGTTTCGAATGTGCCGATTTTGCGTGCAATCTGGATGATTTCTTCCTTGTCGAGTCCGATACAAGGGCGGAAAACCGGCAAGGTCGTTGCCGTATTGGTAACATTCAGTGCCTGCATAGTTTGTGATGCGACCTGACCGAGACTTTCTCCCGTGACAAGTCCTCCGCAACCGCTCTCGTGGGCGAGTCTGTCGGCAATTGTCATCATATACCGACGGAGAACCAATGTAAAATAGTCTTCCTCGCAGTTTTTGACGAGCAATTCCTGAATGTGCGTAAGCGATACGACACGGAGATTGATGCTCCCCGTATACTGTGCCATGATGCCGGCAAGTTCGAAAACTTTTTCCCTTGCACGCTCACTGGTATAGGGAAACGATTCAAAGTGAACCGCCTCGATTTCGACACCCCGTTTCGCTATCATATAGCCTGCGACAGGCGAATCGATTCCGCCGGACAGCAGGAGCATCGCTTTGCCGTTCGTGCCGACCGGAAGTCCTCCTGCTGCAGGCATCTGTCCCGCATGAATATATGCACCAAATTCACGGATTTCCACGCAGACGGTCACATCGGGATTGTGAACATCGACTTTGATATTCGGCACGGCAGAGAGAATATCCGCTCCGATTTCCCGTCCGATTTCCATTGAATCGAGCGGAAAACGCTTGTCGGAACGCTTTCCGGCAACTTTGAAGGTCTTTTTGCCTTCCAAAAACTGCGGAACATATTCCCTTGCGACCTCACGGATACTGTCCATATTTTTTTCGCAGACGGCACAACGGCTGATACCGACAATGCCGAAAACTTTCATGGCACTTTCGTACATTCCGTCAAGATCCGCCGAGGAATCCTGCGGTTCGATGACAATGGTACTTTGCGACCGTGTGATGAGGAATCTGCCGAAATGCCTTGCACGGAAACGCAGGGTTTTGCAGAGTGCATCCTCGAAAAACTTGCGATTTGCACCTTTGAGGACGATTTCGCCGTATTTACAAAGCAGAATTTCTTTCACGGTTCGCCGACCTCCGAATCTTTTTCGGATTCGTCCGATTCTCCGTCAATTTCTTCGGCAGGAGCGTTTTTATATGCATCGAGAATTGCCTTGGCATCCTCGTATTTTTCTTCCGGCACGAGAATATCCGTTCCCATAAGCGAATTGCCCATAAAAACTCTGACCACGCCTCCGCTTCCTCTGTCTTTCGTCAGGTACGGAATCTGCTCATCGTCGAGAATTCCGCAAACGAGTGCGACCTCGACATCGCCGTAAGCAGTTTCGAGCAGTTTCATGCCGTCTTCGTTTGTTTCTTTGTCAAGTCCGAAAAGCGAATCTTTCATTTTCGTTTTCCCTCTCAATCTTCATAGTAGTGCGGAAACAGTTTTTCCCAAACTTTCATACAACCGATCGTGTCGGCAATGGAGGTATGTGCCACACCGTCCCATGCGATATCAAGGCACGCCATGGCATCGGTGAGCGAGTTATGTGTCAGGTCGGGGTAATGCTCCTGCATGAATCTTGTATATTCGGCGGCGGCACAACGGATTTTTTTGTGCAGTGCGTTCTGCTCACGCTCGGTGCGGTAAATCTTTTTGATATGACTGTAATCGGTTGACACGCCGTAAGCAATGAGATTGTCGGCAGATGCGATGATTTCTTTGAGTTTCGGTGTCAGTTCTTCGAGTGTCGGGGCATCGGCGACCATTTCGGGCGTGATGCCGTGAATTTTTTCGGTGACCTTCCATTTTTTCGTATGCACCGGACGAACGTATGTATTCATGAGCAGTTCGCCGTTTGCGTTCATAATCGAGACCGAGAGAATTTCGTCATGGTCATAGACACCGGTCAGTTCCAAATCGAAGAAAAGAACTTTTTCCCGTTTCATACCGAAATAACCGTCACGGTAGGCATCCCCTTCTTTGCGACGGATTGCCAAATCTTTTTCGAAACAGTCACGGCAGAGTTTGCGTTTGTAACGGACATTTTTCCCGCACAGTGTGCAGAGTTTCGGCTGGCGGATCGCCTCGCTTTTGTCGTAAAGATAGACAATTGCGGTATTTTTGTGAATAAAATATGCGACCGGATCGGCGACAATGTCGTAGTGCATTTCGTGCAGTTGCTCCTGCGTAAAATAGCCGAGCGATTTTGCCCGTTGCCGTCCTACTCTGCCGATTTCCAGACCGCTCGGCAATGCAATGGGTTGCGTAAGTTTCCGAGGTTTCTCGGAATACCATTTTTCGGGTGGTGCTTCCGCCACCTTCCCCGGATCGTAATAGTAAAGAGGATTACCGTCCGGTTGCTCGGCATAGGCGACGGGATCGCTCTGTGCCATGAGGTGCATTCTGTCCAAAGTTTCTTTGGATAGATAGTGCCTCGACTCCGCCTCAGTCACACTGAGGCACGGAATGTCCGCACCCGTTCGGGTTTTATAGACCGTATTCAATGAATAAACCGTACCTTTCTTTGGGAATGTCGCATCTCTGCAGATCCAAAATCGGCGGTTCTGCCTCACACTGCGATATTTCCAATCAAACCATATTATTATATCACACTTTTTCCCGCATTGCAAGACCGTTTTATCATTCCTTTTTGCATTTTCGGAATATTTTTTTCGATTTTTTCAGATTTTTTCCTATTTTTATAATAAGAACAGTTTTTATTATCAATTTCAACGGCATTTTTTGTACGAAACCGCATTTTTATGATTTTTGACGGAAAAAAGTTCAGATATCTGCGTGAGATTATGAAAAAAATACCTTTACAATTCACAAAAAAAATGGTATAATATATGGTATGGGTGATTGCCTTGCGTTATCGGCAATCGCCTGTCGGGAGATGTTGTTAAACTTTTATTTTTACATGAGGAAGGTTGTGCAAAATGGAAAACAAGGTTTTGGTTGAAACCTCTGCCCGCCATATCCACTTGACTGCGGAAGCCGTTGAGATTCTTTATGGCAAGGGTGCGGAACTGACGGTCAGAAAACCGCTCAGCCAGCCCGGGCAATTCGCCGCAGGAAATGACAGAATTACGCTCGTCGGTCCGAAGGGAACACTTGCTGTCAGTGTTTTAGGCCCGTGCAGAAAAGCAAATCAGGTGGAACTTTCTTACACCGATATGCGTGCACTCGGTTTGCGTGATGTACCCGTGAGAGAGAGCGGTGACCTTGCAGGTACACCGGGACTTAAAATGGTCGGTCCCGCAGGAGAAATCGAACTCACTGAGGGCGTTATCATCGCAAAACGCCACATTCACTTCAGCCCTGCAGATGCCGAGGCTTTCGGTGTGAAAGACAAGCAGATTGTCAGTGTGAAGATGCTGACGAAACGTCCGGTTATTTTTGAAGATGTTGTCTGCCGTGTCAGTCCCACATACGCACTCGCTATGCACATCGACACCGATGAGTGCAATGCGTCAGGTGCTTTCGGCGAGGTTTACGGAGAAGTCATTCTCTGAATCCGTCCCAATTAGGTCAATATTTTAATAGGAGATATAAAAATGAGCAATGTCAGCGAATGCCCTTACGCAATGAGTGCCGAAGTTCAGCACCAGTGCAAGGTCACAAAGGGCTGTGACCACGGTCCTGCTCCCCTGCCCGAAGAAGGCAAGTGGATTCAGGCAAAACAGATTACCGATATTTCCGGCTATACACACGGTATCGGTTGGTGTGCTCCGCAACAGGGTGCATGCAAACTTTCCCTCAACATCAAGAACGGTGTTATCGAGGAGGCTTTGGTTGAAACGGTCGGATGCTCCGGTATGACGCACTCTGCGGCTATGGCTGCCGAGATTCTCCCGGGCAAAACCATTCTCGAAGCACTCAACACGGACCTTGTCTGCGACGCAATCAACACCGCTATGAGAGAACTGTTCCTGCAAATCGTTTACGGCAGAAGCCAGTCGGCTTTCTCCGAAGGCGGTCTTGTCATCGGTGCAGGTATGGAAGACCTCGGTAAAGGGGCTCGTTCCATGGTCGGTACGATGTACGGCACGAAAGAAAAAGGCGTCCGTTACCTCGAAATGACCGAAGGTTACTGCACAAGAATGGCACTCGATGAAAACAACGAGGTCATCGGTTATGAATTCGTATCTCTGGGCAAAATGACCGACTTCATCAAGAAGGGCATGGAGCCTAACGAAGCCTATAAAAAGGCAATGGGACACTACGGCCGTTTCAATCCCGAAGACGGTGCCGTGAAGTACATCGATCCCCGTAAGGAATAAGGAGGCAGACACAATGGCACAGTTTGAAGGTTATGAAAGACGTGAGGCAAAAATCCTCGGCGTTCTGAAAAAATATGGCATTTCGTCCATTGACGAATGCAAAGAAATCTGCGACAAAAAAGGTGTAGACGCTTACACCATTGTCCAAGAAACACAGCCTATCTGCTTTGAAAATGCAAAGTGGGCTTACACGGTCGGTGCTGCAATCGCAATCAAAGAAGCTGAACGCACCGGTGACAAAACCGCCGCAACGGCAGCGGCTAATATCGGTATCGGTTTGCAGAGTTTCTGCATCCCGGGTTCTGTCGCAGAAAACCGCAAAGTCGGTCTGGGACACGGCAACCTCGGCAAGATGCTCCTTTCCGAAGAAACCGAATGCTTCTGCTTCTTGGCAGGTCATGAGTCCTTCGCAGCGGCAGAAGGTGCAATCAAAATCGCTTTGAATGCAAACAAGGTTCGCAAAAAGCCCCTGCGTGTCATCCTGAACGGTCTTGGCAAGGATGCGGCTTACATCATTTCCCGTATCAACGGTTTCACCTACTGCAAGACCGAATTCGATCCGTACAGCGAAACCGTCAAGGTCGTTGAGACCAAGGCATTCTCCAAAGGTCCTCGTGCAGATGTCAAGTGCTACGGTGCAGACAACGTACCGGAAGGCGTTGCAATCATGAAACTCGAAAATGTCGGCGTTTCGATCACCGGTAACTCTACCAACCCCACCCGTTTCCAACATCCCGTTGCAGGCACTTACAAGAAGTGGTGCAATGAGAACGGCGTGAAATATTTCTCGGTCGCATCCGGTGGCGGAACAGGTCGTACCCTGCACCCCGATAACATGGCGGCAGGTCCTTCCTCTTACGGTATGACCGATACCATGGGCAGAATGCACTCCGATGCTCAATTCGCAGGTTCGTCCTCTGTTCCGGCTCACGTCGAAATGATGGGACTAATCGGTGCGGGCAACAACCCCATGGTCGGTATGACCGTTGCGGTTGCAGTCGCTATCGAAGAGGCTTTCAAGGCTTAATTTCACAAAGATAAAAAATACCCTTCCGAAAATTCGGGAGGGTATTTTCCTACGTCAATATGCAATTGAAAGAATTTATTTAGTATTTCAGATAAAATCCGTCAAATTCCGGCAATTATCTCTTGTTAAGCATATCGAAGACATCGTCGAAATCGTTGCCGTCATCGTTTGCTTTCGGTGCGGGCGTCGGTCTGCGAGACGGATTCTGCTGTGTCTGCACGGGACGAGCGTTCTGCGTTGCAGGTCTTGCCGGCACGCCGGTTCTCTGCGGTGCGACACCACCGGTCGGTCTTGTGCCGTTTGCTCCGTTCTGCGGACGGAATGCGTTATTTCCCTGCGGTTTGTTCTGAACATTCTTTGTCGGGTTGTCTTCTTCTTTCTTGGTAAAGCCGGTTGCAATAATGGTTACCCGCATTTCGTCTTCCAAGGTGGGATCGAAGGACACGCCCCAGATGATATTCGCATCGGGATTTGCCTCTTTGGAAATCAGGGACGATGCGTAGTCGACATCATCGAGGTTGACGTCGGGAGATACCGACATACTGATAAGAATTCCCTTTGCACCTTTGATGGATGTTTCGAGCAAAGGACTGGAAATTGCTTCGAGTGCGGCTTGCTCAGCCTTGTCCTTACCGGTTGCAGATCCGATACCCATATGGGCATAGCCTGCGTTGGACATGACGCTTGTAACGTCTGCAAAGTCGAGGTTGATGAAGCCCGGGACGTTGATAAGGTCCGAAATGCTCTGCACGCCACGGCGAAGGACGTCGTCTGCGGTGCTGAATGCATTCGAGAGCGAAATTTTTGCGGTGGAAATGAGTTTCAGGCGTTCGTTCGGAATGACGACCAAAGAATCGACATACTGTGCGAGTTCGGCAATGCCTTTCTCTGCCTGCTCCATTCTTCTTGCACCTTCAAAATTGAAGGGCTTGGTTACGACGCCGATTGTAAGAATGTCCATTTCTCTTGCCATTCTTGCAACGACGGGAGCGGCACCCGTGCCGGTTCCGCCACCCATTCCGGCGGTGATGAAAAGCATATCCGTGCCTTCAAGAATCTCTTTGATTTCGTCAATCGATTCCTCTGCGGCTCTTGCTCCGATCTGCGGATTTGCACCTGCTCCGAAACCTCTTGTGATTTTTTCGCCGATGATGATTTTATTGGCGACCTCGGATTTGCGGAATGCGAGTTTGTCTGTGTTCAATGCGTAAATGTCAACGCCCTGAATGTTTGCGGCGACCATGCGGTTGACGGCATTTCCTCCGCCTCCGCCGACTCCGATGATTTTAATCTTTACACCGCAATCCGTTGCGGAATCGTCATGCTCAAATACCATGATATTCTATCCTCCGAGTGAATCAGTTATTTTTACGGTTGACCATGTTCATCAGGTCATCGAATCCGTCGTCATCTGCGACGGTTGCAGGGCGTGTCGGTCTTTTTTGCTCTGCCGGACGGGGTTGTGCAGGTTTTGTCTGTGTCGGTTGTGCAGGCTTTTGAGCATTCTGCTCGACATCCTGACGGAAAGGTGAACCCGGGTTTTTCTTAACGGTTACACCGGCACGATTCGCATCCCCGGGTTTTTTGGGAAATCCGGTTGCGATAATGGTAATTTTCATTTCATCGTCGAGTGTTGGATCGAAGGTCACACCCCAAATGACATTCGCTTCGGGACTTGCCTCCTGAGATACGAGTTGAGCGGCGTGTTCGACCTCTTCCAAGCCGATATTTTCGGACACGGACATACTGATGATAATGCCTCTCGCACCGCCGATCGACGTTTCGAGCAGAGGACTGGAAATTGCCTCTTTTGCGGCGAGTTCGGCTTTGTCCTTGCCGGATGCCGAACCGATGCCCATGTGTGCATAGCCTGCATCACGCATAACGCTTGTGACGTCTGCAAAATCGAGGTTGATGTAACTCGGCATATTGATGAGTTCGGAAACACTCTGCACACCGTGGCGAAGAACGTCATCGGCAAAACCGAATGCATTGGAAAGCGAAATTTTCGTGTTGGAAACCTGTTTGAGACGCTCATTCGGAATGACAACCAAGGAGTCGACGTATTGCGAAAGTTCCACAATACCGGCTTCTGCCTGCGACATCCGTTTTGCTCCCTCGAAAACGAAAGGCTTCGTAACGATTCCGACAGTCAGAATGTCCATTTCTCTTGCGACACGTGCAACGACCGGAGCGGCACCCGTTCCGGTGCCTCCGCCCATACCTGCGGTGATAAATACCATATCGGTGTCCTGCAAAAGCGTGCGAATATCGTCAATGGATTCTTCCGCCGCTCTCGCTCCGATTGTGGGATTTGCACCCGCTCCGAAACCTTTTGTAATCTTTTCGCCGATTACCAACTGGTTGGGGGCTTCGGACTTCCGCAATGCCTGTCTGTCGGTATTGACCGCTATAAAACTGACACCTTGGATATTTGCTGAAATCATTCGGTTGACGGCATTGTTGCCTCCACCGCCGACACCGATAACCTTAATGTGAACGGCACATTCGAGGCTATCGTCATGTTCAAAGGTCATGTAATCTTCCTCCCAAACCTGTTGATTAAAGTTCGTAATGCCCATTTTTTGAGCATATAATTATAGTCTATATATATAATACTATTTTTTTGCGATTTTTTCAAGTCCTTTTTCGATTTTTTTTTGAAAAATCGCATATTTTTTTACATTTTTTTCGTTCTCAGCGATTTTCGGACGGTTTTTGCGTTTTCATAACGCCAAAAAACCTACCCGAACAAATCGAATAGGTTTTTCTGAATCGGAATGTACTTCCAACCATAAAAATCAATATGTCAGGAGATTATCCGACGTCTGCATGGAGC